>NZ_JBITHR010000018.1:0-170724 GCF_044458185.1 Streptomyces sp. NPDC050485 | reverse complement strand
CATCGAACACACCCCGGAAACGACAAAGATCCCGCCCGATCTTCCGATCGGACAGGATCTCGTCAACCGCTCCCGAGCTAACTCAAGAACAGTCGTTGTTGTGGACCTGAGGGGATTCGAACCCCTGACCCCCTCGATGCGAACGAGGTGCGCTACCGGACTGCGCCACAGGCCCTTGCAACGAGTGAAACTTTAGCACCCCGATCGGAGTGCTTGGAAATCCGTTCCCCGCTGGTCAGCGAGAGCCGGCTCACTCATTGGCGGCGCGGGGCCGGTCCTCGTCCGCGTACTGGTCGAAGAGCGGGGTCCGGCGGCGACTTGGGCCCGAGCGTCGGCGCGGCGGCGGCTCGGCGGCGGGCCCGGCCGGGGTGGGCTCGGCCGTCGAGGAGCGGGCCGAGGACCAGGTGTCCGGGGCGCCGAAGTCGATGCTGCCGGTGGCGCGCGGGGCGACCGGCGCGGTGACGTACGTGGGCAGCGGGACCGGCACCGGGTCCCAGCTGTCGCCGCGCTCGGGCCCGCGCTCGCGCTGCTGGTCGACCCACTCCGCGTGGTCGGTCTGCTCGACCAGCGCGCGCCGGCCCGCCTCCTGCGGGGAGACGGCCGGGGCGGGCGCTGGTTCGGGCACCGGCGGCGCCTGGTGGGACTCCGCTTCGTCGTCCGGCTCGGCACTCGGCGCCGCGGCCCTGGTACGCGGCCTGCTCTCGCGCAGCCGCTGGGCCGCGGCCTCGGCGCGTCGGCGGTCCATGGTGAAGGCGAAGCGCCGCCGCTCCTGGATGCGCAGATGCACGATGTACGCGCTCAGCAGGACGGCCGGGATGGCCGGCGCCCACAGGAAGCCGAGCCCGCCGACCGCCGCGACGACCGCGCCCAGCGTGAAGGCGAGGAAGAGGACGACGGTGGTGCGCCGGCGCCGCGCGAGCACCGCGCTGCGCTGGGCGCGCCGGGCCCGCTCCGCCGAGGCGGCGTTCGTGGCGCGGTCGCGGTTCGCGGGGCGCTCGCGCCGGGACTCCTCGGCCGGGCGCTCGCGGCGCTCCTGACGTTCCGGGTGCATGGGGGGCTCCGGGTGCGCGTGATCCGCCGGGTGCGCCCGGTGCTCCGGGTGCACGTGGCGCTCCGGGTGCCCGTGGTCCACCGGGTGCGCGTGGTGCTCCGGCTGTACGTGGGGCTCGGGCTGCTCCTGGCGGGCGGGGCGCTGGGGGCGGGGCTGGGGCACGGCGAAGTCCCGGGCGCCCGCGGGCTCCCCGGGCGCGGCGAGGGGTTCCGTCAGGGCGTCCGGGGGGACCGCGGGGCCCGCCTCGGACGCCGCCTCTTCGGCGGCCCGCTGCCGCAGCTCCTTGGCGTACCGGCGCTCCATGGCCGACCGTCCGGACAGCAGCCGGATGGCGGTGCTGAAGCGTTCCGTCGGTCGGGCCTCGTTGAGCTCGTCCTGCCTGCGGAGCCACATCGGCACCAAGTAGGCGGCCCAGGCCCCGACGATGACTGCGTAAATGAGGCCGCTGCTGCTCACACACCACACCGTAGAGGGACGGGCGCGCGGGGATACGCCAATTGAGCCGGTGTGTCGCACGATCTGGCTGATATCACCGGCTTTTTTTGTGATTCTTCAGATCGTTCGGCGGAGCGAAGGGATCAGATCGCGAACGAATTCGAACATTTATTTTATTTCTCGTGATGCGACTGCCGCGCCCGCTGCCACCGGGCAAGGAGCCCCTCGGGAACCTCCTCGGCCGTGAGCGCGTACACCAGGTGATCGCGCCATGCGCCGTCGATGTGGAGATAGCGCGGGCGCAGGCCCTCCTCGCGGAAGCCGAGCTTTTCCACCACCCGGCGACTTGGCCCGTTCTCGGGGCGAATGCAGACCTCCATGCGGTGCAGCCCGACCGTGCGGAAGCAGTGGTCCACGGCGAGCGCGACGGCCGTCGGCATCACACCGCGGCCCGCCACCTCCCGGTCCACCCAGTAGCCGACATGGCCCGAGCACATCGAGCCCCAGGTCATCCCCGCGACCGTCAACTGGCCCACCAAGCGGCCCTGGTACTCGATGACGAACGGCAGCATGCGGCCCGCGTTGGCCTCGGCGCGCAGATGGCGGACCATCTGCCGGTAGGTGGGGCGCTGGGCGAAGGGCGCGCCGGGCGCGGGCGGCGGGACCGTCGCCTCCCAGGGCCGCAGCCAGTCGCGGTTGCGCCGGTTGACCTCGCGCCAGGCCCGCTGGTCGCGCAGCTTTATGGGGCGGAGGACCACATCGCCCTCCGCCAGCTCGACCGGCCAGGAAGGAACGTTCAGCTCGGGCTCCCCGCGGGTCTCGGGTGGTCGCCGCCGCGGATCTGGTCGACGGCGTGCACCAGGATCCGCGCCAGGACGGCGAGTCCGTCGCGTACGCCGCCGGTGGAGCCCGGCAGGTTGACGATCAGGGTGCGGCCGCCGGCGACTCCGGCCAGGCCCCGGGAGAGCGCGGCGGTGGGAACCTTGGCCAGGCCCTCGGCGCGGATGGCCTCGGGGATGCCGGGCACCTCGTAGTCGATGACGCCCCGGGTGGCGTCCGGCGTGCGGTCGGTGGGCGAGATGCCGGTGCCGCCGGTGGTGACGATCACGTCGTACCCGGCGGCCGCTCCGGCGCGCAGCGCCTGCCCGACCGGGTCGCCGTCGGGCACGACCAGCGGCCCGTCCACCGCGAAGCCGATGGCGGCGAGGCCCTCGGCGAGCAGCGGGCCGCCCTTGTCCGCGTACACACCAGCGGCCGCACGGTTGGAGGCCGTCACCACGAGGGCCGCGTACGGGGCGCGCAGGGCCGCGCCGAGCGCCTCACCGCCTGCGGGGAAGGGCGTCGCGGCCTGCGGGCCCGGCCTGGTGGGAGCGGCCCGGTCCTGCTGGGGCGCGGTCACGCGCCGGCCGCCTCGGTGCCGGGCCGGTGCCAGTCGCCGGACTTGCCGCCGGTCTTCTCCTCGACCCGGATGTCGGTGATGACGGCGCCCTTGTCGACCGCCTTGATCATGTCCACGACGGTGAGCGCGGCCACGGACACGGCGGTCAGCGCCTCCATCTCGACGCCCGTGCGGTCGGTGGTCTTGACCGTCGCGAGGATCTCCACCGCGTCGTCGGCGACCTTGAGGTCCAGCTTCACGCCGGAGACCGCGAGGGGGTGGCAGAGCGGGATGAGGTCGGGGGTGCGCTTGGCGCCCATGATGCCGGCGATCCGGGCGGTGGCCAGCGCGTCGCCCTTGGGGACGCCCTCGCCGCGCAGGAGTTCCACCACACGCGGCGAGACGAGCACGCGGCCGCTCGCGCGGGCGGTGCGGGCCGTGACGTCCTTCGCGGAGACGTCGACCATGCGGGCCGCGCCCGCCTCGTCGATGTGCGTGAGCCTGCCTTGCGTCGTACTCATTCGGTGGCGCTCCCGGTACGGCTTCTGTGGGCAGACACCGTACCCCCACCGACTGACACTCAGCCGAGCAGGATCACGTCGACCTCGCTGCCGGGCTCCGCCGATGTGGTGTCCTCGGGGATCACGATCAGGCAGTCGGCCTGCGCGAGGGCCGCGATCAGATGCGATCCGGTCCCGCCGACCGGGCTGACGCTGCCCGCCCCGGCGTCGTGGGTGCCGCGCAGGAACTGGCGCCGGTCCGCCGGCGAGGAGAGCGCCTTGTCGGCCTTCAGGACGGCGCGCACCGTGGGCCGGTGCACGTCTTTCAGACCCATCAGGGTGCGGATCGCGGGGCGTACGAACAGCTCGAAGGAGACGTACGACGACACCGGGTTGCCGGGCAGCGCGAGGAGCGGGGTGTGGTCGGGGCCGATCGAGCCGAAGCCCTGGGGCTTGCCCGGCTGCATCTTCAGCTTGCGGAAGTCGATGCCGCTGCCCGGCTCGTCCTCGTCGCCGACGGAGGACAGCGCCTCCTTCACGACGTCGTACGCTCCCACGCTGACCCCGCCGGTGGTGACCAGGAGGTCGGCGCGGATCAGCTGGTCCTCGATGGTGTCGCGCAGCACCGCGGCGTCGTCGGTGACCGCGCCGACCCGGTAGGCGATGGCGCCCGCGTCCCGGGCGGCCGCCGCGAGGGCGAAGCTGTTGGAGTCGTAGATCTGGCCCGCGCCCAACTCCTCGCCGGGCTGGACCAGTTCGCTCCCGGTGGAGAGCACCACCACGCGCGGGCGCGGCCGTACGGTGACGGTGCCGCGGCCGATCGCGGCGAGCAGGCCGATCTGGGGCGGGCCGAGCACGGTGCCCGCCCGCAGCGCGAGGTCGCCGGCCCGGACGTCGCTGCCCCGCGCGCGGACGTGGGCGCGCGCCTCGGCGGGGCGGTGCACCCGGACTTCGCCGCTCGCCCCTTCGGGGGCGTGGCCGGCCGGGCGCATGGCGGTGGCGGCGCCCTGGCCGGTGCCGCCGTCGGTCCACTCGACCGGGACGACGGCTTCGGCGCCGGGCGGCATGGGGGCGCCGGTCATGATCCGGGCGGCCTGGCCGGGGCCCACGGTGGGCAGTTCGCCGCTGCCCGCCGCGACATCGCCGATGACGGTGAGCACCGCGGGGAACTCCTCGCTGGCGCCCGCGACATCGGCGGTGCGCACCGCGTAGCCGTCCATCGAGCTGTTGTCGAAGGGCGGCAGCGCGACGGGCACCGTGACGTCCTCGACCAGGACGCAGCCCTGGGCGTCGGGCAGTTGCAGCTCGATGGGTTCGAGCGGCCTGACCGCGGCGAGGATGTCGTCCAGGTGCTCGTCCACCGACCAGATCGGGTTGCTCACGGTGTCTGCATCTCCTCGGTGACGTACCGGCGAAGCCAGGCCTTGAAGTCCGGGCCCAGGTCTTCACGTTCGCACGCCAGTCTGACAATGGCGCGCAGATAGTCTCCGCGATCGCCGGTGTCATAGCGCCGGCCCTTGAAGACGACGCCGTGCACCGGGCCGCCGATCGACTCGTCCACCGCGAGCTGCTGGAGGGCGTCGGTGAGCTGGATCTCGCCGCCCCGGCCGGGTGCGGTGGTGCGCAGTACGTCGAAGACGGCCGGGTCCAGGACGTAGCGGCCGATGATGGCGAGGTTGGAGGGCGCCTCGGACGCCTCGGGCTTCTCGACGAGTCCGGTGACGCGTACGACATCACTCTCGGCGGTGGTTTCGACGGCCGCGCAGCCATAGAGGTGGATCTGCTCCGGATCGACCTCCATCAGCGCGATCACACTGCCACCCTGGCGTTCCTGGACCTCCACCATCCGCGACAGCAAGTCGTCCCGCGCGTCGATCAGGTCGTCGCCGAGGAGCACCGCGAAGGGCTGGCTGCCGACGTGCGGGGCCGCACACAGGACCGCGTGCCCGAGCCCTCGCGGGTCCCCCTGGCGTACGTAGTGCATCGTCGCGAGGTCGCTGGACTCCTGCACCTTCGCGAGCCGGTCGGCGTCGCCCTTGCGGGTCAGCGCCGACTCCAGCTCGTAGTTCCGGTCGAAGTGGTCCTCAAGGGGGCGCTTGTTGCGGCCGGTGACCATGAGCACGTCCGACAGGCCCGCCGCCACCGCCTCCTCCACCACGTACTGGATGGCCGGCTTGTCCACCACCGGCAGCATCTCCTTCGGCGTGGCCTTGGTGGCCGGAAGGAACCGGGTGCCGAGCCCGGCGGCGGGGATGACAGCCTTGGTGATCCGAGGGGGCGACTGAGTCATGCGGGCACCCTATCCGCTGCGTATGTGCGCAAGATTGTCCTCAGGTGAATTCGCTCCCTTACCCGCGCATTTGAGGGGATTACAGAAGCACGGTGAGTGATCAGACGTCTGAAAAGTCCCTCTTGCGGCGCAGCCTCCTCGACGCCAGGAAGCAGCTGAGCGACGACGAGCTGTGCGCCTCGGCCCAGGCGCTCGCCGGACAGGCCCTCGCGCTGCCCGAACTCGCGCGGGCCGGCATGGTGGCGGCGTACGTCTCGGTGGGCCGCGAACCGGGCACCCGCACCCTCATCGACGCGCTGCGCGCCCGGGGCGTGCGGGTACTGCTTCCGGTGCTGCTCGCTGACAACGACCTGGACTGGGCCGCCTACGACGGGCCCGGGCACCTGGTGCGGGCCGGGCGCGGACTGCTCGAACCGGACGGCCCCCGGCTCGGCCCCGACGCCGTGACGGCCGCGGACACCGTGCTGCTGCCCGGCCTCGCCGTGGACTCCCGCGGGATGCGGCTCGGCCGGGGCGGCGGCTCCTACGACCGGGTCCTGGCCCGCATCGAAGCCTGCGGGAACGCACCCGCCCTGGTGGTGCTCCTCTACGCGGACGAGGTGGTCGCGCGGGTCCCCGAGGAACCGCACGACCACCCCGTGCAGGCTGTCGTCACCCCCTACGGGGTGACGCGCTTCACCGCGTGAAGCTCCGTACTACGGCGTGAGCTTCAGCGTGTCCACGGTCGCGCCGTCGACCGCCTTCGCGCCGAACGACCAGTCCAGGAGCTGGCCCTTGGCCCACTTCTCGGTCTGGTCCGAGTAGTGCGCGCTGTAGGCGTGGCCGGAGGCGCCGGTGAGGTTGATCCACTTGGACTTGTCGAAGTCCTTGAGGTTCACGACCATCCGCATGGACGGGACCCAGGTGACGCCGTAGTCGCCGCTCGCCGCGTTCCAGCCGGTGGCGTTGACGGCGGCCTCGCCGCCGCCCAGGTTCCACGGGCCGCGGTTGAGGATGTACTGCAGGAAGCCCGGGCCCTCCTTGCCGAGGGTCTGGTTCTTCAGCATCAGCTGGTGCAGCCGGCCCCAGGTCCAGGTCGTGGTGTCCTTGCCGAGCTTGGCGGTCAGCTCCCAGCGGGCGTCCTTCAGGGCGCGCGCGAGCAGCTGGTCGCGGGTGGTGGTCGCCTTGTCCGTACGGGTCTGTGGCGACTGCCACCAGGCGTTGTTCTGGTCGTTGAAGATTTTGCGCACGACCTCGAACCAGCGGTCGCCGCCGTCCGGCTGCGCCGAGTCGCCGTCGCGCTCGCCGCACTCCATGACCTTCTGGTTGGGGTCGTCGACCGGGCCGGTGCCGGCCGGCGGAGTCACGTACAGGCACTCGCCCTTGGGGCGCAGCTCCTTGGGCAGCTTGTTGCCGAACGCCAGCTTCAGGACGTTGCGCCACACCGCGTTGAAGTAGGCGGCGGCCGCCGAGTCGTTCTCCTGGGTGTAGTCCCAGCCCTCAAGGAGCTTCTGGGCCTCGCGAACCGAGGGGTCCGACACGTCGATCTTGAGCAGGGCGGGCGTCAGCAGCGCGGCGATCTCGCTGCTGTTGTCCATCTGCATCTTCTGCATGTCCTCGGTGGAGATCTTCCCGCCGCCCTTGATCTTCGACTCGATGAGGTCGTTGATCCGCTGGCTTCGGGTGCCGTATCCCCAGTCCTTGGTGAGCAGGTACGGGTACTTCTTGTCGTCGATCACGGCCTGGTTGGCGGTGACGATGAAGCCGCGCGACGGGTTGTACTCGTAGGGCAGCGCGTCGAAGGGGATGTACTTCTTCCAAGCGTACTTGGAGTCCCAGCCGGGGGCGGGCATCGTGCCGTCGACACCTTCGGCGCGCACCGGGATCTTGCCCGGCGCCTGGTAGCCGATGTTGCCCTTGGTGTCGGCGTAGATCAGGTTCTGGGAGGGGACTTCGAAGTCCTTGGCCGCGGCCCGGAAGGACTTGAAGTCGGCGGCCCTGTCCAGCTCGAAGACGGCGTCCATGGACTTGCCGGGTTCCAGCGCGGTCCATTTCAGGGCGACCGCGTAGCCGGAGCCGCGATCGGGTGCCGCCGCGTTGACGGGCGCCTTCTGGCCGACCTTCTCCAGCTCGTCGTTGCGGTCGGAGACCAGCGGACCGTTGCCGGTCTCGCGGATGGTGATGGTCTTGCTGGCTCCGCCGGCCACCTTGATGACCTCCTCGCGCGTGGCGAGCGGCTTCTCCTCGTTGTCGTAGAGGTAGTTGGAGCCGGAGATCTTCTCCAGGTACAGGTCGGTCACATCGGCGCCGAGGTTGGTGAAGCCCCAGGAGACGTCCTGGTTGTGGCCGATGACCACGCCGGGCATGCCGGAGAAGGTGTAGCCCGCCACGTCGTAGCCGCAGCTGCTGGAGACCGTCCTGCAGTGCAGGCCCATCTGGTACCAGAGCGAGGGCATCATCGGCGCGAGGTGCGGGTCGTTGGCGAGCAGCGGCATGCCCGTCGTCGTGTACTTGCCGGACACCACCCAGGAGTTGGAGCCGATCCCGCTGCCGTTGGGGCCGAGCAGCGCCGGGATCTTGTCGAGGGTGTCGGACAGCGAGGAGAGCTGGCTCTGCATGCCCTGGAGCGCCCCCTGGGCGGTGCCTGAGGTGCCGTCACCGCTCGCGGGGGGCTTCTGGGGGTCGAACTTCCCGGTGGCCTTGTTGTACGAGCCCTCGTCCACGATGGGGCGGTGGGCGGCGGGATACGCCGGGTACAGGTCCTTGATCTGCTGGGCGCTGAGCCGGCTGGTCATCAGCGAGCGGTCGATCTCCTCCTGCATGTTGCCGCGCAGGTCCCAGGCCATCGCCTTGAGCCAGGCCACCGAGTCGACCGGCGACCAGGCCTCCGGCGTGTAGTCGTTGGTGAAGCCGAGGGCCGCGTACTCGACGGAGATGTCCTTGCCGTCCTTGCCCTTCAGATACGCGTTCACCCCCGCCGAGTACGCCTGGAGGTACTTCTTCGTCGAGGGCGACAGCTTGGTGTCGTACTCCTGCTGCGCGACCTTGCGCCAGCCCAGCGTGCGCAGGAAGGCGTCGGTGTCGACCTGGCCGCTGCCGAACATCTCCGAGAGCCGGCCCGAGGTCATGTGGCGGCGGACGTCCATCTCCCAGAAGCGGTCCTGCGCCTGGACGTAGCCCTGGGCCATGAACAGGTCCGCGTCACTGTCCGCGTAGATCTGCGGGACGCCGTAGTCGTCGCGCTTGACCTCGACCTGGCCGGCCAGGCCCGGGAGCTTGATGGTGCCGGTGGTCTGCGGGAAGGAGGCACGCACGGTGCTCACTCCCCAGTACGCGCCGTAGGCGACACCCGCCACGAGCGCCAGCACCAGGACGAGCACGAACAGCCTCAGGCGGCGCCCCCGCTTCCGGCTCGTCTTGCCGGCCGTCGTAGCGGCGGAAGGGGCGGTTGTGGTGGCGGGCATCGCTGTCCTTCGCGGGGCAGGGTGGTCCAGGAGTGCTGGAGCAACCATAGGCGCAGCCACTGACAGCGCCGGACGCGGTGTCTGCGTTGGCGCACCCGTGCGCCGCACAAAGGACCTCCTCCGTAAAGAAAGCGTCAAAGATTAGGTAAGGTAACGAAGTACCTTGGGCGACGGAACGTTTCATCAGGTGCGCCCGAGGACTCCCCGGATGCGCGCACGGCGCTCCGGGATGCACGATTTTCAGGGGGCGCCCAACGGCGTCTGAGGGGAAGGATCGGCCACTGACTGTCCACCAGCTCAACGAACTCCTGCTCATCTGCTCGCTCGTCCTGCTCATCGCCGTCGCGGCGGTGCGCATCTCCTCCCGCAGCGGGCTCCCCAGCCTGCTCCTGTATCTCGGCATCGGGATCGCCATCGGGCAGGACGGCATCTTCAACGTCAAGTTCAACAACGCGGAACTGACGCAGGTGATCGGCTATGCCGCACTGGTGGTGATCCTGGCCGAAGGCGGTCTGGGCACCAAGTGGAAGGAGATCCGGCCCGCGCTGCCGGCGGCGGTGGTGCTGTCGCTCGTCGGCGTCGCCGTGAGCGTGGGCGTCACGGCGGCCGGTGCGCACTACCTGGTGGGCCTGGAGTGGCGGCAGGCGCTCATCATCGGCGCGGTGGTGTCCTCGACGGACGCCGCGGCCGTCTTCTCCGTCCTGCGCAAGGTTCCCCTGCCCTCCCGCATCACCGGCGTCCTGGAGGCCGAGTCCGGCTTCAACGACGCCCCCGTGGTCATCCTGGTCGTCGCCTTCTCCACGCCGGGACCGGTGGACTCCTGGTACCTGCTCGTCGGGAAGATAGCCCTGGAGCTGGCCATCGGCGCCTCGATCGGCCTCGCGGTGGGCTGGCTCGGATCGTTCGGACTGCGCCATGTGGCGCTGCCCGCCTCCGGCCTCTACCCGATCGCCGTCATGGCGATCGCCGTGACCGCCTACGCGGCCGGCGCGATGGCCCACGGCTCCGGGTTCCTCGCCGTCTACCTGGCCTCCATGGTGCTCGGCAACGCCAAGCTGCCGCACTGGCCCGCCACCCGCGGCTTCGCGGACGGGCTCGGCTGGATCGCCCAGATCGGCATGTTCGTCCTGCTCGGCCTTCTGGTCACCCCGCACAACCTGGGCGCCGACTTCTGGCCCGCCGTGATCATCGGCCTCGTCCTGACCATGGTCGCCCGGCCCCTCGAAGTGCTGCTCAGCCTGCTGCCGTTCAGGATTCCGTGGCAGGAGAAGGCCCTGATGTCCTGGGCGGGCCTGCGCGGCGCCGTGCCGATCATCCTCGCCACCATCCCGATGGTCTCCGGGATCGACGGCAGCGAGAAGGTCTTCAACATCGTCTTCATCCTGGTCGTCGTCTACACCCTGGTCCAGGGGCCGACGCTGCCGTGGCTGGCCCGCAAGCTCCAGCTCTCCGACGCGGACGAGGCCGCCGACCTGGGCGTCGAATCGGCCCCCCTGGAGCGGCTGCGCGGCCATCTGCTGTCCGTGGCGATCCCGCCGAAGTCGCGGATGCACGGCGTCGAGGTGCACGAACTGAGGCTGCCGCCGGGCGCCGCCGTCACCCTGGTCGTACGCGACGGCAAGAGCTTCGTACCCGGGCCCACGACAGTGCTGCGGCACGGCGACGAGCTCCTGGTGGTCGCGACCGATCCGGTACGGGACGCGGCCGAGGCCCGGCTGCGCGCGGTCGGCCAGGGCGGCAAGCTGGCCGGCTGGCTGGGCACCGGCGTCACTGTGACCGAACCCGCAAAGAAGGCGAAGCCCAGGCGAACAGCGCATTAAGCCGCGCCGCGGCCGAATAAACACAGGCCGAAAGTTGGCACTCCGTGCTGAATCACAGGCACGGAGTGCCAAACCTCTGTATCATGAAGGCACACCACTGATCGACCAACTCTGCCTGACGCAGAGCTGGCGCGACCGTATGGCGGTCGGGAGCTCCCCGCAGTAGCCCCCGGCATCTACCGCAGTTCCGCGCAAGAGGACAGCTCTCGGCAACGCCCGCACCCACAAATCCGTGCATGGGGCGCGCTACCAGGCGGCAGAAAGGCAAGGGGCCGTGGCATCCACGGTCACTTCTGACAAGCGGCCCGGTTACGGGCAGCTTCTGCGCACACCTGGCGCACTGTCCTTCCTCCTGCCCGGCTTCGCGGCCCGGCAGCCCTTCGCGATGCTCACCATCGGCATCCTGCTGCTCGTCCAGCACACCACCGGCTCCTACGGCGGCGCCGGTGCCGTGGCCGCCTTCACGGGTGTCTCCATGGCCCTGTTCGCCCCGCAGAGCGGCAAGCTCGCGGACCGCTTCGGTCAGCGCGCGGTCCTGGTGCCCGGCGTGCTGGTGCACGCGGCCTCCGTATCGGCGCTGACCGCGCTGGCCCTGGCCGGCGCCCCCCTGTGGGCGCTGTTCATCGCGGCCGTGCCCACCGGCGCCTCGGTGCCGCAGGTCGGCCCCATGGTGCGGGCCCGCTGGGCGAACAAGCTCGACGGCTCGCCCCTGATGGCGACCGCCGCCGCCTTCGAGTCGGTGACGGACGAGTTCACCTTCGTCATCGGCCCGGTCCTCGCGACCGCTCTGTGCACCGGCGTGCACCCGGCGGCCGGCCTGATCACCGAGGCGTCGCTGACCCTCGTCGGCGGCCTCCTGTTCGCGGCCCGGCGCGGTACGCAGCCGCCGGTGCGCAGCGCCGCCGAGCACGAGCTGGCCGAACACACCTCGGCCCTGTCCATCCCCGGCGTACGCGTCCTCGCGATGGCCTTCCTCGGCATCGGCGCGGTCTTCGGCGGTATGCAGGTTTCGCTGACCGCCTTCGCGGAAGAGATCGGCAACCCCGGCATCAACGGCGTCCTCTACGGCATCTTCGCCGCCGGAAACATGCTGGCGGGCATCGCCTGCGGCGCCATCGCCTGGAAGTCCGCGCCCCGCACTCGGCTGATCGCCGGCTACGCGGCGCTGACCCTGGCGGCCTCCGGCCTGTGGGCGGCGCACTCCGCTCTGCTGCTCGGCGGCCTCGGCCTGATCGTCGGCCTGTGCATCGCGCCCGCCCTGATCACCGGCTACACGCTGGTCGAATCGCTGGTACCGGCCACCTCGCGCACCGAGGCGTTCACCTGGCTGACCGGCGCGGTCGCGCTGGGCCAGGCCGCCGCCGTCACCGTGGCGGGACGGCTGACCGACGCCCACGGTTCGACCGCCGGATTCCTGGTGCCGATGGCGGGCACGGCGCTGGCCCTGGTCACGCTGCTCGCACTGCGCTCGCGGCTCGCTCCGCGCGCCCAGGGACGTACCGTGGCGCGTGGCGTGGGTCACCGTGTCCCTGTCACGGTGGACTGATTCCCGGGAATACGTCACTATGGACCGTCGTTAGCACTCAATGAGTGAGAGTGCCAGGAGGAAGACAAGTGCCGACCTACCAGTACCAGTGCACCGAGTGCGGCGAGGGCCTCGAGGCGGTGCAGAAGTTCACCGATGACGCCCTGACCGTATGCCCGAACTGCGACGGACGCCTGAAGAAGGTGTTCTCGGCGGTCGGCATCGTCTTCAAGGGCTCGGGCTTCTACCGCAACGACAGCCGCGGCGCGTCGTCCAGCAGCTCGCCCGCGTCGAAGTCCTCGGCCTCGTCCAGCTCCTCCGGTTCGTCCGGCTCGGACTCCAAGCCGGCCGCCTCCACGTCGAGCTCCGGCTCGTCCTCGTCGAGCGCGAGCCCGGCCGCCTGACCCGCACACCGCGCAGAACCCCCGCCGTCACGACGGCGGGGGTTCTGGCATGTGAGCCCCCGGTTAATGTGACCGGCATGGCTAACGCAGAGATCGGCGTCATCGGCGGCTCGGGCTTCTACTCGTTCCTTGAGGACGTCACCGAGGTCCAGGTGGACACTCCTTACGGCGCCCCCAGCGACTCACTCTTCCTCGGCGAGATCGCCGGCCGCCGGGTGGCCTTCCTCCCCCGCCACGGCCGCGGCCACCACTTGCCGCCGCACCGCATCAACTACCGCGCCAACCTGTGGGCGCTGCGTTCGGTCGGGGCGCGCCAGGTACTCGGACCGTGCGCGGTGGGCGGCCTGCGCCAGGAGTACGGGCCGGGCACGCTCCTCGTACCGGACCAGCTGGTGGACCGTACGAAGGCGCGCACCCAGACCTTCTTCGACGGGCTGCCCCTGCCCGACGGCACGGTCCCCAACGTCGTGCACACCACGTTCGCCGACCCGTACTGTCCCGACGGCCGCAAGGCCGCGCTGACCGCTGCGGGCGGGCGCGGCTGGCAGGCCGTGGACGGCGGCACGATGGTCGTCATCGAGGGCCCGCGCTTCTCGACCCGCGCCGAATCGCGGTGGCATGCGGCGATGGGCTGGTCGGTGGTCGGCATGACCGGGCACCCCGAGGCCGTCCTGGCCCGCGAACTGGGGCTCTGCTACACCTCGTTGTCCCTGGTGACCGACCTGGACGCGGGCGCCGAGACCGGCGAGGGCGTCTCGCACGCGGAGGTCCTGAAGGTGTTCGGCGAGAACGTGGCGCGCCTGCGCGAGGTCCTCTTCGACGCGGTCGCCGCACTCCCGGCGGCCGAGGACCGCGACTGCCTGTGCGCGCGGGCACATGACGGCTGGGACCTGGGCATCGAGCTGCCGTGAGGGGCGGGGCGGGCGCCGCGCCGGGCGGGGCCGGTACGCCTGGGCAGGCTCGACCGGGGCCGATCCCGGGCGGGGCCTGACCGGCTGAGACGGGTCCGGGCGAGAGCCATCCCGGGCGAGGCCTGTCCGGCTGAGGCGGATCCGGGCGAGAGCCGTCCTGGGCGGGGTCCGACCACGGGCGGGTCCGACCATGGCCGACAGTCAGGCTGAATTCCCCTTCCGGGTGAGCGAGTTGTCCACAGGGGCCCGGTGGTCCACAGGCCCCGGCAGGATCCCGCGTGGCGGGGGATCGTGGGGAGCGTCCGAGCAGCACCGGCTCCTCACGATCGGCAGTGACCGCCATGTCCACGACCCCCGCATCGCCCGCCTCCCCCGCTCCCCGCCCGCTTCCCTACCTGCCTCCCGTGCCCGCGCCCGAGCCCGGCGGGGTGCCGTTCTTCCCTCCGCTGCGGGTGCGCGGAGGGCGGCACGGGCTGCGGCGCGCGATGCGCAGGCGACGGCGCGCCATGGCGGCCGGCCTCGCCGTGACGGCCGCGGCCCTCGCCGTCTCCAGCCCGCAGGCGGCAGAACGTCCGCACCCGGTCGCCGCACCCGCGCCACGGGAGCGCGGACCCGCGCGGCCGGCCGCGGTGGTGTCGGCACCGGTACGCATCGCGGACGCCGAAACCGTACGGTTGCTGCGCCCCGGCGACCGGGTCGACGTGATCGCGGCCGCCAACTCCCCCTCGGGCGGCGGGGGCGAGGCCCACGTGGTGGCAACGGACGTGCGGGTGATGGGAGTTCCGGGTGCGCGTGGCGCCTCGGCGGAAACGGGAGCGCTCGTCCTCCTTGCCGTGCCGCGCGAGACCGCCACGGCACTGGCCCGCGCGGGCACCACGTCCCGACTGGCGGTGACCTTGTGCTGATTCGCACGACCGAACGGTCAAGTCCCCCATTTACGTGTGCGGATTGGACAGCACGGGTGTGCGCTGCCCAAGGTGGCGCAGGAGTTTGCCCGACCCCCTGCACATGCGTAGAAAGGCTCATTGGTGAGCGAGGACAAGACAGGCGTACTGGCCGGATTCAAGGCCTTCCTGACCCGCGGCAATGTGATCGACCTGGCCGTCGCCGTGGTCATCGGCGCCGCGTTCACCAACATCGTGAACTCGGTCGTGAAGGGCGTGATCAATCCGCTGGTCGGCGCGTTCGGCACCAAGGACCTGGAGAGCTACAGCTCCTGCCTGAAGGGCCCCTGCACCGCGAACTCCGGCATCCAGATCCTGTGGGGCGGGGTGCTGAGCGCGGTGCTCAGCTTCCTCATCACCGCCGCCGTCGTGTACTTCCTGATGGTGCTGCCGATGGCCAAGTTCCTGGCCAGGCGGGCCGCGCACGAGAAGGCGAAGGAAGGCGTGCGGGAAACCATGGAGATCAGCGAGCTGGAGGTGCTCAAGGAGATCCGCGACGTCCTGATCGCCCAGCGCGGCTCGGGCCCCACGGGCTCCTAGCGCCACATGGTCCGTACGGCTCCAATGTTCCGTACGGCTCAGATGTGGTGGGGCGGCTTCTCGTCCAGGAAGCGCGCGAGGTCTGCGGCGCTTCCCGCGGAAGCGGGCCGCTCGCCCCACCCGCGGTCCGTATCGTCCGCGGATTGCTGGTCCAGCGGATCATCGAAGATCAGCGTCGGCTTGGACTGCTCCTTGGGCGCTGGTTCCCGATCGCGCGGTCCGGGGGCGGGGGCGGTGCTCATACCTCAAGGGTACGGCGGGTGCCGACGGTGTACGCGGCGGCCCGCTCAGCGGTCCCTCGGGTCGATCAGCCAGAGGCCGAGGACCACGAGGAACGACAGGCCGAGGAATCCGGCGCCCCACCAGGCAGTACCGGTATTGCCCTTCATCCACTCGTTGACCACCACCGTCAGGCCCCAGAGCTGGCCGATGACGACGGTGATCGCCAGGGTCAGCCGGGCCGTCAGCTTCGAGGACCGCTCCGGCTCCTGCTCACTGCCCGCGCCCGGACCGGGCCCGGTGTGCCTGATCCGGGGATCGCCGTAGCCGCTGGTCGCGCGGATCTGCGGATAGCGCTCGTGCACCGGCCGGTTGAGCCGGGGCTGCGCGGAGCCGGGGGCGTACGAAGGCCGCGGGGGGACGGCGGGTCCGTCGCCGGGGCCGGGGGGTGCGCTCAGCCCCGGACCGATGTGCCCGTCGCCGCTCGGGCCAGAACGCCCGTCCGGGCCAAGGCCCCCGCCGGCGCCGGGCCCGATGTGTCCGTCGGTGCTCATGTCCGTCCACTCCTCTCGGCCGCCCTGGCGTTCCCGGCCGCCTTGGCGTTTCCGGCCGCCTTGGCGTTTCCGGCCGCCTTGGCGTTTCCGGCCGACTTGGCGTTTCCGGCCGACTTGGCGTTTCCGGCCGCCTTGGTGTTCTCGGCCGACTTGGCGTTCGCGCCGGGGCAGCCCATACGGGCTGCCAGGTCGGGCCGTTTGCCGGCGAACTGCCTGCACATGGCGCCCTCGACGCTCTCCCCGGAGCGGGCCGTGGCCACCGCCCAGACGCTGCCGTCGGCCTGCTCGACGAGCAGCACCCTGGGCAGCGGGCGCGGCGGCGGGCCCGCTGTGACCTCACCGGTGCGGGCGTCGAAGACCCCCTCGTGGCAGGGGCAGTACAGCTCGCCCTCGCTGCCCCGGTCCTCGCGCCACAGCACCCCGCACGCCAGATGCGTACAGACGGCGGAGTAGCCGACGAGGGTGCCGTCCTGGAGGCGGACGGCCACCGCGCGGTCGTCGTCCCCGGGGAAGCGGAACGCGATGGACTCGCCGGGGGCCAGCGCGGCCGCGATCCGCCTGGGGTCGGGCGGGGCGTCACTGTCGCCGTGCCGGTGCAGCACTCCCCCGGCCACGGCGGCCCCGCCGACGGCGAGGCCGCCGGAGACGGTGACGACGATGCGGAGGTAGTCGCGGCGGGTGGTGAGGGAGTCGGCGGCGATGCGGTCGTGCAGGGCGGCCCGGGCCGGGTTCGGGCCGGGGTTGGCGCCGGGCGGCTGGTCGATGGCGCTCATCGGGTGACGTCCTTCCCGTTGACCTCGACGATCGGGAGGCCGCCGGGCACCGGCCACTGGACCTTGTCGGCGGGGACGACCATGGCCACGCCGGTGGAGACGACGACATCGCCGAACGTGAAGGAGTCGGCGACCCGCACACCGGGGCGCTCGGCCTGGAGCTCCTCAAGGGTTCCGTAGAACAGCGCACCGGTCGGGCAGACCGTGGCGCACATGGGGGCGAGGCCGTAGGCGGTGCGGTCGTAGCAGAGGTTGCACTTCATCTGCAGCTTCGCCTGGAGGTCGATCTTCGGTACGCCGAAGGGGCAGGCGTTGACGCAGTTCGCGCAGCCGATGCAGCGGGTGGTGTCGGCCTGCTGCACCACTCCGTCCGCGGTCACCAGGATCGCGTCGGCGGGGCAGACCTCGGCGCACGGCGCGACCGGGTCCTCGCAGTGCATACAGACGGTGGGAAGGGAGGCGACGGAATGACCCTCGTCGGGATAGTCGAGATGGATCATGGACTTGCCGCGGTGCGAGTCGCACTCGCGGCAGGCGGAGACACAGGCCTGGCAGCCGATGCAGCGCCCCGGGTCGATGAAGATCGTTCTGCCCATCATGGCGGGCGTCAGCTCCTCTCCGCAGTGCCGCGGCCCTGCGGCGACGTGGGCGGCAGGGGGTCGGTGCGCGAGACCTGGGTGGCCGGATACGCCTGCCGGCCCGGAGCGGTCGGCGGCGCCGGCACCTCGTCGATCCGCTCGGCGGCCTCGATACGGCAGGCGCACACCTTGTACTCGGGAATCTTGGAACGGGGGTCGAGGGCGTCGATGGTGAGCGCGTTGGCAGCCGTGGGAACGGGCCAGTGGTACGGAATGAACACGGTGTCGGGACGGATGGCCTCGGTGACCAGGGCGGGGAAGACCTCGCTGCCGCGCCGGGTGACGACCCGGACCGGGTCGCCGTTGCGAAAACCGTGCGAGGGGTGCACCTCAACCCACGGACGCGGCGTCTGCTCGACCAGCGCGCCGAGCCGGCGGGTCTGGTTGCCGGACAGGAAGTGCGCCACGGTGCGGCCCGTGGTCAGCGACATCGGGTGCTCTTCGTCGTACGGGTCCATCGGCGGATGCCATTCGACGACCTGCAGGTGCACCGTGCCGTCCGGGTGGAAGGTCTTCCCGCCCTCGAACAGGCGGGGCGTGCCCGGATGGTCGGTGGAGGGGCAGGGCCAGGCGATACCGCCGGTCTCCTCAAGGCGCTCGTAGGTGATGCCGTAGTAGTCGTTGACCGTTCCGGCCGATGCGGTCCGCAGCTCCTCGAACACCTCGCGCGAGCCCGCAAAGGCGAACTTGTCGCCCACGCCCAGGCGTTGGGCGAGCTGGCACATCACCCAGGTGTCGGTGCGCACCCCGCCGGGCGGCTCCTGCGCCTTGTTGTGCTTGACCACCCTGGCCTCGGCGTTGGCCATCACGCCCTCGTCCTCGGCCCAGGTGGTGACGGGGAAGACGACGTGCGCGTTGGCCGCTGTCTCGGAGAGGAAGAAATCGAATTGAGCGTGGAACTCCAGGGTGTCGTAACCGTCCTTGACCGTCCCGTAGTTGGGAAGGGAGACGAACGGGTTGTTGCAGATGCCGATCAGACCGCGGATCTCCCGGCGCTGCATCTGCCAGACCATTTCCATCATCGAGGTGCCCGCGGGCGGGAGTTCGGACTCCTCGATGCCCCAGATCTCGCAGATCTGCCGCCGGTGCTCCGGGTTCGTGATCGACCGTCCGCCGGGCAGCAGATCGGCCTTCTGGCCGTGCTCCCGGCCGCCTTGGCCGTTGCCCTGGCCGGTGATGGTGCCGTAACCGGCGCCGGGCTTGCCGAGGTTGCCGGTGGCCGCGCAGAGGTTGATGACGGTCAGGCAGTTCTCGACGCCCTGGGAGTGGTGCTCGATGCCCCGGGCGTGCCAGGCCATCGCCCGGGGGGCGCCCGCGAAGGCCCGGGCGACCTGGACGACCTGGGCGGCGGGGATGCCGCAGATGTCGGCGGCCCGCTCGGGGGTGTAGGGGGCGACGGCGGCGCGCACTTCGTCCCAGCCGGTGGTGTGCTCGGCGAGGAACCGCTCGTCCGCGAGCCCCTCGTGGATGACGACGTTCAGTACGGCGTTGAAGAAGGCCGCGTCGGTGCCGGGCTTGAGGGCGACGTGGATGTCGGCGGTGCGCGCGATGGCGGTCTCGCGCGGATCGACCACGATGAGGCTGGCTCCCCGGTCCCTGGCGCCCCACAGGTACTGGGTCATGACGGGGAAGCACTCCCCGACGTTGGACCCGGCGATCAGCAGGCAGTCGGTGAGGAGGATGTCGGAGAACGGGTTGCCGGCCCGGTCGATACCGAAGGCGAGCTTGTTGGCACCTGCGGCGGAGACCATGCACAGCCGGCCGTTGTAGTCGACGTGCCGCGTCTTGAGCGCGACCCGGCCGAACTTGCCGACCAGGTACGTCTTCTCGGAGAACAGGCTGGCGCCGCCGAGCAGCCCGAAGGCGTCGTTGCCGTGGGCGGCCTGGATGCGGCGGATCTCGGCGACCGTGAAGTCCAGCGCCTCCTCCCAGGAGGCCTCGCGGAACGGCTCGTCGCGGGAGCGGCGCAGCAGCGGGGCGGTCAGCCGGTCGGGGTGGTTGACCTGCTGGTAGGCGTTGATGCCCTTGGGGCACAGCCGCATCCGGTTGATGTCGTGGTTGCGGGGCTCGACCCCGAACACCTTGCCCGCTCTGTCGACGCGCAGATACATGCCACACTGCACGCCGCAGAAGCAGCAGTGGGTGGGGACGAGGGTCTCGCCGTTCTGGTCGGCGTGCCACTGGTCGGCGGGGATGCCGCCCGCGTCGCGGAAGTTGCGGGTGCCGGGCGGCGCGATCGAAGGATCGAGCGGAAGGGGCCGGCTGCTCACTCAAAAGCCCTTCTTGACGTGGCCGAGGTATGCGGAGCCGCGCAGCACCCGCTTGCAGCGCGGGCAGTACGCGGCCCAGGCGTCGAAGCCGAGCTTCAGGTCGCGCATGGTGCCCTGCAGGTTCTCGACGTACGGGGACGTGTCGATGGGCTCGCCGCAGCGCTTGCAGGGGAACACCTGCTTGTCCTGGCGGCCCGTGTACTTGAAGAGCTGCATGCCGACCGCGGCCGGGCGCTGCACGATGTGGAAGAACTTCCCGAACGGGATGTAGATGAGGGTGAACACCACCGACACCATGTGCAGCACCGCCAGGAACTGGTAGCCGCCGCCGTGCAGGAAGATCGACGAGAAGGTGAGGAGGAGCCCCGTCACGGAGATGACGATCAGCGCGATCAGCGGAACGAGGTCGTAGGCGAAGCGCTGGCCGGTGATGGCCCCGCGGTCCTTCATCCGCCGCCACAGGAAGTACGAGGCGCCGGGAATCACCAGGACGGCGGCGATGTCCAGGCCGTGGAACATCAGCCAGCCGACGAAGCTCAGCGAGTCGAAGCCAAGGATCTTGAACCCCCAGATCCGCATCTCGTAGCCGGGGCCCGGGCCGGAATCCCCGGTGAAGGTGAACCAGCCCCAGGTGAGGGGGAAGGTGATCGCGGCGGCCAGGATGCAGCCCCAGAAGATCAGTTGGTGGGCGGCCCAGCGGGCGTGCGAACGGGCGCCGAGGAATTTCTGGAAGCCGAGGTAGGTGGCGGTCATCCTCGGCAGGGCGGTGGGTGCCTGGCGGAAGTTGGCGACCGAGAACAGGCTGCGCCAGCCCTGCTTGAACAGGCGGCGCGCGCCGGGAGAGGAGATCCACACGGTGTAGCGGTAGGCGACACCGAAGGCCAGGAACACGGTGGCGACCGCGTACGGAAGGAGCGCGGAGTCGAAGTCCTTGAGCAGCTGGCTGCCGAACACGATGGCGAGGACGAGGAGGAGGGAGACGGCTGTGCCGGCCAGCGAGGCACGCAGCGCCACGGCACGCGGGGCGGCCGCCGTGGCTCTGGCCGGCACCGGTGGCGGCGGCGCATCCGGCAAAGACGCGTCCGGCGGTGCGGCGGGGGGTGCGGGTGGCTCGGTCACTCCGCCACGTTAGGGATATTTAAGCGCATACCACCTGTTTTAGTAGTCAACAGGGTGAGTGACCCCGGACGGAAGAGCCCGTCACACCCTCCGAGCAGCGGCCGGAGAAAGAATCTACGGAGGTGCTGCCGGACAGGGGGGTGAGGCGGTCTCCGGACACGACAAGGTCAGCGCGACAAGGTCAGATCGCGTTCAGGCCATGCGAGGTGAAGATGTCGCGGGCGGTCGCCACCTGGTCCGGGGGTGGTGACGGGGTGTCGTGGAGGGTGAAGTTCATGCCGAGGGCCTGCCGCTCGCAGGCGATGGCGGTGTCGTCGCCGTACTTGGGGCGCCTGAGTTCGTCGGACTCGAACTGGATGGCCGAGGTGTCGATGGCGGCCTTGGACGCGAAGTCCTTGAATCCGGTGGGGAGTTGCGGGGCCCGGCCCAGAAGACGGTGAGGTTGGGCTCGGGGGCGGGGCTCAGGTTGTAGAGGGTCTGCAGGGCGCGGAAGGTGGTACGGGAGACGAGCGCGCGGCCGTCCTCGCCGATGCCGGCCATGGACCAGGTGACCCAGGTGGGGTCGCCGGAGTACAGCTCGTTGCATTCGGGGGTGCGCAGGAAGCAGACGATGCGGAGCTTGATGACGAAGTCTTCGATGTACTCCTGGGCTTGGGCCTCGGTGATGAGGCCCTGCGCGATGTCGCGCTGGAGGTAAATGTCGAGGAAGTTGTCGATGCGGCCGATCGACATGGCGGCGCCGTTCTGCTCCTGGATGAAGAAGAAGCCGTACGCGGCGATCGCGGAGGTGAAGCCGTGACCGACCCCAAGGTCGAGGCCATCAACCGCTTCTTCGCCGCCTACGCCGCCAGCGACGTCGAGGGAATGAGCGCCATCCTGGCGGCGACCAGCACCAGATGGACACCTACGTCTGGGCCAACTTCCCGCTAGCTCCGCTTCCGGCGCGCCTTGCCTGACGAACGACACCCAGAACGACGGTCAGACGGACGAAGGGAACCCACATGAAGATCGTTGTGCTCGGAGCGACCGGCACCATCGGCCGCGCGGTGGCAGACGCGCTGGAGCCCGACCATGAGGTGATACGGACCTCACGCACTGGCGGCATTCAAGTCGACCTGGAGAATCCGGCCTCCATCGACGCTCTTTTCGACACCGTCGGCACGGTGGACGCGGTCATCCGCTGCGCGGCCAGCGGTCAGCTGGCTCCGCTCACATCGCCTTCCGACGACGACTTCACTCTCGGTCTGAAGGGCAAGCTGCTGGGGCAGGTGGCGCTGCTGCGCCGGGCGCTGGATCACGTCCGGGACGGTGGATCCATCACTCTCACCAGCGGCGCCTTTCGGGAGCCGACGCCGGGCGGCTCGTTCGGTGCTCTCGTCAATGCGGGACTGGAGGCATTCGTCCGGGCGGCGGCCGTCGAGATGCCCCGGGGGCTCAGGGTGAACGCCGTCAGCCCGGGTTGGGTGACGGAGACGCCCGAAAGGCTCGGCATGGACACCGAGGGAGGCACCCCGCCCGGCCAAGTCGCCCGCGCCTACGTCGAGGTCCTCCTGGGGGAATGCAGGGACAGACCGTGACCCCGTAGCTCGACTCGGCTCCACTCGCTCCGCAGGGACAAGACGGCCCCCGGGGAAGAACAGTCCAAAAGTCCCTCCCATCAAGGACTTTGGCAGGGCTCCGCTCCCCTCCCCCAGCGTTGGCGTGAGAACGCCGGGGTGCCACGACACCACCCCGGCACCTACGAAGCGCCGCTGCGGCCGAGCGGGCCATCGCCACGCACACGCCTCCCCGCCCCCCTTGTGCTGAACCGGTACGAATCCGCGCGGCCGGAGGTGTTCGCCGCTTGGCGCGGCGGGCCGGATGGTGTGCTGTGCGCATGCCACGTATGACCGCACGCAGCCGCCACGAGGCGCACCGCGCCTCGACCCCGCTGGAGCTGTTCTTCGACCTCTGTTTCGTCGTCGCCGTCGCCCAGGCGGGCGCCCGGCTCGTGCACGCGCTCGCCGAGGGCCACGTGGGCGCGGGGCTCGCCGGTTACGCGGCGGTCTTCTTCGCCATCTGGTGGGCGTGGATGAACTTCACCTGGTTCGCCTCCGCGTACGACACCGACGACGCCCTGTACCGGGTGGTGACCCTCGTCCAGATCACCGGCGTGCTGATCCTCGCCGCCGGGGTGCCCCGCGCCTTCGACAGCAACGACTTCACGATCTCCGTCATCGGGTACGTCGTGATGCGGCTCGCGATGACCAGCCAGTGGCTGCGGGCCGCCACGACCTGCCCGGACCCCGCCGAACGCCAGGTGTGTCTGCGGTACGCGGCGGGCATCGTGGTGTGCCAGCTCGGCTGGGTCGGCATGCTGTTCGTGCCGGAGTCGGCCCGCGCCTGGGTGTTCCCGCTGCTGGCCCTCGCCGAACTGTCCGTACCGATGATCGCCGAACGCCGGCACAGCACCAGCTGGCATCCGCACCACATCGCCGAGCGGTACGGCCTGTTCACGCTGATCGTGCTCGGTGAGACGGTGTCCGCCGCCACCATCGCCGTACAGCAGGCGCTCGACGAGCACGACGTGCTCGGTGATCTGCTGCCGCTGGCGGCGGGCGGGCTGCTCATCGTGTTCGCCGCCTGGTGGATTTACTTCGCCGTCCCCATCCACGCCCACCTGGCGTCCAACCGGCAGGGTTTCGTGTGGGGTTACGGCCACTACGTGGTGCTCTCGTCGGCGGCGGCGATCGGCGCGGGCATCGAGGTCGCGGTCGAGCAGACCGTCGGCAAGGCCCACATCTCGACGGCCGCCGCCGCGTCGGCCGTGACCGTCCCGGCCGCCGTGTTCATGCTGACGGTGTGGCTGCTGCACTCCCGCCACTTCAAGCAGGGCCTCGCCCAGCAACTGACGCTGCCCATCGCCGCGTTGGTGATCCTGCTGTGTACGTTCGCGGGCCGCACGGCGGTGCCGCTGGCCGGTGGTGTGGCGGCGCTGACCGTGGCGGTGGGCTCGGTCCTGAAAAGCCGCCGCCCGGAGAACCCGCAGAGCCCGGAGACCCCGCAGCGGACCACCCCACCGGACTAGCCCGCCGCCCGGAGAGCCCGAAAGAGCCCGAAAGAGCCAGAAGAGTCCCGAGCGGACCACCCCACCGGACACCCCCTGACCGCCCCGTGGGCCAGAATCGGCCGCATGCGCTATCTCCTGCTCGGCCCGCTGTGCATAGAGGGCCCCGAAGCCGTCCCCGCCGGGGCGCGGCTGCGCTCGCTGCTCGCCTTCCTGCTGCTGAACGCCGGGCGCACGGTGCCGGCCGGGCGCCTCGTGGACGCCCTGTACGGACAGGAGCCGCCGGCCGGGGCCTCGGGCGCGCTCCAGTCGCAGGTCTCCCGGCTGCGCAAGACCGTGGACATCGAGTACGGCCCGGCCGGTTACCGGCTCGTGGCGGACCCGGACGACGTGGACGTACTGCGCTTTGAACAGCTGGCCAGGGACGGTGCGCGGGCCCGGGAGGCGGGTGACCCGGCGCGCGCGGCGGTGCTGCTGCGTGAGGCGCTGGGGCTGTGGCGCGGGCCCGCGCTCATGGACGTACCGGACGCCCCGTTCGCCGCCGCGCAGAGCGCGCGCCTGGAGGAGCTGCGCGCGGGGGCCGTCGAGGAGCGCGCCGAGGCCGAACTCGCCCTCGGTACCGATCCGGCCGAGCTGCTGCCGTGGCTGCGCGAGGCGGTGGCGGCGCATCCGCTGCGGGAGCGGCTGCGGGGGCAGTTCATGCGGGCGCTGCGGCGTGCCGGGCGGGCCGCCGAGGCGCTCGCCGAGTACGAGCGGGCCCGCGCGCTGCTGGCCGATGAACTCGGCACCGATCCGTCCCCCGAGCTCGCGGCCGTGCACCTGTCCATCCTGCGCGGCGAGGAGTCGCGGCCGGCCGCCGCGTCCCGGCTCCCCGCCCAGCTGACCTCGTTCGTCGGCCGCGACGGTGAACTCGCCGCGCTGACCGGCCTGTTGGGGGCCTCGCGCCTGGTCACGCTGATCGGGACGGGCGGCACCGGCAAGACCCGGCTCGCCCTGGAGGCGGCGGCGCGGCTGCCCGGCGAGGTGTGCTTCGTGGACCTGTCGGCCGCGAGCGGATGCGTATCCGCCGTACGCACCGCTCTCGGCCTGCGCGACAGCGGCTCCGAGGACTCCGAATCCGCCCTGGTCGCAGCCCTCCAGGACCGCGGCCTGCTCCTCATCCTCGACAACTGCGAGCAGATCGTCGAGGACGCCGCCGCCCTCGCCCACCGCCTGCTGTCCCACTGCCCCGGCCTGCGCGTCCTGGCCACCAGCCGCGAGGCCCTCGGCATCACCGGCGAGTCCCTGCGCCCGCTCGGCCCCCTGGAGACGGCGGCTGCCGTACGCCTCTTCACGGATCGCGCGACGGCGGTCCAGCCGGACTTCACTCCGGACGGCCCCGACTCGCCTCTCCTGCACCGTATTTGCTCAGCCCTGGACGGACTTCCGCTGGCGATCGAGCTGGCGGCGGCCCGGCTGAGGCAGCTGCCCCTCGCCGAGATCGCGGGCCGCCTGGACGACCGCTTCCGGCTCCTGTCACGCGGCGACCGCACGAAGCCCGCCCGGCACCGGACGCTTCGCGCGGTGGTCGAGTGGAGCTGGTCGCTGCTGAGCGGGGAGGAGCGGGAGTTCGCGGCGAAGCTGACCGTCTTCGCGGGCGGCGCGACGGCCGAGGCGGCCGCGGGGGTCTGCGGCACCGGCCCCGACACGGACGACCTGCTCGCCTCGCTCTGCGACAAGTCGCTGGTGGAGGCGGGCTCCGGCCGCTACCGCATGCTGGAGACGATCCGGGCGTATGCGGCGGGGCAACTGGCCGATACTGAAGGGGAGTTGGCGGGCCGCGCCCATACGGCGTACTTCCTCGAACTGGCCGAGGCGGCCGACCCGGAGCTGCGCTCGGCGGACCAACTCCGGTGGCTGGACCGGCTTTCGGCGGAGCACCCCAACCTCCGGGCGGCCCTCGTCCGGGCGGTCGGAACAACCGGGACGGGAGCTGCCCAGCAGGAACGAGGGAACCGGCACGACCGCCCGTCCGCCCTGCGTCTGCTGTCGGCGCTCTCCTCCTTCTGGTGGCTGCGCGGCCTGCGCGGCGACGTGGCCCCCGTCGCGGCCGACCTGCTGCGCGCGCTCGACGGCTCCGTACCGGCGGGGTTCGAGGAGGAGTACGTGCTGTGCGTCCTCGCGGCGGGGGCGGGCGGGACGGTCCCGGAGGCGGACCGGGCGCGGGCCGCGCGGATCGTGGCGGGCCGGGACCGGGCCTTCGGCCAGCCGTTCACCGCGTTCCTGTGGGCGATCGCGGCGGGCCCGTCGGCGGGCGCCGAGCGACCCGAACTGGTCGGCGCCGACCCCTGGTCGCGGGCACTCGCCCGGGCGGGGGCGGGGCATCTGCACCTCTTCCACTCCCGGGCCGAGGAGGCCGCCCGCGAGCTCTCGGCGGCTCTCGCCGCCTTCCGCGAGCTGGGCGAACGCTGGGGGACGGCGACCACCCTGACGGGCCTCGCCGCCCTCTCAGCGGCGCAGGGCGACCCGGTGGCGGCACTGGCCCGCACCGGCGAGGCGCTGGAACTGTTGCAGGAGATCGGCGTCTGGGAGGACATCGCCGACCTGCACGACCAGCGGGCCGAACTCCTCGAATCCCTGGGGGACTTGGCGGGCGGGCGGCAGGAGCGGGAGCGGGGGGCGGCGGCGGGGCGGCGGGCGGGGGTCGCCCGCTGACGGCGGTCCGGGCTCCTCGTCAGCGAGCGGTGCGCGGGCGGTCAGCGCGCCCGGCGAGAGTCGTTCTCGCCGGGCGGGAAACACCCCCGGCGCGGACCGCCGACCGGCGGACCGCGAACAAGTAGCCGCGAACACAAGGGAGCATCACCATGTCCGAGCGTCTCGGAAAGCTGCACGACAAGACCGCCCTCGTCACCGGCGCCTCCCGTGGGATCGGGCGCGGCATCGCGCTGCGGCTCGCCGCCGAAGGGGCGCTCGTGGTGGTCCACTACGGGCACGACGGGGCCGCCGCCCAGGAGACCGTGGACGCGATCGCGGCGGACGGCGGCCGGGCCTTCGCCGTCGGCGCCGACCTGGGGAGCACCGAGGGCGTGGAGCGGCTCGCCGACGCCGTGCGCAGCGGGCTGCGCGCGCACACCGGTGAGGAGGCGCTCGACATCCTCGTGAACAACGCCGCCCTGACCGGTGCGCACGGGCCGTTCGCCGCGACGACGCCCGACGTCTTCGACCGGCTCTTCGCGGTGAACGTGCGAGCCCCTTTCTTCCTGGTGCAGAAGCTCCTGCCGAGCCTGCGCGACGGCGGGCGGATCATCAACATCGGCTCCGCCGTCACCCGGATCGCGCTCGGTGACGAGCTGGCGTACGCGATGACGAAGGGGGCGATGGAGACGTTCACGCGGACCCTCGCGAACGAGGCGGGGGCGCGGCGGATCACGGTCAACACGGTGGCCCCGGGGCCGACCGAGACCGACACGACCCGCGCCTTCCTGCGCTCCTCGCCGAAGGTGGAGGCGATGATGCTTCAGGGGCAGGCGCTGCCGTGGATCGGGCAGCCCGCCGACATCGCCGACCCGGTCGCGTTCCTCGCCTCCGAGGACGGACGCTGGATCACCGGCCATGTGCTCGACGCCACGGGCGGCACCTACCTCGGCCCGAAGTTCTGATCGAACTGGCGTGGTAGGCATGGGGCCATGAAGAGCTCCCTCACCGATGTAGCCGGGTTCCGGGTCGGCCACGCGGCCGTGCCCGGACCGGACGCCCTGAGCGGTACGACCGTGGTGCTGGCCCCGCCCGGCGGTGCGGTCGCCGCGGTCGACGTGCGCGGGGGCGGCCCCGGCACCCGGGAGACCGACGCGCTGGACCCGAGGAACGTGGTCGAGCGGATCGACGCGGTGGTGCTGACCGGCGGCAGCGCGTACGGGCTCGACGCGGCGGCCGGGGTGATGGCCTGGCTGGAGGAGCAGGGGCGCGGGGTACGGGTGGGGCCCGAGCCGCACCAGGTGGTGCCGGTGGTGCCCGCGGCCTGCCTGTTCGATCTGGGGCGCGGCGGCGACTGGCGGGCGCGGCCCGACGCTTCGGTGGGCCGGGCGGCCGTCGAGGCGGCCGCCTCCGAGGTCGCGGAGGGCAACGTCGGGGCCGGGACGGGCGCCGTGGTCGGGGGCCTCAAGGGCGGCGTCGGGACGGCGAGCGTCACGCTCGCCTCGGGTGCGACGGTCGGCGCGCTGGTCGTCGTGAACGCGGTCGGCTCGGCGGTCGATCCCGACAACGGTGCGCTGTACGGGGAGTACGGCGCCGGGCCGCTCCAACTGCCCGCGCCCAACGTGCACTTGGCGGCCCGGGAGCGGCTCGCGCGGGCGCGTGAGGGCATGGGGCTGCCGCCGCTCAATACGACGCTCGCGGTCGTCGCCACCGATGCCCGGCTCAGCCGGCCGCAGACGCAGAAGCTCGCCGGGACCTCGCACGACGGACTGGCCCGGGCGCTCCGCCCCGTACACCTGATGCACGACGGGGACACCGTGTTCGCGCTCGCCACCGGATCGCACGATTCCGGTACGGCCGGGGTGTTGGGCGCCGAGGAGCTGAACTTCGTTCTGGCCGCCGGGGCGGACGTCGTGGCGCGGGCGATCGTGCGCGCGGTGCGGGCCGCCGGGAGCGTCGAGGGGGCCGGGGGGACTTTTCCCTCTTATGGGGATCTGTACGGGAGTTGAGACTCCGGAACACCTGAAATGTGACTGCCGTCACAGTCGATTCCCGCAACCATTCACCCATTTGGGTGCTCTATGCACGTACTGGATTTTATCCCGCAGTACATCACGCAGACATGGAGCAGCCCGTGACACCGCCGGCGTCGGACAACGCAGCGCAGCCTCAGCAGTACAGCACTTCGCGCACCGCGCGTCCGCTTGCCCGGCGCCGCGCCCGGCTGATCGCAGGGGCGGCGGGGCTGCTGGTCGGCGCGCTCGCGCTGACCGCCTGCGGCGGCGACGCGAAGGCGAAGGACGACGGCAAGAGCGGCAAGGACGGCAAGGGCACGGACGCCTCGGCCGCCAAGGACGCCTCCACGCTGAAGATCACCATCTCGGCGAAGGACGGCTCCGCAAACGCCTCCATCAACGACGTCACCGTCAAGGCCGAGGGCGGCAAGCTGTCCGACGTGACGATGACCGCGGTCCAGGGCGGCAAGGCCGTGGCCGGCACGCTCGCCGCGGACGGGCTCTCCTGGAAGCCGACCGGCAAGGTCGAGCGCGGCACCCAGTACAAGATCACCGCGAACGGCAAGGACGACAAGGGCCGGGCCGCGACCGAGAATTCGCAGTTCACCACCGTCTCCTCGAAGAACAGCTTCATCGGCACCTACACGCCCGACGACGGCGCCACGGTCGGCGTCGGCATGCCGGTCTCCTTCACCTTCGACAAGGAGATCACCAACAAGAAGGACGTCCTGTCGCACATCACGGTGACCAGCAGCAGCGGGCAGCAGGTCGTCGGGCACTGGTTCGGCTCGCAGCGCCTGGACTTCCGTCCCCAGGACTACTGGAAGGCCAACTCCAAGGTGACGATGAAGATCGCCCTGGACGGCGTGCAGGGCGCGAACGGCGTCTACGGCGTCCAGTCCAAGGAAGTCACCTTCACCATCGGCCGCAACCAGGTCTCCACCGTCGACGTGAAGACGCAGGAGATGACCGTCCAGCAGGACGGCAAGACCATCAAGACGATCCCGGTCTCCACCGGAAGCGCCGAACACCCCACCTACAACGGGCAGATGGTGATATCCGAGAAGTTCACCCAGACCCGGATGAACGGTGACAGCGTGGGCTTCGGCGGCGAGTACGACATCAAGGACGTGCCGCACGCGATGCGCCTGTCGTCGTCGGGCACCTTCATCCACGGCAACTACTGGGGCGACCCGTCGGTGTTCGGCAGCGACGGCACCAGCCACGGCTGCGTCGGCATGAAGGACGTGAAGGGCGCCGCCGGGGACACTCCGGCCAAGTGGATGTTCGACCACAGCCTGATCGGCGACGTCGTCGTCGTGAAGGATTCGCAGGACAAGACCATCGCACCGGACAACGGCCTGAACGGCTGGAACATGCCGTGGGCGCAGTGGACGGCCGACAGCGCATCCTGACCAACTGCCGCTCTGCTGCGGCGATTTCTCCGGCCGGCCCCTCCGCCGCGAGGCGCCGGCCGGAGAATTTTTCGGCCATGCCCGCTGCGCGAACCGCGATCAGGGGCTACGTTGAGCACCTTCCACGTGACCAACAGCGACGGCCGGGAGAAGCCTTGGTGCGCAACGTGCCCAACCAGAGCGGCGGCGAGCACGAGCGGGGGCCCGGCGGCGAGTCGGCACCGGAGCAGCTGACCGGCCTGCTCGGCCGCGCGCTGAACTCCTTCGACCTGCCCGACGAGCTGGTCGGGCGCCTCGACTCCGCGCTGGCGCACACCACTTCGCTGCACTCCTCGCTGCACACCTCGGCGGCGGGCCCGGCCGGCCACCGCCTGAGCCGCGAGACGTACCGGCACTGCTACCTCCTCCTGGACGGCAGCACCATCACCCTGTGGGAGCTGGCCCACCACGACGGCCGGGCGTACACGCACGAGGTGTACGCGGCCGAGGGGGACGCCCGCATCGCCGCCGCCCGGCTGCACCACGCGGCGGGCGCACCGGAGTCGGCCCTGGTGGCGGAGGAATTCGGCTGCACCGGGGGCGAGTTGGGAGCGGTCGGCGCCTGCTATCCGCTGCACGAATTCGAGGACCTCGCGGGCTGCTGGGAGGCCGGACTCGGGCCCGACGCCCTCCTGGAGCCGGACGGCGCCGCTCTCGACCGGGAAGCCGGGAGCGACCTCGCCCTCCTGGCCGCACTGAGCGCCGCCCCGCTCCCCCGCCGGTACGCCCCCGACGACTCGGCGGACCACGCGCGCCGGCTGCTGCGCCGCGCCGAGAACCCGGACCGGCCCGGCGAGCGGACCGCGCGGCTGCTGCGGTCCGCGCACGCGCACCAGATCACCCAGGCCTTCGGCAGCCACTGCCGCGCGGCGGGCCGCGACGCCGGGTTCGTCCTCTACGAGCACGCGTTCCTGCTGCTCGACGGCGGCGAGCTCAGCCTGTGGGAGGTCGAGCACACGGCGACCCCGGACGGCCGCCACATGTGCGAGGTGTACGCGAGTGAGCAGGCGGCCCGGAGCGCCATGGAGCGCCGCGCTCGGGTGAGTTGAGACCCCGGCGGAGTCTCTTCTTACGTACGCTCAGGAGCGGCGGGGGCCGAGCTGGCGGATCAGGCCCGCGAAGGCGTCCCGCTCCGCCTCGGTGAGCGCCACCTTCTCCCGGGCGGGCGGCCCGGGCTGCCGGCCCACCGCGCGCAGGGTGCGCATCGCGCGCCACTCGGCCCGGCCGGCGCGCTCGCGGCGCAGGATGCGGACCAGGCCGACGACCCAGGCGACACTCGCCGCGGCGAGCACGGAGAGGCCTATCTGCTGAATGATCGTGATGTTCTGAGCCACGCGCCCCAGTAGACAGCACGGGGCGGGACTTGTGGCGGGGACCGCCGGGACTTTGGTCCTCAAGTGGTACATGTCACGCCAAGCCGGGCCGAAGACGCCCGGCCTCTCGGAGCCGGGCGTCCCCACCTCCCGGCACTGGCGCGGCGGGTCAGCCCCCGGCGACGCGGCGGTCCCTGCGGCGGCGCCTGATGGACGCCATGTACGTGACCAGCGACACCGTGATGATCCCGATGCTGAGACCGAGGATCAGGTGGTCGAGGTCCTCCACCCGGGTCAGCGCGTAGGCGATGCCCGCCAGCACCGCGCAGACCCCCAGGCCCTTGAGGGAGTTCATTGCTCTCCTTGAGTCATTTCCACGCGGATACGCGCGTCACGTAGGACTTCACGATCGACGAAACAAGCCAGTAGGTCCGCACCACGGTGTAGACCAGCTCCGGAATCAGCGCCGCTTCGACGAGCATCGCCTTCCAGCCGAGATTCCGTACCCGCAGCGCCGGATAGATGATCCAGAAGCTGAACAGCACCAGGAAGAGCGGGTGTCGGGAGAAACCGTGCTTGGCGGCGACCACGAGTTGCGTCGAGCCCCAGCCCAGAATGTAGGCGGCGCCGATGAGCCCCAGAATCATGGTGGTGATGGAGTGCCAGGTCAACTTCTCGGCCCTAAAGGACCGAGCTTGTCAGCCCAGTCCGTTAAGCCGAGTCGCGCTCCCGACTGCCCCCTACGGCGGGGCGGTCACGGGTCGCATCTACCAGTCGGGTGGTGTTAAGTCCGTTGTGGTAGGGGTCTGTTGACGAAAACCCACGCCGAGCGTGCGCGGTTGCGCACGTTGACCCCGGCAACGACATCGGCGGGGCCAGCGAGCCCGCACCGACGACAGGAGAAGGAGTCCCGGGTGGGACGGTTGTTCCTCGCGGTGTGCCCGCACCGGGGGCACATCTGCGAGGTGTAGTGGGCGTCCACCGAGATCACCGGCACTCCGGCCCGGCGGGCCTTGTACCGCAGGTGTTCTTCGAGCTGGTGGAACGGCCAGGAGGAGAGCACGGCCCTTCCCCAAGCTCTCGGCTTCGCTCGAGCAGGGGAGACCCCATCGTCGCGGGAGGGCCGTACCCGTTCGCGGATGCCATCGAGTTCTTCGACGGCGATTCCGCGTCCGGTGCGTTGTGCGACGGCCACGATCTCCTTGCTGATCTTGTGGTTGATGTGCGCGGCGTGCCGCGCCTCCTTCTTCGCCCGCCGTTTGGCCCGGCGGTTCGCACTGCGGGTCTGCCTGGCCTGGAGTTCGGCTCGTTTGGCCGTGTGCCAGCGCCGGTACCGACTGAGCCTGCGGCCCTGGTAGTTCGTACCGTCGGAGGTAGTGGCCAGGTTGGCGATGCCCCGGTCCACGCCGATCCAGTCGACCGGCTCGAACTGCGGCGTCTCGGGGATCTCACACACCGCGACCAGGAACCACTTCCCGCTCCGGTACACCAGATCCGTCTCACCCCGGCGGTAGCCGCGCAGGGTCTTGAGCTGGTCGGGGTGGCCCGCGTACCGCACGCCCTTCAGGCGCCCTGCGGTGGTCCAGACGGACACGGTCCGGGCGTCGTACTGCCACGACAGAATCCGGTCGTCAAACGGCTGCGCCGCATCCTGGCGGAACACGACCGGCTTCGACTCCGCACGCCTGCGGCGCTTGGATCCTTCGGGCCCGAGGTTCCCGGCCTTGATGTTCGCCTTGAGCGTCGCGTAGGCGTCCGCGACCTTCTTCACCGTACGCAGGGTCGCCTCAAGCGCCGCCGCCTCCTGGGGCGTCGGCAAGAGCTTCACCTGCACCACAACCTTCACCCGTTCACCGTAACGGGAGCCACTGACAATGACTGGCCATCCGTGCATCCCTGCACATCAGAGCAGTTTTGGGATGCGATTCCTCCCGGCCCTGAAGGAATGGGCTTCCTCTCAAGGAGTCAGGTGAACTTCGTCCAGCCGCGGGCGCGCAGGGTGTCCACGGTGCCCCGGCTCCACCGCTCGCGCTGCTGGATCAGCTCGCGCAGCGTGGGCATGAGGTCGGTGTAGGCGATGCAGAGCTGGTTGGCGGTGACCTTCCAGACGGATTCCTTGAGCGCCAACGTGGTCTCGTAGTCCTCGACCAGATTGCTGTGGTCCTCCCAGAAGACCTCGCTCTTCAGCGGCAGCAAGCACTTCCCGCGCGAGCACACGGGCATCCACTTCAGCGCCTGGCTCGTCGACCTCGGCTTCAAGGGGAGCCCGCGCACCTGGGACATGAAGGTCAACTGGCTCTACTACCAGGCCGGTCAGGCGGTCTCCATGCCGGATGTCCAGAAGGCCGTGGACGGTTACTACGCCGGCGGCACCCCCTACATCAACACCCTGCCCAAGTCCTGAACCAGGACTGCCGCCGCAGCCAAGCGGGAGGCCCGGCCCCTATCGGAGGCCGGGCCTGCTGGCCGTCAGGCGGCCACCGCCACCTCCGGCTCCTCCACCACCGGGGACGGCTCGGGCCGTCGCGTGCGCAGGCCCTTGAGGAGGACGACCAGGGCCGCGCTCACCGAGGTGCCCGCCGCGATCGCCAGCAGGTACAGGAAGGCGTTGCCGATCAGCGGGACCACGAAGATGCCGCCGTGCGGGGCCCTCAGGGTGCAGCCGAAGGCCATCGACAGGGCGCCGGTGACCGCGCCGCCCGCCATCGCCGACGGGATGACCCTGAGCGGGTCGGCCGCGGCGAACGGGATCGCACCCTCGGTGATGAAGGACGCCCCGAGCACCCAGGCCGCCTTGCCGTTCTCGCGTTCGGTACGGGTGAACAGGCCGCCCCGCACGGTCGTCGCCAGCGCCATCGCCAGCGGCGGCACCATGCCGGCGGCCATCACGGCCGCCATCACCTTGAAGCTGCCGTCGGTACCGGCGGCGAGCCCGCCGACCGCGAAGGTGTACGCGACCTTGTTGAGCGGTCCACCTAGCTACCTTGAAAGCACATCAAGGCAGAGAGGACCCCACCAGTGTCGGCAAACCATCCGCTGACCAGCCAGGATCTAACTACCCTCTCCCTCAAGGACGTTGAGGAGGAGGTTCCACGCGTGTTCCAGTTAGGTGCTTATCTACGGATCTCCGATGACGACCGCGACCCCGTAACGGGGGAACTCAGTCGTCAGGGCGTCACCAACCAGCTCAAGGACTGTCGCGCGCTCGCCGTCCAGTTGGGGGGCGAAGTCGTCAAGGTCTACGACGACAACGACACGTCAGCATCGGACCCGTACATCGTGCGCAAGCACTTCGAGGCGCTGCTGAAGGATCTAGCGGCAGGCGTTCTTGACGGCTTCGTGTTCAAGCACTCTGACCGTGTGGCCCGCCAGGCGTTCGACGCAGCTCGCGTCTGCCAGATATTCGAGCGCAACGGGAAGTTGGTCGGCCGAGCCGTAACCGGCGGCACCGACCTCAGTACCGACAATGGTCGCGCAATGTTCGTCATGCAAGCTGTGATGGGTGGCGTCGAGGCCTCATCAATTCGCCGTCGCAAGGCAGACGCAAACCGCCACAAGGCCATTGACGGAAAGGACCACATCGGCCGTCGCGCGTGGGGGTGGGACGCTGATGGGAAGTTGGTCCAGCCCTACGCAGATCTACGCAAGAAGGCAATTCTTGACATTGGCGATGGAGCCACAATCACCCAGGTCCAAGCCGATTGGGCCAAAGCCGGAATCACCGGAAAGAACGGAAAGCCCGTTCTCTACAAAACCGTAGTCTTGCGAATTACACACCCTCGCAACTGCGGATACAAAGCGTACATGCCCACGCGTGAGCGTCGGGAAAACCCTCACCCTTGGGGGCCCGACATCATCGTCTACGACTCAAAGGGAAAGCCTGTCATCGGCAAATGGGAGCCGCTAGTTACGCCCGAGGAGTATTGGCGAGCCGTCCGGGTGCTCGAAGAGAGGAAGGAGGTCGCTAAGGCAAAGGGACAGACAGGCGGCACCAGGCCAGGCCACAGAACGCACTTACTGTCTGGCCTCGTCCGGTGCGGAAAGTGCGGCACACGTCTTACGGCGTCCGCTCGAACGATCAAAGGAGAAAAGGTACCGTTCTACAGGTGCCCCACTACCAATAACGGGTGCGGAGGTATCACGCGTTCGGCAGCAACCTTGGAAGATCACGTGGAGGAAATCTATCTCGACGCCTTCGCGAAGAAGATTGCGCGCCAGGCCAAGCGGTCCAGCACCGCTGAGAGCACCCAAATCGCCGCCGACGAAGCCCGCCTAGAGGAAATCTCAGCAGAGATTGAATCAGTAATGGAGCGGAGAAAGCCCGGAGCAGTGAGCAGGATCTCTACGAGCACGGCCATGGACCTCATTGCCGAACTCGAAGAGGAGCGAGGGATACTCAGGCATCGCGTGCGCGACCTGTCAGCGAAGATCGAGGATCACAGGAAGACGAATCCGGCCCTCCTGAAGGAGTGGGAGGATTACACGCCGGACAAGAAGCGCCACGAAATGAGCAAGCTCATTAAGGCGATTATCGTGGAGAAGGCGCCTCGCGGTAGGCACTTTGACCCCGAGAGTGTTGATATTGCATGGGAAGAGGAAGACTGAGGACGGGGAGCCCCTGGAAGCGCCAGGGGCTCCCCGTCCTTCTACAGCTCAAGTCCCCAGCCTCGGAGAAGTCTTCTCCGGAACGCGTCGCTATAGTCAGGCATTTTCTCTAATTGCTTCTCCTTCCATGCCTCCTTTTTTAGCATCGTTCTACCCCAGCGCTCCACACGGGCTCTGCACTTTTGGCATTCCCTCATTGCCGCCACTCCCCGACTGCCCGTATCTCGTGGATCAAGTCGCGGTAGAGGGATTGTTCTGTAGCGATGCCTGCCGCGCATTCGGCTTCGGCGAGGGTGTAGCCGGAGCCGACGTAACGCCAGGCTGATTCCGTGGTCACGCCTGGGTCGCCGTCCCAGTCGGCCAGGGTGCCGCCGCTGTTGTGATCGGCGCGGGCCAGTCGAAGGGCGCCGTATGTGGTCGAGTAGTGCCGCGATTTGGTGATGATGTGGCCCCGGTAGCCGAGGGTGTGTGCCCAGGCCTGAAGGCGGAGTTCTTCGAGTTCCGGCAGGAAGCCGAGGCGCCAGCAGGTTGCCATGAGGGCGCGTATATGGGCGCTGACCGGGGCGCGGGTGATGGCGCTGTAGTGCCGTATCCGGTGGTCGATGCCGCCCGCGTCGCCGACCGACTTGGACACGTATTTGGCGACGTACGCGGCTACCGCATCATCAGTGACAACGCTCTCGCCAGCGAACGCGGTTGAGTGGATGGGGTGGGCGTCGAGCTGCGTACCGAAGCGCACCACGCGTTCCCCTACCGCGTCCGTGTACGGGGTGCGCACTTCCACCGCGTCAGCGGCCGAGCGCACCGCCGCGTCCAGGAGTTCAGCCGTTGCCCAGGAGGGCGGAGGGCTGTCGGGGCCGTCCGGCCCGTCGAGGCGCGCGACGGCATGGAAGTGCACGGCGCCCCGCTTCTGGTATTCGGCGACTTTGGCAAACGCCAAGGTCAGGTGCTCTTTTAGCCGGGTCTGGGGTATGCCGGCCGCCGTGGCCAGGTGGCGGCGCACGGTGTGGCAGTAGCGATTCCACAGCCGTCCCGCGCTGGCGTGCCAAAGGACGTGTCCGGGGTAGTCGTAGCAGTCCGGGCACAGCGGCTGACCCACCGCCGTATCCGAGTCAGGGTGACGGTGGAAGCACCCCAGGGGCCGCCCGTGCTCGCATCGCTCAGACGCACGGCGAGGGCGGCACACCTGGCCTGTGTCACCGGCTGCACGGTGTACCGAGCCGAACGAGGGCGCCGTGAGGGTCACGAACAGACGCGGGTGGAGCTGCACGCGCTCAACGACGCCTTTGCCGCCGAGGAGGCCGGAGCGGACCAGGTGGAAAGTATCGCCAGCGTGCAGGCGTGAGCAGGGTTCGCAGACTGTCGCGCGCCGGTTGCGGCACCGCACGGCGAGACGCTCTCCCGGTTCGCCCCGGGTGTCGTAGTGGTGCAGCACCTCACCCGCATCGGTGCGGGTGGTGGTGTATCCAGCGAGATAGATGGGGTGCGAGCAGCCGCCGACGGCTTGGATCTGTTCGCGCCACCGGGCGAATCCCGGATCGGTAATCATGCGGATCAAGTCGCGTTCGGTCAGCGACAGCGTGCGCTCATATGCAGCGATGGCCAACGCGGCGCGCCGGGCCTCATGGGTGGACGGGTACTCGCGGACTGCGGGCATGGCAGGACTCCTTGCAGACATGGCCCTGTGTGCAGGGCCGGAGATAAAGAGCGGCGCCCCGCACGGTGGAAAAGAACGTGTGGGGCGCCGGTAATGGATCAGGCAGCTGCGCGGCCGGATTTCGGGCGGCCTATTTCGTCCCGAAGAAATAGACGATGGTCCACCAGACGGGATAGGTCAGGGGCGTCATGGCGAACAGGTATCCGGCGAGAGCGATACCGATTACCTGATACGCCTTAATCTCCCGGGACCGGGCGAGCATGACGGCGAAGAGCCAGAGGAATCCGTCCCACATGTAGATCCAGTTTTTATCCATCCGCTTGCCCTCCTTCCTTTTCGAGGACCGGTCCGGACAGGAACGGCCAGCGCGGGCCGCGCGTGTGGGCGATCTGCGCGACGTCCGCCGCGCCGACGAGATCGGAGCGGGCCCGCTTCCACCGGCCGCCCGAGACCACGACCGCAACACCGCGTTCGTCCTCGCTGATGGTCTGCGCGACGATCACGGCGTCCTCGTTGACGTCGCCCAGCGTCATCACTGCCGACGCCTCGTCGTGGGAACGGTGCGCGATCCGGCCGCCGAGCTGTGAGCGCAGCGCGGTGACTCGGGGCCCGAGGTCGGAACCGACGCGCTGTCCGGCCAACACCAGGTGCACGCCGAGGGCGGCACCGAGTTGGGCCAGCCGCAGCAGACACACCGCGCACTGTTCGGTTTCGTCGCGCGCCTCCCGGGAGCCGTCCGACAGGAACAGCTCTGCCAGTTCATCGACGATCACGACGACGGGCGCGGGGCGCTCGATCTCGTGCAGGTCCCAGATCGAACGGACGCCCGCCGTGCGGCAGGCCCGCATTCTGGTCTCGATCTCGTCCACCAGGTCGCCGAGCACGCCGAGCGCTTCGGTGCGGCTGGTCGCCAGCAGGTGAAACCGGTTCTGAAACAGCCCCAGTTCCATGCCGCCCTTGCAGTCGATGCCGACCAGCGCCACCGGCTGTACGGACAGTGCGCGGATCAGCGCCGCCAGAAGTGTGGACTTCCCGCTCTGGGTAGCACCGGTCACGAGCCAGTGAGGCACCTTACGGAAGTCGATCACCCAGGAGTCACCTTCCTCGGTGCGGCCCACGTTCGCCTGCAACAGCCGCAGTTCCTCGCCGCCTTGTGCGGGCCGTTCTCCGGTCAGCGGGTCCAGTGCCGTGACCTTGAACTGCACCTGCCCTCGGGCCGGGGAGGAGACCCGCACGCCGTAGACGCGCCAGGCATGTTCCAGGGCGTGCGCAGCGCTCAGATAGGGCGATGGGGTCTGCCCCGGGTGCATGTACACGCGCACCGTGAGCCCGCCCCGGGTCGGCATCGGGAACGTCAGCCGGGGCGGTTTCGGCCGCAGGACCATGCCCGTCACGGCGATGTCACCGACCCGGCGCATGTTGCCCCGGTTGGACATCGAGAGCCCGTTGAGCAGGCACACTCGCCGCCAGGTGAACCACATACGCAGCACCACGCGCGGATAGCCGCCGATCCACCAGCGCAGCGGCCAGCCGTTCACGTCCACGCCCCGAGCCGCTAGGCGCGGTTCCCACCAGCGTTGGGTCATCACCGCCGTCAGGATGAGCGCGGTGAGGATCCAGACGATCAGCGAACCGGGCATCATGTGCCCCCGTCGCTCTGCTCCATACGGAGCACCAGCAACCGGGCTCGCTGTGAGGCCAGTTCGCCATGGACTCCCGCCATGCTCAGAAGGAAGCGGACGACCGCCACCGAGCTGGAGGCGGTCAGCAGGGCTTCCACGCCGACCAGAACCCGCAGGTCCCGCAGCAGGTAGCCGAACTCCCCGTCTTGCCCCAGGCTCGCGCCGTCCCCGCCGTCCGCAATGAAGTCGGCCAGCCCGGCGAGTTCGATCATTTCCCGGGCCTGGTCCTCCGCCTGCCGCACGACGTGCAGCGCGCACGGCCCCGCACAGGCGAACACCTGTGACCGCGTCTCGGCTGAGCGGCCCACCGGCACATGCCGTGCCTTATGGGTGCGGTAGTCGACGCCGCACACCACGCACGCCGTGCCGTCCGCCTGCTCCTGCGACAAGTGCCAGAACTCCCGCTCGCTCATACGGCACCGCCCTTGCCACCGCGCGCCGGGCTCGTAGCCGCCGACGTGCCACCACCGGCCGCAGGCACCGAGACGGGAGCCGGGGTGATGGCGTCCGCCCGAAACGAGACGCCCTTGCGGCCGTCTATCTCCCAGTCGTTCGCCCACAGATTCGTGATCTTGACCTCTCCACCCTCGACCAGACCCGTGGGCTTGAGGGGCGTCACCACGTCGAAGGTGTCGACCGTGCGCGACTCCAACTGTCGGACTGCAACCGACGTGACCCACAGCGGGTTGCCGTCGCGGTCGCGGCGCACTTCCCCGTCCATGTCCAGTCGCGGCTCAGGTTCGATCGCGCACCGCAGGGTGCCCAGTCGCGTCAGGTCGATGGGCTTGCGTTGCATTGGCATAGCTCACTCCTCCCGCTCACTCCTCCACTCATGATGATGAGTGGATGGGTGATCCATGGTGCGGGGATCCTGGGAGAAGGTCAACCACTTATTCTCATGAGTGGCTAAGGTGTGGTGCACTAGCACGCGGCACTGACAACGGCACGCATCAATTTCCACCGGCTCGTGCAACTTCGACCCGATACGCGACTTAGGAGCCCGCCCTATGCCAGCCTCTGAGCCCATCGGACGTCCCCGGCACATGCACGAACAGGTAGCCGAACGCATCGCGGAGCAGATCCGGACCGGCCGCTACAAGACCGGCGAACGTCTGCCGTCCGAGGCGGACTTGGTTGAGGCCTACGAAGTCGGCCGCACCACCGTGCGCAAGGCTCTCGCCGAGCTGCGTGAGCGAGGCATCATCGACGTGCAGCAGGGCAAACCGTCGACCGTGCGAAAGCGACCGTCCGGCCGTCGCGTCACACCGGCCGTCAGCGCCGAAGCCCGCGCCGGACGCCGCTACCTGCAATTGGCCCAGCTCCTCGCCGAGCAGATCAACGGCGGTGAGTACGCGCCGGGTGAGCGCCTTCCGTCCGAGAACGACATGGTGGAGGCCTACGGGGTAGGCAAGGCGACCGTCCGGGCCGCCATCGCCGAACTGCGCTCCCTGGGGCTCATCGACGTCCGCCAGGGCAAAGGCTCCATCGTCCGGGCGCAGACAACGCCCATGCTTACCGGCGCTGTTGACCGCTCGATCAGCTGCATCAGGTCGGTATGGAGCATCCCCGAACTTCCCGAGGTCGAGGCGCCCACCGTGTCCCGCACGACGCTGGACGGACTCGTCGCCTCCCTGTTGGGCCAGCAGGACCAGGACGCGCTCAGCGTCGACCGCCTCTTGTTTGACCCGTCCAGCGGGGCCCGCATCGCGCACCGCCTTCTCATCCCGATGGCCACGGCCGCCGACACCCCAAGCCTCGCGCACACCCCAGACGCGCCCGTCACCGAGCTGTACGCGCAACTAGCCGCCTCTGTAGGGCGGTTGATGTTCCATGAAGAAGTCACCGCCCACGCTCCCCTGCCCGACGAGCGCGCGGCCCTGGAGCTTCGAGATTCCAGCCCTTTGCTCGTCACCTACCGCATCACGTCCGCCGCCGACACCGGCCGCCCCTTGCTCTGCGAGGAACTGAAGGCTCCCAGCACCGTGCGTTTGCGCTTCCCGATCACGCCCAGCGAGCACGCCGGAGCCGCGCGCCCCTGAACAGCGAGCCCACCGGCGTAACTTGTCTCTACTTCCTCAAGCAGGGCGCGCCTTCGGCGCGCCCGCGCGGCCAAGCCGCTCGGTCGGGCGTGCGGCCTTCGGCCGGTCCCGCCCGGCGGCACCGCGCGGCTCGCAGCCACCCGCTTTGGAACGTGCGACAAGCCCCCGCGGAATCGTCCGCAAGGGCTTGTCACCTTCGCTCTTCACGTGCCGAGGATCCGACCAGCGGCGCAAGACCCCACTATCCCGCCCCGCAGAGCGCTTGCCAGGGTCAGTAGGCGGCCGGACCATCCGGGCCGTGCGCCTACGGGTCTCCGACCGGGGCCGCGCCACCGTCGGCGACCGCCACGCCGTAGCGGGCCAAGAACATGGATAGCGTGGCTGGGACCGGTGGGGGCTGACGGGGCCAGGTCCCGCCGCCATCCGGCCGACCCGCCGTCGTGGCTGGCTTTCGTCACCTCAGGTCGCAAGCGGGCCCAGGGGAGCTCACGCCGTCACTTCCGGCACTCCCGCGCGTGCTGACGCGCCGCCGCCGCAGCCGTCCCGAACCCCGTGACCTTGATAGGGCGCCGGCAACCGGTGCACTCGATGTACTCACCGCGCCGGTCCTGACGGATCCGCACCCGCTCACCGCTCGCCGTACGCCAGTCGTCCCGCATGTCCCCGTCCCCTCCCTCAGACTTCGCCACCCGTGCCAGCGTCGCCAGGACCGCCGCGACGTCCCTCGCCGCCTTCGGCCGCATGCGCACCCAAGGTTCCCCCTCCGGGCCCGTATGCGCCACCGCGCGCACGTCCTCATCCATGCCCAGCGCACCCGCCGCAGCGTTCAACTCCCGCGCCGCAGCGTCCGCCTCACGCCATGGCCGCACGTAATCGACCTCCCGCGAGAACAGCGACTCTTCCGCATCCCCACCGCGCTCCGGGTCGCTCTCTCCGCCCCGCGTGTCGTTCATCGCGCATACCACTCTCCTCACACGGCCAAGGCCGCCAATCCCCGTTTCCAACCCAGCCCCGCACGCGCCGAGTTGGCTCCGCCCGGAAGGCCACGTCCCGAGCGAGCGCCCCAGTCTGGTACAGGCCCCGCCGCTTGTGTATGCCAACGGCAATCTTTCTCCCCATCAAACCCAGGAAGAACAGCCATTCACCCTCACATCGGCTAATTGCCTACGCAACTACCGCCCCGTCACCGGGGAGTTAACGCAAAGCCCACGCGACCCAGCACGCCCCACCCCCGCACCCCGCTATGAGCGGCGGTCCCCTTCCCGACACAGCAGGAAAGGGACCGCCTCACTCACCGCCACTCACGCCAGCGGCTCAGTCCAGGTAGGTGTCAGCCACCCACCCGACGTAGCCACGCGGCAGGTCCCCCGAGCTCCGAGTGATCTTCACGTGTGACCACATGTACGGACCGCCGTTGCGCGCCTGGTTCAGCACCTCAACCCGGTCTCCCGCAAACACCAGCCCATGCACCCGCCGATCCGTCCCCGGACCCGACCGCACCCGCAGCGCACTCGCCGTGACCGACTTCGTCAGCGGCGTGACCCTTACCGGGCCCTGCACCTCTTGCGGCCAAGGGTCCCGATACGGCGACACCTGGTACCCGCCGCCTGGCGCCGGATCCGGCATCGCCGACGCCGACGGCGCCCCCATCACGCCCAGACCCAGCACCGCCACGCCCGCAGCCACAGCGACGCGAAGTCCCTTACGCATGCTCATATCTGACGACCTCTCAGTCATGAGGCCAGCGGCCAGCAACGCGACCACCGGCCGACCACTCATCCACTGATGCGGATGAGTGGCCAGCATGCGCCACCGCCGACGCGGGGTCAACCACTTATGGCCATGAGTGAATAAGTTGCCGTCGAGTCGCCACCACAAAAAACGGGCCCCGGCCAGCAACGCGGGGTCACTGGGCGGGGCCGAAAACACGAGCCCCGCCCCTCTGCCACGGGGGAGGGCAGAAGAGCGGGGCCGATTGCGGCCAGTCTCAGACCGGCGGTAGGTGGTGCGGGTAAATCACGGGCGTTGCCTTATCGGCTCCTCCCTGACACTTCACAGGGGCCTTGCAGAAGAACCCCCGCCGTGAGCAGGACCGGCACCCGTGTAACGACTGACCCGAACCCGTGTATCCGCGATGATCGGCAGCCATGGTCTCGCCTGTTACCTGACCGGCCCCTGAACACGCGTTACAGAGAAGGTGCGGGCCGGAGCACGCATCCGCGTTGCCGCTCTCGTCCTGGTCGTCACGCTCATCTGTCACCGGCTACCGCCCTCCACCCAGCCCGCGCCGTTGCACGTACCGCACGTCTGCTCTTCGAACTCGACGCCGCCGGGGTTGTCGGGCATGGAGTGCTGCCGCTGGACTTGAACCCTGCCAGAGCCGTTGCACGTACCGCACTGCTGCTGAGTCATCGCCGAACTCCTTTGCATCGAAGTTACTTCGGACTTGCCGCGCGCGTCCGGGCGTTACCCGAACGGGTCTTGCCCGCCCGTGCTCCTGTGGTCGTTGTAGACAACGGGTCCCCGGCTGATTCTCGACAGTCAGCCGGGGCCCGCCGCTGGTGCCGCCTACCGGTCAAAGGTCCGGATCACGAGCGGCCCATACCCGCGTGCGCCAGGGAATGGAAGGCCACGCGCGGGGGTTGCGCTCCGCTCTCTATGGCGACGCCGTGCGGCCGGGTGGCGCTTGGTCAGCGCGGGGTTCATGCCAAAGAGAGCGGAAGATCAGGGCTGCCCCAGGACTGCCAACAACACAACGGCTGTAGTGGCGTTGGAGAGGAGAAGTGCCAATAGCAGACCGGCGTACCGCGCTAAGTACCTCACGTCGTCCCCCTTCGGGCGGCTTCTGCTAGTGCTTCCACCACGTCGGCGGGCAGAGAGGGAAGCGTCACCGTCGGCACACCTTTATCCCCCGGCATCCCGTTAATGCGGTTCACAAGGTGTGGTGGGGCGCCCAGCGTCGTCAGCACGTCCCGCAGTGCCAGGCTGGCGTTCGCGGCCGTCTGTGCGGCGTCTCGCCATTGCTGCGCGGGCAGGATGGGCATTAGGTGATCTCTCCTCGGCTTCGTTGGTTGGCTTCGGCGACTGCGGCGCTCAACGTGTCCGCTCGTGTGGCCGGTTCGACGCTTCCAGGGGCAACGTCCCACTCACGTCCGCCGGTAAGCGGCCGAAGCTGAAGGCGCCCATTCCAGCGGTCCATGACGCGCCCTACGCGCCCCTGGGAGTCCACAACGGGGTCACCGGGCTCCGGCTCGTACGGGCGCTCTCGCGCGCTCACTGCTCAAGCCCCCTCAGCCGCTTCTGTAGCCCGGCTTCTACGGCTGTCACCACATCCCGAGTCGGCGGGGTGTACGGGCCGCGCGGGACACCAGGGGGCAACGGCGTCCAGGGATGAAACCAGACGCACCGCCTAGCGCCTACTCCGAGTTGAGCGGGGTCGCGCTTCAGGGGCATGGTTCGCTCCTCTCCGTAGCGGGAGCACTACCGGGGATGTTCAGCGTGGCCCACACCTGGGAAGCATTCAATCTATCCGCGAAGGAAGGAAGGTTGGTGAACGGCCTTTGAATCGCAACGAGTTGAACCCGGACGCCTCACCTCAGGCGGCCTACGGGGCGCATTTGCGCAGTCTGCGGGAGTCGCGTGGCTGGACTCAAGAACACTTGGCCGAACTCATGGAATATTCCAGTGTGCATATTTCAGCCGTCGAAAATGGTCGGAAACTTCCAACCTTCCGGTTCTCGCGTAGTGCAGACTGCGTCTTCGATCTTGGCGGCACAGCAGCCTCGTTCGAGAGTGAGTGTCGCAAGATCAAACACGGCAGCCTGAGCCTGCTGGAGGGCTTCCCCGAGTACGTCAAGCACGAGGGCCACGCCGCAGAGATCCGACTCTTTGAAGTGGGGGTGATCCCTGGCCCCCTTCAGACCCGTGAGTACGCGGCAGCCATCGAGGCGAGCAACGTCAAACGGAGATCCATCACGGCCGAACAGGCAGACGAACGGGTTGAGTTGCTGATAAGGCGGCAAGCCTCGCTTGTGCGGCCCAACACACCCTTGGTGCTTGCGGTGCTGGACGAAAGCTGTATCCGCAGACTGGTCGGCGGACCCCAAGTCATGGACGCCCAGTTGGAACGGTTGATTGCGTTCGCCGAGGAGCCGAACACGTCCCTTCAGGTCGCTCCGTTCGCTATGGGGGAGCGGCGGCCGTTCAACAGGTTGGTTCACTTGCTGACACTGGCGGATCGTTCCATGGTCGCGTATGTGGAGTCCCAGACCCAGGGTTACCTAGACCGTGAGATCACATCCGTACTCCCGCTGGTCAAGGCCTACCATCAACTACAGACGGAAGCGCCCTCGCAGGCAGAGTCTGTTGTCATGATTAATCAGGTACGAAAGGGCATCTTGTGACAACCGAACCCAACTGGATCAAGTCCTCATACAGTGGCAGCGGCGGGTCTTGCGTCGAGTGGGCCCCCGAGTACGCGGCGGCAACTGGCATCGTCCCCGTACGCGACAGCAAGAACCCCGATGGCCCCGCCCTCATGCTCTCCGGCGGAGCCTTTGCCGGACTCGTGGAGTTGGCCCGAGCCAAAGGCTGACAGCCAAACCCAAAGACCCCGCCTGCACTTGGGCGGGGTCTCATTTTGATCTCGTCGTGATGTGCTTCTGGACTTCATAGGTCCGCCCAGGTCGAAGCACATCATCAGGCCCAGGATCACACCGAGGACGATCACGTTGGCGCCGGAGAGCCCGCTCAGCCAACTGGTCAGCGCGGACTGGAGTTTGGCGATGGGCTCGCCGATGACGAGGAACATCAGGAAACCGACGAGCGCGGACGAGATCAGCGGGATCACCACCACCGGCATGATGCCGCGCAGCGGCGCCGGGATCCGCACCCGCTGGATCGCCAGCACCACCGCGCCCGCGATCAGACCGGCCGCGAGGCCGCCGAGGAAGCCCGCCTTGATGGCGACGGCGACCGCACCGCCGACGAAGCCGGGCACCAGGCCGGGCCGGTCGGCCATTCCGTACGCGATGTAGCCGGCCAGGACCGGCACGAGGAAGCCGAAGGCGAGCCGGCCGATCTGGAACAGCAGGGCCGCCCAGCTCGTGGTGTCGGTCCAGGCGAAGTGCTGTATGACGGAGGGCGCTTCGCTGACCTTGTAGCCGCCGATCGCGAAGCCGATCGCGATGAGCAGACCGCCCGCGGCGACGAAGGGCACCATGTAACTGACACCGGACATAAGCCATTTACGCAGTTTGGTGCCGTAGCCCTCGCCGGGCTCGCCCGCCGCCTCCACCGGGGTGGGCCGGTGCGCGCCCGCCTCACCGCGTTCGGCCTTGCCCCGCACCTCGGCGATCAGTTCGGCGGGCCGGTTGATGCCCGCCTTCACGCCGACGTCGACGGTGGGCTTCCCGGCGAAGCGCTCCTTGTCCCGTACCGGCACGTCGTGTGCGAAGACCACGCCGTCGGCGGCGGCGATGACCGCCGGGTCGAGCCGGGTGAAACCGGCCGAGCCCTGGGTCTCGACGACCACGTCGACGCCGCTCACGCGCCCGGCCTTTTCGAGGGACTCCGCCGCCATGTAGGTGTGGGCGATGCCGGTCGGGCAGGAGGTGACGGCCACGATCCGGAACGGCCGGGTCTCCTGCTGGGGCGCGGGTGTTTCCAGCGCCTGCGGCTCCGCCTCCTCGCCCCGGATCAGCGCGGCCGCCTGTGCGGCGGTGGGCGCCGCCCGCAGCGCGGTGGTGAAGTCGGCGTCCATCAGCTGGCGGGCCAGGCTCGACAGGATCGTCAGATGGGCGTCGTCCGCGCCCGCCGGGGCCGCGATCAGGAAGATCAGGTCGGCCGGGCCGTCCGGCGCCCCGAAGTCGATCCCGGCGGCGCTGCGGCCGAAGGCCAGGGTCGGCTCGGTGACGTGGGCGCTGCGGCAGTGCGGGATGCCGATGCCGCCGTCGAGGCCGGTCGGCATCTGGGCCTCGCGGGCGGCCACGTCGGCGAGGAAGCCTTCGAGGTCGGTGACCCGGCCGAGGGCGGCCATCCGCTCGGCGAGCGAACGGGCCGCGGCTTCCTTGGAGTTGGCGGCCAGGTCGAGTTCGAGGTCGACCAGTTCCGCGGTGATCATCTGGCTCATCGCGGGCTCCTTTGCACGCAGACGGGAGTGGGCGGGGCGGGGCTCATGGCGCCGGTTCGGTGAGGACGCGGTCCAGCGGGACGGCATCGGTGACGGTGACCGCCGCCAGGTCGAGGTCGCCCGGCGCGGGCATCACGCTGCCGGGGAGCTGCACGGCGGCCGCGCCGTGGGCGACGGCGGCCGCGAGCGCGCCGGGGCCTTCGCCGCCCGCCGCGAGGAACCCGGCGAGCGAGGCGTCACCGGCTCCCACGTTGCTGCGTACGGTGGCGACGGGGGCCCGGCCGAAGTACGTACCGGACGCGGTGACCAGGAGCTGGCCGTCCGCGCCGAGGCTGGCGAGGACGGCGCCCGCGCCCAACTCCCGCACTTCTTCCGCCGCCTTGACCGCGTCGCCGACGGTGGCGAGGGGGCGGCCGACGGCCTGGGCGAGTTCCTCGGCGTTGGGCTTGACCACGTCGGGACGTTCGCGCAGAGCGGCGATGAGGGAGGGGCCCGAGGTGTCGAGGGCGACCTTGGCGCCGGCGGCGTGGGCGCGGGCGACGAGTTCGGCGTACCACTGGGGTGCGAGGCCGCGCGGCAGGCTGCCGCAGCAGGCGATCCAGTCGGCCCGCGCGGAGTGGCGGCGCACTGCGGCGAGCAGCAACTCGCTCTCGGCAGTGGTCAGTTCGGGGCCCGGGGCGTTGATCTTCGTGAGTGTGCCGTCCGGTTCGGCGACCGCGATGTTGGAGCGGGTGTGCCCGGCGACGGGGACGGGGGCGACCTCGATGCCCTGCTCGCCGAGGAGTGCGGCGACCAGGGCGCCGGGGGCGCCGCCGAGCGGCAGGACGGCCACCGTGCGGTGCCCGGCGGCGGCGACCGCGCGGGACACGTTGACGCCCTTGCCGCCGGGGTCCATGCGCTCGCCGGTGGCGCGCAGCACTTCGCCGCGTACCAGGCCGGGGACCTCGTAGGTGCGGTCGAGGCTGGGGTTGGGGGTGACGGTGAGGATCATCATGCGCGTACGACTTCCGTGCCTGCGGCCTCGATGGCGGCCGCGTCGTCCGGGCTGAGCCCGGAGTCTGTGATGAGGACGTCCACGTCGGCCAGGTCGGCGAAGCGGGCGAAGTGTTCCTGGCCGTGCTTGGCGGAGTCGGCGAGCAGCACGACGCGCCGGGCGGCGGCGATCGCGGCCCGCTTGACGGCGGCCTCGGCGAGGTCGGGGGTGGTGAGGCCGTGCGCGAGGCCGAAGCCGTTGGTGCCGATGAAGACGACATCGGCGCGGATCTCGCCGTAGGCGCGCAGCGCCCAGGCGTCGACGGCGGCGCGGGTGCGGTGGCGGACCCGGCCGCCGACCAGGTGGAGGTCGATGGCGGGGTGGTCGGCCAGCCGGGCGGCGACGGGCAGGGCGTGGGTGACGAGGGTCAGCCCGCTGTCCAGGGGGATGTCGGCGGCGAGCCGGGCGATGGTCGATCCGGCGTCGAGGATGACGCTGCCCTCGGCGGGCAGTTCGGCGAGGGCGGCGCGGGCGATGCGGTCCTTCTCGTCGGCGGCGGTGGACTCCCGCTCGGCAAGGTCGGGCTCGAAGTCGAGCCGCCCGGCCGGGATGGCCCCGCCGTGCACCCGGCGCACCAGGCCCGCCCGGTCCAGTGCCTTCAGATCGCGCCGTACGGTCTCGGCGGTGACCTGGAACGTCTCGGCGAGCGAGAGCACGTCCACCCGCCCGCTCTCACGCGCGATCCGCAGGATCTCCTGCTGCCGCTCCGGTGCGTACATGTGTGTTTACGTCCGTTCCGTGCCCGAACCCGTGGTTACGCCGCCACAGTACGACCAAGTGACGCCGATGTAAATCAATTCGGGCATTCGACGGACACAAACGGACTTTGGTCCCGCCGACCGGGAGCCGCCCGGCCCGGGCCGGGGCAGGCCGACGGCCCCGCACCCTTTCCGGCTTGATGGCCGCGTACAGCGCAACGCCCCGCTCGCCGTTAGGTGAGCGGGGCGCTGGTGTTCCCGGGCCTTACGCGGCCTTCGGCACGGGGTTGCCGGGGGAGTCGAGCCAGACACACTGTCCGCCTGGTCTCACCGTCAGGCCGAACCGGTCGAACCCGGGGCGGCCCTGGGTGTCCCACCACCGCCACGCGGCCTCGACCTCGTCCCACAGGGAGCGTGGGCCGGACTGCACCACCTCGTACTCCGTGCGGGCCGGTTCGTAGTCGGCCGTCGCCCAGGACGTGACGGCGGTGTCGTGCAGCCACAGCGTGTACGTGCCGTCCTGGTAGCACTCCGGGCGGCAGAACGCCCCGGGTACCTGGGCGCCGATGGCGAACATCTCGGCCCATCCGCCGATGTCGTCTGGTGACAGCGCGGTCATGCTGCGCGTGCCGTCGGCGGGCCACTTCTTCCCGCCCAGGTACTCCCGCGTGAGGGCTTTGTGCACCCGCTGAGCGCGGAGCGACATGAACGCCGACGACCGGGTGAACCGGCCAGACGCGGTGCCGTCCTCGCCCACGACCAGGCGCAGGATGGCTTCGCCGCCGTACTCCGGCCCCCACGGCGCCACGATGACCGCGCCGGGCCGCGCCTGCGTGATCCACGCGGCCGGGACCTCCCGCACCGAACACGTAGCGATCACGCGGTCGTAGGGCGCGTTGCCCCGGTAACCGAGACGGCCGTCACCGACCACGACCAGCGGACGCCGTCCGGCGTTGCGCAGGTTCTCGCCCGCTGCCCGGGCAACGGTCTCGTCCACTTCGACGCTGGCCACGTTGTCGTCACCGAGCCGGGCCGCGAGCAGACCCGCGTTCCAGCCGGTTCCGGTACCGATCTCGAGCACCTTCATGCCCTCGGACACATCCAGGTCGTCCAGCATTGCCGCGACCATGGTCGGCATCGAGTTGGAACTCGTCGGCACCTTTCCCTTCCCGGTTCCGTGGTGTTGTCCGTCGTCCCACTGGGTCGTGAGGGGGATGTCGGAGTACACCGCCGCCCGCCAGGCTTCGGCGTCCTGGTCGCGGTTTACAGCGGCGTGTTGCTTATTGCCGCCAGCCGTACCGGGCCAGATCACGCGGGGAATGAACCACTCTCGCCGGACGGCCTCGAACGCGGGCAGCCAGTCCGAGGCGAGTGCGCCCTTCTCCACGAGCGCGGAGGCCAGCCCCTGGGGGCTGACCTCCTTCAGCGTCTCGCTGCTCACTTGCCGTCCGCCGGGCCTTGGCCGTCGGAGGTGTTGCCACCCTCGTCAGAACCGCCCCCGCCATGCTTGTTGCCGGAGTCGGAGTCGTCCTGCGGGTTCCCGTCGGCGGCCAGCAGCCACCATGCGCAGTCCATCATCTGTGTCCTCCTCGTTGTTCCATCCTGCCCGCACAGGCCGTTGCCTGTAAGGGAGTTGGGGCGCGGCGGTTCGGCCTCGGGGAAACCGGACCGCCGCCATCCCGGCCGGGCAGGAAACCTTCTCTGTCCGGCCGGGAAATCTGGGTTCAGGCGTCCGGCGGCGCGGTGTCCGGCACAGTCACGGGCGTTGCCTGGACGGCCGCCGGGGCACCCTGCCCGAAGACGAGCAACGCCGCGACCGCGCCCACACCGAGCACGTCCAGGGCGAGCAGCAGCGTCCCGACGGTGATGCCGTCGGCTGAGGGCCCACGCGGGCGCCGGTGGCGCGCCTCGGACCGGTCAGTGCTCACCGCGCACCGCCGGGGGCTGCGGGCCGCAGCCTGGCAATCTCGGCTTCCCATCCCAAGCCGCCGCCGACCGGCAAAAGGAACGCCGTTTTCGGGGGCGCCTCGTTGCGGTCGAAGAGATCACCAATCGCTGCGACCATGCCCGAACATCCTCTGTCGAGATCGTCAACGAGTACGCCGACGGCCAGCCACGCGGGTACGTCCAGCGTCATCACTGGCCAGCCCCCTCAGGACGCTCGCCGCCGGCTTCCTGCGTGGCGCCCGGGCCTCGAATGCCTTCCACCCGGCCTCGGCGCGGAGCATCGTGCGGCGCGAGAGCGTGCCGCCGGGCATACGGACGGGCAGCAGCTCGGCCCGGCGCCGGAGCTCCTCCGGGCTGAGACGGCGGATGGCGGCCATCGGGTCCTCCATGGGTTGGTACCGCTGCCCGCCCCCCGACGGGGGACGGAGACAGGCAGCGGAGAACAGGGGCCGCACCGTCGGGGAACGGGACCGGTTGGGGGTCTTTGGCGGCCACGGTCCAGTGAACGGCCCATCACAGGGGGTGCGGACCTGCCGCGCGATCTGCCATGGTGGCTGCCAACGCGGCAGATTGACACAGGAGTTGTGTTGTGCAGCAGCACCGGCAAGCGGGGATCGGAAATCTGATCCGCACAGCTCGCAGAGCCCAGGGCTTAACCCAGAAGGGACTCTCTGACCAGCTCAATCACGTGTCCGGATGGGACACGTGCACCGCGAACGACGTCTACCGGTGGGAGACCGGCCGCCGCACGCCGGGGCCGTGGCTGCCGCACATCGTGATCGTCCTTGCACTCGACCCGGACCGCGCCAAGGACACCTGGTCGTGCACACTGCCTGACCAGGACCCCGTACCCGCCGGGAACCCTGCGAGACACAACGACGCCCCGGAGGGCCTTGATGGCGCAGACGATATGAACCGGCGTGACTTCTTAGGCCTGGTGAGCGTGACGGGCACCCTGATCGCCCTGCACCCTGGCGGCCCCGGGACCCCCGAGGCCGCGACTAACTCCGCAGCCGTCACGACCTACGAGCTCCTCAACGGGCACTTGTGGCAGGTGTTCGCCCTGTCCCAGTCCAAGCAGGCCGTCTATCCCGTGGTGCGTCACCAGCTCAAGCTCCTGACGCAAGAGCTGGAACGGGCGCGGACCGAGGCCACCCACAGAGCCCTCTGCGCTCATGCGGGAGAGCTGTTCCAGCTTGCCGGTGAGATCTTCTTCGACGGCAACCGGTACACCGACGCGGCCCACTGCTATGCCCTCGCGGCCAGTGCCAGCAAGGAAGCCGGGGAATACGACCTGTGGGCCTGCGCCCTGACGCGGCATGCCTTCATCGGCCTGTACGAGCGGCAGTTCAGCGCTGCCGTGCCGATGCTGGCGGCGGCGGCGGCCGTCGCCCGGCGCGGCAACAGCCAGCTATCTACGCGGTACTGGGTGGCCGCCGTCCAAGCCGAAGCGTTCGCCGGACTGGGTGACCTCGACGCGTGCAACCGCGCCCTCGATACCGCCGAGCAGGTCCACTCCCTCAACGGCCCCGTGCACAACGGCGGATGGCTGCGGTTCGACGGCTCGCGGCTCGCGGCTCGCCGAGGAGCGCGGTACCTGCTACCTGGACCTGGGGCGCCCCGACCTTGCTGAGCGGTCGCTGACGGCCGCCCTGGGCCAAGACCTGTCCTTGCGCCGACGCGGCGCCGTCATGGCTGAACTCGCCGCGCTCGGCGCCGAACGCGGAGACCTCAACCAACTGATGCACTACAGCGGAAGCGCCCTCGAACTGGCCCAGCAGACCGGCTCCGGCTTCATCGGGAAGAAGCTCCAAGGGCTGCAAACACGGCTCGCCCCGCTCATGCCCGATGGGCGCGTGTCGAATCTGCACCGCCAGATCTCGACGCTTGCCATCACCTCCTGACCCACCGAAAGGACACACCTTGTCGACCGAAGGAAAGCTCTTCCGTGAGGCCTGGATCGCCGGTGTCACCAAGCACTACCCCGGCGAGCCGAAGCCCGGATACGTCACCCCTTGGGAAGAGACCCCGGACTGGGAGCGCGCTTGCGCGGCGGCCGTCGAGCAGCAGGTACGCGACTTCATCGAGCTGAGCGGGGGCAAGACCGACCGACTCACCCGCGAGCAGAAGAGCCGGTTCGTCGCCCTGTGCTGGATCGCCCAGATCTACAAGCACATCGAGGAACCGAAGCCGGGATACGTCGCCGACTGGCCCGAGCTGCCCGGATGGCAGCAGGAGACGGACGCGGACATCTTCGAGGCGATCGAGGCCGCCCGTACCACCGTCTGACGCTACAGACCCGTTGGTGGCAAGCCCCGTCGCTGCGCGATTCCGCGGTCGTGCTGCCGGCCGGCGTCAGCGTTCCCCGACCACCCAACGGCAGCATCGCCCTCCACCAGCCAGACGAGGCAGTGGAGGGCGATGTCGTTCCCACCCGAATTCGCAAACAGCATCTTGAGCAGGGTGCGGGGCCGTCGTTGCGCAGCGGTGGCTCAGCCGACCGGCTGCGCGTCCTTCGTCAGGTCGAGGAGCTCCGCCTCGTCCACCGCGCCCTCGACGTGCTGCTGCGGCTTGGCCGGCAGCGCGAACATCACCAGGAAGATCACCGCGAGGACTCCGGCGACGTACCAGAGCGAGTGCTGGAAGCCGGCCACGAAGGCCTGGTTCAGCTTCGGCGGTACGAGACCGTCGCCGATCCGGCCGAAGAAGACGACCGAGACGAGGCCGAGGCCGAGCGCGTTGCCCATCTGCTGCACGGTGTTGATGAGCCCGGACGCCGATCCCGAGTGCTCCTTGGGGACCTCCGAGAGCACCGCGTCGGTGAGCGGGGCGACGATCAGGCCCATGCCGAGACCCATCACGACCAGCGGCAGCGCCATCTGCCAGGGGGCGATGTCCAGGCCGTAGTGGTCGGCCTCCCAGATGTAGATGAGCAGTCCGGCCACCATCGTCAGGGCGCCCGCCTGGAGGACCTTGCGGCCGAAGCGCGGGACCAGCTTCTGCACCGACATGCCGGCCGCGACCGAGACCGCGATCGAGAACGGCACCCCGGTCAGGCCCGCGCGCAGCGCGGTCCAGCCGAGGCCGATCTGCATGTAGAGGGTCCAGACGAGGAAGAAGATGCCGAGGCCGACGCCGAAGGTGGCCTGCACGGCGATGCCCGCCGCGAAGCTCTTCACCTTGAACAGCGACAGCTCGATGAGCGGGGAGCCGTCCCGGGCCGCCTTCATCCGCTCGTACGCCACCAGGCCGCCGAATACCACGACGCTGCCCGCCATCGAGAGGTAGCCCCACAGCGGCCAGCCCAGCTCGCGGCCGCGGGTCAGCGGGTAGAGCAGCATCAGCAGGCCGATGATCACCAGGACCACGCCGACGAGGTCCAGCCTGAGGGCCTTGGGCGCCTTGGACTCGCTGATGAACTTGGTGCCGAGGATCAGGCCCGCGATACCGACCGGCAGGTTGATCAGGAAGATCGGGCGCCATTCCAGACCGAACAGGTTCCACTCGGTGAGCAGCGCGCCGAGCAGCGGTCCGGAGACCGCGCCGAGGCCGACGACCGCACCGAACAGGCCGAAGACCTTGCCGCGTTCATGGGCGGGGAAGGTGGCGTGGACGATCGAGAGGACCTGCGGCACCATCATGGCGGCCATCGCACCCTGCAGGATGCGCGAGGCGACGAGCATGTCCGGGTTGGCGGCGAAGCCGCACAGCGCGGAGGCGAGTGTGAAGCCGCCGATGCCGATCAGGAAGAGCTTCTTGCGGCCGTGGATGTCGCCGAGGCGGCCGCCGGTGATCAGGCCCGCCGCGAACGCGAGGGCGTAGCCGGCCGTTATCCACTGGATCGAGGAGAAGCTCGCCCCGGTGTCCTTCTGGATGGACGGGATGGCGATGTTGACGATCGTGACGTCGACCAGGTCCATGAAGGCCGCGGTCATCACGATGGCCAGGGCGAACCACCGGCGGCGGTCTGCTGCGGCAACCGCCGCGGTCTCTGGGGTACTACTGGTCGTTGTGGAGGTCATGAGAAGAAAGTTAGACCCCATATAGGTCAGGCTGTGTCCGCATTGGGACGGCATCCTGGATGACATGACCGACACCCCGGCACGGCTGCTGCATCTGCTCTCCCTGCTCCAGACCCCGCGCGAGTGGCCCGGCGGCGAGCTCGCCGAGCGGCTCGGGGTGTCCCGCCGCACGGTGCGCCGCGACATCGACCGGCTGCGCGAGCTCGGCTATCCGGTGCAGGCGGCGCGGGGCGCCGAGGGCGGCTACCGCCTCGTCGCGGGCAAGGCGATGCCGCCGCTGGTGCTGGACGACGAGGAGGCGGTGGCGATCGCGGTCGGCTTGCGCGCGGGCGCGGGCCATGCGGTGGACGGCGTGGACGAGGCCTCGGTGCGGGCGCTCGCCAAACTGGAGCAGGTCCTGCCGTCCCGGCTGCGCCACCGCGTCGCGAGCCTCCAGGCCGCGACGATGCCGCTGGCCGGGCCCTGGCGCGGGGACGGCGCGAGCGTCGACCCGCACACCCTGACCACGCTCGCCTCGGCCGTCACCGGCCAGGAGCGGCTGCGCTTCGCGTACGTGTCGGGCGACGGCACGCCGACCAAGCGCCTGGTGGAGCCCTACCGGCTGGTGTCGACGGGGCGCCGCTGGTACCTGGTGGCGTACGACGTGGAGCGCGGCGACTGGCGTACGTTCCGGGTCGACCGGGTCGCCGAGCCGTTCGCGACGGGCGCCCGGTTCGCGCCGCGCGAGCTGCCCGAGGCGAACGCGGCGGAGTTCGTCCGCAACTCGATGAACCGGCTGCAGCCCGTCCTCGACGTGGACGTGACCTTCGAGGCGCCCGCGGACTTCGTGACCGCCCGGCTGCCCGCCTCGCTCGGCGCGCCCGAACCGCTGGGCGCCGGGCGCTGCCGGCTGCGGACGACGTGCACCGACTCCCTGGAGTGGGTGGCGCTGCGGCTGGCCCTGGTGGACTGCGAGTTCACCGTCAACGGACCGCCGGCGATGACGGGCTATCTGCACGAGCTGGGCGAGCGCCTCACCCGGGCGACCGCGCGCGGGGAGTGAGAAACCGGGGCGACCACGCGCGGGCCATGAGAAAAGAGGGTGGCCCCGACACCAGGGGGGGGAGAGGTGCCGGGGCCTGGAGCCCCGACACCGGGGGGGGAAGGGTGCCAGGACTCGTTCTGGGGGGGGCGGGGCTCAGGCCGCCGCGTCGAAGCCCGTGTCTCGGGCCATCTTCTTCAGTTCGAGCAGCGCGTGCTTCTCGATCTGGCGGATCCGCTCGCGGGTCAGGCCGTGTTCCTTGCCCACCTCTGTCAGCGTACGCTCACGGCCGTCGTCGATGCCGTACCGCATCTTGATGATCGAGGCGGTGCGGTGGTCGAGCTTGCCGATCAGGTCGTCCAGCTCCTCGCTGCGCAGCAGCGTCAGCACGGACTGCTCGGGCGACACCGCGGAGGTGTCCTCCAGGAGGTCGCCGAACTGGGTCTCGCCCTGGTCGTCGACCGGCATGTTGAGGGAGACCGGGTCGCGCGCCCAGTCGAGCACGTCACCGACGCGCTCAGGCGTGGAGCCCAGCTCGGCGGCGATCTCCGTGTGCTCGGGGTCGCGGCCGTTCTCCCGGTTGAACTCGCGCTGGACCCGGCGGATCCGGCCCAGCTCCTCCACCAGGTGGACGGGGAGGCGGATGGTGCGGGACTGGTCGGCGATGGAGCGGGTGATGGCCTGGCGGATCCACCACGTCGCGTACGTGGAGAACTTGAAGCCCTTGGCGTAGTCGAACTTCTCGACCGCGCGCACCAGGCCGGCGTTGCCCTCCTGGATGAGGTCGAGAAGCGGAAGACCCGCCCTCGGATAGCGGCGGGCGACGGCGACGACGAGCCGGAGATTGGAACGGATGAAGAGGTCCTTGGCGCGCTCACCGGCGGCGTAGAGCGCCTCCAGTTCCTCGCGCGAGGCGCCTCCCGCCTTGCTCTCCACCTCACCGTCGAGGATGTGGCGGGCGTACACACCGGCCTCGATGGTCTGCGAGAGCTCGACCTCCTTGGCGGCGTCGAGCAACGGCGTACGCGCGATTTCGTCGAGGTACATACCGACCAGGTCGCGGTCGGCGATCTCACCGCTGACTGCGCGAACACTGCTCCCCGAGTCCGAACCGCGAGAGGCGGACTGTCGGCGGGCGACGGCGCGGGTTGCCATGCGTGCTCCCTTGCTGAGTGTGTCGCGACACCCTCCCGGGTGCCCTGCATCCGATGGAAACAACGGCTGGAATCCGGACAGAATTCCCGACCCGCCCATCGATTTTTGTGATCATGCAGTACCCTGTCCCGCCACGGGAGGGGGTCAGGTGCCGCAGGAACGTACAGAGGTGCAGGTCAGGCCCGGCGTCGAGGCCGATCTGGGGGCGCTCGCGGATATTTACAACCACTTCATCCGTGAGACCGCCATCACATTCGATACGGACGCCATCACCCCCGAACAGCGCCGTCCGTGGCTGCACTCCCACCCTGAAGACGGCCCGCACCGCCTTCTGGTTGCTCACGATGACCGATTTGTCGGCCAGGACGTCCAGGACAGGATTCTGGGCTACGCGACGAGCAGCCCCTTCCGCCCGAAGCCCGCGTACTCGACGTCCGTCGAGGTGAGCGTGTACTGCGCCCCGGAGGCGGTCGGCCGGGGCGTGGGCACGCTGCTGTACCGCTCCCTCTTCGCGGCGCTGGCGCACGAGGACGTGCACCGCGCCTACGCCGGGATCGCCCTGCCGAACGAAGCCTCGGTCCGGCTGCACGAACGCTTCGGCTTCGCCCACGTCGGCACGCACCGCGAGGTGGGCCGCAAGTTCGGCCGCTACTGGGACGTCGCCTGGTACGAGAAGGAACTCGGCTGACCCGGCCCCAACACCCTTTTCCCGCACGCCCGTTCAGCCGTACTGCACCGACCTCTTGGCCAGGCCCAGCCAGAATCCGTCGATGACGCTGCGCGCCCCGCCCGCCTCGCCCTCGCTCGCGCCCATCGTCACGAACAGCGGGGCGAAGTGCTCGGTGCGGGGGTGGGCGAGGTGGGCGGCGGGGGCCTTGTGCGCGAAGTCGAGCAGGGCGTCGACATCGGCGGCGGCCAGCGCGCGGGCGCCCCAGTCGTCGAACTCGGCCGACCAGCTCGGCACCCCGCCGCCGGTGTGCCGCAGCGCGGCCAGGTTGTGGGTGAAGAAGCCGCTGCCGACGATCAGCACGCCCTCGTCGCGCAGCGGCGCCAGCTTGCGGCCGATGTCGTACAGCCGGCGCGGGTCGAGGGTCGGCAGGGAGATCTGGAGGACCGGGATGTCGGCGGCGGGGAACATCTCCACCAGCGGGACGTACGCGCCGTGGTCGAGCCCGCGGTCGGGGATGTCCTGGACGGGCCTGCCGGGCGCGCGCAGCAACGCGCGTACGGAGTCGGCCAGTTCGGGGGCGCCGGGGGCGGCGTACCGCACCTGGTAGTAGTGCTCGGGGAAGCCCCAGAAGTCGTACACGAGGGGCACGGTCTCGGTGGCACCCAGGGCGAGCGGGGCTTCTTCCCAGTGCGCGGAGACCATCAGGACCGACTTCGGCCTGGGCAGGGCCGCGGACCAGGCCGCGAGCTCGCCGGGCCACAGCGGGTCGTCGGCGAGCGGCGGGGCGCCGTGGGAGAGGTACAGGGCGGGCATGCGCTCCGGCTGGGCGACGGTCATGGCGGACTCTCCGGGTCACTCACTGCTGTCGGCTACTGCTGTCGGCCGATCCGCCGGACGATCTGGCGACCGGCACTTACTTGAAATCTCAAGTTCACCTTCCCCGCCACCATAACCCCGGCTAGTTCAACTTTCAAGAAGTTCCCGAAGCGTCCGTAGAGTAGATGTATGACCTCGGCACCCCAATGGCTCAGCGACGAGGAGCAGCGCACCTGGCGCGCCTACCTCCACGCCACCACGCTCCTCGAAGACCACCTCGACCGCCAGCTCCAGCGCGACGCCGGGATGCCGCACGTCTATTACGGGCTGCTGGTCCAGCTCTCGCAGGCGCCCCGGCGCCGGATGCGGATGACCGAGCTGGCCAAGAACGCGAAGATCACCCGATCCCGGCTCTCGCACGCCATCGCGCGCCTTGAGAAGAACGGGTGGGTGCGGCGCGAGGACTGCCCGTCCGACAAGCGGGGGCAGCTCGCGACGCTGACGGACGCGGGCTTCGGCGTCCTGGAGCGGGCCGCGCCGGGGCATGTCGCCGCCGTACGCCAGGCGATGTTCGACCGGCTGACGCCGCAGCAGGTGGACCAGCTCGGCGAGATCATGCGGGTGATGGCCCAGGGCCTCCAGCCCACGGACGCGAAAGCGGACCTGCCCTGGCTCCGCTGAGTTCAGCGGAGCCAGGGCAGGTCGTGCGTCCGGGGAGCTACCGGGCGGTCAGTGGGCGACCACCGGGATGCGGACCTCGTCCTCGATGTCATCACCCTCACCGGCGTTCGATCCGGTGACCGAACTGCCGCCGGGGCGGCCGGTGTTGATGAAGGTGACGGCGATGACGGCGGCGGTCACCAGGATGCCGACCGCCCACCAGATGGCGGCGGTGAAGCCGCTCACCATGGCCTGGAGCTTGAGCAGCTCCGGGTTGGTGGCGCCGAGCGCGGCGTGCGAGGTGACGTACGCCGTGGTCGCCGAGGCGGCGATGGTGTTGAGCAGGGCCGTGCCGATCGCGCCGCCGACCTGCTGCGAGGTGTTGACCATCGCGGAGGCGACACCGGCGTCACGCGGCTCGACACCGATGGTGGCGAGCGACATGGCGGGCATGAAGGCGGACCCCATGCCGAGGCCGAGCAGGATCTGCGCCGGGAGGATCACGGCGGCGTACGAGGTGCCGACCTCCAGCTGGGTCAGGAACAGCATGCCGATGCCGGCGGTCAGGAAGCCGGGGCCCATCAGCAGGCGCGGCGGGACCCGGGTCATCAGGCGGGCGCCGATCTGGGTGGAGCCAGTGATCATGCCCGCGATCATCGGCAGGAACGCGAAGCCCGTCTTGACCGGCGAGTAGCCCTTCACGACCTGGAGGTAGTAGGTGAGGAAGAGGAACAGGCCGAACATCGCGATGATCGCGAGGCCGAGCGAGAGGTAGACACCGCCGCGGTTGCGGTTGGCGATGACGCGCAGCGGCAGCAGCGGGTGCTTGACCTTGGCCTCGGTGAGGACGAAGGCGGACAGCAGCACGGCCGAGGCGATGAACATCGACACGGTCACCGTGTCCGACCAGCCGGCCGACTCGGCGCGGGTGAAGCCGTACACCAGGGCGACGAGGCCGAGGGTGGACAGGACGACGCCCGGGATGTCGAGCCGCGAGCGGTTGCGGGTGCCTACGGGCTCACGGATGACGAGGTAGGCACCGGTGGCGGCGACGATCGCGAACGGGATGTTCACGAAGAAGGTCCAGCGCCAGTTCAGGTACTCGGTGAGGAAGCCGCCGAGGATCAGGCCCACCGCGCCACCGCCACCGGCGATCGCACCGTAGATGCCGAAGGCCTTGGCGCGCTCCTTGGCGTCGGTGAACATCACCGCGAGCAGCGACAGGGCGGCCGGCGCGAGCAGTGCGCCGAAGGCGCCCTGGAGTGCGCGCGAGCCCAGCAGCATCGCCTCGCCGGTGGCCGCGCCGCCGAGCGCGGAGGCGGCGGCGAAGCCGAGCAGTCCGACGACGAAGGTGCGCTTGCGGCCCCACAGGTCGGCGATGCGGCCGCCGAACAGGAGCAGCCCGCCGAAGGCGAGGGCGTAGGCCGTGATGACCCACTGCTTGTTGGCGTCACTGATGCCCAGCGCGTGCTGGGCGGACGGCAGGGCGATGTTCACGATGGTCGCGTCGAGCACGACCATCAGCTGGGCCAGGGCTATGAAGGCGAGCGCCTTCCAGCGACTGGGGTCGGGAGCGGAGAGCTGCGCCGTCTTCGACAGCGGGAGCTGGTCTGTTTTTGACATGGAGGTAGCCACCTTGGGACGCGGAATACCGAGTAAGTGTGCTGTAACTACGTTGAACTACGGGACGTGAACGGGGAGTTGAGGTTGGGAGGCGATCAACTCTTCCGGAGGTCGTCGAGGGTCGCCGCACTGCCCGGCAGCTGGGACCGCGCCGGGGCCTGAAGCCCGTCGAGGAACAGCTGCAGGTGGCGGTGGATGAACTGGTCGATGTTGCGGCAGCCCGTGCCGGGCAGCGGCCGGGTGAGCTGGGAGAGGGCGACCATGAGGTCGCCGACGGCGACGTCGGTGCGCAGCCGGCCGGCCGCGCGGGCCCTCTGCATGAGCCCCTCGACGTCGCGTTCGAGGCGGTCGCGGGCCGCCTGCAGCTCCGCGTGGTCCTGGTCGAAGGTGTCGGAGAGCATCGGGCAGAGTGCCCCGATCCGCTCGTCGGCCGCCGCGTGCACGAAGCGGCGCAGCGCGGCGAAGGGGTCCGCCTCCTCGGCGGCGGCCGCCTCCGCACGAGCCGAGACCCGGTCCATCACGGAGAGGACGACGCTGGTGATGAGCTCGGAGCGGTCGGCGAAGTGGCGGTAGATCGTGGCGTTGCCGACGCCGGCCCGGCGGGCGATCTCGTCGAGCGGCACCTCGGCGCCGTGCTCCACGAACATCTCACGCGCGGCGGCGATGATCCGCTCCCGGTTGCGCAGGGCGTCGGCCCGCGGGCGCGGGGTGCGGCGCGGTTCTGCGGCGACGGTGGCGGTCTTCACGGCACTGCTCCTTCTCGTACGGATCGGGGCCGGTGGGCCTCGGGGTGTCCGCTCGGGACCTGACCCAAGCGGGGAAGCACTCCCCGTTTCGCGGGGACACGAGTTCAAACGGGGAAACCTTCCCCGGTTATTTCCCTGATCCGGTGTGACCTGAGTCACATGCGTCGATATCAGGAAAAACCCACATTCGGGCTACCCAGCGCGCGGCCGCGACACGCCCGACACAGGGTGATCAGACCAGCGCAGTCAGGAGCGGCCTGCTGCCGCGTACCCGAAGGCGAGCGCGTGCGCATGCAGGACGTGAGCCAGCCCCGCCCGGCCCGGGCGCCCGGCCGCCGGATATGCGGTCGGCGCCGGAGCACCTTCGTCGGCGCCGCCCTCACCTCGGTCGCGCTCGCCGCGCTGACCACCGGCTCCACCACCCTGTCGAGTGCCACCCGCACCGCCGCGGGACCGGTGGCCGCCCCCGAGGACTCCTCGCTCGGCCCCTGCCGGATCCCGACCGCGCTCGGCGTGCAGATGTCGGAAGGCGTGCCGACCGCACCGGGTTACGCGCGCTCCACCGGCATCGTCCGCGCCCTCACCCTCATGATCGACTTCCCGGACGCACCCGGCCCCGGCTCCGCGCTCACCCGGTACAACGAGTTCTTCCCGCAGACCACCACCTGGTTCCACAACGCCTCCTACGGCCGGCTCGACTACCGCCCCGAGACGCCGATCCAGACCTGGCTCAGGATGCCGAAGGCCTTCTCGGCGTACGGGATCGACCGCGGCTCCCCCTATGAGCCCGGCTACCACCGGCTCGTGCAGGACATGGTCGCGGCGGCCGGGACGCAGGTGAACTTCGCCCACTACGACCTGGTGAACGTCCTGGTCACACCGAACGCGGGCCCCTCGGCGCTGGACAGCGTCCTGTCGGTGACGTTCTCCGGCAACGAGGACGCGCCCCGCGCCGACGGCGTGTCGCTCTCCAACACCTCGTTCGTCTACAGCCGCCAGGACGACGGCTCCGGCTCGTACGGCGAGACCGGCTACCGGGTGCTGCCGCACGAGAACGGCCACGTCTTCGGGCTGCCCGACCTCTATACGGAGCAGGGCGGCGGCGCCGTCGGGCACTGGGACATCATGTCCGAGGACTGGGGCGCCAACAACGACATGCTCGGCTGGCACAAGTGGAAGCTGGGCTGGCTCGACAACAGCCAGGTGTCCTGCGCGACCGAGAACGGTGCGAGCCAGTACGTGCTCACCCCGCTGGCCCTGACCGGCGGCCCCAAGCTGGTGTTCGTGCCGGTGACGAAGGAGAGCGGGTACGCGGTGGAGGTGCGCACCCGGGCCGGCAACGACGAGGTCGTGTGCAAACCCGGCGTGCTGATCTACCGCGTCGACGCGGGGGTCGACACCGGCCGCGGCCCGGTCACCGTCTCCGACAGCAAGCCCAACAGCGGCGGCTGCACCCGCCGTCCCAACATCAACGCGGAACTCTCCGACGCGCCGTACGCGACGGGCGAGACGTTCGTGGACCACGCGAACGGCTTGCGGATCGCGGTGACCGGGGTGGACGGGATGGGGAACTATCACGTACGGGTGACAAGGAACTAGGGCCTGTCCCGCAGGGCCGCCCAGTTCCACATGTCAGGCAGGGCCGCCCAGTTCCACCCGCAGCTCCCTCTTCAGGACCTTCCCCGTCGCGTTCCGCGGCAGCGGCTCCTCCCGCAGGATCACGTGCGCCGGGACCTTGAACGCGGCCAGCGTCCTGCCGACATGGGCACGCAGGTCGCCCGGGGTGACCGGGGCACCCGCCCGCACCTGCACCACCGCCGCGACCTCCTCCCCCAGCACCGCGTGCGGCACCCCGAGGACCGCCGCGTCGAGCACCTCGGGGTGGTCGTGCAGCACCGCCTCGACCTCCACGCAGTACACGTTCTCGCCGCCCCGGATCACCATGTCCTTGATCCGGTCCACCACGCCGACCCGCCCCTCGCGCGCCACCGCGAGGTCACCGGTCCTGAACCAGCCCTCCTGGAAGGCGAGTTGGGTGGCCGCCGGGTCGTTCCAGTAGCCCCGGATCAGCGACTGGCCGCGCAGCCACAGTTCGCCGACCTCGCCGTCCGCGAGCGCCGAACCGTCGGGCCCCGCGATCCGCACCTCGGTCACGGGCGTGGGCCGCCCCACACTGTCGGGCCAACTCCGGTACTCCGCACCGAAGTTGGCGAGCACCCCGCCGCTCGTCTCGGTCAGCCCGTACCCGTTGCGCGGCTCGACGCGCGAGCCGTACCGCGCGGTGATCTCGCCGACCAGGCCGGGCGGGGCCGCCGCGCCGCCGGTGTTGAGCGCGGTCAGGCTCTCCAGGCCGTCACCGGCCTCCTCGGCGGCGGCGAGCAACTGGAGCGCGGTCGCGGGCACCCCGGCGTAGTGGGTGACGTGGTGCTCCCGGATGAGCGCGAGGGCGCGGCCCGCGTCCCACTTGCGCATCAGGACGAGCGTGCCGCCGGCCGCCATCGCCGCGTACACCGAGGTGAACGCGGCCACGTGGAAGAACGGGAAGGTCATGAGGGTGACCGGCACGGGCCCCTGCCCCGGGACCAGGCCCCGGCCGAGCAGCGACATGGCTGCCTGGAAGCGGGGGTTCAGCACGGCCCCGGCCTGGGCGAGCTGGGTGGCGACGGCGCCCTTGGGGCGGCCGGTGGTGCCGGAGGTGTAGATGATGGTGGCGTCGGACTCGGGGTCGACGTCGACGTCGGGCGGTCCGGCCGCCGGGTCGGGCGCGGTGAGCTCGTCGAGGTCCGCGTACCGCTCGAAGCCGTCGGGCAGTTCGCCGGTGTGGTGGAAGACCATACCGCGCACGCCGTGCGCAGCGGCCCAGCCCGCCACCCTGTCCAGCCGTTCGCCGTCGACCAGCAGCACGCGCGGGGTGCAGTCGTCCAGTGCGTACGCGAACTCCTCGGCGGTCCACCAGGCGTTCAGCGGAACGGCCACCAGGCCCGCCAACTGGGCTGCCCAGAAGGCGACTTGCCATTCGGGATGGTTGCGCAGGGCGATGACGGCCCGGTCGCCGGGGCGCAGCCCGTAACTGCCGGTGAGCCGCCGGGCGAGCGCGCAGGCGGCGGCGAGGAACTCGGCGTAGGTGTACGTACCGGTCTCGGCCACCAGGAAGGGGCGGTCGCCGAAGGCCCAGACCGTCTCGGCGAACTCGCGCAGGGTGCGCGGCCCGGTGGCGTACTCGTACGCCCCGCTCTCCGTGCGGACGACGGCGAACGGCGCGCCGGGCGCGGTGAGCAGCGCCTCGGCGCGGGACGGTTCGATGTGCGGCTGCGTCGTCGCCACTCAGGCCCCTCCAGAACATCCGGCCCCGTGGCTCAGGACGGTATGCCGAGGGCCCGCGACCGTCAAGGTCCATGTATTACGCAACTACAGCCGCAGGCCCGGCGGGGGGCCGGTTCAGCCGGGTTTCACCACCACGCCGATCCCGTTCGGGCCCGACGCGGTGCCGCGCAGCGCCGCGTCCGGGACCGGGCGGTCGGCCTTCAGCGCGGCCCAGACCTGCGCGCACCGGGCCTCGTCCAGCGCGAGCCGGTCCTCGTCGGACTGGTCCAGCTGGGTGGGCAGGGTGAGCATCTGGACGTCGCCCGCGCCGAGCCCCTGCATCGAGTGCGCCAGCGAGGCGAGGGCGCCGACGTGGGCCAGGGTGGAGTCCGTGGTCAGGGACTTGGTGGCGGTGTCGGCGACGGAGAACAGCCGGGCCGGGTCGGTCAGCAGGTGCCGGCCCGCGATCTCGCTGAGCAGCGCCGTGAGGAACTGGTGCTGGAGCTGGATCCGGCCGAGGTCGCTGCCGCTGCCGACGCCGTGCCGGGTGCGGACGAGGTCGAGGGCCTGCTGGCCGTCCAGGTGGTGGCGGCCGGCCGGCAGGCGCAGCCCGCTCTGCTGGTCGTCAATGGGCCGGGTGAGGGTGATCCCGGTACCGCCGAGCGCGTCCACCAGCTCGGCGAACCCGTTGAAGCCGACCTCGATGTAGTGGTTGATCCGCAGCCCGCCGCCGAGCGCCTCGACCGCGGCGACCTCGCAGGGCGCTCCCCCGATTTCGTACACCGAGTTGAACACGACCCCCTCGCGCTCCGGCAGCTTGTGTCCGGTGGCGGTGGTGCAGGCCGGGCGGTCCACGATGGTGTCGCGCGGAATGCTGACGAGCGCGGCCTTCCTGCGGCCGGCGTACAGATGGATCAGCAGGGTGGTGTCGGAGCGCCCGGTGTCGTCGCCGCCGCCCGCCCGCTCGGCGTTCTTCCCGGCCCGCGAATCGGAGCCGACGACCAGGATGTTGAGGTCGGAGGTGGCGGAGGCGGCGGGCGTGAGCAGCGAGCCGAGTTCGACGCTGGAGAGGTTTCCGCTCAGCCGGTGGACGGTGTAGGCGGCCGCGCCGCCCAGGAGCAGCAGCACCCCGGCGAGCGAGCAGAGCACGAGGCGGGCGCGCCGGCCGATCCGGGGTATCCGCCCGCCACGGGGTGCGTACGCCATGCACCGGCTCCCGTCCCTCGCTGCCCCGGAACTCCCGTATGCGTACGCACCGGGATGTCCCGCACACTACAAGGAAGGTGCAGAACCCCGCATAACGGGCACCGCCGGCCGCCGGAGAGGAGAGGTCCGCGTTGAGAGGCAACCGCACGCACACCAAAGTGGCCCTGGCCCTGTTCGCCGTGGCCGTGCTGGCCCTGGGCGCCTGCTCGTCGGGCGGCGGCGGGGGCGCTGCGCCGAGCCCGAGCCCGACGGTGTCCCGGGCGCGGATCACCACCACGCCCAAGGACGGCGCCGGCCACGTCGGCATCACCGTCAAGGACGTCGGGGCGAGCGTCGCGGAGGGCACCTTCACCTCCGTCACCCTCACGGCCCAAGGCGGCAAGGCGATACCCGGGACGCTGGCGGCGGCCCGGAACTCCTGGCGGCCGTCGGCGAATCTGGCCCGCGGCACGGCGTACACCCTGACCGCCGAGGCCAAGGACCCGGACGGGCGGACGGCGACCACGACCACGCGCTTCACCACCGTCTCCCCCGCCCATTCGACGATCGCGTTCTACACCCCCGAAGACGGCGCCACGGTCGGCGTCGGCATGGAGGTCTCCTTCCGCTTCGACAAGCCGGTGACCGACCACCGGGCCGCCGAGTCCGCCGTGAAGATCACCTCCAGCGGCGGCCAGCAGGCCGTCGGCCACTGGTTCGGCGACCGGCGCATCGACTTCCGCCCGCAGGAGTACTGGCGGCCGGGCTCCAGGGTGACCGTCACCTTCGACTTCGACGGGCTCGAACTGGCCAAGGGGATATACGGAGTTCAGGACAGGTCGTACGCCTTCACGGTGGGCCGCGAGCAGATCTCCACGGTGGACGCGGCCACCCAGCAGATGACCGTCCAGCAGAACGGCGCCACCCTCAGGACGGTGCCGGTCTCCACCGGACGGCCCCAGTACGCCACGTACAACGGCACGATGGTCATCACCGAGCAGGCCCGCCAGACCAAGATGAACAGCACCACGGTGGGCCTCGGCGACGAGTACGACATCCCCGACGTGCCGCACGCCCAGCGGCTCACCGATTCCGGCACCTTCATCCACGGCAACTACTGGGCCTCGCCCACGACGTTCGGCGCCGACGCCACCAGCCACGGCTGCATCGGCCTCCCGGACAGCCAGGGCGGCGACCCCGCCACCCCCGCCTCCTGGTTCTACGCCAACTCGCTGCCCGGCGACGTGGTGATCGTGCGGAACTCCACGGGCGGCGGCACGGTCGCCCCGGACAACGGGCTCGGCGGCTGGAACATGGCGTGGCCTGCCTGGACGGCGGGCCGCGCCGGCGGGTGAGGGCCGCGTCGTCCAGTCCGTCCCGGGCCTGGCGACCGTCCAGCTGAACGCGTCACGTTCCCTGACGGTCCGTCAGGACTTCGCGGGGCCGAGCCCGTTGAGCAGGGTGTCGACCACGGCGGCCGCGAGGGTGTCCGGGTCGGCGGCGTTCTCGGCGGACTCGATGATGGCCTGCTCGATGAGCACGTGGTAGACGCGGCGCGCCCACGACAGATCGGCGTCCGGCCGCCAGTGTCGCCGCCGCCGCCATGATGACGGCCGGTGTGTCCGTCATGGCGAACATGTTCCAGGGCGCCGCCCGCACCAAGGTCTTCGCGTACGTCGGTGTCACCATCGGCGCCGGTCTGGCCCTCGGCCCGACCACCTCGGGGTTGCTGGTCTCCGGGCTCGGCTGGCGCTCCGTCTTCTGGGCCCAGTTCGTGATCGCCGTCCTGTCCCTGCTCGGCATGGGACTGATCCAGGAGTCCAAGGACCCCGACGCCAACGCCGTCGACTGGGCGGGCACCGTCACCTTCACGCCGGCCCTGTTCTTCTTCACCCTCGCCATCATCGAGGGCCCGCAGTGGGGCTGGGGCGGCGCCGCGGTGCTCGCACTGTTCGCCGGATGCGTGGTCATGCTCGCCGCGTTCGTCTTCGTGAAGCGCAGCCGGCGGCACCCCATGTTCGACCTGTCGCTGTTCACCGAACCCCGCTTCATGGCCGTCAACCTGCTGGCCACCGCCGTGTCCTTCGGCTTCGTCGGCCTGATGGTCCTGCTGCCGTCCTACCTGGTCGGCGCCAACGGGCTCACCGACAGCGGCGCCGGACTCACCATGCTGCTGCTGCTGACCGCCCCGGTCCTCGCCTTCCCGCTGGTCGCCGGGCGCCTCGTCCAGGCCGGTGTGTCCCTGCGCACCGTCCTGAGCGGCAGCCTGGTCCTGGTCGCGGCGGGGCTCGCCCGGCTGACCGTCATCCACTCCGGCATCAGCCTGCTCGGCCTGGCCGGACCGCTTCTGCTGACCGTCATCCACTCCGGCATCGGCCTGATCTACGGCCTGATGGACGGCGCCGCCGTCAGCACCGTCCCGCCCACCAAGGTCGGCATGGCGAGCGGCATGTTCAACACGATCCGCCTCGCCGGCGAAGCGGTCGCCGTGGCCGGTATGGTCGCCGCCCTCGTCTCCCTGGTCCAGGGTCGCATCAGCGGCGGGCTCGACCGCTTCACCCCAGGGCACCGGCCTCGACGCCCGCGCAGAACAGGCCGCCGACCGCACCCCCGCCGACGCGACGGTCTGATCCCACCCCCGTGCCGCGTGCCCGCCCCGTACCCCGTACCCGTACGACAGTCCTGATCGCCCGGAGTGCACCCCAGCACCTGACACCTGAAACGCACCGGGCGCCGCGTCGACTGCTCGACGCGGCGCCCGTGTCACGGCTTGGGCGGGACGCCCAAGTCACGGTCTCATGGTGACCGGGGTCGACCGGGTCTCATGGGTGGCGCTGAGCCAGTTCTTGAGCCGTCGGGCGACGGGGCGTTCGACCAGCCGGTGGACGGCCCAGGCGGCCGCCAGCATGCCCGCCACCAGTGTGGCAAGCAGCAGGTAGGGCGGCATCCGGTGCCGGAGGTGGGTGATCACGGTCCAGCCTATGAACTCGTGCAGGAGGTAGAGCGGATACGTGAGGGCACCGGCCGCGGTGAGGCGGCGCCAGTTGAGGAAGGACAGCTTCCCGAGGGCCGCGGCCAGCAGGATCGCGTAGAAGGCGGTGAGCACCGCCAGGGATACCGTCCAGGAGATCCGGACACCGACCTGTACCTCCTCGCGTACGAGAGTGAACAGTTGCTGCTGCGCCAGCAGCCAGGTGCCGCCAAGTAGCAGCCAGAGCATGGGAGTTGGCCGGAACCGGTGCATGAGGTAGATCACGATGCCGGCCACGAAGAACGGGGCGTACCGGGGCTGGAAGGCGACCGTCAGGAGCGGTATGCCGGATATGGGCGCGATTACGGAACCCAGCAGCCAGATGCCGCAGAAGGCCACTACGCGTTGGTAGGTGAGGCCCATGCACGCGACGACGGCGAACAGAAGGTAGAACCGCATCTCGGCCCAGAGCGACCAGTACACCGCGTCCACATGCGGGACGCCCAGCGGCTCGTGCAGCATCGTGAGGTTCGTCAGCACGCGGGACGGGGTGATCTGGTGGTCCCCGTTCGCCCGCAGGACGACAGCGGTTGTCAGCACGCAGACCCAGAAGGCGGGGTACAGGCGCACCACACGGGAGACGAAGAAGTCCCGTGGGGTACGGCCCCAGCAGCTCATGCAGATGACGAATCCGCTGATGAGGAAGAAGAGCTCGACACCGAGCCAGCCATAACTGGCTATCTTGTGCGCGGTCGGGAAGAGCACCGCGGTGCTCTGCCCCCACGCCCCCTTGGCGCCGTAGCGGTCGTACCCGACGAAGTGGAAGGCGACGACCATGAGCGCGGCTATGAGGCGCAACCCGTCGAGCACGTAGAGCCGTGGCGGCCGCTTCGTGGCAGCCCGCGGCGCCCCGGACGGGGACGGCAGCGGCCGGGCATGGGGGGCGTGCGAACGGATGGCTATGTCTGACAAGGCGGGATTCCTTGCCGGAGACCCGGTTGGGGCCGTTCCGGACGGATAGGAGACTGTGCGGTGCGAAGTCCAATGGCCAAAACTATGTGGGGTGCACGGTAGTACACGCGTTCACCGTGGCGTGGGCACGCTGAAGTGAACAACGGATCCACCGCGGCGGCAGCAGCCGACCCGGAGCGCTCGCCCGCGCCAGAGGACCACAGGCACCACAAAAACCCCAGGTCACAGGACATACTCACGGCGCAGCAGAACAGGCCCACCACTGGCGCACCGCCACCGGACACGATCCGCTACGCTGTCAGCGGTCAATGGACTGTCTGGACACATGTCAGCCGTCGCGTCGCCCGCGACACCACGACTCGTGTGCACTCAACCCACTGACCAGCACATTTGCCGCACCGAGCCCGAACCCCACACAAGGCGTTCCCGCAAGGCCCCGGCAAGCCCCGCCTCCGTAGCTCAGGGGATAGAGCACCGCTCTCCTAAAGCGGGTGTCGCAGGTTCGAATCCTGCCGGGGGCACAGGGTCTGATCAGCGCGTTTACCTCTCCGAGGTAGGCGCGCTGATCTAATCGGCAAGCTCCGCGCCCAGCCATCCCCGTGCCGAGGACGGCGCCGTCGCGCTCGGCGCCCGCGCCTGGGGCAGAACCCCGCCCCCCTCGGCGCCCCCCCTGAAGAAGAACCCCGCCCTCACCCGTCCCCGACACCGGCCGCCGGGGCCGCCAGGGTGGTCAGGGTCGTGGTGACCGTGGAGCGTAGGGCTGACGCGTCGGCGCGGGAGCGGGAGCGGACGTTGACGCCGTAGGCGAGGAGCGCCAGGGTCTCGGCGGTGGCCGCGGGGGCGACGCCCGGTGCGAGTTGGCCGTGGGTGGCGGCCGCGACCAGCGCCGTCCGCATCGCGTCCCGCAGCTGCCGGTGATGCCGGTCCAGTACGTCCTGAACGTGGGGGTCCCCGTTCTCGGCCCCGGCATGGGCGTTGACCACCATGCAGCCCCAGTGGGCGTACTCCCCCGAACAGCGCGCCTCGATCAGCCCGTTGAAGAAGGCGGCGATCGCGGGCAGGCCCCGGCCGTCCTCGGCCAAGGCGCGGAACGCGGGCGCCGACCACTGCTCCACATAGCGCTCCAGGGCAGCCCGGTGCAGTTCCCGCTTGCCGCCGAAGGTGGCGTACAGACTCGACCGGCTGACCCCGGTCGCGGTCACGACGTCCTGGATGCCCGTGGGGGCCATGCCCCGGCGCCAGAACAGCCGCACCACTTCATCGAGGACCGCCTCCGGGTCGAAGTGCTTCACGTCCGCCATCGGGTACCGCCTCCTTTCGCCGAGCCCGGCCGAGCCAAGCCGAGCCGAAAACGGGGATCCCCGTCCCGCCGCGTCCTGCCTTCCGTCCCGCCCCGCACCATCTCGGAACGGCTATTCCAAGATAGCGTGCGGCGGGATATCTTGGACCGGTCGTTCCAAGTTGCGTGGTGGACGCGGATCCGCATGCCGGATCCCGGACGGCCCCGTCCCGCGCGACCGATCCCGCACACCCCAGGAGGAACCGCCCCATGAGCCTCAACGCCGAACTCCGCGCCTACGAGACCCGCTTCAAGGACATCCCCGCCGAGCTGCGCGAGATCATGACCCGGGCCGGCCGGGAGCTCGCCGACTCCGGCCAGGCCGAGCGCGCCCTCGCCGTCGGCGACCAGGCCCCCGCCTTCAGCCTCCCCTCGGCCACCGGCGAGACCGTCACGCTCGACGGACTGCTCGCCGAGGGGCCGGCCATCCTCACCTTCTACCGGGGCGCCTGGTGCCCGTACTGCAACCTCGCCCTGCGCTCGCTCCAGCAGCACCACGGCGAAATCATCGCGCGCGGAGCCCAGTTGGCGGCCGTCTCACCCCAGATCCCCGACGAGTCACTCACCCTCACCGAGAAGCACCAACTCGCCTTCCCCGTACTCAGCGACCTCGGCTCGGAGACCGCCACGCGGTACGGTCTCGCCTTCGACCTCACCGATGAACTCGCCGCCCTCTACGACGAGTTCGGCTTCGATCTCCAGCGTGTCAACGGCGGCCACCCCCGCACCCTGCCGCTGCCCGCCACGTATGTCATCGACCGCGACGGCATCGTCCGCTGGGCCTTCGTCGACACCGACTACATCGCGCGCGCCGAACCGGCCGACATCCTGGCCGCGCTCGACACCCTGGACTGAGACACCCTGGACTGAGACACCCTGGACTGAGACACCCTGGGCTGAGACACCCTCACCCCAGCAACCCCAGCCCGCTGTACCAGAGCGGCCCGGGATTCAGCCGGTCGCCGTGAAGCTTCAGCATTTCCTCGAAGAACTCCTGCGGCGTCGGCCGGGCGGCCAGGATGCGGATCGCGTCGCGCAGGTATTCGCGGGTCTCGTCCAGGATCTTCGGGTCGTCCGGCAGGGCCTTGTTCTTGTGGCCCGCGACCACATGGCGCGGGTTCAGCGCGGCGATCTTCCCGATGTTGTCGTGCCACGCCTGGAGCCCGCCGTCGCCGCCTTCCAGCATCATCTGGTGCACCCCGTTGTAGACGACGTCCCCGGCGACGACCAGGCCGATCGACGGCACGTGCAGGGCGGAGGTGTCGTCGGTGTCGGTGTGGCCGGTCTCGACCGGCTCAAGGAGCCGACCCTCCAGGTGGAAGCCGCCGGGCGGTACGGGGACGGCCAGGATCGGGGTGTGCTCCGGGACTTCGGGGAACGTCTTCGCGAACCCCTTGTCCTTGTGCGCCAGTTCCTCGCGCATCTTGCGGATGGTGCCCTCGGTGGCGTACACGACGGTGTCGGGCTCGCCGAACCGGTCGAGCAGCATCGCCGTGCCGAACCAGTGGTCGGCGTGGCCGTGGGTGACGTACACGTACGCGAGCCGCTTGCCGGAGCGCGCCACGCCCTCCGCGACCTGCTCGATCTGGCCTCGGGTCAGCGGCGGGTCCACCAGGACGGCGTCCCGCTCCCCCTGGATCAGGGTGGACGAGACCGGCGAGGAGACGATCGGGTCGCCGTTCGGCAGCCGCAGGTCGATCTTCCTCGGGACTCCGTCCGCGACGAACACCTCGTACGACAGGGGCGGAGGCGGGGAATCGGTGGTCGACTCTGGCATGTCGGTCCCTCGGTGCTGGGCTGATACCGGCCCCCGGACCACTCTCACACGGCCCGCACCCCTACGCCTGTCGGAGCCGCGCCCTCAAGAACCCCCCAGCTCCGCCGGGCACCCCGTCCCCCGCGGAATGCTGTACGGGGCCGCCACGTGGTACGTGCCCGGTTTCGGGGCGAGGAGTTCGGTCCATTCGTCGCCCGAGCCGTCCTTCGAGGACTTGCGGAGGCAGCCGTTCACATTCGTGAAGGTCTTCGGGCCGTGGCCGCGGAGCTTGGACTCCGCCGTCTCCTGCGGGGGCTCGACGCCCTTGCCCTTGCCGTCCACGAGCTTCAGCCACGGCGAGTACGGGATGCGGATCAGGACCGTGCCGGGCGAGCGGACGTCCACGGTCAGTTCGCCCTCGCCCGCGTGCTTGACGGTGGCGGGCGGGTCGGCCAGCGGCGTCGGGTTGTCGACGGCGAACAGCCGCCAGTGCTCGTTCGACCACACCGGCTTCAGATACGGCTGGCCCTGCTGGAGGAGCTTGGCCTCCGCGATGGCGCCGGTGGCGTCCGGCGGGCCCATCGGCAGCACGACGTACCGCACGGCCCAGCGGTCCAGCCAGGCGCGGTAGCTCGCCGGGTTCAGGGTGTCGTCGTAGAACAGCGGGTTGCGCTGCATGTCCGCCTGCCGGTTCCAGCCGCGGGCGAGGTTCACGTACGGGGTGAACGCCGAGGCCTCGCGGTGGCTGGAGGCGGGGACCACCTCGACCCGGCCGGTCTCCGCGTCGGCCCGCTGCTGCAACTGGTCGACCAGCGGCGCCAGATCGCGCGCCCAGGACGCGGCGGGCGCGGTGCGCACGATGTCGTCCGCCGACTTGAAGCCGACCCACACGTTGAGGCCGACGAAGGCCAGCACCAGCACGTACCACTTGCGGGACTTCGGAACCGCGTACGGCAGGGCGGCGAGCAGCACCACTCCGCCGAACAGCATCACGAGCCGGGTGACGTTCGAGCCGATCTGCGAGTTGATCGCGAAGCACAGCACCACGCCGCTGCCGTACACCAGCGCGCCCGTGCGGACCGTGCGCCACTCCTTCGGTACGAGGACGAAGACGAGGACCGAGTACAGGAACGGCAGCGAGGTGGTGGCCAGCGACATCGGCTGGGTACCGGAGAACGGGAACAGCCAGGCCGACAGGGCGACCACCGCGACCGGCGGCAGGCCGATCGCGTACGCGCCCGGGCGGCGCTTGTTCAGGAACAGGGCGGCCGCGACGATGCCGAGGAACAGTCCGGCGACCGGGCTGCCCGCGGTGGCGAGCGCGGCGCAGGGCGCGGCCACGGCCGCCTTCCGCCAGCGGTCCTCGCGGCGGTTGTGCGGCCAGCAGAACACCGCGGCTACCGCGCCGAGCGCGAACATCGTGCCGAGCCCGAAGGTCACCCGGCCCGACATGGCGTTGCACAGGAAGGCGAACAGGGCCGCGAAGGAGCAGGCCAGCGGATCGCGGACCGCCTTCACCCGCACCAGGATCAGCGCGGTGAGCCCGGCGGACGCGGTCCCGGCGATCATCATCGTCGTACGGACGCCGAGCAGTGACATCAGATACGGCGAGACGACGCTGTATGAGACCGGGTGCATCCCGCCGTACCAGGCCAGGTTGTACGCGGACTCCGGGTTGCGGCCGACGAACTCGGCCCAGGCGTCCTGGGCCGCGAGGTCGCCGCCGCTGTTGGCGAACAGGAAGAACCACAGGACGTGGGTGACGGCCGCGACCGCCGTCACGAAGGCGACGGGGTGACGCCGCGGCCAGGAGTCCGGGCCCAGGCGTATTCGCCCCCTGGACACCCTGGTCCACGGGCTGGTGCTGTCGGCGCGGGTGGGCGTCGGCTCAGCGGTGGTCACTGCGGCTCTCCCGCCTCACGCTGTCTCACCTGGACCACGCGGACGTATGCGGTGGCGTACGTCCGCGCGCGGGGCCGCCCGGTCGGCCCGTACTTCCGTCCCCGTACTTCCATCACCGGGAGGACTCGATTCTGCCCGAGTCCACGGGCGCGGTCTGCGCGCCCGGGGTCGCCCGAAGCTAGCACGGGGGCCCACCCCGGCCTGCGGGGTGGGCTCCGTGCGGGCGGGTCCGGTCAGCCCACTCGGGTGAGCTTGTCGCCCGCACCGGGCTCGGTCAGGGCGCTGCCCAGCTCGACCGGCGCGGTCTGGCGGCCGGGGCCCGCACCGATGGACAGCTCGCCGACGACGGCGCCCGCCTTCGCCGAGTGCGGGACGGCCTTGCCGCCGTCGCCGAGCGTGACGTCGACCTTCAGGCCCGGCCAGCCGACGGCCTTGAGGTCCTTGGCGGCGACGAGGGGCGTCCGGCCGCCGAGCCCGTTGTCGACGTACCCGACGACCTGGCCCTTCTTGACGACGGTCGCCGAGGTGACGGCCTTCTGGACGGCCTGGATCAGCGTGTAGCTGTTGTTGATCGCGGCGGTCAGCTTGCTGTCGAGGGTGGTGCCGGAGTGGTGGCCCATGACGATGCCGTAGATCCGCTGGTTCTTGCCGTCCACGACGGTGTCGGCCGCCCACAGCAGATTGCCGCCGGCCGGGGTCGACGAGCCGGTCTTGATGCCGCTCACCCCCGGCTTGAGCACGATCTTGTTGTTGTTGTAGATCGTCGTGGGGATGCCCGGGATCTTGATCTGGGGCGTGTTGACGATCTCGCGGAACACATCGTTCTGCATGACGGCCTGGGCCAGCTTGAGCTGGTCGGTCGGCGTGGAGACCGTGGTCTCCTTCAGACCGCTCGGGTCGGTGTACGTGCTGCTGGTCATGCCGAGTTCCTTGGCGGCGGCGTTCATCTTGGCGATGAACGCCTCCTCGTTCCCGGCGTCCCAACGGGCCAGCAGGCGGGCGGCGTTGTTGCCGGACGGGATCATCAGCAGTTCGAGCATCTGCTTCTCGGTGAACTGCTGGTCCTTGTGGATCGGCGCCGTCGACTCGTCGGGCTTCTTCGCGTCGTCCTCGGCCTGCTGGTCGACGGTGATCTTCGTGCCCTCCTGCTTCCCGGTGATCGGGTGCTCCTTGAGGATCACGTACGCCGTCATCGTCTTGGCCACGCTCGCCAGCGGCGCGGGCTTCTGCTCCCCGTGCGTACCGAGGCTGCCCACGCCGTCCACCGCGACCGCCGACTGCCCCTCGGCGGGCCAGGGCAGGCCGAGCGTGCCACCGGCGAAGGTGTACGAGGGCGACGAGGTGAGGGCCAGCTTGGGCGCCGGGAGCGGGCGCAGAATCTGTACGACCGCAAAGGCTATGAGAAGCAGCAGGACCAGCGGGGTCCAGATCTTGAACCGCCGCACCGTCGAGCGGACCGGGGTCTGCGCCGGGGGCGGGGTGTTGGTCAGCTCGGCGAGCAGATCGAGCGGGGGCTTCGGCGGCAGGGGCTGCTGCCGCGTCCGCTCGGTGTGCTCGGGTATGACCTCACGGGGCCCGGCGGCCGGCGGCGGGGTGATCTTCGGCGCCCCGGGCTGCCGGACGGGCGCGTCCGTCGCCGCGCCCGCCTCGTCGGACCGCAGCGGTATGTACTGGCCGGCCCGCTCGGCGGCCGCCTCCCGCTTGGACGCGGGCAGCTTGAGCATCGCCGTCGGCTGATCGACGGCGGGTGGCGCGACGGCCTTGAACGCGGTGGTCGGCTGATCGATTCCGCTGCCCCCGGCGGGACGTGCCTGATCGATTCCGCTGGGCCGGGCGGAGCTCGGCTGATCGATTCCGCTCGCCCCGGCGGAGCTCGGCTTGGCGCCCCAGGAGGCGGCTCTGGAATCGGGGGCGGGCGGCCGGGCGGGGGTGCCGGTGGTGGTTCCGGCTCCGGTGTCGGTTCCGGTGGTGGGGGTGCTGCTGGGCTTGGGGGTGGCGGGCTTGGTGCCGGTGGCCTCGCCGTCGCTGGGCTTGGGGGTGGCAGGCTTGGTGCCGCTTGCCTCGTCGGCGTCGGCCTTCGCCGCGTCAGGCTTGGGGACCTCAGTCTTCGACGCGTCGGGCTTGGGGGCGTCGGCTTCGGCCGCATCAGCCTTGGAGGCCTCAGTCTTCGACGCGTCGGACTTGGGAGCGTCCGCCTTGGGAGCCTCGGCGGCGTCCGCCTTCGACGCGTCCGCCACGGGAGCAGCCTGCGACGTGGCGGGCTCGTCCCCCGGCCCCTCGGCCTCGGGGCCAGCCTCCGGGCCGACAGCCTCGGACTTGCGGGCCGCCGGCTCGGGGGCCTCGGCCTCGGGGGCGTCGCCCTTGGCGGCGTCCTCCTGCTCGGCGGCCGGGCTCTCGGCGGCGTCGCTCTCAGCCGCGTCCTTCGACTCGGGCGCCCCGCTCGCAGGCGCCTTGCTCTCGGCGGCGTCCTCCGACTCGACGGGGGCAGCCCCTGCCGTCGAAGCGGCCGCAGGCTCGGCAGCCTCAGCCCCCTCGGAGTCACCCGTACTCGACCCCTCGTCGGCCGCGTCGACCCACGCCGCCACCGCCGCCCGGAGCCGGGAGTCGCCGTCCTCCTGGCGCGGGGCCCTGAAGACCGCCGTCGCCTGATCCACGGCACCCGCCGCGGAGCCGGACACGGACGCGTCCCGGGACGCGGAACCGGAACCTGATCCGGAACCGTTGACCGCCACCGCGCCGTCCTCCCCCTTGCCGGAGGGGGACGGAGATGCGGAGACGGTGACACGCGGGTCGCGTTCACTGCGAGTCGTCTCCCCCGACGACCGCTTCTGCTCCGACTTGTCGGGGGACTCGCCCGCCACCGATGCCTCCTCCAGGCGCCCCGCGGCGCCGCCGACCTAGATACGGACCGTGTCCGAACCATGTACCAGTGTCCTGTGTGTCGGGCAGGACCCCCCGGCTAGACGAGAACGACATACCTGTCGGTTCCCGTACGAACCACCCAGGCGCTCTCGACAGATGAATGTGAGAGGGGTCACCCTGTCATTCATCCACGCGGGGAGGCATGGATGGGCAGGAGCCGCAGAACAATTCCGGAGGAGCTTCTGCTGCTCGCTCTGGACCCGGCCACGGGTACCACAGCGCAGCCGCAGTCGCTCGACCTCGGCCTCGCCGGAGCACAGCTAGTGGAGCTGGCTCTGGCAGGACGGATAGCCCCAGACGGGGATCGTATCGCCGTGGTGATGGCACGGCCGACAGGAGATCCGACACTGGACTCCGCACTGGAACTGCTGCGCAGGCGCGGCAGTCCGGTACGGGCCGTCCACTGGATCGGCGGGCCCCGACTGGGGCTCCGCCAGATTTACCTCGCGCATCTGGAGCGGTGCGGCATGGTGCATGCCGTCTCGGGCCAGATGTGCGGAGTGCTGCCGACGACTCGCTACCAAGCGACGGACACGGCGATCAGCCGGGACATCAGGGCCCGGCTGGACAGTGCGATCCGCACCGGCGTACCGCCGGACCCGCGGACCGCGGCGCTTGCCGCGCTGGCCCACGCAGTCGGGCTCGGCAAGCACCTCTACCCCGGCAACGAGGGGCGTTCATCGCGCTCCCGGCTAAGGGACTTGATCAGGCACGACCCGATGGGCGGTCTCGTCGCGCACGCCGTGATGGACGTCCAGAACGGCGCGGCCGCTCAGCCGCGTCGCAACGGCCAAGGCAACGGCCCCACCGCCGCGCCGAGCAACGGAAGCCGCCATGCCATGGCGGCCGGTGTCCCGATGCAGCCGCATCACGGGGCCATGGCCCGCGCCGTGGCCCACCACTAGCAGGACCGGCACCACCAGCACCGTCAGAAGAACCCGCACCACCAGCGCATGGGCATCACCAGACGCATACGCACCAACCGCCGCACCGTCGTCCCCCTCGACCCGGTTCGGGAGCCGCACCATGAACGCGCGGGGCTGCCACAACAGCCCCGCGCGTTCGCGTTGTCGCTGTGTGTGGCCGTTTTCCAGCGGGCGCCCGGAAGTTGGTGGCAGTCTGCTGGGCACAAGAACAGAAGAGCCGTGAGCCGGAGGTGCGTTACCCGTGGCGTCCAACGTCAATCCCACCGTCAGGCGGCGCCGACTGGGCCAGGAGCTGCGCAGACTCCGCGAGCTGAAGGGCATGACGGCCGAAGAGGTCGCCGAACGCCTGCTGGTCTCCCAGTCGAAGATCAGCCGTCTGGAGAACGGCCGCCGCTCCATCAGCCAGCGCGATGTCCGCGATCTGTGCGGGGTGTACGAGGTCGAGGACCACCGCATCGTCGATTCGCTGATGCAGATGGCCAAGGACTCCCGCCAGCAGGGCTGGTGGCACGCCTTCGGCGACATCCCGTACAGCGTCTACATCGGTCTGGAGACGGACGCGGCGAGCCTGCGCGTCTACGATCCGCAGGTCGTGCCGGGGCTGCTGCAGACCCGGCAGTACGCGGAGGCCCTGATCGCGGGGGCGCTGCCGGAGACCGCCCCGACCGACGTCGAGAAACGGGTGAACGTCCGGGTGCGACGGCAGGAGAGAGTGCGGGCGGAGGAGAACCCGCTGCGGCTGTGGGTGGTCATCGACGAGGCGGCGCTGCGCCGCCTGATCGGCGACCGGCAGCTGATGATCGACCAGCTGGAGCACCTGATCGTGCAGTCCCAGCTGCCCCATGTCACCGTCCAGGTACTGCCGTTCAGCATGGGCGCGCATCCCGGCATCAACGGCCAGTACGCGATTCTGGAATTCCCCGACGCATCGGACTCCAGCGTCGTCTACATCGAGGGCGTCACGAGTGACCTGTATCTGGAAAAGGCGAACGATGTCCAGAAATACAGCGTGATGTACGAGCACTTGCGCGCGCAGGCCCTGAATGTGGACCAGACCCGGGAATTCATTACCGGGATCGCCAAGGAGTACGCCAAGGGCACGGCGGACTGAAGTGTGGCACCGTACACCCCACGCGTACCGCCACGGAAGGCCTCGCCGGAATATGCCATCCGGTTGAGTGAACGGCCGCCGCACACCCCGGAACCTGCGAGTAGCGTCGATCACGCCAACGAAGAACGTTGGCCGAGAACGACCCAACTGGCAAAAACCGGAGCGAACATGGCAATTCTTCAGGGCGCCACGGACACCTGGACCAAGTCCTCGTACTCCACCGGAAACGGCGCATGCGTTGAGGTCAAGTCCCCCGAGACGCACGCAATCGCGGTGCGCGACTCCAAAGTCTGCGCGGGCCCGTCGATCTCCTTCGCCCCCGGCGCGTGGAACGCGTTCGTGGCCGAGGTGACCCGGGACTCCCTCAGCTGACCGGTACCGCGGCAAGCGCGATATCACCAGCACATCAGCAACACCGAAAGAGCCCTCTCGACTGGTCCGCCGTCCCGGCCGAGGGGGCTCGGCCATGTCCGCAGCCGGTCAGCGGAGTTGGTCCACGTAGCGGTCGGTGCCGGGCACGGTGGGGATGAACGGCGCCACCAACTCCACCCGCCCGAGGCCCGTTTCGGCCACCGGCGCGTCGAGTCCGGTGAAGTGGTCCGCCCAGACCTCCCTCGGGTCCCGCTCCAGGAACCAGAGCAGCGTGAGCCGGGTGTCGACGCCCTCGACCTGCTTCACGTACGTCATGCGGTCGCCCGGCAGCGGTGTCGGCCGGAAGACCGTCACCATCGCGGCCGGACCGCCGGCGATCCGCCGGGGCAGATGCCGGGAGCCCAGCCACTCCAGCAACTCGGCCCGCTGCTCCGGGCCTTCGGCATCGATGACCTCCAGCACGAGCCCCGCGTAAGGGTGGTCGAGGGCGTGGTAGTCACGGGGACCCGCGGCACCGTCCCGGTAGACGGTCACCTCGTGGTCCTGGAACGCGGTGAAGACGTGGGTGCGGTCCTGGTGGACGCGGCCGTCCCGGTTGAGGCGCCGGTTGATGCCGACGGTCCACTTCATGTGCTCGTCGTAGCGGCCCTGGGTGATCCAGTACGTCGAGAGGTAGCAGCCGGCGCTCACCGGCTGGGCGACCGCGGACTTCTCCGGATAGCGCAGCCCCTGGAGTTCGCGGGTGGCCACCCAGCGGCGCCCGGCGTACATCCAGGGCATGGCCATCGCGCCCGCGTAGTAGTGGTCGTCCTCGTACCAGCGGTTGTACGCGTACTCATGGCCCGGGTGCGGCTCCACCATGGTGATCAGCGCGTGCCCCGGGCGCACCCCGTAGGGCCCCACCGACGCCAGCTCCGCGTACGCCTCGGGCCGTGTGTCCTCCGTCATGCCGCATCCCTTCCCTCCACCACCGGACCGCCTTACTCTGACGCCCCGTCAGGAGATGTGCCAGAGCCGGGAGGCGACCGGATGTTGCTGAGTGGGAAGACCGTCATCGTGTCCGGGGTCGGGGCCGGTCTCGGACACCAGGTCGCCGCGGCCGTCGTGCGCGACGGGGGCAACGCGGTACTCGGCGCGCGCACCGAGGCCAACCTCGCCAAGTCCGCCGCCGAGATCGACCCGGACGGCGCCCACACCGCGTATCTGGAGACCGACATCACGGACGAGGGCCGGTGCGAGGCGCTCGCCGCGCTCGCCACGGCCCGCTTCGGGGGAATCGACGCGGTCGTGCACGTGGCGGCCTGGGACAGCTACTTCGGCGGCCTCCAGGACGCGGACTTCGCCACCTGGCAGCAGGTCATCGACGTGAACCTGCTCGGCACGCTCCGCATGACGCGGGCCTGCCTGCCGGCGCTCAAGCGGCGCGGCGGCTCGGTCGTCATCATCGGTACGCAGTCGGCGGTGGCGGCGCCCTCGCAGGTGTGGCAGGCGGCGTACGCGGCCTCGAAGGGCGCGCTGACCTCGGCGATGTACTCGATGGCGCGCGAGCTCGGGCCGGACCGGATCCGGGTCAACACCGTGCTGCCGGGCTGGATGTGGGGCCCGCCGGTGCAGGCGTACGTCCAGTTCACCGCGCACACCGACGGCGTGCCGGAGGAGGAGGTGCTGGCGCGCCTCACCGAGCGGATGGCCCTGCCGGAGCTGGCCACGGATGGCGACGTGGCGGAGGCGGCGGTGTTCCTCGCCTCGGACCGGGCCCGGTCCATCACCGGCCAGTCGCTGCTGGTGAACGCGGGCGAGTTGATGAGCTGACGCTCCGCTGCGTGTGCCGTTGTTCGGGTGCGGGCCGTACGTGGCTGGTCGCGCAGTTCCCCGCGCCCCTAGGGGGCGCCTCACAGTTCGCCAACTCACAATGCAGGTAAGGCAGTTGGGCCCGATTCTCGGCGATCCTGTGGGCCCTCTGGCCGACCGTCCTGTTCTTCCCCATGTGGTGCGCCCCGCGCCTGGGACTCGCGCGCGGGGCTGGTCGCGGCGCGGCTGTCCACGCTGGTCTTCCTCGGTCTGTCGATGACCATCGCGACGCAGGTCAACTCGCCTGCCTTCAGGGACATCATCACCGTCGTGATCAAGTGGGTGGCCGGGCTCATGGGACCGATCGCCATCCCGTTCATGCTGGGCATGCTCAGGACGTTCCGGAAGTCCGGTCCGACGGCGGCGCTCAGCAGCTGGGCGGCGGGGCTGCTCGCCTTCTTCTTCGTCAACTACAACCTGGACGGCTCGCAGAAGACCGATGTGGCTCTGCAGTGGCAGGTGTCGGTGCCGCTGGCGATCTCACTCGTCCTGTACGTCCTGATCGGTCTGCTCAAGCCGGAGGCCACCCCGGAGCGGGACGCGCTGCTCGCCCGCGTCAACTCCGATGACGACGGGCCGGGTTCGGCGGCCGGCGCGGCGGCCGTACCGGAGCAGCCGGAGGCGGGCGGCGCGAAGGCGGCGAGGGCCGACTGACGCCGGTGCCGGTGCCTGCCTGCCTGCCTGCCTGCCTGCCTCAGCCGATGATTTGCGGTTCGCCCGTGGTGTCCGCCGGGGGCCGGTCGTCGCTGCCCTCGGCCGGGTAGGCGGCATCGCGGTGCGGGCCGAACCACTGGTAGCCGCCCTTGGCGTCGTCGTCGCTCTGCGGCGGGCAGTGCTGGCCGCCGGCGTCGGCGTCCTCCTCCATCACCATCCGGTCGACGGCCTGCTGGGCGTGCTGGGCGTCGTACGGCGGGAGTTCGTCCTCGCGGGCCGCCGGGTCGGTGCGGCCCGGCCCGTTGTCGCCCTGGACGTACCGCGGGTGACCGCCGCCGCCGGCCGGGGCGGCGGCGGAGGTGCCCGTGCCGCTCCCCAGCAGCGCGAGGGCGACCATCGGCGCGGTGAACCAGCGGGCCGACCGGGTGCGGGCGGCCGGGGTGCGGGCCGCGGGAAGGGGGGTCATGGCGACGACCCTGGCGAATACGCGCGTGCGCGCGCGAGGGACACGCGGTCCCGGGGCCGTTCCGCCGCCCGCACGAGTGGTTTCAGCCCCTCGGATAGCGCAGCAGCCAGCCCGCGGTGTTGACGGCGGGGCCGTGCAGGGCGGGGCCCTGGGTCATCTCCATGGCGAAGTCGTCGGCGAGTTCGAGCAGCGTCGGGCGGCCTTCGAGCTGGGCGAGCCAGGCGGGCGGCAGCGCGGTCTCCCCGTGCATCGCGCCGAGCAGACTGCCGCAGACGGAGCCGGTGGCGTCGGAGGGCCCGTCGTGGTTGACGGCGAGCAGCAGGCCGTGCCGGATGTCCTCGCCGACCAGCGCGCAGTACACGGCGATCGCGAGGGCCTCGGGGGCGGTGTGCCCGGTGCCGAGGGTGGCGACCCGGGTCGGGCTCGGCATGCCCTGCCGTACGGCGCCGAGCGCGTGCTTGAGGGCCTCGCTGACCCGCTGGTGCCCGGGGCGCACGGCGAGCTGGGCGAGGGCCCGCTGGACGGCGCCGTCCATGGACTCGCCCCGGGCCAGGCCGTGCACGATGACGGCGAGCGCGCCCGCCGAAAGATAGGCCGCCGGGTCGCCGTGGGTCTGCGCCGCGCACTCCACGGCGAGTTGGAGCACGAGCTGCGGCTCCCAGCCGACGAGCAGCCCGAAGGGCGCGGAGCGGGTGAGCGCGGCCGGGTCGTCGGCGGCCGGGTTCTTGGGCTGCTCCAGGGTGCCCATGACGTCGTCGCCGAGCCCGACGAGACAGGCCTTGGCGGGGTCGCGCCGGGCGTAGAGCCACTCCTCGCGCGCCAGCCAGCCGTTGTCCTCGCGGCGCTCGTCGGGTCCCCATTCGCGCTGGGTTGCGGCCCACCGCAGATGGGCCCGGTGCACATCGGTGGGCGGGTGCCAGGCGCCGGTGTCGCGGCGCACCTGGGCGCGTATGAGTCCGTCGACGGTGAACAGGGTGAGCTGGGTGGCGGCGGTGACGGCGCCCGCGCGGCCGTACGCGGGGACGAGGTCGCCCAGCGCCTCCGGCCCGTACCGCTCGCGGATCCCGCCGAGGGTGAGCCCGGCGACGCCCGCGCCGAGCGCGTCCCCGATGGCCCCGCCGAGCAGACATCCCCGCACCCGGCTACGGAAGTCCTGCTGCTCGGCCCGACCCCATACGGGTCCACCGGCTCCGGCTGCTGCGCTCATGCGGCAGCACGGTACCTGAACGGATGCGCCCGTTTAAGAGGGCAAATTGACCAGCGTTGCTCAGCTGTGGGGTCCGCGGCACCCCAGCACCTGCCAGAGGCGCGGGGAACTGCGCGACCAGCCACGCACGGTCCGCGGCCGACGAACGCCACTCCGCGCGCAGCGCTCAGCCCCTCGGGGCGGGCCCCGGTTCCGGCGGGGTGGCCGGGTAGCGGGGGCCGCCCTCGTCGGCCGGGGGCGGCCCGGGCGGGATGCCCTGGGCCTCCCCCGCCCGCTCGGCACGGGCAAGGTCGGCCAGCGCATCCTCCTCCCGGCCGAGCACCCGGTGCAGCCGGGCCCGCTGCCGGTACGCCCAGACGTACCCCGGCACCATCTCGACCGCCCGGTCCAGGTCGGCCAGCGCCTCGGCGACGCGCCCCAGTTCCGCGCGGGCGATCGCCCGGCTCCCCAGCGCCCACGCGTACCCGGGGTCGAGGGCGAGTGCCCGCCCGTACGCCTCGACGGCCTCCGCGAAGCGCCCCGCGAACCGGTACACGTCGCCGCGCTCGCCGAGCACCCACGCCCACGACGGCGAGAGCCGCTCCGCCCGGTCCAGGTCGGCGAGCGCGCCCTCCGTGTCGCCGAGCAGCGCCCGCACATGGGCCCGGCGCACCAGCGCCCAGCCGTAGTCGGGGTCGATGGCAAGGGCCCGGTCGAAGTCCGCCAACGCCTCGGCGGCCAGGCCGAGTTGGGCCTTGGCCTGACCCCGGCTGCCCAGGATCAGCGCGTCGCCGGGGTCGAGCGCGAGGGCCCGGCCGAGTTCGGCGACCGCCTCCTCGTAGCGGCCCGCGCGCCGGTGGGTCTCGCCGCGCTCGCGGGGCGCGCGGGGCCGGCCCGGCTCCAGCTCTTCGAGCCGGTCGAGGTCGGCGAGCGCGGCCGCGTGGTCACCGACGGCCCGGTGCGCGACGGCCCGCCCGTGGTGGGCGTCGGCGCTGCGGGCGTCCAGGGTGAGGGCCCGCCGGTAGTCGGCGAGCGACTCCTCGTACGCCTCGGTCCTGAAGTGGCCCCAGGCGCGGGCGATGTGCACGGCGACCCGGTCCTCGTCGGTGAGTTCGGGCCGGGCCAGCATCATGCCGAGGACGTCGACGCAGTGGCGTTCGGCGTCGAGCGCGGCGAGGCAGGCGGCGCCCCATTTGCGCAGCGGCTCGCGGTTGCCGTCCTCGCCCGCCTCGGCGATCACCTGTGCCCAGCGGCGGGCGGTGACCGTGCCCTGCCGGCAGGCCGCGATGCCGTCGCGCAGCGCCGCCGGGAACGCGCCCCCGGGGTCGGCGCACAGCCGGTGGTACAGCTCCTCGAACCGCGGCTCGCGCCAGGCCTCGTCACGCCAGTGCTCGCCGGACCCGGCCTCGGCGGCCGCCCGCTCCTGCCCGTACCAGGCGGCGAGCCGTTCGTGCCCGGCCCGCCAGCGCTGCGGCGAGGAGGTGCGCTGGAGGCGCTGCATGGGGGCGCGGACGACGTCGTGGTACTTGATCCGGCCGCCCTGGTCCCGGACGAACGGCAGTGACCGCAGCCAGCCGAACAGCCCGGCCGCGTCCCCGCTCACGGCCGCCCGGAACACGTCCTCATCGAGCCGTCGCGGCAGCGCGCCTTCGAGTGCGGCGGACCGGCGCACCGGGTCGGGCTCCCACTTCAGGAACCGCTCCACCGCCGTGGCGCTGGGGTCGCCGATGTCGCCCGGCGTCGCGGGCCGGCTGCCCGCGAGGGTGCTGACGAGCACCGGGAGCCGCCCGGAGAGCCGCAGCACATCGCGTACGACCTCCTCGTCCACCACCCCTTTCGCGGCGAGGAGTTGGCGGGCCTCGTCCTCGGTGAACGGTTCGAGGGGGAGGTCGGCGACGAAGTCCGCGGCGGCGGGCCAGCGCAGCGGGTCGAGCCGGCCCTGCCCGGACAGCGTGACGACCGTGTTGGCGGGCAGCCCGCCGTACCGGTCGGTGGTGATCAGATCGCGCAGCCAGCCGTCGAGGAAGGCCCCGGTGCGCTCGTACGTGTCGAAGAAGACGGCCACCCAGGGCACCTGTGCGGCGACGCGCCCCAGCTCCGCCACGAACACGGGCGTGAGCACGCGCAGCGGGTCGAGCACCAGCTGCACGTCCTCCTGCCGCCCGAGCCGCGCACTGAGCGCGACCCTCAACCGCTCGGCTCCCTGCGCGAGTTGGGCCGGGTCGACGGCTCCGGCGAGCGCCCCGACGCCGGGCACGAGTCCGATCCCGGCGAGGCCCGCCTGCGCAGCGACGACCGCCCCCGCCGAGGGCCCCGGGTCCGGCCCGGCCCCGGCCGCCTCGGCCTCGTACCGGCGCTGGCGGTAGGTGGCCAGGATCCGGTCGAGCGCCTTGAGCGGCTGCCCCTGCCGCGCGAAGTGCGCACTGATCGCGCCCAGCGCCTCGGGAACGCTGTTGACGCCCTCGTCGGTGTACGCGGTCAGCGCCCCGCGCTCCAGGGCCGCCTGCTCCAACTCCCGTACCAGGAACGTCTTCCCGACCCCGGCGTTGCCGCGCACGGAGTAGACGAACCGGTGCTGCTCGTCGTCGACCGGGATGTCGAAGTTCCGCTGAAAGGCGGCGAGTTCCCCCCGCCGCCCCACGAACCCGGCCCGCTTGCGCCGCCGGATGAGCTCCTGCATCGAAGCCTGCACGCCCGAACCCCTCCCTCTCGGCCCCACCCGAGACCCCGCCCCACCTCGACCATATCGGGCGGCGCCAGAGGCTCCCGCCGGATGTGGCGATATCGGCCGCCGCGGTTCCTCGGCGGGGCGACGGACCGGACGGATCAGCCGTACCAGGTGACGTTGCAGACGTATACGCACTCGTGGCGCGGCACCGCGAGGAAGCTGATGAACCCTCGCCCGCCCAAGAGGTCGAACTCCCGAAGCCCGCCCTCCCTGTCGAAGGGCCTGCCAACCTTCACCTCGTCTCGGCCGAGCGCCGCAAGCTCTGTGGCCAGCCGTTCCACCTCGGCGACGACGCCTGCGGGCAGCCCGTCAGTGATGTACTCCGCACTCGGGTTGTAGTCCCATCCCCCAGTCCGTCACAGCCCTGCCTCCGCCTCGGCCGCCTCCCGGATCCGGCGGATCTCAGTGATCACCTCCGTGGGGTTCTGCTCACCTGCGTCCACGATGCGTTCGAGTTCTCGCAGTCGCGCCGCGCGCGCCGGATGCCGCTCGATCGCGACGAACACCCCCCACGAGTGGACGAAGGCCCGCAAAGGGGCGAGGCTCTGCGTCTGCTGCGCGTTCGTGGTCGCCTCGAACAGGTGCTGGGTGAGCGCGGGCACCCGGCTCGGCGCGATGCGCTCGACCGCGGCCCGCAAAGCGTCCGGCGTCAGCTCGGGCATGGGGATCAGTGGTCCGTACGGACCGTCGGGCTGGGCGCTCACGTGGCCTCCGGGGCAGGTGGCTCGGGCGATGCGGGCTTTGTACGGTACAGGCGGGCCGGGGCCGCCCGCGCGCCATCACCCGCACGGGCACGGTGGGACTCGCCGGCCCCTCAGTCCCCCACCACCGGCAGCAGCTCCGGCAGATGCCCGTCCGAGGCATGGGCCGCCCTCACCCGCTCCTCCGGCACCTCTCCGTAGAGCGTCGTGCGCGGGCGGGACGGGCGGCCCGCCGCGTCCGCGATCGCCACGAGGTCCTTGATGGAGCGGTACGAGCCGTAACTGGAGCCCGCCATACGGGAGATGGTCTCCTCCATCAGGGTGCCGCCCAGGTCGTTCGCGCCGGAGCGGAGCATCTGCGCCGCGCCCTCCTGGCCCAGCTTCACCCAGCTGGTCTGGATGTTGGGGATGTGGGGGTGGAGGAGGAGACGGGCCATCGCGGTGACCGCCCGGTTGTCGCGGGCCGTGGGGCCCGGGCGGGCGATGCCCGCCAGGTACACCGGGGCGTTGGTGTGGATGAAGGGGAGGGTCACGAACTCCGTGAAGCCGGCGACGTTGTGAGAAAGCGCGGACTCCTGGATGCGCGCCAGCGTGCGGAAGTGGCCCAGCCAGTGGCGGGGCTGGTCGACGTGTCCGTACATCATCGTGGAGGACGAGCGGATGCCGAGCTCGTGGGCGGTCGTCACCACCTCGATCCAGGTGGCGGTCGGCAGCTTGCCCTTGGTCAGGATCCAGCGGACCTCGTCGTCCAGGATCTCCGCCGCCGTGCCCGGAATCGAGTCGAGGCCCGCTTCCTTCGCCGCCGTCAGCCACTCCCGGATCGACATGCCGGTGCGCGTCGCGCCGTTCACGACCTCCATCGGCGAGAACGCGTGGACGTGCATCCCCGGCACCCGCTCCTTCACCGCCTTCGCGATGTCGAAGTACGCCGTCCCCGGCAGGTCGGGGTGGATGCCGCCCTGCATGCAGACCTCGACTGCCCCTACTTCCCAGGCCTGTTCGGCCCGGTCCGCCACCTGCGACAGAGACAGCGTGTACGCGTCCGCGTCCGTGCGGCGCTGCGCGAAGGCGCAGAACCGGCAGCCGGTGTAGCAGACGTTGGTGAAATTGATGTTCCGCGTGACGATGTACGTCACGTCGTCGCCCACCACCGACCTGCGGACGTCGTCGGCCACCGCGCACAGCGCGTCCAGCGCCTCGCCGTCCGCGTGCAGCAGCGCGAGCGCCTCGGCGTCGGTCAGCTTCGTCGGGTCGTCGGCGGCCACCGCGAGGGCCTGGCGCACGTCCGCGTCGATGCGGGAGGGGACCATGCCCGGGGCCGCCGCCTCGCGCAGCGCGCCCCAGTCGCCGTACACGGAGTCGAAGTCCTCGCGGCGGTCCGAGGTGCGGCCCTCGGTGTCGATGGTGTGGTGCAGGTCGGTGCGGCCGGACGCCGCGAACCCTTCGTCGGGCTCCTGCCAGGGCAGGCCCCGCACCTCGGCCGCCTCGTTCGCCAGGCCCGTCTCCGGATCCGCGAGGGCGCGTACGTGCGGGAGCAGCCGGGGGTCGAGCCAGGGCTCACCGCGCTGCACGAACTCCGGGTAGATGCACAGCCGTTCGCGCAGCGAGAAGCCCTCCGCCCCGGATTTGGCGGCCAGTTCATCGATCTGCGGCCACGGCCGCTCGGGGTTCACATGGTCGATGGTGACCGGCGAGACGCCGCCCCAGTCGTCGATGCCCGCGCCGATGAGCCGCCCGTACTCCCCCGCGACCAGGTTCGGCGGCGCCTGTAGGCAGGCCGCCGGGCCCATGATGTGCCGGGCCACCGCGACCGTCGCCACCAGGTCGTCCAGGTCGGCGTCTGGCATGCCGCGCATCGCCGTGTCCGGCTTGGCGCGGAAGTTCTGGATGATCAGTTCCTGGATGCCGTGGTACGAGCGCGAGACGCGGCGCAGCGCGAACAGGGACTCCGCGCGCTCCTCGTACGTCTCGCCGATGCCGATCAGCAGCCCGCTGGTGAACGGCACCGACGAGCGGCCCGCGTCCTCCAACACCCGCAGCCGCACGGCCGGTTCCTTGTCCGGGGAGCCGTGGTGCGGGCCGCCCGGCTCGGACCACAGCCGGGTCGCGGTCGTCTCCAGCATCATGCCCATGGAGGGGGCGACCGGCTTGAGGCGCTGGAAGTCGGTCCACGACAGCACCCCGGGGTTGAGGTGCGGCAGCAGCCCGGTCTCCTCCAGGATGCGGATCGACATGGCGCGCACGTACGCGATGGTGTCGTCGTAGCCGTGCGCGTCGAGCCATTCGCGGGCCTCGGGCCAGCGGTCCTCGGGCTTGTCGCCGAGCGTGATCAGGGCTTCCTTGCAGCCGAGTTCGGCGCCCCGGCGGGCGATGTCGAGCACCTCGTCGGGGGACATGAACATCCCGTGCCCGGCCCGGCGCAGCTTGCCGGGCACGGTGACGAAGGTGCAGTAGTGGCACTTGTCCCGGCACAGCCGGGTGAGCGGGATGAACACGCTCTTGGAGTACGTGATGACGCCGGGCCGGCCCGCGGCTTCGAGGCCCGCGTCGCGGACCCGGGCGGCGGAGCCGGTGAGGTCGGCGAGGTCGGCGCCGCGGGCCTGGAGCAGCACGGCCGCCTCGGCGACGTCGAGCGCGACGCCGTCCCTGGCGCGTTTCAGCGCGCGCCGCATCGAGTTGGCGGTCGGTGCGGCGGAGGTCTGCGGAGCAGGGCCGGGTCCTGCTGCCTGCGGGGGCTGCGCGCTGGAAGTCATCCCCCGAGGATACGAGCGTGCGTTTGAACCCGCTCCCGGCGCCGCCCCCGGCCGCCATCCGCCGCCCACTGCCGTACGTTTCCGGCCAATCTGCTCGAAAGGGCATGAACACGCAGAGCGTCCGCCCCGATACTGGGAGTCGCTCCGGGCCCGAGCGCGACACCCGTGCAAGTCGACGAAGTGGGATGGGACCGACGTGACTTCAAAGGGATTGCGACCGGCGGCAGCGGTGAGCCTCTACCCGGAACTGGACGAAGCAGCGCTCGCGCAGGTCGTGGAGGCGCTGCGCACCGGCGACACCGCACGGCTCGCCCCCGCGCGGGCCGCCGAGGTGGCCGAGGCACGGAAGGCGGCGACCTTCCTGGACGGCGTGGGAGTGCCGGTCGGCGACGGCGTGGAGCTCGACGCCGCCTTATGGCTGCACAACGGCGACGGACGCCACCCGCTGATCGTGATGCCCTCGCCGTGGGCCAAGCAGGGCTGGACCGTCTACGCGGTGCAGGCGCTGCGCTTCGCCCGCCGCGGCTATCACGTACTGGCCTACACCACGCGGGGCTTCGGCGAGTCCGGCGGCGAGGTCGAGGTGGCCGGCGAGGCGGACATCGCCGACGGCATCAAGGCGCTCAGCTACCTCATCGCCCAGGCCGGCGGCCCGGACGCGATCGGCAAGGTCGGCTTCCTCGGCGACTCCTACGGCTCCGGCATCAGCCAGCTGGTCGCCGCCGAGGACCCCCGGGTGCACGCCGTGGTCGCGCTCAGCACCTGGGGCGACCTGGGCGAGGCGTTCTACGAGAACGACACCCGGCACATCGCCGCCGTGCAGACCCTGCTCGGCGCGGCCAAGACCGCCCGGCTCAGCGCGCGCACCCAGCAGGCCTTCGACGACGTACTGGCCAACCGGAACGTCGAGGAGACGCTGAGGTGGGCGGCCACGCGCTCGCCGTACCACCGGGTCGGCAAGCTCAACGAGCGCGAAGTACCGGTGCTGTTCGCGCAGGCCTGGCACGAGACGCTGTTCCCCGGCAACCAGACGCTGAAGATGTTCAACGCGCTGAGCGGCCCCAAGCGGCTGCTGCTGTCGATCGGCGACCACTCGGGTCCGGAGATGACCGGAATCCTGGGGCTGCCCAACCGGATCTGGCAGGACGCGCACCGCTGGTTCGACCGCCACCTGCTCGAAGCGGACGACGGCGCCGCCCCGGAGACCGCCGCCGCCTTCGACGCCGACTCCGGCGCCGAGGACCAGGTCGTCAGCGAGATCATGTGGAGCCGCGCCCTGGAGACCCGGCCCACCTGGGACGCGGCCACCGGCAACCCGGAGCGCTTCTATCTCACCGGGCCCGCCGAGGGCGCCAAGGACGGCGGGCTCCTGGACAAGCCCGGCAACGGCTGGCGCACCACGTTCACCACCGGCACCGACACCCCGGCCACCGTCGCGGACGCGATCCTGCTCACCGGGTACGCCGAGCTGGCCGGGCTGCCCAAGGCGTACCGGACCGGCCGGATCGACCGGACCCTGGCCGGGGTGTGGACGACCGCGCCCCTGCCGTCCCGGCACCAGCTGCGGGGCGTGCCCCGGCTGCGGGTGACGGTCGCGCCGAGCGCGGCGGAGTCGACGTTCGTGGCGTACCTCTTCGACGTGAACGCGTTCGGGATCGGCCGCATCATCACGCACGCGCCGTACACCGTGCTCGACGGCGCCCCGGACGCACCGGCCACCGTCGACCTCGCGCTCCAGGCCACCGGGTACGACGTGCCGGCCGGGCACCGTCTGATGCTGGTGCTTGACTCGGTGGACCCGTTCTACGGTCCCGCCGCCGAGACGCCCGGCACCCTCGCGATCACCTCGCCCGACGAGGACCCGTCGTATCTGGAACTCCCGCTGAGCTGAGCACCGGGGGCGGCCTGCCGGCCCGGGCCGCCCCTCCCTCGGACCTGCGGCCTACAGATACGCCGCGTACTCATCAAGAACCTTGAGCACCCCCGTCTCGTCCGCGGGCGGCAGCTGGAGGACGACCTCCTCGATGCCGAGGTCCGCGTAGTGCGCGAGCTTGCCGGGGGTCGGCAGCACCGCGTACGGCACGACCTGGAGGTCCTCGGGCGCGCGCCCGGCCGCCTCCCAGGCCCGGCGGAGCACCGGCAGCGACTCGGTGAGGCCGCGCCCGCCGATCGGCAGCCAGCCGTCCGCGTACTCGGCGATGTGCGCGAACAGCTTCGGCCCCGCGGCCCCGCCGATCAGGGTGCGCGGCGCCCCGTTCAGCACCGGCTTGGGATGGGCGTACGAGGCCTTCACCGACCCGAACTCGCCATCGTGGGCGGTCGGTTCGGCCGCCCACAGGGCGCGCATCAGGGCGAAGCGGTCCCGGCCGAGTTCGCGCCGGGCCGACCATTCGACGCCGTGGTCGGCGGCCTCCTCCCGGTTCCAGCCGAAGCCGAGACCGAGCGTGAAGCGCCCGCCGGAGAGGTGGTCGAGCGTGGCGACCTGCTTGGCGAGGCCGATCGGATCGTGCTGGGCGATCAGCGTGATCCCGGTGCCGAGGTGCAGGTGCTCGGTCACCGCCGAGGCCTGGCCGAGCGCGACGAACGGGTCGAGGGTGCGGCCGTACTCGGGCGGCAGCTCACCGCCCACCGGGTACGGAGTGACCCGCTCGACCGGAATGTGGGTGTGTTCCGGCAGGTAGAGCCCGGAGAACCCGCGCTGCTCCAGCTCGCGCGCGATGCGGACGGGCGTGATCGTCTCGTCGGTCAGAAAGATCGTGGTGGCGATGCGCATCGGCATACTCGGCATACCTTCCGGGTCGGTCTGGAGAGGTTTCAATTCCTATCCGGAGTGCCGCGCGGCCGCAAGGGATGGCTCAACTCGGCGACTCCCCGCGTTCACGTGGGGGTACGACAGTGAGCAGGCACCCCCCAAGACACCCCCAGGCACCTCCTCCCGCTCCTCTCCAATCACTGGGAGCTCCGGTCATGACCGAGAACGGATCCGGATCCATCGGCAGACGAGGACTCATCGTGACGGGCGCGGCCGCCGCCCTTACCTTGGGAACCGTGAACTTCGCGAACGCGGAACCCGGCGGCGGCGCGAGCGCCGGCCGCGCCGACGAGACGAAGACAGTGCGCGGCACCCTGCCACCCGGCTCCCCCGACTTCGTGTACCTGCCGGTCGAAGTACCGCACGGTGTACGGGAGTTGGCGGTCTCGTACACGTACGAGAAGGAGACCGTCCCGGCGGGCACCCAGAACAACGCCCTCGACATCGGCATCTTCGACGAGCGCGGCACCGAGCTCGGCGGCGCGGGATTCAGGGGCTGGTCGGGCGGGGCACGCACGGAGTTCTTCCTCCGCGCCGACGACGCGACCCCGGGCTATCTGCCGGGCCCGGTGCGCGCCGGGACCTGGCACATCGCGCTCGGCCCGTACACGGTCGCCCCGCAGGGCCTGCCGTACGCGGTGACGATCACCCTGAAGTACGGCGCCGCCGCCCCCACCCCGAAGCCCGTCTACCCGCCGCAGCGCGCGAAGGGCCGGGGCCGGGCCTGGTACCGGGGCGACTGCCACCTGCACTCGGTGTACTCCGACGGCAAGCGCACCCCGGCCGAGATCGCGGCGCTGGCCCGCGCGGCGGGCCTGGACTTCATCAACACCTCGGAGCACAACACGAATTCGGCGCACCGGGCGTGGCAGGGCCTGTGGGGCGACGACCTACTGATCATGACGGGCGAGGAGATCACCACCCGCAACGGCCACGTGGTGGCGCTGGGGCTCGCCCCGGGCACCTTCGTCGACTGGCGCTACCGGGCCCGGGACAACCGCTTCGGCCACTTCGCGCGCGAGATCCGCCGGGCGGGCGGCCTGGTCGTCCCCGCCCACCCGCACGCCACGTGCGTCGGCTGCAACTGGAAGTTCGGCTTCGGCGAGGCGGACGCGGTGGAGGTGTGGAACGGCCCCTACACCCCGGACGACGAGGTGACCCTCCAGGAATGGGACAACTCCCTTACCGTGGCCGCCAGTTCGGACAAGCCCTGGACCCCGGCGATGGGCAACAGCGACGCCCACCGCGACCCGGACCGCATCGGCGGCCCCCAGACCGTCGTGCTGGCCGACGACCTGACCCGCGAGGCGATCCAGGCGGGCCTGAAGGCGGGCCGCTCGTACGTGGCGGAATCGGCGGCGGTGTCACTGTCCTTCTCCGTCTCCGGCGGCCACGGCCAGCACGCGGGCATCGGCGAACGCCTGAGAGCCGCCCCCGACGAACAGGTGACAGCCCACCTGGAAGTCTCCGGCGCGCCCGGCTGCTCGATCGCCTTCGTCACCGACCAGGGCACCCTGTACACCACCCAGCTCCCCGCCTCGGGCACGGGCACGGCGCAGTGGCAGACCACCCCGGCCTACGCGACCTACATCCGCGCCGAAGTCCGCCACGCCCCGATCATCCCCGGCCTGCCGGGACAATTGGCGGCGTTCACGAATCCGGTGTTCCTGGGGACGCGGTAGCCCGGCGTGACCTTGCCACCGTGCGTATCGTTGTACCGCGCGGCCGCGTTCGTTCGAGAGGCGGCCGGGGAGGAGCGCCACGATGACCGTTGTCGACGACCGGATCACGGACGACAGGACCGACGACAGGATCGAGATGGCCGAGCACAGGGACAGCGAGCACACGCTCGACTCGCTGTTCGAGTGGCTGGAGAGGACCGCCCCCGAGGGTTATCGGATCGACATTGTCGAGGGGGGCATCTTCATGACGCCGCAGCGGAGCATCCACTGGGACATCATCGCGGACATCTTCGAACAACTGAGGACGAAGTTCCCCCGGAAACGGATCCTCTCCGATGTCCGGATCGACTATCCCGGGCACCTCAACGGCTTCTGCTCCGACATCACCCTCGTCTCCGAAGCGTCCGTCGAGCACGGCGCGCGGCGCTTCGTCCACAACGACGTCGAGTTCGTCGCCGAGGTCATCTCGAAGGGCACCGGCCCCAACGACTACGGCCCGAAGCGGATCGCCTACGCGAAGGCCGAGATCCCCGTCTACCTGATCGCCGACCCTTACCAGGGCAGGTGCCACGTCTACACCCGGCCCAAGAAGGGCGACTACGTCAGCGAGCTCAAGGTGGACTTCGACAACGACGTCGACCTGACGGACACCGTCGTCGGCCTCGTCCTCTCCACGGACGAATTCCCCCGGGAGTAACCGGCGCCCATACCCTCGCCCCATGACCACCACCCCCCAGTCCGTCGACCGCGCCCTCGCGATCCTCGATGCCGTGGCCGACGCACCGGGCCCGGTCGGGGCCAAGGAGCTGGCGCGGGGGCTCGGGTGTTCGCTGTCGACCGTCTACCACCTGCTCGGGCCGCTGACCGCACGCGGGCATCTCACCCGGACCGCCCAGGGGTACGCGCCGGGGCCGCGCGTTCCAGCCCTGCACCGGTCCTTCCAGCGGCATCTGCGCCTCGCCCCCGGCATCGGCGAACTCCTCCCGCGACTGCGCCGGGCCACCGGCGCCGAGGCGTACTACACGGCGTACCGCGGCGGGCTGATCACCGTGGTCGACAGCACCGCCCCCGTCGCCGACACCGCCAACCCCTTCACCCCGGGCCCCGAAGTCCGCGCCCACGCCACCGCTCACGGCAAGGCGCTGCTCGCCGGGCTGCCCCGGCCGGTGCGGCGCCGCTATCTCGCCGAGCACGGCATGGCCAGGTTCACCGACCGTACGATCACCGCCGCCGACCGCTTCGAGGCCGAGCTGGACCGGGTGCGCGGGCAGGGTTTCGCCGTGTCGATGGGCGAGGCGGACCCGGCGTACACCTGCCTGGCTGTGGCGCTGCCAGGCCCGCGCGCGGACGGTACGGTGCATGCCCTGTCGGTGTCGCTGGCGACCACGGACTTCCGGCGGCGCGGCGGCGAGATCCGCGCCGCCGTGGCCCGGGCCGCGCAGGCCCTGGCCGACTGAACCATTCCGGGCGGGGCGTGCGGCGGCACTGGTAGGTGCCCGAGGGGGCCCGGCCCGCCTTGCCCGACGGGCACCGCTCCCGCCCCGCCTTCCGGCAGGGTCGGAATCCCGGCCACCCCCGCTTGCGGCACCCCGACCCCACCCGCACCGTAGAAGGCATGATCTTCATCGCTGTCAGGTTCACCGTCCGTCCCGAGCACGCCGACGACTGGCTGGCCATCGTGGACGACTTCACCCGGGCCACCCGCGCCGAGCCGGGCAACCTGTTCTACGACTGGTCGCGCAGTGTGGACGACCCCACCCAGTACACCCTCCTCGAAGCCTTCGCCGACGCGGCCGCAGGCGCGGCGCACGTCGACTCCGACCACTTCCGGGCGGGCCTGGAGTCGATGGCCGGCGCCGTCGCCACCACCCCGGAGATCATCAACATCGAGGTGCCGGGCCAGGGTTGGAGCAAGATGGCCGAGCTGTCCCCCAGGAACGGCTAACCCGGCCAGACGATCGACTGGAGTTCGCTGTACGCGTGCAGCGCGTACGAGCCGACATCGCGCCCCACCCCGCTCTTCTTGAAGCCGCCGAACGGCGCCTCCATGTTGCGGCCGACGGTGTTCACGCCGACCCCGCCCGCGCGCAGCCGGCGGGCGACGCGGAAGGCCCGTGCCACGTCGCCGGACCAGACGTAGTCGAGCAGCCCGTACTCGCTGTCATTGGCCAGCGCGATGCCTTCCTCCTCGTCCTCGAAGGGGACGACCACCACGACCGGCCCGAAGATCTCCTCCCGCACCACCCGCATGTCGTTGGTGCATTCGGCGAGGAGGGTCGGGGCGACGTAGAACCCCCGTGAGAAGTCCGGGCGTTGGCCGCCTGCCACCACACTCGCCCCCTCCTTCCTGCCCAGTTCGACGTACGCCTCGATGCGGTCGCGGTGCGCGGCGGAGATCACCGGCCCGACCACCGTGCCCCGCGCCGCCGGATCCCCCACCGTCATGAAGCCGAGGTATCCGGTGAGCTTGTCGATCAGCTGGTCGTGGACGCCGCGCTGGACCAGGACACGGGTCGGCGCGGTGCAGATCTGCCCGCTGTAGAAGGCGAACGTCGTGCCGATGCCCTGGGTCGCCGAGTCGAGGTCGGCGTCGTCGAACACGAGCGCCGCGCCCTTGCCGCCCAGTTCCATCAACTGCCGCTTCATGTCCCGCCCGCACACCTCGGCGATGCGCTGCCCCACCGACGTACTGCCGGTGAAGCTGACCATGTCGACGTCCGGCGAGTCGACGGCCGCCTCCCCCACGGCGGGGGCCGACCCCGTGACGACGTTCACGACCCCGCGCGGCACCCCCGCCTCCGCCAGGGCCTCGGCCATCCTGAACACGGACAGCGGATCCTGCGGGGCGGGTTTGACCACGACGGTGTTGCCCATGGCGAGCGCGGGTGCGACCTTGCCCGCCGGGTTGGCCCAGGGATTGTTGTACGAGGTGATGCAGCTGACCACCCCGACCGGCTGACGCACGGCGAGCGCCCCGAACACCCCGGCCTTCCCCATCGGCCCCGCCTCGTTGATCTGCGGCACAAGGGCCTGCTCGGCCGGCTCCAGGGCGCCCTTCGCGTACCGCCGGAACCGCGATACGCCGACCGCGACCTGCATGCCGCGCGCGGTGGCGGTGGTGGCGCCGGTCTCGGCGCGGGCCAGTTCGGCGTTCGGGGCGAAGTCGCGCTGCATGAGGTCGGCGGCCCGGTCGAGGATCGCGGCCCGCTCCTCGGGACGCGTACGGGACCACGAGCCAAAGGCTTCCCGGGCGGCCGCGGCGGCCCGGTACACCTGCTCACGACTGGCCTCGGGGGCATACCCGACCACGTCCTCGGTGGCGGGATTGAGCACGGGATAACACCCCCCATCCCCCTCAACCCACTCCCCCCCAATGAACAACTTCCGCTTATCCAGGCTCACTTGGTGCTCACCGTCCTGGTGTCGCGTCCGGATCGGAGCACCGTGCCGGGAACGGCCCCCGTCACCCGGTCGTCGCGGATCGTCTCGACGCCGTTGACCCGGACCGACACGATCCCGATCGCCTTGGAGTCGAGCCGGGGGCTGTCGCCGGGCAGATCGTGCACGAGGGTGGCGGGCCCGGCCTCGATGCGGGCGGGGTCGAACAGGACGAGATCGGCGTGCCACCCCTCCGCCACCCGCCCCCGCTCCCTGAGCCCGAACAACTGGGCCGGATCGTCGGTGAGCATCTTGACGGCCCGCTCCAGGGGGACGAGTTTGCGGCCGCGCAGACAGTCACCGAGGAAGCGCGTGGTGTACGGAGCCCCGCACATCCGGTCGAGGTGCGCCCCCGCGTCGGACCCGCCGAGCAGCACGTCCTCGTGCTCCCAGGTCTCGCGCCGCAGCGCCCACGTGGCGGGGTCGTTGTCGGTGGGCATGGGCCAAAGGACCGTACGCAGACGGTCGTTGGCGCAGATCTCCACGAGGCAGTGGAAGGGATCGAGCCCGCGCTCGGCGGCGATGTCATTGACCACCCGCCCGGAAAGCCCGTCATTCTCGTCACTGTACGTATCCCCGATGACATACCGCCCGAAGTTGGCGAGACGGCGGAAGATCCCGGCTTCCCTGCTGTCGGCGCGGCGCAGCATCTCGGCCCGCACGTCGGCGTCGCGCAGCTTGGTGATGCGCTCGGGGACGGGAAGGCCGAGGATCTCGCCCCAGCCCGGGATGAGGTTGAGGGCGCAGAAGGTGCCGAGGGACATGTTCATGGGGGTGAGGATCGGCATGGTGAGGGCGACGACGCGGCCACCGGCCTTGCGGGCGCGCTCACTTGGGACGAGCTGACGCGGTACGCGTTCGGGTACAGCGGCGTCGATGGTGAGAACGTTCCAATTGAGGGGCCGACCAGCGGCGGCACTCATCTCAACCAGAAGCTCGATCTCCTCATCCCCGAATTGATCGAGACACCCGGCGACGATGGCTTCGAGCTGGGTGCCCTCGTGCTCCCCAACGGCCCTGCTGAGAGCGAGGAGTTCACCGGGAAGGGCATGACGCGACGCGACAGGTTGTCCGTCCCCATCGGAGTGAGTGGAGGACTGGGTGGTGGAGAGCCCCCAGGCGCCGGCGTCCATGGCGTCGTGGAGGAGGCCCAGCATGGCGTCCAACTGCTCCGGGGTGGGCTGCCCGCCGACGGCATCGGCCCCCATGACATGCCGCCGAAGCGCACAATGCCCGACCATGAACCCGGCGTTGACGGCGATACGCCCGTCAAGAGCGGCGAGGTACTCCCCGAAGGAGGCCCACCCCCAACCGACGCCCTCCTCAAGGGCCTTGAGGGACATGCCCTCGACCTTGGACATCATGCGACGGGTGTAGTCGGCGTCCTCGGGGCGGTCGGGGTTGAGCGGGGCGAGGGTGAACCCGCAGTTGCCGCCCGCGACGGTGGTGACGCCGTGGTTCATGGACGGCGTGGCGTAGGGATCCCAGAAGAGCTGGGCGTCGTAGTGGGTGTGCGGGTCCACGAACCCGGGTGCGAGGACGAGCCCGGTGGCGTCCTCGCGGGCACGGGTGTCCTCGGTGACGGTGCCGGGTTCGGCGACCAGGGCGATCCGGCCGCCCCGGATCCCGACATCGGCGAGCCGGGCCGGGGCCCCGGTCCCGTCCACGAGGGTGGCCCCGGTGATGAGGTGGTCGAGCATGGCGGTCCCTTCCTGTCCTGGTATGCGGATGCGCCCCGCCTTGCCGGGGGTACGCGGGTGCGCCCCCGTCTTCCCGGGTACGCGGTGTGCCCCGCCTTGCCGAATGCGCGGTGTGCGCCCGCCTTGCCGGGGGTACGCGGGTGCGCCCCGGCCGGAGACCGCCGCGATGGCCTCCGGCCGGGGCCGGTTACGAGGCAGCGATCCGGGAAGACACCACCCCGCGTCTGTGTGGCCTGGCTGAGCCCCGGCACCCCCCCATACCGGGGCTACCCCCGAGCCCGGGGCCCGGCCGCTCTGGGGGCTGCGCCCCCAGTCCCCCAACGCCTTCGTCCGCGGACCGTGCCCGGTTGTGCCCACCCTCCCCCAAGCTCTTAAGGAGCAGGGGGGACCCCCATCGCCGTGCGGAACGCCTGCCCACAACCAGGTAGCAAATCCAGCCCCTCCGGCGTTTGAGGAGCGGGGTCCGGGGCGGAGCCCCGGGGGGTCAGGAACCCGATGCCGCGCGGAAGCGGGACGTCCGGTGGACCGGATCCGTATCGATCCGGGGAATCACATGCTCCCCGATCAGCCGAATCGACTGCATCGTCTCCTCGAACGGCACCCCGATAGGCAACCCGAACGACAGCTGATCCGCCCCCGCCTGCTCCCACCGCTTGCACTGCGCGGTGACCTCATCCGGATCCCCGCAGATCATCAGCTCCTCGGCGATCAACAGCTCGATGATCTCCGCGTTGTACTCCGGCAGGGTCTCCGGCCACTGAGGAATCCCCTCCGGCCGGGGGAACGTGTCGTGGTAGCGGAACACCAGCGACTGAAGCCGGTTGAGCCCGCCCTCCACCGCGATCCGCACCGCCTCGTCGTGCGTGGGCGCACAGATCGCCGTCGACGTCACCATCACGTTGTCGTTGACGAAGTCCGCGATCGGCTCCGCCTCCTGGATGGCCGTCTTGTACTGCTCAAGGACCCACTCCATGTCGGAGACCTTCTGCACGGAGAAGCCGAGCACCCCCAGCCCCTTGCGCGCCGCCATGGCGTACGAGGACGGCGACCCGGCCGCGTACCACATGGCCGGATGCGACTTCCCGTACGGCTTGGGGAAGATCTTCCGCGGCGGCAGCGACCAGTGCTTGCCCTGGAAGCCGGGGTACTCCTCCTGGAGCCACATCTTGGGGAACTCGGCGATGGTCTCTTCCCAGATCTCCTTGGTGTAGTTCATATCGGTGACACCCGGTATGAACCCCAGGATCTCGTGCGACCCCGCCCCTCTCCCCGACCCGAACTCGAAGCGCCCTTCGGACAGATGGTCCAGCATCGCCACCTTCTCGGCGACCTTCACCGGATGGTTGACCTGGGCCAGCGGGTTGAAGATGCCCGAGCCGAGGTGGATGCGCTCGGTGGCGTGGGCGAGGTAGCCGAGGAAGACCTCGTTGGCCGACAGGTGCGAGTACTCCTCCAGGAAGTGGTGCTCGGAGGCCCAGGCGTACTTGAAGCCGGACTTGTCGGCCTGGATGACGTACTGGGTCTCCTCCATCAGCGCCTTGTGCTCCGCCTCCGGGTCGACCGCGGACCGTGCGGCGGGCACGTATCCCTGCACAAAGAGTCCGAATTCCAAGGGACTTCTCCTTCACGTCCTTCACGAGATAACGCTTGTTTCTGACGCATCGTCAGATCGTGATGGGGTCGACTGTTCCACCGGCCGGATGGACCGTCAATACCTGACGCATGGTCAGACAAGCCGCCAGAACGAGCGGTCAGAACAGCGACACCCCGGCCAGCCACCCGCCGTCGATCACGAACGGCTGGCCGGTGATGTACGAGGAGTCCTCGGTGGACAGGAACAGGGCCAGCGCCGCCACCTCCTCGGGCCTGCCGACCCGGCCCAACGGCACGAGCTTGCGGTACAGCGCGTCCAGGGCCGCCGAGGTCTCGGCCGGGTCGGCGGACGGGTCGAGCTGGGCCGGATTGGACATCGGGGTGTCGATCGCCCCCGGGCACACCGCGTTGACCCGGATCCCCAGGTGCGCGAGTTCCATCGAGGCGACCCGGGTGAGCCCGAGGATCGCGTGCTTGGTGGCCGCGTACGTCCCCACCGCGCTCATGCCGGTCATCGCCGTGTACGAGGCGGTGTTGACGATGGTGCCGCCGCCCGCCGCCCCGATCTCGGGCGCCACCGTCTTGATGCCGAGGAAGCAGCCGACCTGGTTGACCTGGACGACCTGCATGAACTCGTCCAGCGGCGTGTCCACCAGCGCGTTGAAGCGCAGGATCCCGGCGTTGTTGACCAGCCCGTCGATCCTCCCGAAGGCGTCCTTGGCGGCGGCGACGGCGGCCACCCAGTCCGCCTCCTGGCTCACGTCGAGGTGGACGAAACGCGCCCGCTCCTCCCCCAACTCCTTTTCCAGTGCCTCCCCTTGGCCATCGAGTACGTCCGCTATGACGACCCTGGCGCCTTCGGCCGTGAACAGCCGCGCCTCCTGCTCACCCTGGCCGCGCGCGCCGCCGGTGATGACGACGACCCGTCCGTCGAGCTTGCCCATGCCGTACTCCTAGTCGTTGAGGTGCGGGGCGACCTCGGCCCCGAACGCCGCCATCTGGTCGGTGAGTTCGGTGCGCCCCCGGGACCGGAACCGCACCTGGATCTGGTCGACGCCCATCGCTCCGTACGCCCGCAGCGACTCGGCGAGCACCTCGGGCTTCCCGGTGAGGGTGCGGCGGCCGGTCTCCCAGCCGGGTTCGCCGACGTACAGCGCCTCGGTGATCGCCCCGATCACGATGGGTTCCGCGACTCCGGCCCCTTCGCGGATCGCCTTCAACCTGGCGATCTGCGCGGGGAGTTGATCTCTCCGGTCGCCCTGCGGCAGCCAGCCGTCACCGCGTACGGCGGCCCTGCGTACGGCGGCCGGCGAGGAGCCGCCCACCCACAGGGGGACACGCCGCTGCGCGGGCCTGGGCCGCTGGCCGAGCCCGCCGAAGGCGAACCGCTCGCCGTGGAACTCCGGATACTCCTCGGGCCCCAGCGCGGCCCGCAACGCGTCGATCGTCTCGTCCAGAACCGGCCCGCGACCCGCGAAGTCCGCGCCGACCGCGTCGAATTCCTCCTTTACGTGCCCGGCACCGACCCCCAGGATCAGCCGCCCGCCGCTGAGGTGGTCCAGGGTGGCGTACTGCTTGGCGGTGATCAGGGGGTGGCGCAGGCCGACGACCGCGACGTGGCTCATCAGCCGGACCCGCTCGGTGATGCCCGCCAGGAAGGCGAGGGTGGCGACCGGGTCGTACCAGACGGTGCCCATGGGTCCGGCGAGGCGGCGCGGGATCGCGATGTGGTCGCAGCTCGCGAGGTAGGCGAACCCGGCCCGGTCGGCGGCCCGCGCGATCTCGGCCAGCTCGCCGGGCCCCGCGTCCGCCTCCCAGCCCTCCGCGTAGATGGTGCTCTGCGACTGGACGGGGAGCTGCATCCCGTACACCAGTCGCCCGTCCGGCAGTATCCGCACCACGCGCCCGCCTCCATCCTGATCTGACGACCCGTCACATGACGGTTGGCGGACCCATCGTCATAGCTGACGCATCGTCAGGCAAGGGGTGTGCGGTGGCGCGGCGCGGCGGTGGGGGTTTGCACTGCGGACCGTGCGTGGCTAGTCGCGCAGTTCCCCGCCCCCCTTGAGGGATCCCGGCACGGGCGCACCGCTATTCTCCGCGGACCGTGCGTGGCTGGGCGCGCAGTTCCCCGCGCCCCTAGGGGGTGCCGTGCTGCACCCCTGGCCACAACCCCTCGTCCGTAAGACCCAGCAGCTCGATCGCGTTGCGCCGGACGATTCGGTTCACCACGTCCGGTGCCAGATGGCCCATCTGCGTCTCGCCGACCTCCTTGGACTTGGGCCAGGTGGAGTCGGAGTGCGGGTAGTCGGTCTCGTACAGCACGTTGCCCACCCCGATCGCGTCCAGGTTCCGCAGACCGAACGCGTCGTCGAAGAAGCAGCCGTAGACGTGCTCGGCGAAGAGTTCGGACGGCGGGCGGTGGACCTTGTCGGCGACGCCGCCCCAGCCGCGGTTCTCCTCCCAGACCACGTCCGCGCGTTCCAGGACGTACGGGATCCAGCCGATCTGCCCCTCGGCGTACATGATCCTGAGGTTCGGGAAGCGCTCGAACTTGCCGCTCATCAGCCAGTCGACCATCGAGAAGCAGCAGTTGGCGAAGGTGATGGTGGAGCCGACGGCGGGCGGCGCGTCCGGCGAGGTGGACGGCATCTTGCTGGACGAGCCGATGTGCATGGCGATGACCGTGCCGGTCTCGTCGCAGGCGGCGAGGAAGGGGTCCCAGTCGTCCGTGTGGATGGAGGGCAGGCCGAGGTGCGGGGGTATCTCGGAGAAGGCGACCGCGCGCACCCCGCGCGCGGCGTTGCGGCGTACCTCGGCGGCGGCGAGTTGGGCGTCCCACAGCGGGATCAGGGTGAGCGGGATGAGCCGGCCGTGCGCCTCGGGGCCGCACCACTCCTCCACCATCCAGTCGTTGTACGCCTGGACCGCGAGCAGTCCGAGTTCGCGGTCCTTGGCCTCGGTGAAGGTCTGGCCGCAAAAGCGCGGGAAGGTCGGGAAGCAGAGGGCGGACTGGACGTGGTTCACGTCCATGTCCGCGAGCCGCTCGGGCACGCTGAACGACCCCTTGCGCATCTGCTCGTACGTGATGACTTCGAGCTTGATCTCGTCCCGGTCGTAGCCGACGGCCGTGTCGAGGCGGGTGAGCGGGCGGTGCAGGTCCTCGTACACCCACCAGTCGCCGATCGGCCCGTCGTCGCCCTTCGCGCCCATGACCGGCGCGAACTTCCCGCCCAGGAAGGTCATTTCCTTCAGGGGGGCCCGTACGATGCGCGGTCCGGTGTCGCGGAACCGGGACGGGAGCCGGTCCCGCCAGACGTTGGGGGGCTCAACCGTGTGGTCGTCCACCGAGATGATCTTCGGGAAGGTCTCCATGCCGTCCACGGTAGACCCGATCTGACGATCCGTCAGCTAGTTGGCGGGCGTCCGCCGTGCGACCGGTGGGCGCATACCGGCCGGTCGGTGCCGCACGTACTGCGCCGCCGGCGCTTGCGCCGAGCGTGAAGGGCATGTGTCGAGGCCTTGTGCAGAGCACCACCCGCTGCTGACGCGACCCCTCCGGACAGGGCAGACTGGCAGGGGCACACCAGTAGTACGGGGGTACAGGGGGCAGCTATGGACCGTGACGGCGGGCCGCGCGTACCGGAGCAGCGCGCTCCGCAACCGACGCCGCAGCGCGCGACGGAGCACCACGCCGAAGAGGCGGCCGAGCACGGCCCGCAGGCACCGGGGGCCGGGCTCCGCTTCGGCGTACTCGGACCCGTACGGGCCTGGCGGGGCGAGCAGGCCCTGCCGTCCGGTTCGCCGCAGCAGCGCGCCCTGCTCGCCGCCCTGCTCATGCGCGACGGCCGCACCGCCACCGCCGGGGAGCTCATCGACGCCATCTGGGGCGAGGAGCCGCCCTCGCAGGCGCTGGCCGCGCTGCGCACCTACGCCTCCCGGCTGCGCAAGGTCCTCGACCCCGGGGTCCTGGTCAGCGAGTCCGGCGGCTACGCGATCCGGGTCGGCGCCGCCACCCTCGACCTCGCCCGCGCGCAGGAGCTGGCCATCGCCGCCGAGAAGGCGCGGGCCGGCGGCGACCAGGGCCGGGCCCGCGACCTGCTCAACAGCGCGCTGGCCCACTGGGACGGCGAACCGCTCGCCAATGTGCCGGGCCCGTACGCCGAGGCCCAGCGCACCCGGCTCGCCGAATGGCGCCTCCAACTCACCGAGGCCCGCCTCGACATGGACCTGGAGGCGGGCTGCCACGCCGAGGCCGTCTCCGAGCTGACCGCGCTCACCGCCGCCCACCCGCTGCGCGAGCGGCTGCGCGAACTGCTGATGCTGGCCCTGTACCGCAGCGGCCGGCAGGCCGAGGCCCTCGCGGTGTACGCGGACACCCGGCGGCTGCTCGCCGACGAGCTCGGCGTCGACCCGCGGCCCGAACTCGCCCGCCTCCAGCAGCGCATCCTCCAGGCCGACGAGGACCTGGCCCGCCCGCCCGCCGAGGCACCCGCCTCCGCACCCGCCCCGGTACGTCCGGCCCAACTCCCCGCCTCCGTACCGGACTTCACCGGACGCGCCTCCTTCGTACGGGAGCTCACCTCACGCCTCGCCGAGGCCGAGACCACCGTCATGGCGGTCTCCGCGCTGGCCGGCATCGGCGGCGTCGGCAAGACCACCCTCGCGGTGCACGTGGCCCACGCGGCCCGCCCGCACTTCCCGGACGGGCAGCTGTACGTCGACCTCCAGGGCGCGGGCGCCCGCGCCGCCGAACCCGAGACCGTGCTCGGCGCCTTCCTGCGCGCGCTCGGCACCCCGGACTCGGCGATCCCCGAGTCGACGGAGGAGCGCGCGGCCCTGTTCCGCTCGACGCTCGACGGCCGCCGGGTCCTGGTGCTGCTCGACAACGCCCGTGACGCCGCCCAGATCCGGCCGCTGCTGCCGGGCACGGCGGGCTGCGCGGCGCTCGTCACCAGCCGGATCCGCATGGTCGACCTGGTCGGCGCGCACCTGGTCGACCTGGATGTGATGTCCCCCGACGAGGCGCTCCAGCTGTTCACCAGGATCGTCGGCGAGGAGCGGGTGTCGGCGGAGCGCGAGGCGGCCCTCGATGTGGTGGCCGCCTGCGGATTCCTCCCGCTCGCCATCCGCATCGCCGCGTCCCGCCTCGCCTCGCGGCGCACCTGGACGGTCTCGGTGCTCGCTGCGAAGCTCGCCGACGAGCGCCGCCGCCTGGACGAGCTCCAGGCCGGCGACCTCGCGGTGAAGGCCACCTTCGAACTCGGCTACGGCCAGCTGGAACCCGCCCAGGCCCGCGCCTTCCGCCTGCTCGGCCTGCCCGACGGCCCGGACATCTCGCTGGCCGCCGCGGCCGCCGTGCTCGACCTCCCGCTCCAGGAGACCGAGGACCTCCTGGAGTCCCTGGTGGACACCTCCCTGGTCGAATCCGCCGCCCCGGGCCGCTACCGCTACCACGACCTGGTGCGGCTCTACGCGCGCTCCTGCGCCGAGCGCGACGAAATGCCGCCGGTGGAGCGGGAGTTGGCGATGTCGCGGCTGCTCGACTTCTATCTGGCGACGACGGCGGGGGTGTACGCCCTGGAGCGGCCGGGCGACCGGCTGGTGGACCACCTGGAGCCGACCCGCCGCGCGGGGCTGCCCTTCGCGGACCGCCATGCCGCGCAGGACTGGCTGTACGCGGAGGCGATCCCGCTGCTCGCGTGCGTACGGCAGGTCGCGGACCGGCCGGACGCGCTGCGCCGGGCCGTGGATCTCCTGTGGGCCGCCCTCGACCTCGCCGAGTCGGGCACCAACTCCAAGGAGTACGTGTTCACCGCCTCCGCGCTCCAGGTGTCCGCCCATGCCTACGGCGACGTACGGGCGGAGGGGCGCGCCCTGACCGCGCTGGCCAACGCCCGCCACACCGCGGGCAGTTTCGACCAGGCGGACCGGGAGGCCGCCGAGGGGATGCGGCTGGCCGAGGTCGTCGAGGACCCCCTCCCCGGCTGCTGGGCCCCCAACATCCGGGGCGTCATCGCGCTCTACCAGAACCGCTACGAGGAGGGCGAGAAGCACCTCACCACGGCGATCGAGAACTACTCCCGGGGCGGCGACCGGCCCGGCGAGGCCAGCGCGCTGTGCAACCTGTCGCGCATCCATCTCGCCATGGGCCGCACGGCCAGCGCGGTGACCCTCGCGCAGAACGGCATCGCCATCTACGACGGGCTCGGGAACTCGCTGCGCGGCGCCAACGCCCGCTACGCGCTGGGTCTCGCCCTGGCGAAGAACGGCCAGCACGCCGAGGCGGTGCTGCGGCTCCAGGAGGCGCTGGACGTCTTCCGGGACAGCCGCCAGCACCTGTGGGAGGGCATGGCGCTGTTCCGCCTCGCCGAGGTGGACGTCGTCGCCAGGCGCCCCGCGCAGGCCGCGGCCAACGCGGAGATGGCGCTGACCCGGCTGCGCGGCATCGGGGGCGACTGGCGGCGCGGGAACGTACTCACCGTCCTTGGCCGGGCGTTGGACGCGGTCGGCCAGACCGGCCGGGCGCAGGTCTGCTGGCGGGAGTCGCTTGAGCTGTTCGAGGCCCTGGGCGCACCCGAGGCCGAGGCCGTCCGCGCCCTGCTGACCCCGGCGCGGGCCGCCTAGGGGGTGCCCGGTGCGACCCCGGCCATGACCCACCGGACGGGAACTCCGGCGGCTGGGACAGGTCGTTCATCGTTCGTTTATCGCCGCCCGGCACTCTCTTACTTAGTCGTTCCGTGGCGCCGGGGGGCAAGCGGGAGGGCGAACGGCCGCAGTACTACGCTGAGCGGCCCTGATGGACCCGTCCGGAAGCCCTCGGGGGAGCGGCCGGACGGGTCCCATCCATCACACAGCAAGGCCAACGGGAGAGATACCACCATGGGCGACATCAAGAGCACCGACCCGATCATCAAGCCACTGGACGTCCACGCCACGGCGCTCGCCGACGACGGCACGGTCAAGCCCCTGGACGTGCACGCCACGGCCGCCGGGGACCTCGGCACGGTCAAGCCTCTGGACGTCCATGCCACGGTCACCGGGGACGACTCGACGGACGATGTCCACGCCACCTCGGAGCCGGTCAAGTAGCTCCTTCTGAGCGGGGGACGGCCGCGACGGCGCGGAGGGGAGCCGTCGCGGCCGCGGCATGTCCGGAGCCGGCGGATTCGAGCGTTCGCCTGTCCCTTGCCCTTACGGCAAGCGAACATACATACGCCTCACACTGATGCCACACATGCCCCACAGAACCAACACCCCGCACAGCACATGGAGTTGCCATGACCCGCACCACCCGCCTGCTCGCCACGCTCGCCGTCGCCATAGCGGCCGCCATCGGCGCCGCCACCCCGGCCCTGGCCGCGAGCGACGCGACCGCCCAGGACATCCACGCCACGGTGGCCACCCCTCAGGACATCCACGCCACCTGAGCCACCGCGCTCGCGCCGCGACGCGCGTCTTCCGCGCCCCCGGCTGGGCCGAGCAACTCCCGGGCCATGGCGTGAACGGCGCGGATCTCGGCCATGGCCTCCCGCCAGGCGGGATCGTCCCTGTTGAGGACCTGTGCCACGTACTCGGCGGAGTGCAGGCGCGAGGCGAGGGCGGGGAAGCGCGCGATCTCGATGACGGTCGCCCAGGCCTCCAGGAACTGCACGATCGGACCGAGCGAGTCCGTGCGCTGCGAGGGCGATCGCCTCGTCCTTCTGCTGCTCGATCCCGGCCAGCCGGTGCGGTGCGATCTGGGCCAGGGCGACCCGGAGCGCCGTGGGCGTTCGCTCCGGGCGCGGGATGAGGGGGCCGCCGGGCTCGGTTTGGTGTGCGCTCATCCTGGTCCTTCCTGAGGCGTCAGGGGTCACCGTACGACCACGTGACGCGCATCACTACCGATGGCGTCACAGCTCCGCCCTCCCTCCCGTCCACTTGTCGAGCGCGGTCACCGCACCGCGCCATCCCGGCCAGGAGAAGGGACGAACCATGGAGACCTTGACCGTGCGACGCGTCATCGCAGCGCCGATCGCCGACGTATTCGACTGGTGCGCCACGAGCACCAACTACACCCGCTCCCCGTACATCCTCAAGGCCCGCCTGGCCCGGCCGGGCACGGGGGCGCCGTACGGAGTGGGGGCGGTCCGGCTGCACACGTGGACGATCGGCTACTTCCGCGAGCGCATCACGGCGTACGACGCGCCGCACAGCTTCGACTACACCGTCGAGCGCAGCATCCCGGCCTCCCGGCACGAGCTCGGCCGCATGACCTTTACGGAGGTCGACGGCGGTACGGAGGTCGTCTGGACGACCAGGTTCGAGGTCCGCGCACCCTTCGGCGCCACCCTCACCCGCCTCGCCAAGCCCCTCATCGCCCACGCCTTCGCCAACATCCTGGCCACGGCCGACCGAGCACTCACAGCCAACCCGGCCGCCGCCAGCCGCGGGCGCGGTCGGTAGCGGGCGACCGAAGCTCGGGGACCGCCTTCGACAGGGCGGACAGGTGCACAGAGTCAGCGCATCCCCAACGCATCGGCGATGCCGTCGGGCAGCACATCGAAGTCGTCCGGGATGTGGACCTGTCCCCGGAGTGAACCTCGGCCGGTTCGACGTGCGTTGGGGCGGGCCGACACCACCTCTGCCACCGGCTCGCGACGCTGGTCAGCCGACCATTGGGTGGCAGCCTGTGGGTCACGTGACCAGCCCCGCGTTGCGGAGTGCGGTGAGGCCCTCCGGATAGTTCGTGCTGATGTGGGTCAGGACATCGGCGTCCGAGACGGTGAGCTGCTTGTGTGCGGCGCACTCCTGGAGCCAGACGATTCCGGGCTGCACGCTCAGACTCTTGAAGCTACTCTTCCCGTCGCTGCCCTGGAAGCCGTACTTCTTGTGGTTGTTGGTGAGCCACTGGATGACCGCGGCGGTGTCCTTGGGAAGCGGTTCGAGTGCCGTGACGCCAGGCATCTGAGCCCTGCCCGCGATCGCGGTGGCCACGTCGGAGTCGCTGGAGTCGCCGCCGAGAATCCCGGCCTTGTAGAGCGCCAGGCAGGCCCTCATGTACTCCTGGCGGCGTACCGCGTTCACCTGGCCGGTGACGCTGTCGGCCGCGTTCCGGGCGTGGTCGAGAAGGGAGGGGGAGGCCTTGAGGATGTCCTGGCGCATGAAGTTCATGGACACCTCGAACCGCCCGCGTTCGATCCAGTAGTTCGCGAAGATCATGGGGTCGTTCGTGATGTCGGGGCTGCCCGCCATCTGCCACTTGGCCGCGTTCGACTCGACCGTCTGTGCCGTCACCTGCGGATAGGCGATCTCGGCTACGTACGGCTTGGTCTGCCACCCGGAGCCGTCCTTCTCGAAGATGTGGCCCAGGCTCCTCGCGGACGTGATGTCGTACCAGGCGACCTCGCTCCCTTCGAGTTGGAGGACGACATCGGGACGGGTGTTGCCGTGGGTGACCTGCATGGCCACGGAGAACGTGAGGCCGGAGGCCGGACCGATCCAGGACTTCCGCTCGGTGAGGAACACCTTGGTGGCGAGGGACTCGATGGCGTAGCCGGCCATGGCGGGGACCAGCGCGGCTATCTCCGCCTTCTTCGCCGGGGTGGCCTGCAGGTATTCCTGCCACTGCTCCGCCCACCGGCTCAGATATCCGTCCGTACGCGCGAGATTGACGTCGGTCGGATTCTGGGTGGCCTGGAGCCAAGCGATCTGGACGGCCGCGTCGAGCTTCTCGCCGAAGCTCACCAGGTCCTTCCCGACCTGCTCGGTGGGGATCTTGCCGGACGTCGGGTAGGGGTGGATGGAGCGCTGGACGGACTCCGGGCCGCTGCCGGCCCGTTCGGCCGGGCTCTGCGTTGCCTGGCCGGGCACCGGCCCGCTCAAGGCCCTCGTGGCGTTGGCCTCCGCCTCCCGCTCGAAGCGGTCCGACGGGTCCGAGACGCGCAGCCCCGAGCCATTGTCCGTGCCGGCCACCGGTCCCTGCCGCTGCTGGATGACGTGGGTCAGCTCATGGGCCAGGGTGTGCCGGTCGGCGCCGCCCTCGCCGATGACGACATGGCTGCCCGAGGTGTAGGCGCGGGCGCCGACCTCGGCCGCCGACGCCTTGGCCGCGCTGTCGTTGTGGATGCGCACATCGGAGAAGTCGGCGCCGAGCCGCGATTCCATGTCGGTGCGGGTGACATCGTCCAGCGGCGTGCCACCCGTGCGGAGGACGTCATGGACGGCGGAGCGCTGCACTGCGGGCTGCTCGGCCTGCTGGTGACCACAGCCGGCTCCGTGCTGGTGCTGTTCCTGGGCCCAGGGGTGGCCGGCTTGGCGGAGCGTCTGGAGGACGACGGCGTTGCCCGCCGTTCCCTGCAGGGCAAGGAGCCCCGTGAGCGGCGTGCTGGTTCCGACCGCGGCTTTGCGGTCAAGTCTGCGACTGCTCTCGGTTCCGGTCGCTCTGGCGTTGTCGTGGTCGCGCAATGGAGCCTCTTCCGGCGCAGGGGTGTCAACTCTTCCTGGATACGCTGAATGTGATCCATGAGGCCAGGCACTGAAGGGCAGATGCGGGTGCCTGAACGGCCCTTTCGGGGACGGGCTGGACTGGGAAGACGTTGATTGATGTGTGGTCGGCGCCGCCGTGCTTCTACCGTGGCGGGGTTGATGCGGGGTGCCATTTCAGTTGGGCTGTTGCCTCGATCACCCTGACTGCCGAAATCGCAGCGACCGCAATAACTCCCTGGCGAAGCAGGGCCTTTCTCCGCAGGCGAAAGCCGCTCGGGAGAAAGGCAATCGCCTGATCAAGCTCGACTTGCACGATGCGCCGACAGGGGTGGGGTTCGGTATCGCCCGGCTGCCGGAAAGGATCACGGGCGTCCCTCCCCGCTGATCTCGTCGATCAGACGAGCCGGCCGTCCTCCGTGAACTTCTCCCGCAACTGCTCCGCCCCGCGCAAGGCCTCGGCCAGCCTCCGCGCCGTGTCGGTGTTGCAGTTGCCGAGCGCGACCAGGAGCGACGGGGCGGGGTACCGGCTCACAAAGCTCGGCAGGTCCAGGCGGAGGGAGGGCAGGATGATGCCGTGGGCCATCAGTGCGCGGCGCAGCTCTTCCACGCAGCGGGTCATGTCGTCGGCATCCGAGCGGTCGGAAGCGGGGCAGTTCTCGTGGGGGCTCATCGGGCAGCGCCTTCCTGTGTGTGCGTGCGTTCTGTGACGTTCCAGTCACACACTGGCGCGAAGTGCCCTACGGTAAAAGGGGTTTGAGTTCCCGTGCGCGAACTGTGAAGCCCCGCACGGACGTTGTGGAATGGGTGGGCAGACCATGGTGCGACGCAAGGACATCGACGGCTCGGAAAGCGTGCCCTGCTTCTACGGCAAGGAGCTGCGCTGGAAGCGGGAGGCTGCCGGGCTCACGTTGCAGCAGCTGGTTGAGGGGAGCTTCTACGGGCTGAGCTACCTCAGCGAGATCGAGCGCGGGCACCGCCGCATGCCCCGTGATCTGGCCGAGCATGTAGACCGGAGGCTCAAGACGGACGGCTTCTTCGCCCGAAACTGCGAGGACGTACGCAAGGCCAAACGGGCAGGCCAGGACCAGGGCTCGTACTTCAAGCGGATCCTGGAGGTGGAGAAGGACGCCGAGTACATCGAGGAATGGTGCGCCACCTGGATCCCTGGCCTCCTCCAGACCGAGGCGTACGCCCGCGCCGTGGTCCGGGCCGGGCACCCGTTGGAACCACAGGCCCAATCGGACGCGAAGGTGTACGAACGCCTCACGCGGGCGGGCGATCTCCTCAGTACCGGACTCAGACGGCCCGAGTACTGGGTGATCCTGCACGAGTCGCTGCTGCGTCAGCCGATCCTGCCGTCCTCGGAGATGGCTGAACAACTGAACCAGATCGCAGAGTTGGCCCACCAGCACCGGTTCACTCCACAGATCCTTCCGTGGAACTCCACGGCGCATCCCGTGATGGCCGGCACGGTCATGTCCCTGGGCTTCCCCGACGCTCCGCCGCTGGTCTACACAGAGTCGTCGTACAGCGGCAACACCATCGAGGACCCTGCCCCCGTGAAGCTGTACCGCCGGTCGTACGATCGGCTCAGGGCCGCCGCTCTGCCGCCGGAGGAGTCACTCGCCCTGATCGAGGGCGCGGCTGAGAACTTCCGGAATGGCAAGCACCAACTGTGGCTTGAGGAGCGCGACTTGACGCAAGAGCGCCTATAACAATGGGGGCGGCGGAAGCTGCGTCAAGGTCACCGACGACCTCGCGGCCTCGTCCCCGTACGCGACTCGAAGGTGCAGGAAGGCCCCGTCCTGCTCTTCCGGGCCCCCACCTGGGCCGCGTTCGTGGCCGACGTCAAGGGCTGAGCCGGGGGCCACCAGTACAAGGGCGGGCCCGTAGCTCACCCTTCACCACCTTCCCGCTCGCGTTCCTCGGCAGTTCGGCCACGAACTCGACCTCCCTCGGCACCTTGTAGTTCGCCATCTCGCGGCGGGACCAGGCGATCAGGTCGTCCGCTGTCAGGGGGGAGCCGGGGCGGCGGACCACGTAGGCCTTGCCGGCCTCGCCCAGGCGGGCGTCCGGGATGCCGATCACCGCCGCGTCGGCCACCTCCGGGTGCAGGAGCAGGAGTTGCTCGATCTCCGCCGGGTAGGCGTTGAAGCCGCCGACGATGAACATGTCCTTGATCCGGTCGGTGATGCGGAGGTTGCCCGCATCGTCCAACACCCCGATGTCTCCCGTGTGCAGCCAGCCCTGCGCGTCGATCGCCGCCGCCGTCTCCGCCTCGTCCTCGAAGTAGCCCCGCATGACGTTGAAGCCGCGCACGAGGATCTCACCCGGTTCGCCCGGGTCAGCGCAGACGCGCACCTCCGTGCCGGGTATCGCGCGGCCCGATGTCGAGGCGATCACCCCCGCCTCGTCGCCGCGCCGGCACATCGTGACGATGCCGCTCGCCTCGGACAGGCCGTACGCGGTCAGTACGGTGTCCACGCCCAGCTCGCCCCGCAGCCGTTCGACCAGGCGCAGCGGGACGACCGCCGCGCCCGTCACCACCAGCCTCAGCGCGCTCAGGTCGTGCTGGTCACGGGCCGGGTGGTCCAGGAGGGACTGGTGGAGGGTGGGCGGGCCCGGCAGGACCGAGATGTGTTCGGCCGCGATGTTGGCGAGCGCGGTGTCCACGTTGAACACCGGCTGCGGCACCATCGTCGCGCCCCGCATCAGGCACGCGATGATGCCCGCCTTGTAGCCGAAGGTGTGGAAGAACGGGTTCACGATCAGATAGCGGTCGCCCTCGCGCAGGCCCGCGAGCTCCGACCAGATGGCATAGCCGCGCAGCGTCTGGGCGTGGCTGATCACCGCGCCCTTGGGGCGGCCGGTGGTGCCCGAGGTGAAGATGATGTCGGAGGGGGCGTCGGGGGAGATGGCGTCCGCGCGGGACCTGACCTCCGTCCCCGAGATCCCTTCCCCGCCCGCCAGGAAGTCCTTCCACGTACGGAAGTTGTCGGGGGCGTCCTCCGAGAGGACCACCACCTGCTCCAGGTGCGGGAGAGACGGCAGCGGGCCGGGGCCACTCCCCTCGGCCGTCGCGCGGCGCAGTGAGGCGACGTACGAGGTGCCCAGGAACGTGCCGGTCACGAACAGCAGCTTCGCGCGGCTGCGTTCGAGGACGTACGCCGCCTCCGCGCCCTTGAACCGCGTGTTCAGCGGCACGAGTACCGCGCCCGCCGTCACCGCGCCGAGCGCCGAGACGATCCAGTCCAGGGTGTTGGGCGCCCACACCGCCACCCGGTCGCCCGCTTCGACGCCCGCCGCCATGCACGCGGCCGCCGCCCGTTCGACGCGCTCGCCGAGTTCCGCGTACGGGATCCGGCTGCGGCCCTCCACGACGGCCTCCCGCTCGCCGTACCGTTCGGCGGCGGCGCGCACCAGCTTCGCGATCGTGCCCCACTCCAGGTCTCCGCGCATCTCCAGGTCTCCGCGCATCGAAAGCCCCATCGAAAGCTCCTCCGCTAGCTGACTATCCGTCAGATTAGCTGTAGCCTCCTGCGCTGTCAGTACTGGTGACGCTCGTGGAGGTGGGGCCATGGCCACCCTGAAGGACGCGACAGCCATCGTCGGGATCGGGCAGACGGCCTTCGCCAAGCAACTCCCCGAGTCCGAGAAGGCGTTGGCGTGCCGGGCGATCCTCGCCGCCCTGGACGACGCGGGCATCAGCGCGTCGGAGGTGGACGCGTTCGCCTCGTACACCATGGAGGAGACCGACGAGGTGGAGGTCGCCAAGTCCATCGGGGCGGGCGATGCCACCCACTTCTCCAAAGTGGGCTACGGCGGCGGCGGTTCGTGCGCCACCGTCGCCCACCTCGCCGCCGCGATAGCCACCGGCCAGGCGAGCGTCGGTGTCGCCTGGCGGTCCAGGAAGCGGGGCAGCGGCCCAAGACCCTGGAAGAACACGGCGGTTCAGCTGCCCACCCCGGCCCAGTGGACGCGGCCCTTCGGTCTGCTGCGGCCCGCCGACGAGATCGGCATGCTGGCCCGCCGCTATCTGCACGAGCACGGCGCCAGCCGCGACCACCTCTTCAACGTCGCCCTCGCCTGCCGCAACCGCGCCAACCAGAACCCGGCCGCGATCATGTACGAGCGCCCGCTGACCCGGGAGATGTACATGACGTCGCGCTGGATCAGCGAACCGCTCTGCCTTTTCGACAACTGCCTTGAGACGGATGGGGCGTTGGCGTGTGTCGTCGTATCCGCCGAGCGTGCGCGTGACTGCCGGCAGAAGCCCGTGTACGTGCACTCCGCCGCCCAGGGCCTGCCCGCCCAGCACCACGGCATGGTCAACTACTGGAACGACGACCCGCTGACCGGCCCCGCCTGGACCGCCGCCCGACACCTGTGGAAGCAAGCGGACTTCGGGCCGGATGACGTGGACGTCGCCCAGATCTACGACGCGTTCACCCCGCTCATCCCGCTCTCCCTGGAGGGCTACGGCTTCTGCGGGCGCGGCGAGGGCGCCGCGTTCACCGAGGGCGGCGCGCTGGAGATCGGCGGGCGGCTGCCGATCAACACCGGCGGCGGCGGCCTCAGCGAGGCCTACGTCCACGGGTTCAACCTCATCAACGAGGGCGTGAAGCAACTGCGCGGCATCAGTACCGCCCAGGTCCCGGACGCCGCGACCTGCCTGGTCACCGCGGGCGAGGGGGTCCCCACCTCCGCCCTGCTGCTGAGGAGTTGAGAGATGCTGACACCTGTGGTGGACGCCGACGGCGCCCCCTTCTGGGAGTACGCGGCCCGGGGCGAACTCCGCGTCCAAGCCTGCGCCGCCCCCGACTGCGGCCAGCTGCGCTTCCCGCCCCGGCCGTGCTGCCCGCACTGCCAGTCCTTCGACAGCGAGTGGCGCCTCATGTCGGGGCGCGGCCGCATCTGGTCGTACGTCGTCCCGCACCCCCCGCTGCTCCCCGAGTACGCGGCGCAGGCCCCGTACAACGCGGTGGTCGTGGAGCTCGCCGAGGATCCGCTGATCCGGCTGGTCGGCAATGTGGTCGCCGAGCCCGACGCCCCGCTCGACTCGGTCGACCCGGCGCGGCTCAGGATCGGGGCGCGCGTGCAGGTCGCGTTCACCGAGACCGGCCAGATCACCGTGCCGCGCTGGCTCCTGGAGCGCTCATGAGCATCCTGGTGGCACGCGACAAGGAGACCGGCGTCGCGATCGTCACCCTGAACCGGCCGGAGCGTCTGAACGCGGTGGACTTGGGGATGGCGTCTCAACTGTCGTGTGTGTGGCGGGAGTTGAGGTGCGACGACTCGGTACGGGCGATCGTGGTCACCGGGGCCGGGGAGCGGGCGTTCTGCACCGGCATCGACCGCTCGGCCGAGGTGCCGCAGCCCTCGTCGCCGTACTCGACCGACGATCCGCTCCTCGCGATCGGCCCGAAGGCCAACGACCTGTGGAAGCCGGTGATCGCCGCCGTGCGCGGGATGGCCTGCGGCGGGGCGTTCTACCTGCTGGGCGAGGCGGAGTTCGTGGTCGCCGCCGAGGACGCCACGTTCTTCGACCCGCACACGACGTACGGGATGGTCAGCGCGTACGAGTCGATGTATCTGGCGCTGCGGATGCCGTACGGAGAAGTGGCCAGGCTGGCGCTGCTGGGGACGGCGGAGCGGATGTCGGCGCGGCGGGCGTACGAGGTGGGCTTCGTGAGCGAACTGACCGCGCCGGGTGGGGAGTTGATGGCGGCGGTGCGGTGCGCCGAGACGATCGCGGGGTATCCGACCGGGGCGGTGCAGGGCACGGTGCGGTCGGTGTGGGCGGCGAAGGAGGGCGCCCTCGCCCGCGCGGTGACGCTGGCCCCGCACCTCGTTTCCCTCGGGAGCCTGTCGCCTGAGCGGCAGGCTGAGCTTTTCGCTGAGCGGCGGTCGAAGGACTTCAGGGTGCGGTAGCGCTCCGCGGGGTGCGGTTGATTTTCGGCTGCGGTAGCGCTCCGCGGGGTGTGCGGTTGTTCGGCTGCGGGCCATCCGTGGCTGGTCGCGCAGTTCCCCGCGCCCCTTATGGGCTTAGCGGACTGGCCTGGCTGGGGCCATGACTGCCACCACGGCCTTGTGCACGGCTTCGGGGTGCGGTGTCGGCCCCGTGCGGTCGGCGAAGAGGAGGTGGGCGGTGCCGATCAGGGTGGGGGCGAGCTCGTCGAGGTCGGCGTCGGCGGCGAGGCGGCCCAGGTCGCGCTCGGCCGCGAGGTACGCGGCGATCATGGCAGTGGCCTCGGTGAGCAGGGGGATGCCGGTCGGGGTGGTCGCGCGCAGCCGGGCGCGCAGGCCGTCGCGGGAGGTGACGAGGCCGACGATCGCCACCGCGACCGGCCCGAACAGGTCCGTCAGCGCGCCGGTGACGTTGCCCGCGACGCTGCCGGTCCCGGCGGTCGCGCGCAGGGCGGCGGCCTGGTGGGCGATCCGGGCCATCCGGTCGAGGACGAGCTCGGCGAGGAAGGCGTCGAAGTCGGCGAAGTGCCGGTGCAGGACACCCTTGGCGCAACCCGCCTCCTCGGTGACCGCCCGGCTGGTCAGCGCGTTCGGGCCGCCCCCGAGCAGGACGCGCTCGGCGGCGTCGAACAATTGCTGCCGCACATCTCGGATGGCTGTCCCGGTCGGCACCGCGCACCTCTCCTTCGGTTCGTCGCCCCCGCCCGGTTGACGAGTGGGCGCTTGCCCACCAGAGTGGGCACATGCCCACTATAGCGTCGGGGCGCTCCACCCCCGACCGGCCCGACCCCCGTCAACTCCGGGACACCGCCGAGTCGTTCGGCTCCGACGCCGAGCGCTACGACCGGGCCCGGCCCCGCTACCCCGACGCCCTGGTGGACCGGATCACGACGGCCGCCCCCGGGCCCGCCGTCCTCGACGTGGGCTGCGGTACCGGGATCGTCGCCCGGCAGTTCCGGGCGGCCGGGCGCGAGGTGCTCGGTGTAGAGCCCGACGCGCGGATGGCCGCGGTGGCGCGGCGGGCCGGGACCGAGGTGGACGAGGCGCGGTTCGAGGCGTGGGACCCGGCCGGGCGGGCCTTCGACGCGGTGGTGGCCGGCCAGACCTGGCACTGGATCGATCCGGTCGCGGGCGCGGCCAAGGCGGCGCACGCGCTGCGGCCCGGCGGTGTGCTGGCCGTGTTCTGGAACGTGGCTCAGCTTCCGTCCGAGGTGACGGAGGCGACCGCGGTGGCCTGCCGCCGGGTGCTGCCCGACTCGCCGTTCGACTTCCAGGCGATGGCGAAACCGGCCCTGGACGCCTACACCCCGATGTTCACCACTACCGAGGACGGGATCCGGGCGGCGGGCGGCTTCGACGCCCCGGAGAGGTGGCGGTGCGACTGGGAGTGGCCCTACAGCCGGGCCGACTGGCTCGACCAGCTGCCCACCCACGGCCCCCTCACCCGGCTCCCGCCGGACCGGCTCGCCGAGGTGCTGGCGGACGTCGGGGCCGCAATCGACGCACTGGGCGGCGGCTTCACCGCGCGGTACGCGACGGTGGCGGTCATCGCGGTGCGGACCGGTACCACGGCGCCCTGACGTGACGAGCCAACCCCCGGTCCACGATCATGTGCGTCGGCGCGGCGGCGAGCGGAGGGACTGGGGGTTCCCGGTAGCGCGGTAGTCGCGCCGGGCGTAGCGTCGGCAGCGAGAGCCAGCTGGAAGGAGGGCTGGCGATGGTCCGCAACATCCTCGGCTCGATCCTCGCTCTCATCGGAGCGACGGCCGCCGTCTGGAGCCCCTTCCGTGCCTGGTACGACGGCCGTCACGGCAGCACCTACCGCATCGACGACCTGTTCAGCGGCATCTCCGGCAGCAAGGCGGAGGTGGCGGGCTCGATCCTGCTGCCCTTCGCCTTCGCGGCGCTTGTGACCCTGGTCGGTCTGGTGCTGCGCGCCCGGCTCCTGGTCGCCGTCGCCGGGTTGATCGTGCTCGGGTTCACCGTTTTCTGGATGGTGCGCCAGGGGCAGGCGGCCGGGAACCTGACCATCGACTCGTCGGGCCGGGGCCTGGGGCAGGGCGTGGCCGTCGCGCTCGGCGGTGGCCTGGTGCTGCTGCTCGCCTGCGCCCTGATGTCCGGCCGCCGCCGGGCCGCGCGCGGGCGGCACCGCTCCGATGCACCCACCCTGGACACCCCGTACGAGCGCCCTTACGAGCCCGAGCCTCCGTACGAGCCGCCCCATGAGCCGCCCGTTGAGCCCCCGGACGACCCCGGGCCGGAGTTCCCGCACCGGGCGTGACCGGTCAGAGCCGTACCCCGGTCACCACGTTCGCGTACAGCTCGTCCGAGGTGACCAGCCGGGCCCGCAGGCCGCCCGCGGACATCGCCGCCAGCGCCCCCGGCACCTGCCGCTCGCTGGTCTCGACCAGCAGCGTGCCGCCCGGGGCGAGCCAGTCCGGGGCTTCCAGGGCCACCCGGCGCATGATGTCCAGGCCGTCGCTGCCCCCGTCCAGGGCGACCAGCGGCTCGTGGTCGCGGGCCTCCGCAGGGAGCAGGCCGACCTCGTCGGAGGGTACGTAGGGGACGTTCGCGGCCAGGATGTCGACCCGGCCGCGCAGCGACGCCGGGAGCGGGGCGAACAGGTCGCCTTCGTAGACCCGGCCGCCGAGCGCCGCCACGTTGCGGCGGGCGCAGCGCACCGCGGCGGGTTCGATGTCGGCGGCGTGCAGTTCGGCGTGCGGCAGCGCCGAGGCCAGGGCGGCGCCCAGCGCGCCGGAGCCGCAGCACAGGTCCACGACGACGGCCGGGGAGGCGGCATCCGCGAGCGCCAGCGCCTGCTGGACGAGGAATTCGGTGCGGCGGCGCGGCACGAAGACCCCGGGGTCGACAGCCACCCGCACACCGTGGAACTCGGCCCAGCCCAGGACGTGTTCGAGGGGAAGCCCGGACACCCTGCGCGCCACCATCGCGGCGAGTTCGGCGGGGCCGTCGGCCGTGGCGAGGAGCAACTCCGCCTCGTCCTCGGCGAATACGCAGCCGGCGGCGCGCAGCCGGGTCACGACGGCGGAAGGGGAGAGGGGTTCACCTGACATGGAAGGAAGTATCCATTCCCGTCCGCGCGTTGCGACGGGGGCCCCAAGCCGCCGGCCCCCTCGCCGGGTTCGCCGGGTTCACTTGGTCCACCGGCCTCACCGCGCGCCCGAGGTCGCCGTCCCCTTCACCGCGTCCAGCGCGTACACGCAGCGGTCCTTGCTGCACGCGTAGACGACGCCGCCCCGGGCCACCGGCGAGCCGGTGATCTCGCCGCCGGTGGCGAGCTTCCAGCGGAGCTGGCCGCCCGCCGCATCCAGGGTGTAGAGGCAGTGGTCGGCCGAGCCGAAGTGGATGCGGCCGTCGGCGACGACGGGGGTGCCCACCACCTCGCCGCCCGCGGCGAAGCGCCACTTGGGGGTCGAGGTCACCGCGTCCAGGGTGTAGAGCGCGTTGCCGCTGCCCACGTGGACGTTCCCGTCGGCCACCAGGACCGGTTCGACGGACTGGCGGGACTCGGTGGCGATCCGCCAGCGGTCCTTACCGGTCGCCGCGTCCAGGGCGTACACGGTGCCGAGGTAGTCGGCGAGGTACACGCCGCCGCCGGCCACCGCGGGGCCCGGCGCGAACGTCGGCGGGCAGAGGAAGACGGCGGGCGCCTCGAAGTGCCAGCGGACGCGGCCGGAGGCGATGTCGACGGCGAGGACACGGGTGCCCGCCGAGACGTACACGTAGCCGTCCGGCGCGGGGGCGACCCGGACCGGGACGCCGCCGCAGGAGGCCGCGTCGCCGACCGGGTAGGACCAGCGCTCGGCGCCGGAACGGGCGTCCAGGGCACGAAGACGGGCGTCCTGCCAGACGTAGACCGTGCCGTCGAAGACCGTGGGTCCGGCCTCGGGGGTCTCGAAGTCGGTCTGGGCGCCGGAGATCTCCCACAGCTTCTCGCCGTTGGCGGCCTCCCAGGCCTGGACGCCGCCGCCGCGGGTGCCGGTGACGACGGTGCCGCGGTCGGTCTTCAGGGAGTACACCCAGGCATCCGTCGGCAGCCGCCACAGCTCGCCGCCGTCGGTGGCGTCCAGCGCGTACAGGGTGGGGCCGTCGGAGGCGTGGATGCGGCCGCCCTCGACGGCCATCGCCCAGGCGACGTCGCGCGTCTTGAACTGGCGGCGGCCGCTGGCCACGTCGAGGGCGTGCACCTCGAAGGAGGTGACGTACAGCAGGTCACCCGCGACGGCCGGGGTGCCCCACACGTCGTTCGACATGCGAAAGCGCCAGGGGCGCCAGCGGCCGGGGGCCTCGGGCGGATGGGCGGGCGGCGGTACGGGGGCGGCGGCCACCGCACCGTTGGTGACCGCGTGGGCGCCGGGCCTGCGCACCCAGCCGGTGGTGGGCCCGGCGTCGACGGAGACGCGGGCGGAATCGGCGCGCGGGCCGGGACCGATGGGGACCTTGGCGCCGGGCAGCCGCACCGGCTCCTCCGCCTGGAGGGGCGGATAGGTGACGGGGGCCGCGCCGTGCCGCGCGACGTACGGCGGCTCGGCCGGGCGGGGCGGCGCCACCGGGCCGCCCCTGCTGGAGCGCAGCGGCGAGCTCGGCGAGGGGTCGGCGGGCTTGGCGACGGGCTGGATGCGGCCGCCGCCCCTGCGCTGCTCGATCATGGCGACCGAGCGGGGCGGCAGCCAGGCCGACGCCGTACCGCTGTCGTCGGAGCCGGAGGCGAAGAGGTGGGGTGCGAGCTGGGCCTGGAGGTCTTCCGGGGAGGGGCGGTTGGGGTGCTCCATCTGCATGCAGGACTCGATGAGCGGGCGCAGCTCGTCCGGCAGCCCGCTGATGTCCGGGCCCTCGCGCAGCAGCATGAAGACCGTCTCGACCGGGTTCGCGCCGTGGAAGGGCGCGTGGCCGGTGGCCGCGAAGACCAGGGTGGAGCCGAGCGAGAACACATCGCTCGCGCCGGTCACGCTGCGGGAGTCCTTGGCCTGCTCGGGCGACATGTAGGCGGGGGTGCCCACCGCCACGTTCGTCATGGTCAGGCGGGTGTTAGAGACCCCGGACGCGATACCGAAGTCGATCACGCGCGGCCCGTCCTCGACGACCAGGACGTTCGACGGCTTCAGGTCGCGGTGCACCAGACCGGCGCCGTGGATGGACTGGAGGGCCTCGGCGATACCGGCCGCGAGCCAGCGCACCGCCTGGGCCGGGAGCGGCCCGCACTCATTCACTATTTCTTCGAGGGAGGGCGCCGGTACGTACGCGGTGGCCAGCCACGGCACCGCGGCGCGCGGGTCCGCGTCCACGACGGCCGCCGTGTAGAAGCCGCTCACCGCGCGGGCCGCCTCCACCTCGCGCGTGAAGCGGACCCGGAAGAGCTGGTCCTCGGCGAGCTCGGTGCGCACCGTCTTGATCGCCACGCGGCGGCCGGAGGCCGAGCGCGCCAGATAGACGAGGCCCATACCGCCGGCACCGAGCCGTCCCAGCACCTCGAAGGGGCCGATCCGCCTCGGGTCGTGCTGCGTCAGCTGCTCCACTGGCCTGCTACCTCCCCGTACGGGCCCTGCATGAATTCGGCCCCGTGCAGCGTCTCACGCGGCACCCCGATTCTCCCTGCCGGAGGTGGCCGGTGGCCAACCCGGGTCGAGATCGGAATGTCTCCCCCCGATCCGGGACACCTCGGGCACGTGGCCGGCCGGGACTATCCCTGAAGAACGGGTCTATCCCTGGAGAACGGCGAAGGTGGCGCCCTGGTTGTCGTTGAGCACCGCCATCCGCCCGTATGGAATGTCGAACGGTTGTGCCGTGACGCGGCCGCCCAGGCGCGCGCAGGCGGCGGCCGTCCCGTCGCAGTCCTCGACGGAGAAGTAGACGAGGAAGTGGTCGGGCAGTTCCGCGGGGAAGGCGTCCGTCATCAGGCTGCGGCCGCCGATGGCGGTGCCGGGGCCGGGTTCGGTGCCGGGCAGCGACCAGGTGCGGAAGTCGGCGCCCACCTCGTCGGGGCTGCCCGGACTGCCGCCCCGGTAGCCGAAGACGGACTCGTAGAACGCGTCGGCCGTGTCCTTGTCGCGGGTGTAGACCTCGGTCCAGCAGAACGATCCGGGCTCGCGGGTCAGCTCGAAACCGGTGTGCGCGTCGGCCTGCCAGAGCCCGAAGACCGCCCCGCCCGGGTCGGCGGCGACCGCCATCGTCCCGTACGGAGGAACCGGCAGGGGGTCGGTGATCACCTGGCCGCCAGCCGCGCGGATCCGGGCGGCGAGGGCGTGGGCGTCGGGGGTGGCGAGGTAGACGGTCCAGGTGGTCGGCATCCGGCCGTCCCGCTTGGGCTGGAGGGCCGCGACGCGCTTCCCGTCCTTGAAGGCGTTGGTGTAGTGGCCGTACCTCTCGTCGGTGTCCTCGTCGAAGGTCCACCCGAGGAGCTCCCCGTAGAACCGCTTGCCGGCGGCCAGATCGGACAGCGAGGCATCGGCCCAGCACGGCGCGCCTTCCGGATATCCGCCCATGCGCCTGATTCCTTCCTGGGGTGCCCCGTCGTGAGGCCGTCCCGGGGTCAAATTAACGACCCATCACGTCCGATGCGGTCGCATAATTCGAACATACGGCCAGATTTCGGCGGCCGGAGGGGCGGCGGCCCAAGCCCCGCTTGCCTTGTCCACCAAAGTTGTCCACAGGGTGTTGATAACACCATTCGAGTGGCCGCCCCGCTCGACGCACCCGCCGAGCCCCTCGGCGCACCCGCCGCCCGGCTCGACACACCCGCCACCCCGCTCGACACACCCGCCGACCGCCCCGCCGGACAGCCACCCGCGGCGCCCGCATCCCCGCACCGATCAGCACATCTCACCCCCGGGCCCCCATTTGCACTCGGCCGAATCGCGCTCCGATCACCCCTCGGTAAGCTGACGGCATGACAGGACAAGTACGCACCGTCGACGGCCGAGTGGCCGGCCGACGCGGCCAGGCGACCCGGCAGAAGCTGCTCGACTGCCTCAGTGAGATGCTCAGCTCCTCGCCGTACCGGGACGTAAAAGTCATCGACGTGGCCCGGAAGGCGGGCACTTCACCCGCGACCTTCTACCAGTACTTCCCCGACGTCGAGGGCGCCGTCCTGGAGATCGCGGAGGAAATGGCCAAGGAGGGCGCCGGGTTGACCTCTCTGGTCGAAGGCCGCTCCTGGGTCGGGCGAGCGGGCTGGCAGACGGCCGAGGAGCTCGTGGAGGGCTTCCTCGACTTCTGGCGCAAGAACGACGCGATCCTGCGGGTCGTCGATCTGGGCGCGGCCGAGGGCGACAAACGCTTCTACAAGATCCGCATGAAGATCCTGAACTCGGTCACCAACTCCCTTACGGACGCGGTCTCCGAGCTCCAGTCCAAGGGCAAGGTCGACAAGGACGTCAGTCCCGCGGCGATGGCGGGCTCGCTCGTCGCGATGCTCGCGTCGGTGGCCTCGCACCAGAAGGGCTTCCAGACCTGGGGTGTGAAGCAGGCCGAACTCAAGCCGAATCTCGCCCTGTTGGTCCACCTCGGCATCACGGGCAAGAAGCCGACGAAGTAGACAGGGGTCACACCCCGGCCGATTTTCCAGTCCTGTCGCGCCGGCGGCGCTTCATCCCCGACGCGGGGTGGGCGCCGCCGGCGTTCCCGTATCCGGGCCCCCAGGCGCCCTCAGACCTCAGGTGGTGCGCCGGGCCAGCCTGAAGAGCCGGATCTCGCGCTCGATCCGAGCCTGGTAAGTGGCGTACGGCGGCCAGAAGTTGAGGGCGGCCCGCCAGGCCGCGGCCCGTTCATCCCCCTCGAGCAGCCGGGCCCGCACCGCGATGTCCCGCCCCTTCCAGCTGATCTCCGCATCCGGGTGAGCGAGCAGGTTCCCGGTCCACGCGGGGTGGCCGGGGCGCCCGAAGTTGGACCCGATCAGCAGCCAGGTGCCGGTCTCCTCCTCCGGCATGCAGGCGAGCGGAGTGGAGCGCGGCAGACCGGACTTGGCGCCGCGCGCGGTGAGCACCACACCGGGCAGCAGCTGCGCGCTGAGAATGACCTTGCCCCGGGTGAGGCGGTGTACGGCGCGGTCCATGGCCGGAATGAAGTGCGGGGCGATCTTCGCGAACGTACGGGTCGACGACACCTTCTGCAGGAGCCGCACCCCGGGTGCGGTCCGGGTGGCCCCGGCCGTCACGCCGTCGCCTCCGCCGCGGCCGGGCCGAACAGTCCGGCCTGTTCGGCGGCGTGCCCGCGCAGGCGGTGCACGGGGCCGAAGAGGAGTTCGTCGGCGGCGGCCCGCTTGAAGTAGAGGTGCGCCTCGTGCTCCCAGGTGAAGCCGATGCCACCGTGCAGCTGGACGGCCTCCGAGGCGGCGGCGCGCAGCGCCTCCAGTCCCTGGGCGAGGGCGAGCGGGCCGGCGCCGGGGTCCCAGGCCGCGTAGTAGGCGGCCGACCGCGCCGCCTGGACCTGGACGTACAGGTCCGCGAGCCGGTGCTTGACCGCCTGGAAGGACCCGATGGCCCGGCCGAACTGCTCCCGCTCCTTGACGTACCCGACCGTCCGGTCCAGCGCCTCCCCCGCGGCCCCGACGGCCTCGGCGGCAAGACAGGCGGCGGCGGTACGCCCGACGGCGGCAAGCGCCTCGCAGATATCGGCCGCATCGTCACTCCCGAGCAACTCACCTCCCACATCCCGGAGTTGGATCCGGGCCTGCGCCCTCGTCTCGTCCAGCGTGGTCTGCCGGGTGCGCCGTACGCCGTCCGCGTCGCCGGGGACGAGGAAGAGCAGGGTGCGGCTGCGGGCGAAGCCGCCGGTGTGCGCGGCGACGAGCAGCAGGCCCGCGCTGTGCCCGTCGAGCACCTGGCCGGCCTCGCCGTACAGCCGCCAGCCGCCGTCCGGGGTGCGCCTGGCCTGCATCCCCCCGGCCCGCCCGCCACCGGCCCAGCCGTCGCCCTCGTTCGCGCCGGTGAGGCCGAGGGCGAGGGCGAGGCCAGCGCCGGGGACGGCGAGCGTGGCGGTCAGCCCGCCCCGGGCGAGGCGCGGGAGCAGGGCGGACTTCTGCGCGTCCGTGCCGAGCGCGGTGACGAGGGGGGCGGCGAGGGCGGCGGTGGCGAGCAGCGGGGAGGGCAGCAGGGCGCGGCCGGTCTCCTCGCAGGCGAGGACGAGTTCGGCGGTGGTGCAGCCGACTCCCCCGTACTCCTCGGGCAGCGCGAGGCCGGGCAGCCCGAGCTCGGCGGCGAGCCGGTCCCAGAGCGCGGTGTCGTGGCCGGCCGGGGTGCGCACGGCGTTCTTCACGTCCTGTGGGCCGCAGTGCTTGGTGAGCAGTTCACGCAGGGTGCGGCGGATCTCGTCCTGCTCCGCGGTGAAGGCGGCGTCCATCGTCGAGCTCCTCCCCCAGAGGCAGAGCCTCTGATCTGACGGGGCGTCATGTTAGGGGCGGGGGACGCAGATGCCCAGGGCGCAGGGGGAGTTGGTTTCGGGCGCCCGACGGGAGCCTGACCGACCGGCAACATCTGATGTACCGTCAGATCCATGCCACCGTCACCCCCAACTCACCATCGCCGCAAGGTCGCTGTCGTCGGTGTGGCGCTCTCGGACACCGGACGCGTGGACGACGCCACCCCGTACGCCCTGCACGCCCAGGCGGCCCGGCGGGCGCTCGCGGACTCCGGGCTCGCGCGCGAGGTCATCGACGGCTTCGGGTCGGCGGGCCTCGGCACGCTCGCGCCGGTCGAGGTCGCCGAGTACCTCGGGCTCCGGCCCACCTGGGTCGACTCCACCGCCGTCGGGGGCGCGACCTGGGAGGTCATGGCCGCGCACGCCGCCGACGCGATCGCCGCGGGGCACGCCAACGCCGTACTCCTGGTGTACGGATCGACCGCACGCGCCGACATCAAAGCGCGGCGGCGCACCTCGAACCTCGCCTTCGGCGGCCGGGGCCCGCTCCAGTTCGAGGTGCCGTACGGCCATACCCTCATCGCCAAGTACGCGATGGCGGCCCGGCGCCACATGCACGAATACGGCACCACGATCGAGCAGTTGGCGGAAGTCGCGGTGCAGGCGCGGGCGAACGCGGCCACCAACCCCGACGCGATGTTCCGCGACCCCATCACGATCGAGGAGGTCCTGTCCGGCCCGATGATCGCGGACCCCTTCACCAAACTCCACTGCTGCATCCGCTCCGACGGCGGCTGCGCGGTGCTGCTGGCAGCCGAAGAGTACGTACCGGACACGGCCAAGTCGCCGGTGTGGGTGCTGGGTTCGGGGACGTCGGTCTCGCACGCTGCGATGTCGGAGTGGGAGGACTTCACGGTGTCCCCGGCGGCGGTCTCGGGCCGGCTCGCCTTCGAACGGGCGGGGGTGCGCCCGGCGGACATCGACCTGGCCGAGATCTACGACGCGTTCACGTACATGACGCTGGTGACGCTGGAGGACCTGGGGTTCTGCGCGAAGGGGGAGGGCGGGGCGTTCGTGGCGAAGGGCAGGCTGCTGCGGGACGGCGAACTCCCGGTCAACACGGACGGCGGCGGCCTGTCCGCCTGCCATCCGGGCATGCGGGGCCTGTTCCTCCTGGTGGAGGCGGTACGGCAGCTGCGGGGCGAGGCGGGTGCGGGGCAGGTGCGGAGGCGGGACGGCAGCCTCCCGGAACTGGCGGTGGCGTCGGGCACGGGAGGCTGGTTCTGCTCTTCGGGGACGGTGGTGCTGGGGAGGGGTTGAGGGGGCGGGGGCGCGCGCTTCCGGCCCCGGGCGGGGGTGAGTATGGGGCCATGGAATTCAGCGAGTTTCTGCACACGCTGCGGGTCTGGGACGTATCGCTTCCGCACTTCGACCCCGATGCGGCACCGTCCTCACCCCTCCCCCTGTTCCAGGAGTGGCTGATGCATGCGGCCGGGGCGGGTCAGGCCGAGCCGCACACGATGTCGCTGGCGACGGTGGACGCCGATGGACGGCCCGACGTACGCACCCTGATGCTGCACGACGCCGATGCCCACGGCTGGCACTTCGCCTCACACTCCACCAGCGCGAAGGGACGCCAGCTTGCCGCCCACCCTGTAGCCGCGCTGGGCTTCTACTGGCCCGCGGTGGGCCGCCAGGTCCGAGTGCGCGGGAGGGTCACCCCGGCCGGGGAGGCGGCCTCGCAGGCGGATCTGCACGCGCGGTCCACGGGGGCGCTCGCGGCGGCGCTGGTGGGACGGATGAGTGAAGTACTGCCGGAATACGGGGAGTTGGAGCAAGCGTCGGAGGCGGCGTGGGCGCGGGCCGCGGCGGATCCGGCGACGGCTATACCGTCCTGGACCCGGTATGTGCTCGCCCCGGAGTCGGTGGAGTTCTTCCAGGGCGAGGCGAGGCGGCGGCATGTGCGGCTCCGGTACCGGAGGGTGGGGGCTGACGGTTGGGAGCGCGAGCTTCTTTGGCCTTAGGCGGGGGCGCACCGGCTGGTGCAAGCGCTCCCGGGCACGGCAGGATCAGGCCCCATGACGACCTGCGACCGGGCGACGAGCGCCCGGACTCGATAGCGTGCGGCGAGGAGGGCTAGTCCGTGGAGAGTCGTGCGTGGAGGTGTTGGTCGCGGAAGGTGTCTCTTCGGCCCGCCTCCCACATCGCGCCCCGCAGCGTGCCCTCCGCCGCGTAGCCGCCCCGCTCTGCCACGCGGCAGGACACCTCGTGGCCCACCGCGTGGCCCAGCTCGATGCGGTGCAGGCCGACCTCCTTGAAGGCCCAGTCGGTGATCAGGGACAGTGCGTGGCCTGCCACGCCGCGACCCCGGGCCTCGGGAAGCGTCCAGTAGCCGACCCGGGCGCAACGCATGGGCCATTGAAGGGAGTTGAGGCTCACTTGGCCGAGGACCGCGCCGCCGCTCTCGTCCGTGACGCAGTACGTGGCGAACTCCCCCCGCGCCCACCCCAGCGCCCGCAGCCTCAGCAACTCCGCCGCGGCCGCCTCGTCCTCGACTGGGAACGCGTGGGTGTTCCAGCGCTGGTATTCGGGGTCGGTCACCGCGCGCAGGAGGGTGTGGACGTCGTCGTCGCGCCAGGTGCGCAGCCGCAGGCCGTGGCCCCGCAGGTCGGCCGGTATGAGCTGGAGATCCATGCCGCCATTCAACCGCCCGGGCGACCGGGAGCAGGAGTGAATATCGGGATCGCGTGGCCCTCGCCTCCCGGTTCCGGGCGGAACGCCACGTGCAGATCCATTCCCACTCGCAGGTCCGCCCCTTCGCACCCCACCACCTCGGTCATCATGCGCGGGCCCTCGGCCAGGTCGACCACGGCGGCGACGTACGGCACGCGCTCGCCGAACGGCGGGAGGTCGTTGCGGTGGACGACCGACCAGGTGTAGAGCGTGGCGCGGCCGCTCGCCTCGCGCCATCGCACGGCCTCGCTCCAGCAGTGCGGGCAGAACTCGCGCGGGTAGTGGTGCGGGCGGTCGCAGGCGTCGCAGTGCCGGATCAGGAGGCGGCCCTCGGCGGCCGCTTCCCAGTACGTACGGGTGAAGGCATCCGCTTCGGGGGTGGCCGCGGTCATGAGAAGCCCCTTTCCTGGTCCTGGTTCCGGATTTCCTGATCCTGGTTCCGGATTTCCTGATCCTGGTTCCGGATTTCTGACGGTACGTCAGTTCAACGGATGCCCCGCCCGCGCGCAAGGGGTGCGTACGCGTGATCAGATCGCAATCGATTCCGGTCTTGACCGAGACCCATCAAGTGTTCGCGCCGTTACGCTCAGCAGTCATGGCCGACACCACCACCCCCACCAGCCCCGTCTATGTGATCGGCGCCGGGCCCGGCGGCCTCGCCGTTGCCGCCGCGCTGCGGGCGCGGGGCGTACGGGCCGTCGTACTGGAGCGGTCCGACGCCGTCGGCGCGTCCTGGCGGCGGCACTACGACCGGCTGCATCTGCACACCACGCGCCGCCTCTCCGCGCTGCCCGGGCTGAAGATGCCGCGCCGGTTCGGGCGCTGGGTGTCCCGCGACGACGTCGTGCGGTATCTGGAGAGGTACGCCGCCGTCCACGAGCTGGAGATCGTCACCGGGGTCGAGGTCGGCCGTATCGAGCGCGATCCCGAGGGGCAGGGCTGGGTGCTGCATGCGAGTGGCGGGCGGCGGCTCTCCGCACGGGCCGTGGTGGTGGCCACCGGGTACAACCACACGCCGTACGTTCCCGAGTGGGCCAGTGTCGAGGAGTACACCGGCGAGCTCGTCCACGCGAGCGGCTACCGCGATCCGGCTCCGTACGCCGGGCGGGACGTCCTGGTCGTCGGGGTCGGCAACACCGGTGCCGAGATCGCGGTGGACCTCGTCGAGGGCGGGGCCGCGCGGGTGCGGCTCGCGGTGCGGAGCGCGCCGCACATCCTGCGCCGCTCCACGGCGGGGTGGCCCTCGCAGGCCACCGGCATCCTGGTGCGGCGGCTGCCGGTCCGGCTCGTGGACCGTGCGGCGGCGCTGACCGAGCGGCTGTCGGTGCCCGACCTCTCCGCGTACGGGCTGCCCCGGCCGACCAGCGGGCTGTACACACGGGCGCGGCAAGGAGCCATTCCCGTGCAGGACGTGGGGCTGATCGACGCGGTGAAGAGCGGGCGGGTCGAGCCGGTCGGGGCGGTCGACTCCTTCGAGGGGGGCAAGGTCGTCCTCGCGGACGGGACGCGGATCTCGCCGGAAGCGGTCATCGCGGCGACGGGGTACGGGCGGGGGCTGGAGGGTCTTGTCGGACATCTCGGGGTACTGGACGGGCAGGGGCGGCCGGTCGTACGAGGAGTGCGGGCGGTGGGGGTTGCCGGGCTGTACTTCACGGGGTTCAGCACGCCGCTCAGCGGGACGCTGCGGGAACTGGGGATCGAGGCGCGGAAGGTAGCGAGGGCGCTGGCTGGGTGAGGCGGGCCCCTGGGGGGGCCAAAAACCAACCCCCTCCGTCTCCTTGGCGTTTAGCGGACCAAGCCCCCCGGGCATGGCAGACGCGCACCCCCTCAGCCCCGCAGGGGCCAGGCTTTGCTCGCACGGCGGTTCCTGACTGACCGTCAGGTCTGTAATCTGACTAAGCGTCAGCTACCACGTGCACGGCTCAGCCATGTTGGCCATCGACCAGGAGCGGGCGGAACGATGCTTGGATCGACTCACGGCACCCTCACGACCGACTTCCGCGCGCGGGTGGTCGCCTGCGGCGAGCAGCCCGGGCCCGGCGCCGTTCACGGCAGAGCGGCGGGCGCGGGCGACCTCGACGTCAGCGGGCGCCCGCTGTACGCCGACGTACCGGACCTGGACAAGTTCTTCCGGCCCGATTCCGTTGCCGTCATCGGGGCATCCGACGCCGAAGGGCGCCCCAACACCGGCATCACCCGCCAGCTGATCGCCTGGGCGGAACGGGTCGGTGCCCGGCTCCACCCCGTGCACCCCACCCGGGAGTCGGTCTTCGGTCTGCCCTGCGCTCCTTCCGTCGCCGAGCTGCCGGAACAGGTCGATCTGGCCGTGCTTCTGGTCGGCGATCCACTCCCGGTCGTCGAGGAACTCGCCGAGGCCAAGGTGAAGTTCGCCGTCGCCTTCGCGTCCGGATTCGCCGAGACCGGCGAGGCGGGCACCGTCGCGCAGGCCCGGCTCGCGGCCGCCGTGCGGCGCTCCGGGATGCGGCTGCTCGGGCCCAACACCAACCTCAACGCGTTCGAAAGGTTCCGGGACGACCTGGACGGGCCGGCCATCGCGCTCATCACGCAGTCCGGGCACCAGGGCCGGCCCGTGTTCACCCTGCAGGAGCTCGGCATACGGCTCTCCCACTGGGCGCCCACCGGCAACGAGGCCGACCTCGAAACCGCCGATTTCATCTCCTACTTCGCCGAGCGGCCCGAGGTGGGGGCCATCGCCTGCTATGTCGAAGGGCTCAAGGACGGGCGCTCCTTCCTGCTCGCCGCCGACCGGGCGGCCAGGGCCGGGGTTCCTGTGGTGGCGGTCAAGGTGGGACGTACCGAGGCGGGGGCGCGGATGGCCGCGTCACACACCGGCAAGCTGACCGGTGCCGACGACGTGGTGGACGCCGCCATGCGCCAGTACGGCGTGATCCGCGTCGACGGGCTCGATGAACTCCAGGACACCGCCGCCCTGTTGGCGCGCGCCCACAAGCCGGTCGCCGATGGCGTTGTCGTGTATTCGATCTCGGGCGGCACCGGCGCCCACTTCTCCGATCTGGCCACCGCCGCCGGACTGACGCTGCCGACCCTCTCCGCCGCCAAGCAGGCCCAGCTCCACGAATGGATACCGGCGTACCTGAACGTCGCCAACCCCGTCGACAACGGCGGGCATCCGGTCGGCGACTGGCGCGGCCGGAAGATCATCGACGCGATCCTGGACGACCCCTCCGTGGGCGTCCTGATCTGCCCGATCACCGGGCCCTTCCCGCCCATGAGCGACAAGCTGGCGCAGGATCTGGTGGACGCGGCGGAACAGACGGACAAGCTGGTGTGCGTGGTGTGGGGCTCGCCGGTCGGCACCGAGGCCGCCTACCGCGAGACGCTGCTCGGCTCGGACCGGGTCGCCACCTTCCGTACGTTCGCCAACTGCATCGGCGCCGTACGGGCGTACCTCTCGCACCACCGCTTCACCACCGGCTACCGCTCCCCCTTCGACGAGGCGCCGCGCGTGCCCTCCCCCTCGTTCCGCAAGGCGCAGGCGCTGATGCGCCCGGGCCAGCAGCTCAGCGAGCACGCGGCGAAGCAACTGCTGCGGGCGTACGGGATCCGGGTGCCGCGGGAGCAGCTGGTCACGAGCGCGGCGGCGGCGGTGCGGGCGGCGGGGCTCGTCGGCTACCCCGTCGTCATGAAGGCCTCCGGCGCGCGCCTCGCCCACAAGACCGAACTCGGCCTGGTCAAGGTCGGGTTGACCTCGGCCAGTCAGGTGCGGGACGCCTATCGCGAGCTCACCGACCTGGCCCACTACGAAGGTGTCGACCTCGACGGCATCCTGGTCTGCCAGATGGTCGAGCGCGGCGTCGAGATGGTCGTCGGCGTCACGCACGACGCGCTGTTCGGCCCCACCGTGACCGTCGGGCTCGGCGGCGTACTGGTCGAGGTGCTCGGCGACTCGGCCGTCCGCGTCCCGCCGTTCGGCGAGGAGCAGGCGCGGGACATGCTCGGCGAGCTCCGGGGACGGGCGCTCCTCGAAGGCGTACGCGGAGGGCCGCCGGTGGACGTGGACGCGCTGGTCGAGGTCGTCCTGCGCGTCCAGCGGATGGCGCTCGAACTGGGCGACGAACTGTCCGAGCTGGACATCAACCCCCTGATGGTGCTGCCCCGCGGGCAGGGCGCGGTCGCGCTGGACGCGCTGGCCGTCTGCCGCTGAGCCGTTGTGCCGTACCCCCGCCACCCCTCCACCCCTTCCACGCCGGAGCCGCTCATGGACTCGCCGGACTCGACAGAGTCATTGGATTCCCTCGATTCATTGGTACTGCACGCCACTGACAACGGCGTCTCGTGGATCACGCTCAACCGCCCCGAGGCCATGAACGCCGTCACCTGGGACCAGCGGGAACGGGTCATTTCGCTGCTCGGCGCGGCCTCCGCCGACCCGGCCGTACGGGCCGTCGTGATCACCGCCACCGGCAAGGGGTTCTGCGCCGGAGCCGATCTGCGCGGGGCTCCCGCGACCGCGACCGCGACCACGACGACGCCCGCGACCGGCGGCGAGCGGGTCGCGGGCGATGTCGCCCGCACCATCCGTCAGGGCGCCCAGCGGCTCATCGCGTCCGTACTGGACTGCGAGAAGCCGGTGATCGCGGCGGTGAACGGCACTGCCGCCGGCCTCGGCGCCCATCTCGCGCTCGCCTGCGATCTGGTCCTGGCCGCGGAATCGGCCAAGTTCATCGAGGTGTTCGTCCGCAGAGGACTGGTGCCGGACGGGGGCGGCGCCTACCTGCTGCCCCGCCTCGTCGGGCCGCAGCGGGCGAAGGAGCTGATGTTCTTCGGGGACGCCCTGCGGGCGGCCGACGCCGAGCGCATGGGCCTGGTCAACCGCGTCGTCGCCGACGCCGAACTCGCCGCCACCACACGGCAGTTGGCGGAACGCCTCGCCGCCGGCCCGACCCGCGCCCTCGCCCTGACCAAGCACCTGGTGAACGCCTCTCTGGACACCGACCGCACAGCCGCCTTCGCCGCCGAGGCCTGGGCCCAGGAGATCAACATGACCACCCAGGACGCGAACGAGGGCGTGGCCAGCTTCGTGGAACGCCGCACCCCGAAATACCGGGGTTTGTAAGGCTGGGGGCTGACTGGGACCGGCTCAGGGCTTCCTGTAAGGGCCTGAGGCTTCCCATCTGACGAGTCGTCAGTTTCAATGGCTGATGTGATGGGACACGCAGGGATGGCGGCCACCGTCGTCCGATACCTCAGGTCCGTCGGCGCCGCCACGGCCGCCGAGCCCGTCGAGTTCCTGCCCCGGCCGGACCTTCGGGCCGTACGGGACGACGAGCGGGCGCCGGTCGATCCGGCCGAATTCCGGCGGGTGCTCGGCCAGTTCGCCAGCGGGGTCACCGTCATCACCGCGCGGGACGCGGCCGGGCCCGCCGGGTTCGCCTGCCAGTCCTTCGCGTCGCTCTCGCTGGACCCGCCGCTGGTCGCCTTCATGGTGGCGCGTACGTCGACGACCTGGCCGCGCATCGCACGTGCCGGGGTGTTCTGCGTCAACGTCCTGGGGGCCGAACAGGGCGCGCTGTGCCGGGGGTTCGCGGTCAGCGGGGCCGACAAGTTCGCCGGGGTCGACCACGATCCGGCGCCCGCGACGGGCTCGCCCCGGCTGGCCGGCGTACCTGCGTGGATCGACTGCCGGATCCAGAACGTACACACCGGCGGGGACCACCTCATCGTGGTCGGCCGGGTCGAGGCGCTCGGCTGCGCGGACGAGGGCGAGCCCCTGCTGTTCCACCGGGGTCAGTTCGGCCGGTTCGGGCGGTTCGGCGGCTGAGCCCCGGCCGCCCTCCCGACCCCGCTCACCAGGACTCCTCCGTGACGAGGCCCCCGCTGCGGGTCTCCACGCGCAGCGTGCCCTTGTCGTCGTACGCCTCGTGCCGCCAGTCGGCGAAGACCTCGGCCACCCTGCGGCCGTCCGCGTCGCTTCCGCCCAGCGGAACGAAGGTGACCGTCACCACCGCTTCCTCGGTCCCGCCCTGCTTGCGGATCCGTACCGCGGCCACCGACGGCCACATCCCGTCGTCGGCCTTGGTGAGGTGCTGGGCGTAGTAGCCGGTGAACTCCCGCGTCATGTCGAACCAGCCGGCGGGGAGACAGGGCTTGGCCGTGCCGTCGGTGGGCGGGCCGGGGGTGCCGGGGTCGGCGTCGGTGGGCGGGCCGGGTGTGCCCGCGTCCACATCTGTAGGAGGCCCGGGATTCCCGGTGTCCGCGTCGGTGGGCGGGCCGGGTGTGCCCGCGTCCACATCTGTAGGAGGCCCGGGATTCCCGGTGTCCGCGTCGGTGGGCGGGCCGGGTGTGCCCGCCTTCTCATCCGTGGACGGGCCCGCGTCCCCCGCATCCCCATCGGTCGGCGGACCGGGGTTCCCCGCGGCCGCGTCCGTAGGAGGACCCGGACTCCCCGCATCCCCGTCCGTGGGCGGCCCCGGGGTCCCCTCCTCCGTCGTCTCGTCCCCGCAGGGCTGGGCCGCCGCGGCGGACGGCTTCGGCGGGGCGACGGCCGCCGGGTCGGCCGGGTGGGCCGTCCCGCAGGCCGTCACGGCGGTGCACAGCAGCGCCCCCACCAGCACCGCGCCCCGCGTCCTGCTCGGCTTCATGAAGTCGTCCCCCCTCGGCTCCCCCGCGAAGAAACGGTCGTTCCCCACGAAGGAACAGGGGATCACACCGCCAGCGGTTCCCCGCCAGGGCCTCGGCGGCGGACGGACAGCAGCGACGATTATGCCGCGTGACCAGTTGAATTTTTGGTACATCTTCGGGGCAGTTCAGTCGGCGAGCAGGAGCAAGGGGGAGACAGGACAGATGGGTGTCACCATCTACGTACGACTCAGCCTCGATCAGCACGGCGACGAGTTGGGCGTTCAGCGGCAGGAGGACGAGTGCCAGGCGTACGCCGCAGCCCGTGGCTGGACCGTACGAGAGGTAATCGCGGACAACGACGTCAGTGCCACTTCGGGCAAGGTGCGACCAGGGTTCGAGTGGCTGTTGGCGTCCAAGCCGGACGCGATCCTCTGTTGGCACACTGACCGGCTCGTGCGCAAGACGGAAGACCTGCTGCGAGTGATCGCACTCGGGATCAACGTCCACGCCATCCACGCCGGACACCTTGACCTCTCGACTCCGGCCGGTCGAGCTACGGCCAAGACGATCACAGCGTGGGCGGAATACGAGGGCGAGCAGAAGGCGCTACGACAGAAGGCGTCGAACCTTCAGGCCGCGAAGAACGGCACGCCGCACAAGACAGGCTTGCGGCCGTTCGGATACGCCGACGACTACGCGACCGTGGTCGAGGCCGAGGCGGAAGCGATCCGCAAAGGTGCCGAGATGGTTCTTCAGGGCGAGACCCTGGCGGCTGTCGCTCGTTACTGGACCGACCTCGGTCTACTCGCTCCCCGCTCGTCGTCCGGCAAGGCGAAGGGCGAGGCGAAGGGGTGGGGCGTAGGCGGAGTGAAGAAGGTGCTCATCTCCCCCCGGTACATCGCTCAGGCCACTTACCGGGGCGAAGTGATGGGTGAGGGCCAGTGGTTCGCGATCCTGGACGAGGCGACTCACTACGCCCTCGTGTCGGCGCTGACGAACCCCAAGCGGTTCACGGGTGGCGCCCGCACCGGCTCGGCCCCTCAGACCCTGCTCGCCGGACTGGCTACGTGTGAGCGTTGCGGGGAGGCCGTGCGGGGCGGCATGTACCGAGGGACACCGGTCTACCGTTGCGGACAGAAGCACGTACGCGTACCCCGAGAGCTGGCCGACAAGCGAGCCGGTAACGCAGTTCTGGCGCGGCTGGTCTTCCCCGACTTCCTGCTCTGGGTCCTCGCCGCTCGGCAGGAGCAGGGAGACGGCTCGGCCCATCTTCACCAGGAAGCGCAGACCCTGCGGGAACGGCTCGACGGGCTGGCTGTGGCCTACGCCTCGGGGTCCATCACCCTGTCGCAGATGACGGCCGGTACCGAGGCGATCCGGGCCAGGCTCGACGAAATCGACGAGAAGCTGTCCGGTGTCACTGGCCTGCCCCCGATCGACCCCGTGTCAGGCGTTGCCGGCCTGATTCAGGACTGGCCGAACACTCCGCTCCCTGTCCGTCGAGCGTGGGTCAAGTTCGTCACCACGATCACGATGCACCCGAACAACTTCAAGAAGGCGGCGAAGATGACCGTGGACGACTACCTGACCGTGGAGTGGAACCACACCGCCGACGAACCCGACGCGTAGCCTGCCCCGCTCGACTCGGGCCCTGCTCACCCGAGGGCGGGGCTCCGTCGTGCCAGGCCACCGGAGCCTCTCCCGCGGCCTCCTACGAGCTCGGCCCGGTCTTCGAGGAGGGCGTGCTCACCCCCGAATTGGCCGCCGCGCTCGCCTTCGTGCGCCCCGGCACCCGCATGGTGTCGATCTGCACGGGGGGTTACGTGCTGGCGGCGGCGGGCTGTCTGGACGGGCGCCCGGCCACCACGCACTGGGCCTCCGCCGACCACTTCCAGCGGCTGTTCCCAGCCGTCGACGTGGACCCGGACGTCCTGTTCATCGACGACGGCGACGTGCTGACGTCGGCGGGGGTCGCGGCCGGGATCGATCTGTGCCTGCACATCGTGCGGCGCGACCACGGCGCGGCCGTCGCCAACGACGTGGCCCGCCGCACGGTCGTCCCCCCGCACCGGTCCGGTGGCCAGGCCCAGTTCATCCAACGCCCGGTGCCCGAGCCTCAGTTGGCGACCACGACGACGGCGCGGGCCTGGGCGCTCGGCCGGCTGCACGAGCCGATCCAGCTGCGGGACATGGCGGAACAGGAGTCGATGTCGGTCCGCACCTTCACCCGCCGCTTCCGCGAGGAGGTCGGGCTGAGCCCCGGCCAGTGGCTCAGCCAGCAGCGCGTGGAGCACGCCCGCCAGTTGCTGGAGTCCACCGGCCTGTCGGTGGACTCCATAGCCCGCGACTCGGGATTCGGTACGGCGACCTCACTGCGCCAGCACTTTCAGGCGGCTCTCGGCGTCCCGCCGACGGTCTACCGCCGTACGTTCCGCGCGGGCGTGACCAGCTGAAGCGGAGGGGGCGCTCGCCGGTCCGGAACCCCGGCGGGCCTCAGAAGGTGAGCACCCCCCGGGCCACCCGCCCGTGGTGCAGATCGTCCGCCGCCTTCGTGAAGTCCTCCACCGGGTACGTCTTCGTGACGAGCTCGTCCAGGAGCAGGGTGCCCCTGCGGTACAGGTCGGCGTAGAGCGGGATGTCACGCTGGGGGCGGGAACTGCCGTACCGGCAGCCCAGGATGGACTTGTCCAGGAACAGTGCGGCCGGCAGGAAGGACGCCTCGGCCGTGGGGGCGGTCATGCCGAGCAGGACCGCCTGGCCGTGCCGGTCCAGGAGGTCGACGGCCGCGCGGACCAGTCCCGCCTGGCCCACGCATTCGAAGGCGTGGTCTGCGCCGGTCGGCAGGATGTCGCGGACGCCGTCGGTCGAGGCGAGGAAGTGCGTCGCGCCGAACCGGCGGGCCGCCGCCTCCTTCGCCGGGTTGTTGTCCACCGCGACGATCACGGACGCGCCCGCGATCCTGGCGCCCTGGATGACGTTGAGGCCGATGCCTCCGGTGCCGATGACGACCACCGAGTCGCCGCGGTCGACCTTCGCCCGGTTCAGGACCGCGCCCACGCCGGTCAGCACCCCGCAGCCGATCAGCGCCGCCGACGTCAGCGGAATGTCCTGCGGGATCTTCACCGCCTGAACGGCCGTGACCAGGGTGCGTTCCGCGAACGCCGAGTTGGAGGCGAACTGGTAGAGCTGCTGCCCGCCCCGCGAGAACGGGCGGCCCGGCCTGCCGATCGCCTTGCGGCACATCGTCGGCCGGCCCCGGTCGCACTGGGCGCACGCCCCGCAGTTGGCGAGGGTGGACAGTGCGACATGGTCCCCCGCCGCCACATGGCCGACCCCGGCGCCCACCGCCTCGACCACCCCCGCGCCCTCGTGGCCGAGGACCACCGGCACCGGGAAGGGGATCGTCCCGTCGATGACCGACAGATCGGAGTGGCAGAGCCCGGCGGCGGCGACCGCCACCAGGACCTCGCCCGGCCCCGGGTCCCGTATCTCCAGGTCGTCCACCACCTGGGTCTGCTTCCCGTCGAAAAGGACACCTCTCACGGAACCCGAACCTCCCTCGGCAGGCCGAGCACCCGCTCGGCGATGATGGTGCGCTGGATCTCGTCCGAGCCGCCGTAGATCGTGTCGGCCCTGGTGAAGAGGAACAGGTGCTGGAGCGGGTCGAGCCGGTAGGGCTCGGACTCGTTCCAGTCGTACGGGCCGACGGTGGCCGCCGCCCCCCGGACCGCCATCGCCAGCTCGCCGAGCCGCTGATGCCAGCCGCCCCACAGCAGCTTGGCCACGCTCGGCGCGCCCGCGTCGGCCGAACTCCCCAGCGTGCGCAGGGCGTTCCACCGCATGACCTTCAGCTCCGACCACTGCCGGACGAGCCGGCCCCGGATGGCGGGGTCGGATGCGGCGCCGTTGGACAGCGCGAGCGCCGCCACGCGCTCCAACTCGCCTGCGAATCCGATCTGTTGGGCCAGAGTGGACACTCCGCGCTCCAGGGCGAGCAGGCTCATCGCCACCTGCCAGCCGTTGCCCTCGCCGCCGACCACATGCTCGGCGCGGGCCCGTGCACCGTCGAAGAAGACCTCGTTGAACTCGCTCGTTCCGGTCAGCTGCCGGATCGGGCGGACCTCGATCCTGCCCGGCTGGTCCATGGGCACGAGGAGGAACGACAGGCCGTGGTGGCGCCGGGAGCCGTCTTCGGTGCGGGCGAGGACGAAGCACCAGTCGGCCTCGTGGGCGAGTGAGGTCCAGATCTTCTGGCCCGTGATGCGGTACGTGTCGCCTTCGCGGCGGGCGGTGGTGCGGATGCCGGCGAGGTCGGAGCCCGCGCCGGGTTCGCTGTAGCCCTGGCACCAGAGCTCTTCGCCCCGGGCGATCGCCGGGAGGAAGCGGGTCTTCTGCGTCTCGGTGCCGTGGGTGAGGAGGGTGGGAGCGAGGAGGTTTTCGCCTATGTGGCCCGTGCGGGGTGGGGCGGTGGCGCGGGCATACTCCTCGGCCCAGACGATCTGCTGGGGGAGGGTGGCTGTGCGGTTCCCGTACGCGGGCTCCGGCCAGCCGATGCCGATCCACCCGCCCCGCCCCAACTCCCGTTCCCAGTCGGGAGGTTGGGCTTGGGTGTGCTCGGCGAGCCAGGCGCGGGCGTCCTGGCGGAAGGTCTCATCCTCGGGGCCGAAGCTGAAGTCCACGGTGCCTCCTGTGAGTACGAGCCCCCACCCCGCCCCTTCCCGAGACCCTCCGGGGGTGGGGGTGGGGAGGGTGAGTTTCCCGGGACTCCGCCCCGGACCCCCCGGCGGGGGCTGCGCCCCCTGCACCCCCTTCGGGGCTCCGCCCCGGACCCCGCTCCTCAAACGCCGGAGGGGCTTGATTTGGCCCCCGGAGGGTTTCGGGAAGGGGCGGGGTGGGGAAGGACTACGCGTTCGGGCGGGAGCCCGACTCGGCGGCTCTCGCCATCTCCTCCAGCCGCGCCAGCATCGGCATCGGATCCACCCCCACCGTCCCCGGCAGGAAGTCCGCGATCCGTTCCGGGGTCCACGCCCCCTCCGCGTACCCCGCGCGCAGCTCCCGCGGCTGGGCCCATACCGCGATCTTGGGGCCCGCGATCGTGTACACCTGGCCGGTGATCCCCTCCGTGCGGGCCCGCTCGGACAGGAGGTAGACCACCAGCGCCGCCACATCCTCCGGCGAGCCGATCTCCTTCAGCTCCATGGGGACGTTCGCCGACATGCGGGTCCGGGCGACCGGGGCGACCGCGTTCGCCGTGACCCCGTACTTGTGCAGGCCAAGCGCCGCGCTGCGTACCAGCGAGATGATGCCGCCCTTGGCCGCGCTGTAGTTGGCCTGGGCGACACTCCCCTGGTGGTTGCCGCTGGTGAAGCCGATCAGGGTTCCTGAGCCCTGCTTGCGCATCACCGCCGACGCGGCGCGGAACACCGTGAACGTGCCCTTCAGGTGGGTGGCGACCACCGGGTCCCACTCCTCCTCCGACATGTTGAACAGCATGCGCTCGCGCAGGATGCCCGCGACGCACACCACCCCGTCGATCCGCCCGTACCGGGCCAGCGCCGTGTCCACGATGCGCTGGCCGCCCGCCATCGTCGAGATGTCGTCGGCGACCGCCACCGCCTCGCCGCCCGCCGCGACGATCTCCTTCACCACTGCGTCGGCGATCTCGCTGCTGGGCTCGCCGCCCTCGATCGAGACGCCGTAGTCGTTGACGACGACCCTGGCTCCCTCGGCGGCCGCGGCCAGCGCGACGGCCCGGCCGATGCCCCGGCCGGCCCCCGTCACTGCGACGACCTTGCCTGCCAAGAAGTTCCCCACGTCCGGCCCCTTCCCGCGGTTTCTGACGGACCGTTAGATTCTATGACCCGTCAGATACTCCACCACAAGCCCCCGGGAGGGACTCGTATGTCACTGCCACCCGAGTTCCACGAGATCGCCAAACGCGTTAACAATTGGGGCCGTTGGGGCGCCGAGGACCAGATCGGGACGCTCAATCTCATCAGCGACGAGGTGGTTCGGGAGGCCGCCGCCACCATTCGCACCGGGCGCCGCATCCCGCTCGCGCTGCCGCTCCAGCAGGACGGCGTCCAGACCGGGGTCATTCCCGGGCGGATCAACCCGCTGCACACCATGGTCCAGATCAACCAGGAGATCTTCGGGCCGGGCACGGTCGCGTGCAGCGACGACGCGGTGACCTTCGGGCTCCAGGCCGCCACCCACTGGGACGCCCTGACCCACGTCTCGCACTCGGGCAAGCTCTACAACGGCCGGCCCGCCGCCACCATCACCCCGCACGGCGGCGCCGAGTTCGGCGGCATCGACAAGCCCGGGCACATCGTCTCGCGCGGGGTGCTGCTCGACGTGGCCCGCGCCCGGGGGGTCGACCGGCTCGACGGGGGGCACGCGGTCACGCCCGAAGACCTCGACGCGGCCGAGGAGTTGGCGGGGCTCACCGTGCGGGCCGGGGACATCGCGCTCGTACGGACCGGGCAGATGCGGGTATATCTCGCCGGGGACAAGCACGGCTACGGGTACCCCTCGCCGGGGCTCTCCGTCCGTACGCCCGAGTGGTTCCACGCGCGGGACGTGGCCGCCGTCGCCAACGACACCCTCACGTTCGAGATCTTCCCGCCGGAGATCGAGGATCTGTGGCTGCCGGTGCATGCGCTGGATCTCGTGGAGATGGGGATGCTTCAGGGGCAGAACTGGAATCTGGAGGCGTTGTCCGTCGCCTGTGCGGAGGCTGCGCGGTACGAGTTCCTGTTGAGCGCGATGCCGGAACCCTTTGTGGGAGCGACCGGAAGCCCCGTTGCGCCGGTGGCCGTGCTGTAAGGGGCCTACTGCTCACGTTCCACGGGTGGCGGCGCCGCATGCTCGCCGCCACCCCGGCATCGGCGTGTCGGCGGCTCCTCGGGTGCCCTGAGAGGAGCCTCGCCCGGTGGAGCTGACGCCGTGCCACGACCCGCACTCGCCAAGGCCGTGCAGGGCCTCGGCGTCCCCTCGCAACGAATCGCTCATTCCAGGGTGATCAGGGCGACACGGCGCGTCAACACCTACTGAGGGCATCGCCGCTTATGCCGTATTTGTGACGGCGCGTTGGGGTTCGTACGCCCCGTTCTCGTACGCCCCATTCGTGCGCCCCGTACGCTCCTTGTGCCCCGAGTGCCTCGAATGCTCCGGGACGGGCGTCGGCCCGGGCGCGTCACGGTCCACCTCGCACCAGATGGACTTGCCCGCGCCCTCGGCCTGCCAGCCCCAGCGGTCGGCGAGGCCGTCGACCAGTTCGAGGCCGCGGCCGTTGGTGTCGTCGCCCTCCGCGTGGCGGGGCTTGGGCGGACAGCAACTGGTGTCCGCCACCTCGACGCGTACGGTGCCGCCCTCGTCGTCCGCGCCGAGCAGCATCCGCAGCACGGCCGGACAGCCCGTGTGCACCACGGCGTTGGTGACGAGCTCCGAGATCAGCAGGATCAACGTCTCGGCGAGCGGCTCGTCCAGCCCTATGCCGGAGCCCGCCAGCCGTGAGCGGGCCCACCTTCGGGCCCGGCCCACCTCGGCGGGATCGGGACCGACCTCCAACTGAACCTGAAGCACCTGCACCGTTCACACCATCCGAACCGGCGGACACATCGCCTCGCGCCTCACAGGGACCACAATCGGGGTCACGGAACGTGATTCCCATGAGAGACAGCATGGTTGACGTACAGTCACCGCAACAAGCGCTTCGGGCATATTCCAGCGCGAAGGAGTATGCGTAGTGCATACTGTGCGACGCACATTGCGGGGAGTCGAACGGGAGCGCGTACGACGCCTCCGTACGGGGCGAGCAGCGCGCGTTCCCGCCCCCGGAGCCGCCGCACTGGCAACACCGGGAGAGCCGCGCCACACCACCACTCGCATCCCACGGAGAGTACCGGAGACGGCCCCCGACTCCGGCGTGTGACGAGTGCGCCGGGCCGCCGATTGTCCACGCATCGTGACTGCTTACAGTGCTGAAGCCAGCGCCTCGGCCGCCTGCGCCGCCGACTGCCACTGCTCGGCCCGCACCCAGGCCCGCTTGAGGTGCAGATGCACATCGGCCTCCCAGGTGAACCCCATTCCGCCGTGCACCTGGAGGCAGTCGCGCGCGCCCCGCACGGCCGCCTCGTCGGCGAGCAGCTTGGCACCGGCGATCTCGTACGGGTCCTCGGTCACGGCCGCCGCGTACACCGCCGCCCGCGCCACCTCGGTCCGTACGAGCATCTCCGCGCAGAGGTGTTTCACGGCCTGGAAAGCGCCGACGGGCTGCCCGAACTGCTCGCGCCGCTTGGCGTGTTCGACCGCCAGCTCCGTGCTGCGGGCCGCACTGCCGAGTTGTTCGGCGGCGGTGAGGAGGACGGCTTCGGGGGCGGGCGTACGCGTCGCCCGCGTCCGGTGCAGCGGGGTCAGGGGGTCCAGCGAACGCATGGGCGTCGCTCCGGTGGTGTCTCCCTGTACGTGGTCGGCCTCCGCCAGCCAGGCGACGAGGCCGCCGTCGACGCGGGTCACCACCGACTGGCCGGTCGCCGCGCCCGCCACCGCGCCCGCCGCGAGATGGGTCGCCACCAGCGGGCCCGGCAGCAGCGCCCGCCCCGCCTCCTCGAACACGAGCACCGCCTCGGGAAGGCCGAGCCCGACCCCGCCCTCGCTCTCGGGCAGCCGCAGCGCGAAGAACCCCGCGTCGCCGAGGGCGCGCCACAACGCCCGGTCGAGCAGCGGCCGCTCCACGGCGGCCCGCAGCGCCTCCCGGTCGAAGCGGGCCGCCAGCAGCTCGCGCATGCCCGCCTTCAACGCCCGTTGCTCTTCGGTGAGTCGGAAGTCCATCAGCGCCCCTTGGGGAGGCCGAGGATGCGCTCGGCGACGATGTTCCGCTGGATCTGCGAGGTGCCGGCGGCGATCGTGTACGAGAGGGACGAGAGCCGGTCCTGGGTCCAGTCGCGGTCGAGGTCGAGCGAGTCGGGGCCGAGGATCCGGGCGGCCGTGTCGTACAGCTCCTGGCGGGCGTGCGAGTAGCGCAGCTTGAAGACGGACCCGCCGATGCCCGGGACCCCGCCGGTCCGCTCGGACTCGCTCACGTTCCACTGGGTGAGTCGCCAGAGCGCCGCGAACTCCGCGTTGAGGAGCCCGAGTTGGCGCCTGACCGCCATGTCGTCCCAGCTGCCCGTCTCCTTCGCCGCCGCCGCCAGCTCCGCGAGCGTCCTGCGGCAGGCGACCACCTCTCCCACGAAGGCGGTGCCGCGCTCGAAGGACAGGGTCACCATGGTGACCCGCCAGCCGTCGTTCTCCGCGCCGACCCGGTTGGCGACCGGCACCCGCACCTCGTCCAGGAACACCTCGGCGAACTCGGCCGTTCCGGCGAGGGTGCGCAGCGGGCGGACCGTGACGCCCGGCGCGTCCATCGGCAGGGCGAGCCAGCTGATGCCCCGGTGCTTCGGGGCGTCGGGATCCGTGCGCGCCAACAGCTCGCACCAGTCGGCGACTTCGGCGTGCGAGGTCCAGATCTTCGCTCCGGTGACGACGTACTCGTCGCCGTCGCGGACCGCCCTGGTGCGCAGCGACGCCAGGTCGGAGCCCGCGTCCGGCTCGCTGAAGCCCTGGCACCAGATCTCCTCGCCGCGCAGCACCGGCGGCAGCCAGCGGGCCCGCTGTCCGGGGGTGCCCTCGGCGGCGATGGTCGGACCGGCGTGCAGCAGCCCGACGAAGTTGGCGCCGACGTAGGGCGCGCCCGCCTTCTCGGTCTCCTCCAGGTAGATGAGGTGCTGTGTGGGCGTCGCGCCCCGGCCCCCGGCCGCCTCGGGCCAGTGCAGCCCCGCATACCCGGCGTCGTACAGCATCCGCTGCCAGGCGGTGTCGTACGCCCGCCGCGCCGGCCAGTCCAACGGGTCAGGTCTGGATGGGAGTTTGGGCAGTGACACCGCGAGCCATTCCCGCAGTCCGGCCCGGAAGGCCTCTTCCTCCTCGGTGTACGTCAGGTCCATCAGCGGGCCCGGTCGCGGGGCGCGCCGGCGCGGGTGGTGCTGTCGAGCGGTTCGGTCATGGGGTTCATGAGGTCGCCTCCGCGTATCTGATGGCCAGTCAGACTCCCAGGCTAGCTCCGCACCTCTGGACCAGCAAGGAGTGCGGGCTTACGCTCTGGCGACATCTGACGGGCCGTCAGTTAGGGAGCCGCCATGACCGGTACCGCCCACGCGTTGGGTGCGTCGCGCACGCTCTGGGAGCTCGTCGAGCGCCGCGCCGCGCTCACTCCGGACCGCCCGGTCCTCCTCCAGGGCGACCGCACCCTCACCTTCGGCGGGCTGCGCGAACGCTGCGAGCGGGTGGCGGCGGGCCTGTACGGCATGGGCGTACGGGCCGGGAGCGTGGTCGCCTGGCAGCTGCCGACCCGGATCGAGACGGCCGTGCTGTCGTTCGCGCTGGCCCGGCTCGGCGCGGTGCAGTCGCCCGTGATCCCCTTCTACCGCGACCGCGAGGTCGGCTTCGCGCTGCGCGCCTGCGAGGCGGAGTTCTTCGCGGTGCCGGGGGTGTGGCGCGGCTTCGACCACGCCGCCATGGCGCGGCGGCTCGGCGCACGGGGGGTGTTCGAGGCGTACGACCAACTGCCGGATGGAGAAGCGGAGTTGCTGCCGCCCCCGCCCGGCGACGGCACCTCCGTACGGTGGATCTACTGGACCTCGGGCACCACCTCCGACCCCAAGGGCGTGCTGCACACCGACCGTTCGCTGATCGCGGGCGGCTCCTGCCTCGCGCACTCCCTGCACCTGTCGGCCGCCGACGTGGGCTCCATGGCCTTCCCGTACGCCCACATAGCCGGGCCCGACTACACGGTGATGCTGCTGCTCTACGGCTTCCCCGCCGTGCTGTTCGAGCACTTCGCGCTGCCCGGCGCGCTCGCGGAGTACCGGCGGCACGGTGTGACGGTGGCCGGCGGCTCGACCGCGTTCTACTCGATGTTCCTCGCCGAGCAGCGCAAACAGCCCGGCCGGAAGGTGATTCCCACGCTGCGGCTGCTCGCGGGCGGCGGCGCGCCGAAACCGCCGGAGGTCTACCACGCGGTCGTACGGGAGATGGGCGTACAGCTCACCCACGGGTACGGCATGACGGAGGTGCCGATGATCACCATGGGCGCCCCCGACGACACCGCCGAGAACCTGGCCACCACCGAGGGCCGCCCGCCGCCCGGCATGGAGATCCGTGTCACCGACGAGGCGGGCGAGCCGGTGGGGCCCGGTGTCGACGGCGAAGTGCGGTTGCGCGGCGAGGCGGTGTGCCGGGGCTATCTCGACCCGGCACAGTCGGCGGCCGTCTTCGATGCCGAGGGGTTCCTCGTCACCGGCGACGTGGGACACCTCAGGGAGTCCGGGCACCTCGTCCTCACCGGCCGGATCAAGGACATCATCATCCGCAAGGGAGAGAACATCTCGGCCAAGGAGATCGAGGACCTGCTGCACACCCACCCGGGGGTGGGCGACGCGGCGGTGATCGGTCTTCCGGACCCCGAACGCGGCGAGCTCGTGTGCGCGGTGGTGGAACAGCCGTCGGGCGCACCGGAGTTAACGCTGGGCGGCATCACCGCTTACCTGCGCGAACAGGGCCTGTCGGTGCACAAGTTGCCCGAGCGCCTGGAGGTGGTGGAGGCGCTGCCGAGGAACGAGACACTGCGGAAGGTACTGAAATACAAGTTGCGGGAGCGGTTCGGCGGGGCATGAGCTCTGCGCCCCGCCACTCCCCCACGAGGATGGACCTATGGAACTCACCCGCAGACACCTCATACTCGGCGCCGCCGCGCTCTCCACCACCGCGCTGCTGCCGAACGCCGCCCACGCCGCCGTGCGGACCCGCGCGAGCGCGGACCCGGCCAACTGGATGGCCGCGCTGCCCGACAGCCGCTCGCTGCTGCGCATGACCATCCCCGGCACCCACGACTCCTGCTGCACCGACCCGCTCAACGGCACCGAGTGGTCGCACACCCAGAACTGGGGCCTGACCCAGCAGTTGCAGGAGGGCGTCCGCTTCTTCGACATCCGAGCCAACGGGCTCCAAGGCCATCTGAACGACGCGTTCGGGATCTACCACCGCGCGTTCTACCAGGGCATGACGTTCGGCGACGTACTCATCCAGAGCGCGGCCTTCCTGGACAGCCACCCGGGCGAAGTGCTGCTGATGCGGCTCAAGAAGGAGAACGGCACCAGCAACGACGTCGGCGCAAACTTCAAGAACGTGCTCAACGTCTACCTCGACCAGAAGGGCTGGCGGTCCCGGTTCTGGCTGGCCGACCGGGTGCCCACGCTCGGCGAGGCGCGCGGGAAGATCGTGCTCATCGCGCAGTTCGACAACGACTGGCCGGTCCTGCAGTGGCCCGGCGGCGACAACGACTTCCTGTCCAACCAGTACATCCGGCTCCAGGACGTCTACCAGGGCCTGGCCTGGCCGTCGTTGAAGACCGCCAAGGTCACCCAGCAGTTCGACAACGCGTACAACGACCAGAACTCCGCCCAGCTGTACATCAACTTCACCAGCTACGCGGGCGGCGGCTGGCCCAAGCTCAACGCGGACGCGATCATGCCGGGCGTGCAGAGCTATCTGACCGCCCGCCTCGGCCAGCAGACCCATCTGGGCGTCGTCCCGATGGACTTCCCCGACTTCCACTCGGACACGCTGCGCACGCTGATCGACTGGAACTGGCACTGACGTCTTTACGCGGTGAGTCTTTGCGCAGTCAGGGCAGGGTCGTGAGGTAGGCGGTCACGTCACGGCAGGGTCGTGAAGTAGGCGGCGAAGGCGGCCACCGCGTCCGGTTCGGTGACGCGGCCGTCGCCGTCCCCGTCCAGGGCCGCGGCCACGTCCGCCGCGACCATGGGCGACACTCCGAACGCCCGCAGCGCACGCTCGGCGTCGGACACGGCCACCGTGCCGACGCCGGCCGTGTCCGCCACCGCGAACGCGGCGTGCAGGAACGGCCGGGAGATCTCGGTGAACCCGGTCGTGCGGTCCCGCAGCCGTTTCAGCGCGCCGCCCACGAACTCCTGCCGCGTCACCCGCTGGTCGCCGTCCACGTCCGCGATCCCGGCCAGGCCCTGCCACAGCGCCTCCGCGCCGCCGTACAGCGCCTGGCCCTTGTCGCAGCGGGCGGTCGTGCCGAACTCGGCGAGCAGCGCGGCCGCCGCCGTCGAGAAGTCCTCGCGGTCGATCCAGCCGCTGCCGTCCTGGTCGAAGGAGGCGAACCGGGCCGCGACCCTGCGCTCGTACCCGGCACTCTCGGGACTGTCGATGCTGTCCATGCCCGGAGCGTACGACCCGGGGCGGCCGCGTGCGGGGGATACGGGAACCCGGGGCGTCGTCGCCGGGGCGGGCCGCGTTACGCGGAGAGCGGTTCGGCCAGGTCGTCGGCGGCGGAGCCGACATCGCCGTACACCTCGAAGAGGCGGCGCACCCCGAGGGCGGCGAGGACCTTGTTCACATGGGAGCCGTCCAAGGCGCCGCGCGCGGGCAGGATCAGCCGCAGCCGCCCCTGGCAGGAACGCATCAGACGGCGCGCCGCGATCAGCACGCCCACGCCCATGGAGTCGCAGAACACCACCCCGGAAAGGTCCAGGACCAGATCGTGGCGGCCCTCGGCGACCACGTCGTGCACCTGCCTGCGGAGCCTCGGCGCGGTCACCAGGTCCAGCTCGCCGCGCACCCGCAGCACGGTCCACGTGCCCCGCACGACCTCGTTCACCATCAGCGTCACGCCGCCGGCCCCTCTCTGTGCTGCCCGGCCCCCCTCCTTGCGCGGCTGCCCCGACGCGCTCCCGCGAAACACGTGCTTTTACCACCACGTCGCTTTGTGGGGGCGTACTTAGCGCAAACCAACCTGCATTGTCAGCCCGTCGCATTACATTCGTAGATACACAGAGACGGGCGCACAGGGGCACAGCGGGGAACGACAGGGTTGGGGAGCCTATGCCGAAGGACGCACCACCTCGGTGGGACCGCCGGATGCAGCAGCGGCTCGCGCGCGGGGAGGCGGCCGCTCTCGGCGAGTTCTACGACCGGTTCGCCTCGCTGGTGCACAGCCTCGCCCACCGCGTGCTCGACGACGAGGACGCGGCGGACCAGATCACCCGCGAGGTCTTCGGCTACGTGTGGGAGAACCCGGACGACTACGACCCCAAGCAGGGCTCGATGCGCTCCTGGGTCGCCAAGCTCACCCAGTGCCAGGCCGTGCAGCGGCTCCGCCAGTCCGAGGCGTCCTCGTACGCGGAGAACGGCGGGGGCTCGGCCGAGGAACTGGAGCAGAAAGTGCGGCGGGCCTCGGTGGCGGCCCGCGCCGACTACATCGTGACGTCGATGCCCGCGCCGCTGCGCGCCGCCCTCGAACTGGCCTATTTCCAGCGGCGCGACTACCGGCAGGCCGCCGCCGACCTCAGCATCACCGAGGACGAGGCGCGCCGCCGCCTGCGGCTCGGCCTGCAACTGCTGTCCACGGCCACCATCCGGCCGCCGGAAGGAGCCGCGCCGCCCGGTTACGGACGGGCGCTGTGAGCGGCCCGCTGGAGCAGGGCGAGCCCGCCCCGGACGACGACAACACCCCGCGCATACCGGCACCCCGGGCGGCGGGCGACGACCTGACGGGCGGCGGCCGCCGGGGCGGCTCCGGCACGTTCGTGCCCGGACCGCGCGAGGGTAACCGTTTCTCTGCGCCGGATGCGGGTGCGGAGGCGGATGCGGACCCGGCGCCGGAGCGGCCCGCCGTCGAGCGCCAGGCACCGGAGCGGCCCGCCGTCGAAGGCCCACTCACCGGCCCCGGCCCGCGCTCGCACACCGTGCTGAAGTCGCTGCTCGGGGCCTGGGCGCTGGCCGCGTGCTCGGCCGAGGAGACCGACGCCGTCGAGGCGCACCTCACCGAGTGCGCGCCCTGTGCGGAGGAGGCGCTGCGGCTGCGGGACGCGGTGGGGCTGCTACAGGCCGAGCGCAGCCTCGATCTGGACCCGCTGCTGCGCTCCCGGGTCCTGGAGAACTGCCTGGGCCGGCGCCCGGCCCGTATCCCGGTGCCGCTGTGGGCGGCCCCGTACGACGCGGAGACGGCCCGGCTCGACGCGCTGCTCAATGACTTCGGGGACGCCGAGTGGCACGCCCCGGTCCGGCTGAAGTGGTTCGAGCAGGAGCGGCAGGTCGGCCGCCGCACGACGGTCGCCGGGGTCATCGGACACCTGATGGCCGTCGACGCGCTGGTCGCGACCGCCCTCGGGCTCGAAGACCCGGTGCCGCTCGGCCCCGAGGAGGAGGCGGCCGGACCCACCGCGCGCACCGAGGCGCTGTGGCGGGCCGGTGCGTACCCGCTGACCCGCACGGTCCGCGAGCCCTGGCGCGACCAGTCCCACACACTGCTGCGCACGGTGTCGTTCGCGGGCCGGAAAGTGGCCGAACTGGACGTGCCCTACGGGGAGTTCGCGCTGCCGCTCCAGGACGCGATGCTGGACCGGGCCTTCGAGTGCTGGATCCACGCGGGTGACATCGCGGAGGCGGTGGACTATCCGTACGACCCGCCGTCCGGGGCGCATCTGCACCGCATGATCGACCTGGCCGCGCGGATCCTGCCCGCCACCCTGGCCGACCGCCGCCGGGCCGGGCTCGCCTCGCCCGCGCGGGGCCTGGTCGCGGCGGGCTCTCCGGGCCGTTCGCTGCGCCTGGAGATCGAGGGGGCGGGCGGCGGCGACTGGCACATCGCGCTGGACTCCCCGGCCGCCGTCGCCTCTCCCGAGCACGAAGTGGCCCATGTGGCCCTGGACGGCGTCGAGTTCTGCAGACTGGCCGCGGGCCACGTGCCGCCGCACGAGGCGGCGGTGGGCCAGCTCGGCGACCGGGAGGCGATCAGCGACGTACTGTTCGCGGCGGCGTCCTTGAGCCGGATGTGAACTCCCTGAGCCCCTCCGGCGATTGAGGAGCGGGGGTCCGGGGCAGCGCCGCGGACGACGGCCGTCGGCCCAAGACCTACGCGAACACGACGGTCCGCCGCCCGTTCAGCAGGATGCGGTGCTCGGCGTGCCACTTGACCGCCCGCGCCAGCGCCTGGCACTCGACGTCCCGGCCGATCGCGACGAGCTGCTCCGGCGTGACGTCGTGCCCGACGCGCTCGACCTCCTGCTCGATGATCGGCCCCTCGTCGAGGTCGGCCGTCACGTAGTGCGCGGTGGCGCCGATGAGCTTCACACCGCGGGCGTGCGCCTGGTGGTACGGCTTGGCGCCCTTGAAGCTCGGCAGGAACGAGTGGTGGATGTTGATGATCCGCCCGCTGAGCTGCTTGCACAGGTCGTCGGAGAGCACCTGCATGTAGCGGGCGAGGACGACCAGTTCGACGCGCTCCGAGCGCACCAGCTCCAGGAGCCGCGCCTCCGCCGCCGCCTTCGTGTCCTTCGCCACCGGAATGTGGTGGAAGGGCACGCCGTAGGAGGCGACGAGATCGGCGAAGTCGGTGTGGTTGGAGACGACCGCGGCGATCTCCACCGGCAGCGCGCCGATCTTGGAGCGGAACAGCAGGTCGTTCAGGCAGTGCCCGAACTTCGACACCATGAGGACGATCCGCATCCGCTCCTCGGGGCGGTGGATCTGCCAGTCCATCTGGAAGGAGTCGCCGACGGCCGCGAAGCTGGCGCGCAGCTTCGCGACGGTCACCGGGGCCTCGGCCGAGAAGTGGACCCGCATGAAGAAGAGACCGGTGTCGCGGTCGCCGAACTGCTGACTGTCCTCGATGTTGCAGCCCGTGATGTACAGATAGCTCGACACGGCATGCACGATGCCCTGCTTGTCCGGACAGGAGAGCGTGAGGACGTACTGGTCAGTCATCCAGGCAGGATGCCACAACCGGACACCCCCGCAGCCCCGCGCCCAGAATCCGGACCTCAGGCCGAGCGGGTCAGGATCCTCAGCACTTCGAGGGAGCGCGGCGGCGCGTCGGGGTCCTCGCCGTCGCTCTGCGCGAGCCGTACGTGCGCCTCACGCGCCGCCTGTACGGCCTCGGGCCAGGCGGGGTGGGCGAGGTAGGCGGAGACCGGGGCGTCGGCGCCGACCTGGTGCATGATGCGCAGCACCCGCAGCACCGCGAGGTCGACAAGCGCGGCCTCGCCGGAGTCCCGGAAGATCGTGCCGACGTACTTCTCGGCGGACCAGCTGTCCAGCCAGGTGTCCTCGACCAGCCGGTACACGGCGTCGGTGACGTCCCCGAACCCCTCGCGCCCGGCCAGCCAGGTCTCCTCGTGGAAGACGGGGTCGGAGAGCATGTGCAGCGCGGACCGTACGTTCGTACGCCAGCGCCACCACGGCATGTCATTCAACGGCATGCCGCCCATGGTGGAGGAGCGACGGCCGCGACGGGAAGAGCCTGCTGAACCTTGCTGCACGTTTTCGATCGTACGTTCCCCCCGTCCGCCGCCCGACCGGGCCCCGCAATTCACCTGTGCGTCACCCTGCGTTGACGTTTGCTCACTTCGCCGTTACCCGCGGGGCGGAAGTGTGTGGGCACATGACCGGTAACGGATGGCAGCGTCCTCGGGATCTTCGGCGCTCGACCCGGCTCCACCGCTCGCTCGGCACGACGGCCACCGTGTTCGCCACATGTTCGGCGGTGGGCGCCGGACTCCTGACCGGTTGCGGGGTGCTTCCTGGAGTCGCGGGGGGCTCCAGGGAGCCCATCACCGTCATGACCTGGGCCCCCGACGGCACCTCGGCCACCAACACCCCCGGCATGCCCGCCATGGCGAAGGCCTTCGCCCGCTGGGCCAACGCCAACGGCGGCCTCGGCGGACACGAGTTGAACGTCCTCACCTGCAACGAGCACAACACCGCGACCGGCGCGTCGGACTGCGCACGCCGCGCGGTGAAGGAGAAGGCGGTCGCCGTCGTCGGCTCGTACAGCCAGTACGGCAGCGCCTTCATGGCCCCGCTGGAAGCGGCCGGCATCCCCTACATCGGCGGCTACGGCATCTCCGACCAGGAGTTCACCAGCGGGCTCTCCTATCCCGTCAACGGCGGCCAGGCGGCGCTGATCGCGGGCAGCGGCCGGCAGCTGGCACCCGACTGCGAACTGGTCTCGCTGGTGCGCCCCGACACCATCTCCGGCGACATCCTGCCGGGCCTGCTCAACGCCGGGCTCGTCGCCGACCACCGCAAGCCCGCCACCGACATCCGTACGGCCGACGACGCCAGCGACTACACCCCGCAGGCCGAGCGCGCGCTCGGCCAGGCCGGGGCGGATCCGGCGCTGGCGGCCCGGCTCGGCCGGAAGGCGGCCGCGGAGAAGGCGCAGAAGGGCTGTGTGACGGCCGTGCTCGGCGACCGCACGGAAACGTTCTTCGACTCCTTCCGGCGGGTGGAGAGCGACGACCAGAAGGTGCGGGTGGCCTCCGTCATCGGCTCGGTCGGCCAGCCGCTGATCGACCGCACCGGCGGCAAGGACGGGCCGTTCGAGGGCGCCTACGTCACCGGCTGGTACCCGGAGGCCGACGATCCGCGCTGGGATCCGATGAAGAAGGTCATCAGCGAACAGGCCTTCGGGGACGACTCGATCGACGCGGCGGACGCCGGGGTGCAGACCACCTGGATCGCGTACACGGTCCTGAAGAAGGTCGTCGAGTCCCTCGGCCAGGACAGCGTCCACGCCCCCGATCTCGTCCGCGCGCTCAACACGGGCGTCAGCGTGGACACCGGCGGCCTCACCCCGGCCCTGCGCTGGCGCTTCGAGGACATGCTGGCCGCCCCGGACTTCCCGCGCATCATCAACCGCCAGGTGACGTTCCAGGTCGTACGCGACGGCCGGCTCGTCTCCCTGAGGAAGGGCTTCACTGATGTGAGCTCGACGCTGGAGGACGCGGCCGCCAACGGTTAGACGCCAACAGCTGGACGCCAACGGTCGCACGGGACTCTCGGACACGGGGCCCTCAGAGCTGGGTGGCGCCGCGCTTGGTGAGGCTGTACTTCGTGGCGATGCCGTTCCAGATGCCCGAGGCCTCCTGCTTGGCCTTGGTGGCGTCCCCGCTCGCCTTGTCGCCCTGGCCCGCGTCCTTGTCGCGCTTGGCGTGGCCGTCCTTGCAGTTCTTGCCCTTGTCGGCGGCCACCGCGTCGGCCCACGCCGCGTAGTGGTTGTCGGCGGCGGCCGAGGCCTGCCAGGCCTTGGTGAGGTCGCCGGACAGCTTGTCGTGGTCCGGCAGCTTGTCGAGGGAGAGCTGGCCGAGCCGGGTCACCAGGTCGGCGCGCTGCTTTGCGGCGCCGCGCAGCGCGGCGGCCGCCTGGTCGAGCTTGCCGCACGCGCGGATCTCGGCGACCGCGCCGATCACTGCGTCCCGGCTGCTGCCGCTGTCGGCGAGCACCTTGTCGAGCGCCTCGGCCTGGCCCTTGGCGGGGTCCGCGGCCCCGTCCTTGGCGCCGCCGCCGTCGCCGGTGGCGGGCGAACTGACGCCCGCGGGCTGCTGGTCGCCCTTCTTGGCGGAGCCGCTGTCGCCGCCGCTCAGCAGCGCGCCCGCGCCGAGCCCGATCACCGCGCAGCCGACGACGACGGCGGCGATCAGACCCACCGGCGACTTGCGCCGGGGCGCCTCGGGCTCGTACCCGGACTGCGGCCCGGCGGGCTCCGGGAACGGGGGTGCCGCCGCGAACTGCGGCTGCGGCTTGAACTGCTGCGCCGGGGCCTGCGGCGGCTGGTAGGGCGCCTGCTGCTGCGGCCGGTTCAGCGGTACGGAGGGCTGGAAGCGGGGCAACTGCTGGGTCTCGCCGCCCGGTTGCTGCGGACCGTCGGCCCGGAAGAGGCTGTCGAACTCGGCGGGGGGCTGCCGGTCACCCGGCGCGCCCGGGCGTATCCCGTACGGGGCGTCCTGCGGGGCCGGGGGCACCGGCGGCAGGACCTGGGTCGGGTCGGCGCCGACGGGGCCGGGGGCCGGGGCGCCGAGGAACCGGTTCGCCGCACCGGAGTTCTCCGGCGGCAGCGCGCCGGGCCCGCCGGCCACCGGAGCGATGAACTGGGTCGCCTCGGCATCACCGCCACCGGCCGGCACGGGGGCGAGGTACTGGGTGGCCTCGCTGCCCGAGCCCGCCGGGACAGGGGCTATGTACTGGGTGGCCTCACCGCCCTGACCGGCCGGCACCGGCGCGAGATACTGCGTGGCCTCGCTGCCCTGACCGCCGGGCACCGGGGCCAGGTACTGCGTGGCTCCACCGCCCTGACCGCCCGGGACCGGGGCTATGAACTGGGTCGCCTCCGCGTCCCGGCCGCCGTTCTCGGGCGGCAGGGGCTGCCCGAAGGTCTGCGGTCCCTGCGGCTGCGCGGCGGGGGGCGGCTGGGAGGCCTGGCCCTGGGGGCCCCACGGGCGGTCCCAGGGCTGGGCTCCAGGAGGCGCGGGCAGCGGCTCCCCGGCGCGCGGGCCACTGCCGTCGGCGGGCAGCACGACACCCTCGTGCGCGTGCCGCACAGCCGGATGCTGCGGCTCGTCACCCTGTCGGCTCTGCGTCACCGGAACTCCTGTACGTGGACCTCGTGGACCTTCTCAATCGTCGGTTCACGCTACCGGGTCCCCCCACGCCCTTGCCAAGCCCTCCCTCACCGCGGACCCGGGCGGGGTTCGGCCGCAGGTCCTGAGCAGGCCCGGGCGGAGTTCGGTCGTGGGTGCTCAGGCCGCCTGGGCCTCCATGCGCTCGCCGAACTCCCGCACCGCGGGCTCGTTCCCGTACGGCTCCAGTCGCTCCTGGAGGTCTTCCAGATAGTCCACGCCCCGGTTGGAGCGCACGGTGGACAGGAGCTCCACCGCCCGGGTGCCCGTCGCGCACGCCTCCTCCACCTCGCGCTGCTGGACCTGCGCGGTGGCGAGCAGGACGAGGCCGATGGCGCGCCGCCTGGCCCGCGTCTCGGGGTGCCCGGCCAGGGACTCCTCGGCCCGCCGCGCGGCGGCCTCCGGCTGGCCCAAGTCCCGGTGGCAGTGGGCGAGTTCGTCCGCGAGGTAGGCGTGGTCGAAGTGCGCGATCCACGCCGGGTCGTCGCCGGAGCCGTCCGCCGCCGCGTCCATCGCGGTGAGCGCCCGGCCCGCCACCGTCTGGCAGGTCCGCGCGTCGCCGAGCAGCGCGTGCCCGCGCGCCTCGGCGGCGTAGAACATCGCCTCGGCGCGCGGGGTGACCCGGCCGCGCGCTCCTTCCTGCGCGGCCCGCGCCAGCTGGGCGATCTCGCGCGGGTTGCCGAGCTGGGCGGCGAGGTGGCTCATGGACGCGGCCAGGACATATCCCCCGTATCCCCGGTCGTCGGCGGCCTGGGCGAGCCGCAGCGCCTGGATGTAGTAGCGCTGGGCGAGGCCGGGCTGGCCGGTGTCGACGGCCATGTACCCGGCGAGTTCGGTGAGCCGGGCCACCGCCGCGAACAACTGCCGCCCCACGGACTCCCGGTAGGACCCGGCGAGCAGCCCGGACACCACACTGTTGAGGTAGTGGACGACGACCGGCCGCACATGCCCCGCCCCGAACCGGTGGTCCAGCTGCACGAGGGCGTCGGTCATGGCGCGTACGGCCTCGACGTCGGCCGCGCCGACCCGCTGCCCCGCACTGCGCGCGACCTGGGTGTCGGCGCCGGTGATCAGCCAGTCCCGGCTCGGCTCGACCAGCGCCGAGGCGGCCACGGTGGAGCCGGACAGGAAGTCGCGGCGCCCCACGTCGCTGCGCCACAGCTCGCAGACCTGCTCGATCGCGCCGAGCACGGTGGGCGAGAACTGGAGGCCCACCCCCGTCGCGAGGTTCTTGCCGTTGGCCATGCCGATCTCGTCGATCGTGACCGTACGGCCCAGCTTGCGGCCCAGCGCTTCGGCGATGATGCCCGGCGCCCGGCCCCTGGGCTGCTGTCCGCGCAGCCACCTCGCCACCGACGTCTTGTCGTAGCGGAGGTCGAGGCCCCGCTCCGCGCCGACCATGTTCACCCGCCGGGCGAGCCCGGCGTTGGAGCATCCGGCTTCCTGGATGAGCGCCTGCAGCCGTTCATTGGGCTGGCGGGCGACGAGCGGCCTGGCTGCCATGAAAACCCCCTGAGGCGGCAGTTGATCACAACAGATCACTGCCCTGCGAATATGCAGAGAAACGAGGAGAATCCGGAAAATGGCGTCATTGCCAGCATTCCCGTGAGCTTCCCCGGCATATGGCTACCCCGCCGCCGCCCCGCAGCCGCACGCGCGCCCCCGCCCATGCACCCATGCGCCCCATATGCAGGACCGATACCGCTGATCCCGCGCTTCCCGCGCCCGTAACCCTCGGTGGTGGCGGGAGTTGAGTCCGTCGTGGAAGAAACCATCACAGGCACCGGCACCGGTACGGAATCCGCGCTGATCCCCAAGCAGCGCGGCGAACAGCTCCTGGACAGCGCCGTACGGTACGCGGAGGAACGGCACTGGGACGTGTTCCCCGGCACCTCCCTGGAGGCGGACGAGGGCGTCGAGCGCTGCTCGTGCGGTGACACCGCGTGCCCGAAACCGGGTGCGCACCCGGCCCGGCCGGACTGGGCGACCCAGGCCACCGGAAGCGCGGTCGCCGCGCGCCGCCTGTGGGCGAAGCAGCCCCGGGCCTCGATCCTGCTTCCCACCGGGCGCACCTTCGACGCCATCGACGTACCGGAGTCGGCCGGGTTCCTGGCGCTGGCCCGCATGGAGCGCATGGAGCTGACGCTCGGCCCGGTCACCTGCACCCCCGACCGCCGGATGATGTTCTTCGTGCTGCCGGGCGCGGGCGCCAAAGTCCCGGATCTGGTACGCAAGTTGGGGTGGACGCCCGCCGCGATCGACCTGGTCACCCGGGGCGAGGGCGACTACGTGGCGGCGCCCCCGACCCGGGTCGGGGGGCACGGGGCGGTGCAGTGGGCGCGCCGCCCCACCCCCGCGAACCGCTGGCTGCCGGACGCCGAGGAGCTGATCTGCCCGCTCGCCTACGCCTGCGGCCGCGAGGCCGCCGCGGCCAGGGCACGACGCCCCTAGCACAGCTGCCGCCCCCGGCTCTTATGGTGTCTTGGTAGGCACCATCACGGGGACGAAAGGCACCACCATGCCGGACCAGGCATACGAAGGAACGGCGGACACGGCGGGCGGAGCGCGTACGGCGGCGCCCGCCGTCCGCGTTCAGGGGCTGTGGAAGCGCTTCGGCGAGCAGATCGCGGTCGCGGGGATCGATCTGGAGCTGCCCGCGGGCAAGTTCATCGGGCTCGTCGGCCCGAACGGCGCGGGCAAGACCACCACGCTGTCCATGGTGACGGGGCTGCTCAGGCCCGATCAGGGCAGGGTGGAGGTGGCCGGCCACGACGTGTGGCGCGATCCGGTCGCCGTGAAGTCCCGCATCGGGGTGCTGCCGGAGGGCCTGCGCCTGTTCGAGCGGCTCTCGGGCCGCGAACTCCTCGGCTACTCCGGCCGGTTGCGCGGGCTGCCCGGCGCCGAGGTCGACAAGCGGGCCGCCCAGCTCCTGGACGTACTCGACCTCGCGGGCGCCCAGCACAAGCTGGTGGTCGACTACTCGACCGGCATGCGCAAGAAGATCGGCCTGGCCGCCGCCCTGCTGCACAACCCCGAAGTCCTGTTCCTGGACGAGCCGTTCGAGGGCGTCGACCCGGTGTCCGCGCAGACCATCCGCGGCGTCCTGGAGCGCTACACCGCCTCCGGCGCCACCGTCGTCTTCTCCAGCCACGTCATGGAGCTGGTCGAGTCGCTGTGCGACTGGGTCGCGGTGATGGCCGCGGGCCGCATCCGCGCCCAGGGCACCCTGGCCGAGGTGCGCGGCGACGCCGGCTCGCTGCAGAACGCCTTCCTCGAACTCGTCGGCGCGAACGGCCGCGACGCGGGGGACTCGCTGGACTGGCTCGGCGGCGGTACCCGATGAGCACCTCCACCCTCACCCCCGTCTTCGTACGCCTGAAACTGTCGCTGCTCAAGAACGGACTGCGGCAGTCCAGTGGCCGCCGGGCCGCCTACATCACCTCCGCGGTGCTGGCCCTGCTCTTCGCGGCGCTGCAACTGCTCGGCCTGATCGCGCTGCGCGGCACCGCGCACGCGAGCACCGTGGCCGTGCTGAGCGTGGCGCTGATGGCCGTCGGCTGGACCGTGCTGCCGCTGTTCTTCCCGAGCGGCGACGAGACCCTCGACCCGACCCGGCTCGTCATGCTGCCGCTGCGGCCGCGCCCGCTGGTCGGCGCGCTGCTGGTGGCCTCCGTGGTGGGGATCGGGCCGCTGTTCACGCTCTGCCTCGTGCTCGGTTCGGCCATCGCGGTCGCGCACGGGGCCGGCGCGGTCCTGACCGCGGTCCTCGCCGTGCCGCTCGCGCTGCTCGTGTGCCTCGCGCTGGCCCGCGCCGTCGCGGCCGCCAACACCCGGCTGCTCACCTCCCGCAAGGGCCGCGACCTCGCGGTGCTGAGCGGTCTGGTGATCGCGGTGGGGTTCCAGTTCGTGAACTTCGGCGCCCAGCGGCTCGGCAGGTCCGGCGGGCTCTCGGCGCTCGACCCGGTCGCGAAAGTGGTGCGCTGGCTGCCGCCGGCCTCCGCGATCGGCGCGGTCGACTCGGCGGGCGCGGGCGCGTACGGCCGCGCGACGGCCCAACTCCTGCTCACACTGGCCGCGTTGGGGCTGCTCCTGTACGCCTGGGAGCGCTCGCTGGTGAAGCTGATGACCACGCCGGACGGATCGACGCTCGCCGCGTCCGACGCCTCCCGCAAGGAGTCCTCGGGCAAGGGGCTCACCGGACTACTCCCCGAGGGCCGCACCGGCACCGTCATGCTGCGTACGCTGCGCTACGCCTGGCGGGATCCCAAGACCAAGGCGGCGTGGATCACTTCGCTCGCCATCGGGCTGATCATCCCGGTCTTCAACGCACTCCAGGGCCACGGCACCGTCTACTTCGCCTGCTTCGCGACGGGCATGCTCGGCATGCAGATGTACAACCAGTTCGGGCAGGACACCTCGGCGTTCTGGATGGTGCTGCTGACCATCTCCTCGACCCGGGACGCCTATCTGGAGCTGCGCGCCCGGGCGTTCGCGCTGCTGCTCGTGACGCTTCCGTACACGCTGCTCGTGACCGTGGTGACGGCGGGCATGCTGGGCGACTGGACGAAGCTGCCCGAGGTCGTGGGGCTCGCGCTGGCCCTGTTGGGCGCGATGCTGGCGACGGGTTCGGTGGCGTCGGCGACGCTGGCGTACTCGATTCCGCAGGACAGCCGCAAGAACGTGGCGCCGGGGCAGGGCGGCATCGCGTTCCTGTCGATCATGGGCGGGATGGCGGCGAGCGCGGTGCTGTGCGCCCCGCTGATCGCGCTGGCCATCTGGCTGCACGTGTCCGGGGACCACGGCGCGCTGTGGCTGCTGCTGCCGCTGGGCGCGGCGTACGGGGCGCTCATCGGCTGGGTGGGGCTGAAGGTGGCGGCGCCGCGCGCGGCGGCCCGGCTGCCGGAGATCCTGACGGCGGTCAGCACGGGGTGAGCGGGCGGGGCCGACGGAGGCCGCGCGGCGCGCTCATGGTGTGAGCACCCCGTCGAGGAACGGCTCGATCGCGTTGCGCCAGCCGTCCGGCTGGTCGTAGTGGACGAGGTGGCCGGCGTCGGCCACCTCCGCGTACTGGCCGCGCGGCAGGACCCGGACCATCTCCTGGGACTCCGCGCGGCCCAGCTCGCCGTCCAGACCCCGCACCACGAGGGTGGGGCAGTCGACCTGGGCGAGCTCCTCCCAGTGCGCGTCGTACACCCAGGTCTCGCGGGAGGTCAGCATCTGGCGGCAGGAGAACACCGGGCGCCAGCCGTCGGCGCGCTCGGCCATCACCTCGGCGAAGAACTCGCCCCGGGCGGGGCTGGGCCGCTCCACCCACGGGTCGTCCTCGCCGAACCACTTGCGTACGTCGGCGAGCGTCGCGAACGGCACCGGCCAGGACTTGAACCAGTCCTCCCACTCGCGCTGGGAGGCCGCGCCGAGCGCCGAGGCCCGCATGTCGCAGATGACCAGGGCGCGGACCAGGTCGGGGCGTTTGGCGGCGAGCTGCCAGGCGGTGAGGGCGCCCATCGAGTGGCCGATGAGGGTGACGGGGGCCAGGCCCAGCTGCTCTACGGCTGCCTCGGCGTCGGCCACATAGGCCTCGCGGGTGTACGGGCCGTCGGCGGGCTTGTCGCTGCGGCCGTGGCCGCGCTGGTCGATGGCGACCGGCCGGTGCTTCTCGGCGAGCCAGCGGGCCGTGGAGGCCCAGTGCGAGGCCCGGCCCATCAGCCCGTGGAGGAGTAAGACCCCCGGAGCCCCCTCGGTCTCCGCGCGGGCCTTGGGCTGCTCCGCGAACTCCCAGGCGGCGAGGCGAACCCCGCCGGTCCCTGTCACATCGATGCGCCGCACCATGTGTTCCGGCACCCCCTTCAGCCCCCGACAGCTCCCGAGTGGTCAGTTCCCGGCAGAGTATCGAACCCCTATTCGAAAACTCGCGTCTCTCACGCAACACCCCTCGTTCGAGTGACCACGCTCAAGGATTGACGCCCTGCGCCGAGGGGAGATCTTCTCCGGGAGGCGGGCCGCTCGGGGAAGACGGTCCGCGGGGGTCGACCCTGGGAGCTCGGGGCTCCGGGTCGACACCGGGGAGGACAGGCCCCGGCGCCGCGAGGCGCCGGGGCTCTGCTCTTTCCGAAGCGGGCGGGCTGGGCGGGCGACCGAGGGCGCACGGGCAGGCCGGGGCGTCGAAGGTGGTGCGAGTGGTCCGAACGGCCTCATGCCGCCGCCCCCTCCCCTGCCCGCGCCTCTCGGGTCATAAGCCTCAAGCCACAGCCTCGCACGCGATCCGCCCGGCCGCTGCCATTCCACCCGGAAACCGGCCTTCCCCGCAACCTTCTCCGCACCCTCGGCGGACTGCCCTCAACTGCCTTGACAGGAAAGGGCGATGACAGTCCGTTACGAGAGGTCGCGAAGGAGGGAGCAAGGGGGACGGAAGGGGACGCAGACGGAGAGCCGGCACCCGACCGCCCCCGACCGGCGGTCGGCTCAGCGCTTGGCGACGAAGACGTGCGAGGCGACGTCCGCGCCGAGCTCGGCGGCCTCGCCGCTGCTGCCCACGAGGACCCCGCCCGGCGACTGCGTCACGCTCACCACGGAGCCGGGCTGCACGCCCGCCCGTCGCAGCGTGTACATCAGCTGGGCGTCGGTCTGGATCGGCTCGCCGATCCGGCGCACGACGACCGTCTTGCCCTCGGGGCCCGGGTCGAGCTCACCCAGACTGATGATGCCGTCCTCCAGGAAGGCGTCCGCCTCGGCCTTCTCGCCCAGCTCCTCCAGGCCCGGGATCGGGTTTCCGTACGGAGACTCGGTCGGGTGGCGGAGCAGCTCCAGGACGCGGCGCTCGACCGCCTCGCTCATCACGTGCTCCCAGCGGCACGCCTCCGCGTGCACCTGCTCCCACTCCAGGCCGATGACGTCGACGAGCAGGCACTCCGCGAGGCGGTGCTTGCGCATGACGCGGGTGGCGAGGCGGCGCCCCTCGTCGGTCAGCTCCAGGTGGCGGTCGCCCGCGACCTGCACCAGGCCGTCGCGCTCCATGCGCGCCACCGTCTGGCTCACCGTCGGCCCGCTCTGGTCCAGGCGCTCGGCGATGCGGGCGCGCATGGGGACCACACCCTCCTCTTCGAGCTCGAGGATGGTGCGGAGATACATCTCCGTGGTGTCGATCAGTCCGGACATTCGTGCCCCTCGATGCTCTGACAAAAAACGTCGTACCGCTGGCCCTGACCCAATTCTGACGCATGCCACTGACAACCGTCCCGCAGCGGCCGGGTCGCATCTTGACCAGGTGCCGTCCAGCCCCGTATTGACAGGGGAAAGGTCCAGACCGCACCGTGAGCGCGCACGGTCGTTACCCCACCCCGGAAAGGGTCCTCGGCGATGAGCGAGAGCAAGCTGGCCGGTCAGTTCTTCGACGCCGCGATCGGGCTTCTCCAGCGGGTACGGGACGAGGAGTCGCTCAGCATCGCGGCCGCCGGGGCCATCATCGCCGACACCGTCCAGGAGGGCGGCCGGCTCTTCGCCTTCGGCGCCGGGCACTCCTCACTGGCCGCCCAGGACGTGGTCTACCGGGCCGGCGGGTTCGCCCTGATGAACCTGCTCGCGGTGCCCGGGGTGGTCGGCGTCGACGTCATGCCGGCCACGCTCGGCTCCGCCCTGGAGCGGGTCGACGGCCTCGCGGGGGCGGTCCTCGACTCCAGCCCCGCCAAGCCCGGCGACGTACTCGTGATCATCTCGCTGTCCGGGCGCAACGCGCTGCCCGTGGAGATGGCGATGAACGCGCGGGCGCTCGGCCTCAAGGTCATCGGGGTCACCTCGGTCGCCTACGCCGACAGTATGAAATCCCGGCACGTCTCGGGCACGTTCCTGCGCGACCACTGCGATGTCGTACTCGACAGCAAGATCGCGGTGGGGGACGCGGAGCTGACCCACGAGGACATCGAGGCGCCCTTCGCGCCCGCGTCCACCGTGGTCACCAGCGCGCTGATGCAGGCGACGATGGCGGCGGCCGTCGAAGCGCTGGTGGCCCGTGGCGTCGAGCCGCCGCTGCTCCGTTCGGGGAACGTGGACGGGGGCCATGAGTGGAACGGGCGGGTCATGGCCCAGTACCGGGACCGGATCTTCTTCCGGCACTGAGCGGTGGGCCGGTACCGACGCCGAGGTGCTGGGGCCCCGCCCCGGACCCCGCTCCGCAAGCTCCCCCAAGGCCTAACGGGCCAGGGGGGACCCCCATGAGGGGCTTGAGATCGCCGCGGCCAGATCCATCGCCGCCGCCACCCGTACCGCCACGCTCTCCGCGTACGCCGCGTCCGGGCGTTCGAAGGCCGGGCGGGACGCGCCGCGCAGGAAGGTGAGGACGCCCAGGGTCCGGCCGCGGCTGCGCAGGACCGCGCACAGGGCGTGCGCCGCGTCCGGCGGCCACTGGCGCTCCACCGCCCAGGGTTCGCCCGCCGCGCCCGCGCTGTCCCGTACGGAACCGGTCCGGTCCACCGACTGCAGCGCCGGGTGGCCCGCCGGATAGCGGACCGGGATGCCGCCGCCCGCCACCGGCGCGACCGGGCCGGGCGCGCCGGCCGGGGTGGCCGCGGCCCGCACCAGGCGCTCCCCGGCGAGCAGGTCCACCAGCGCGTGGTCGGCGAATCCGGCGAGCGCGAAGTCCAGGTAGCAGGTCGCCGCCTCCATCGGGTCCTCGCACTCGGCGGCGGTCCGCGCGGCGCGGTGCAGCTGGTTGGAGCGGAAGCGGAGCCGGTCCGCGTCCTGTTCGGCGCGTTTGGCGTCGGTCACGTCCTGGAAGAGCCAGCCGACCCCGAGCGGAACCGGTTCCTCCGCGAGCGGTGACGACAGCCGCAGGAAGCCGCTGCGCCAGCAGCGCCGCCGCTCCCCCTCGGCGGTGCGCAGCGTCACCCACAGCTCGGCGGGGCTGGTCGGCGACCCTTCGGCGAGTACGTGGTGGAGCGCGCCCTCCAGTTCTTCGACGCCCTGGACGATGAGCTCGCCCAGCGGGCGGCCGAGCGGGGTCGCCCGGCCGGTGCCGAGCGCGCGGGCCGCGTAGGAGTTGACGACGGTGGGCCGCAGGTCGACGTCGACCAGCAGCACGCCCCAGGAGCCGTCCTCGAACAGGGCCTCGCTCAGCGCGATGGACCGCTCCAGGTCGATCTGCGCGTGCACCTCGCTGAACGCGCAGTACACCCCGGCCGCGGCGCCGTCCGCACCCCGCACGCCCGCCGACTGGGTTCGGACCAGGACGCGGCTGCCGTCCTTCCTGAGCAGGGCGAACTCGTGCACCTGGCGGCCGGGCGCGGCCATCACCGCCATCAGCCGCCCCTGCACCTCCTCGGCGTCGGCGGCCCGTACCGCCCAGCCCGCGAACCCCCGCTGCCCGACGGCCTCTTCGGCCGGCCAGCCGAGGATCCGCTCGGCCTCGCGGTTCCAGTGGGTGACCACGCCGTCCGCGTCGAACGCGCACAGCGCGGCGTCCATTCCGTCGAGCAGCGCGGCGAGGAGGTCCCCGCCCGGTTCCGGCCCGGCTGGGCCCGTGGGTCCGGTACCGGACCCGTCCGGAACCGGAGCACTGGCGGTCTCGCTCCGGGAAGCACTCATCCTGGCACCCCCTGCAGGACGTGGTCGCCGCATCACGCGGCTGACGCGCGGACTACGCACGTCGGATCATTCAACTCGAACGTGACGCAGCCCACACCTGGTTCCCCGAAATCCCTTGCTCCATACGGTGGTTACCGGCCGCCGGACACGCCTTCCGGCCGGGCGGGCATAGTGGCGTCCATGACATCTCTCGTACGCCATGTCACGATCGACTGCGCCGACACCTACCGGCTCGGCACCTTCTGGGCACAGACCCTCGGCGGCACCCTCGCCGAGGACGACCAGGACGGCGACCCCGAGGCGACCGTCACCGCGGAGGGGATCGCCCTGCTCTTCATCGAGGTGCCGGACGCCAAGGCGGTGAAGAACCGCGTGCACCTCGACCTCCAGCCGCAGGACCGCAGCCGCGACGAAGAGGTCGAGCGCCTCCTTCTCCTCGGCGCCACCCTCGTCGCCGACCACCGCCGCCCGGACGGCACGGGCTGGGCCACGATGGCCGACATCGAGGGCAATGAGTTCTGCGTGGAGCGCAGCGCCGAGGAGCGGGCGCGCACCACCCGATAAATAGGTTGAGGGCCACCGGGGGGCTGCCTAATGTGTGGTGCACACGAGAAGGGAGGTGGTTTGACAGATGTATGCAAACCGGACGCGTGAGGTGACTGCGGGCTGACGCCTGCCAGTCGCACTCTTTGTGCGGTGCCGGCATGATGTCGGCCGAATTCCCAAGCAGTCACCGACCCGCGGGCTCGCCGGTACGTCCGGCCGGCTCCTCTCCGGAGGAACCCGAGCCCGCGGGTTTCTGCATTCCCGCCGGGTTTCTGCACGCCCGCGGGATTCTTCACGCCCGCCGGGTTTCGGAACCCGGCCCTCAGGGCGAGAGCCGCTCCACGCGCCAGGCACCCTCGTCCGCGACGTACCGCAGCCGGTCGTGGAGGCGGTTCTCGTGCCCCTGCCAGAACTCGACGGCTTCGGGCGTGATCCGGAAGCCGCCCCACTGCGGGGGCACCGGGACCTCACTGCCTTCGGGGTGGCGGGCCGCCAACTCCTCGTAGCGCGCGGTCAGTTCGGCCCGCGATGGGATCACCGTCGACTGGGCGCTGGCCCAGGCGCCGAGCTGGGAGCCGTGCGGCCGGGTGCGGAAGTAGGCCTCGGTCTCCTCTCGCGCGACCCGGGTCGCGGTGCCCGTGACGATGACCTGGCGGGCCAGCTGGTGCCAGGGGAAGAGCAGCGAGGCGTGCGGGTTCGCGGTGAGCTCGGCGGCCTTGCGCGAGGCGTAGTTGGTGAAGAAGACGAAGCCGCGTTCGTCGTAGGACTTCAGGAGCACCGTACGGGTGGAGGGGCGGCCGTCGCCGGTGGCGGTGGCCACGACCACCGCGTTGGGCTCGTGCAGCCCGCCGGCCACGGCCTCCTTGAACCAGCGGCCGAACTGCTCCATGGGCGTGGCGGCCAGATCCTCCTCCGAGAGGAGGGTGGTGCGGTACTGCGCGCGCATCGCTGCGGGGTCCAGGTCGGTCACGGCAACCATCCTGCCGCACCGCCGCCGCGGCCCCGGCGGGGGTGCAGTGTGCCCGCCGGGGCCGGTCACTAACCGTCCAGTGGTGCATTGGAGCGGTGTGCCGGATGTCACGCTTCCCCGTGTCGTCGGGACCCGCCAAACTCTGCGCTGGGCCACTGTGGCCTCCATACACGCGGTGGCCCCGCGGTGGGGTTTCGGCCCCCCGTACGGGGCATCACCGAGGGACCCGGGGCACACCGCCCGCCCGCAGCCCGTCGCACCCATCATGAGGAGCCGCCTGATGTCCGACTTCGTACCCGGACTTGAGGGAGTCGTCGCGTTCGAGACGGAGATCGCCGAACCGGACAAGGAGGGCGGCGCCCTTCGCTACCGGGGCGTCGACATCGAGGACCTGGTCGGTCACGTCTCGTTCGGGAACGTCTGGGGGCTGCTGGTCGACGGGGCGTTCAACCCCGGCCTGCCGCCGGCCGAGCCGTTCCCGATCCCCGTCCACTCCGGCGACATCCGGGTGGACGTGCAGTCCGCCCTGGCCATGCTGGCGCCCGTGTGGGGGCTGAAACCGCTGCTCGACATCGACGAGCGGACCGCCCGCGACAACCTCGCGCGGGCCGCCGTCATGGCGCTGTCGTACGTCGCCCAGTCGGCGCGCGGGCAGGGCCGGCCGATGGTGCCGCAGCGCGAGATCGACAAGGCACAGTCGGTGGTCGAGCGCTTCATGATCCGCTGGCGCGGCGAGCCGGACCCCAAGCACGTCAAGGCGGTGGACGCGTACTGGACGAGCGCCGCCGAACACGGCATGAACGCCTCGACGTTCACCGCCCGCGTCATCGCCTCGACCGGCGCGGACGTGGCGGCCGCGCTGTCCGGCGCGGTCGGCGCGATGTCGGGGCCGCTGCACGGCGGGGCGCCGTCCCGGGTGCTCGGCATGATCGAGGAGATCGAGCGCACCGGCGACGCCACCGCGTACGTGAAGCAGGCCCTCGACAACGGCGAGCGCCTGATGGGCTTCGGCCACCGGGTCTACCGCGCCGAGGACCCGCGCGCCCGGGTGCTGCGCCGCACCGCGCGCGAGCTGGGCGCGCCGCGCTTCGAGGTGGCGGAGGCCCTGGAGAAGGCGGCCCTGGACGAGTTGCACGCCCGGCGGCCCGATCGGGTACTGGCGACGAACGTGGAGTTCTGGGCGGCGATCGTGCTGGACTTCGCGGAGGTCCCGGCGCACATGTTCACGTCGATGTTCACCTGTGCGCGGACGGCGGGCTGGTCGGCGCACATCCTGGAGCAGAAGCGCACGGGCCGCCTGGTGCGCCCCTCGGCCCGCTATGTGGGCCCGGGTTCGCGGGACCCCCGGGAGATCGAGGGATACGCGGATATCACGGACATTGCGCACTGACCTGCCTGGACGCCAACGGGTCCCACGCGTGGAGTAGTCGTTAGGCCACTCAGCGCGACAGTGTGCCACGTTCGAGCTAGCGTCGGAATGGTCAGGTTTGTCCAGCGAATGAGGAGTTCAGCTGTGAGCATCTTCCGACGCGCCGCCGTTGTGGTCGCGCTTTCCGCCGCAGTCATAGTCCCCGCCGCCGCGTCCGCGCAGGCGGCTCCGCAGGCCGCTCCTCGCGTAGCGGCCGACGACGACGACGGTTTCTGGTGGCACCACCACGGGGGCGAGCACAACTTCATCGACATCCTCTGACCGGGGCCCCGGTCCGAACGGCACGGGCGCGGGGGGGGGGGGGGGGGGGGGGGGGGGGGGGGGCCCCGGGGCGCCGCCGCCCCCCCCCCCCCCGGCGGGCCGGGCCCCCCGGCGGGGGGGGGGTGGC
>NZ_JBITHR010000017.1:0-182918 GCF_044458185.1 Streptomyces sp. NPDC050485 | reverse complement strand
GCCCCCCCCCCCCCGCCCCCCCGCGCGGCGCCCCCCGGGCGCCCGCCCGCCCCCCCCCCCCGCCGGGGCGGGGGGGGGGGGGGGGGGGGGGGGGGGCGCCCCCCCCCCCCCCCCCCCCCCCCCGGCTCGTCAATCTCCCCAAGGACTCCGTCCAGGGGGACCCTCAGGGGCTGCTCTCCTGGCCCACCGGCACCCCCATGACCTCCCGGGCGTGCCGGTCCGGGACCATGCCCAGCTGCCAGGCCTGCCAGCCGGCCTCCAGCGAGATGCCGCGCTCCAGCATCAGCGCGAAGGTCTCCGCGCAGTCCTCCAGCTTGCTGTCGCGGAACTCGTGGCGGGCCCGCAGCAGATCGGCCAGCTCCTCCTGCGCGACCGCCGTGCCGACGTCCACCCCGCCCGCGCCCGCGTACGGCAGCAGCGTGCAGCGCAGGAAACGCGACCAGTCGCCGCCCCTGCGGTCGTCGTACGAGGCGAACAGCGCCGTCGCCTCGTCGCACAGCGCGAGCGCGGGGCCCGGACGGTTGTTGCCCGCGTCGATCAGCGCCAGCTCCAGGCACGTCCAGGCCTCGCCGTGCGCCACCCCGATGCGGTGGAAGTCGGCGCGGGCGTCCACCAGGAGCTGGCGGGCGAACCCGGAGTTGCGCAGATTGCCGGTCTGGGCGGCGCGCTGGTCGCGGGTGACCCGGCCCGAGTGGTGGCGCGCACAGGCCAGGCCGTACACATCGCGCATCCGCGAGAACATCGTGCGGGCCCGCTCCAGCTCGCGCACCGCCTGGTCCCGGTCGCCGCGCTCCTCAAGGGACTGGCCCAGGTAGTACAGCGTCCACGCCTCACCGCGCGCGTCCTCCTGCTCGCGGTGGCGCGACAGCGCCTGGCGGAGCTGGTCGACCGCCGGGGCCGGGTCCCCGTCGACCAGCCGGGCGCGGGCGAGCTGGGTCATCGCCCACGCCTCGCCCCGGCCGTCGCGGGTGCGCCCGTACATGTCGAGCGCGGTGCGCAACTCGCCCTCGGCGCGCGGCACATCGCCCATCCGCAGACACAGCTGGCCCAGCTGGAAGTGCGTCCAGGCTTCGCCGTGCAGCGACTCGTTCTCGCGGTGCAGTTCGAGCGCGGTGGCCAGGAGCGTCAGCGCGCCCGACAGGTTCGCCCGGTCGCGCTCCACCGCCGCGAGCGCGTGCAGCGACCAGGCGCGGTCACCGGACAGCTCCTCGTCCGCCTGGAGGTCGATCGCCTCGCGCAGCTTGGCCGCCGCCTCGGCCAGATTGCCCTGGTGGTGCAGTGTGATGCCGAGCGAGCACAGCGCGAGCGCGGCGCCCGCCACGTGCTGCGCCTCGCGGTACAGGTTGACCACCGAGGACAGCGTCGTACGCGCCGTGTCGAGCTCGCCCAGCTGACGCGCCGCGATGCCGGTACGCCACTGCACCGAGCGGACAAGCAGGCCCTGGTCGACGGCCTGCGTCAGCTCGCTGATCTCGCCGAGCCGGTACAGGTCGCCGCGCAGCAGGCAGTAGTCGCACAGCGCGCCCAGCAGACTCAGCACGGCCTCCTGGTCGACGCCCTCCGCCTGCCGCAGCGCCGCCGTGATGAAGCTCGACTCGTCGTCCAGCCAGCGCAGCGCCGCATCGAGCGAGGCGAAACCGTGCCCGCCGAAGTGGCCGGCCCGCGTCGACATCTTGCCGTCGACCATCCGGCCGACCGCGTCCGCGAGCTCCGCGTAGTTGCGGATCAGCCGCTCCTGCGCGGCCACCCGCTCGGCCGGCTCCTCCTCGTCCGCGAGGCGGGCCTGTGCGAAGGACCGTACGACGTCGTGCAGCCGGTAGCGGCTGCCGCGCACATGGTCGATGAGCCCGGCGGCGGCCAGCGCGGCGAGCTGGCGCTGGGCCTCCTGCTCGTCCGCCGCGAGCAGCGCGGCGGCCGCCGCCGCGCCCAGCGAGGCCCGGCCCGCAAGTGCCAGCCTGCGCAGCAGCCGCCGGGCGGGCTCGGACTGGTCGGTGTAGCGCAGCCACAGGGCCCGCTCGGTGGGCGCCACCGGACCGTACGCCCCGAGGTCCGCGGCCAGCGCCCGCGCCGAACGCGGCCCCAGCGAGGACCCCGCGATCCGCAGCGCCAGCGGCAGCCCGCCGCACAACTGCCGTACCAGCTCGGTCGATTCGGCGTCGTAGGGCCCCGAATCCTTCTCCGCGGCGGCCTCCCGCAGCAGCTCCTCGGCGCCCGCTGAATCCAGCGGCTCGACCGCCAGCTGGTGCACCCACGCCGGGAAGTCGGCGGGCAGGTCGAGCGGCTTGGCGGAGGTGACGAGCACCAGGCCCTCCGACCGCTCCGGCACCAGCGTGCGCACCTGCTCGGGATCGTCCGCGTCGTCCAGTACGACGGTGATCGCGAGGCCGGTCAGATGCTGGTGGTAGAGCTCGGCGAGGCGGCGCACCTGCTGTTCGGGCGACGACCTCTCCCTGAAGAGCAGTTGCTCGCGCGGTGCGCCGAGGCGGTTCAGCAGGTGCAGCAGCGCGTCCCGGGTCGCCAGCGGGCCCTCGCCCGACAGGCCGCCGCCGCGCATGTCGACCAGGCACGCGCCGCGGAACTGGTCGCGCAGTCCGTGCGCCGCCCGCAGTGCGAGGGTGCTGCGGCCCGAGCCCGGCGCGCCGTGCAGCACCACGACGGTGGGGCGGGTCTCCGTCGAGGCGCGGGCCGCCTGTACCCACTGGCCGATCCGCGCCAGCTCCGCCCGCCGCCCCGCGAACGGGCCCTGAGGGTCGGGCAGATGGCCGAACGACTGCTCAAGCACCGACCGGCGGCGGGCCGCCGCGCTCTTGTCCGTGCCGCGCAGCTGCGTCGGCACCTTCTTCTTCTGCGGCGGCTTCACGGTCACCGCCCGCTGCTGGTCCAGGAACGGCCGCAGCCCCCGCACCTCCAGGGCGGTCAGCCACTGCAGCCGCAGCTGCTCCAGGCCGCCCGGCTGGCCGAGCGCCCCGGCCCGCCGGTGCGCGGCCGGCAGGTGCGAGGCCGTCACCCTGGCGACCGTCGCCGCGGCCCCGGCGACCGCGACCGCCGCTCCCGCCCCGATCGCGCCGCCCGCCCGGACCCCGAGCGCGATATCGGCGGCCACCGCCACCACTGCGCCAACTCCGCTGGCCAGCAGCCCAGTTGACCCGCCATCATGTTTGAAGCGCGCCCCGAACGAAAGCTGCCCGGCCACCGCTTCGTCCAGCGCGTGGGTGTAGGCCGCGTACTCCTCCCCGGCGCTCTGGGCCAGCGCGTCGAGCGCCGCCCGGCCCCGGGCCAGCAGCGCACTCCCGTCGGACCGCCCGCCGGAGCGCCGTACCTCTTCCTCCACGGCGCGAACCAACAGCCGCTCGGCCTCGGCCCGATGCCTGTCCCGCATGTGCGTCCCCCTCCGAGAGCCGGTCACCCCTTGCGCCTCCAAGTGTCCTGCGTGACGCGCGTCGGCGCGAGGGAGTCTGCGGATCATCTCCCGTGTGGGGGAGGACGCTTCCGTGCCGAACCGCCTCGCCCATGAGACGTCCCCGTACCTCCTCCAGCATCCCCACGACCCCGTCGACTGGTGGCCCTGGTCGCCCGAGGCCTTCGAGGAGGCCCGGGAGCGTGGGGTTCCGGTGCTGCTCGGCGTCGGGTGCGGCAGCTGCTACTGGTGCCAGTGAACTCACAGACGCAGTAGTCCTGCGCCTTCACGTCTCCCTGATGGTGACGCGGTTGCCGCACAGCTTCCACCAGTGGTCGCGGTCGGAGGTCAGGACGATGACGGGCGCAGGGGCACGGAGGGCCAGCGCGGCGACGAGGGCGTCGATGGCGTATGTGTGTCCGGGTAGCCCACCGGCGTCCCGAAGCAGCGCTACTGCGGTCAGTGAGTCTTCCTGGCTGACCGGTTCCACTCGAAGCCGGGAGAGAACCCGGTTCAGCCGCGCGAAATCGGTCTTCCCCTGTGTCGCTTCGACGATGGTCAGGACGGACACGAGGACGGGAACGCCGGCCTGCCGGGATGCCTCGATGCGAGCTGCCATCTTGCGGTCGTTGCGTAGGAGCAGGGAGAGCGCTTCGGAGTCGAGCACCAGGGATCGGGCGGGGTGCTCCTTCACGCAGCGTCCCGTCCGGCGTCCTGAGAGTCCCCTTCCGCGAACAGCTCGCGGCGAGCGGTTTCGATCTCCTGCTCCGTGAGTGCGCCGTGTTCCTCTTCGTGTGAGGCGACGATCTCGGCGAGCCCGTCCATGGCGAGCTGGTGTCGGACCGCCTCGGTGATGTAGCTGGACACCCCGCGGCGTCCGGCCCGAGAGCGGAGCTCACTGATCAGCTCGGCGGGCATGGAGACAGAAATGTTCTCGGTGGTCCCGGCTCGGGTCGGCTTCATGCGCACAGTGTAAGACAGTGTTTATTACAGCGTGGGGGCTTCGGTGCCTTGCGCCTCCCCGTGTCAAGGAGGAGCTTTCTACTGAGGCGACCGGCCGGCCCGGGCCGGCCGAGCGCCGCGCCTCAGCCTCCGTACTCGCGCAGCAGCTCGATCATGTTGCGGAGCATCGGTATCGCCGCGTCGCCAGCCTTACCGTGTCCAGCAGTCTCTGCCGCAGAACGTCCAGCAGGGTGCCGCCGTCCAGTGCCCAGGCGGTGCGGCCATCGAAGGGTCCCCGCCCCGAGGCCGCGGCGGCTGCCGTGGAGGGGGACTTGAACCGCCGGCCGTCGCTCAGCTCGATCCTGCCGTCCGCGGTCACCCGGGCGAGATGCGCTTCCCCCGATCGCTTACGCCGGAAGGTGAGCTGTGTCTCCGCGGCCAGCAGCCGGTTCGGCCTGGCTGTGCCGCAGACAGGTCCCGTCGCCCTCGTAAGCGAGGATGGGCCCCATGCCGAACCGCCTCGCCCATGAGACGTCCCCGTACCTCCTCCAGCACGCCGACAACCCCGTCGACTGGTGGCCCTGGTCGCCTGAGGCCTTCGAGGAGGCCCGGGAGCGCGGGGTTCCGGTGCTGCTCAGCGTCGGGTACAGCAGCTGCCACTGGTGCCACGTCATGGCGCACGAGTCCTTCGAGGACGAGACCACCGCCGCCTATCTCAACGAGCACTTCGTGAGCGTCAAGGTGGACCGGGAGGAACGCCCGGACATCGACGCCGTCTACATGGAGGCCGTGCAGGCCGCCACCGGCCAGGGCGGCTGGCCCATGACGGTGTTCCTCACCGCCGACGCCGAGCCCTTCTACTTCGGCACCTACTTCCCGCCCGCGCCCCGGCACGGAATGCCGTCCTTCCGGCAGATCCTGGAAGGCGTGCGGACCGCCTGGACCGGTCGGCGGGACGAGGTCGGCGAGGTCGCCGGCAAGATCGTACGAGACCTGTCCTCCCGTGAACTCGCCCACTCGGGCACGGGGGTGCCCGGTGAGTCCGAACTCTCCCAGGCCCTGCTCGGACTCATCCGCGACTACGACGAGAAGCACGGCGGGTTCGGGGGCGCGCCCAAGTTCCCGCCGTCGATGTCCGTCGAATTCCTGCTGCGCCACTACGCCCGCACCGGCGCGGAGGGCGCCCTCCAGATGGCCGCCGACACCTGCGAGGCGATGGCCCGCGGCGGCATCTACGACCAGCTCGGCGGCGGCTTCGCCCGCTACTCCGTCGACCGGGGCTGGGTGGTGCCCCACTTCGAGAAGATGCTCTACGACAACGCCCTGCTGTGCCGGGTGTACGCGCACCTGTGGCGGGTCACCGGGTCGGAGCTGGCGCGGCGGGTCGCTCTGGAGACCGCCGACTTCATGGTGCGCGAGCTGCGGACCAACGAGGGCGGGTACGCCTCCGCGCTGGATGCCGACAGCGACGACGGGACCGGGCGGCATGTGGAGGGGGCGTTCTACGTGTGGACGCCCGCGCAGCTCGCCGAGGTGCTGGGGGAGCGGGACGGGCAGGCGGCCGCGCGGCACTTCGGGGTGACCGAGGAAGGCACCTTCGAGGAAGGTGCCTCTGTTCTTCAACTGCCTTCTGGCGGCGGCCCGTTGGACACGTCCGTACGGGAGCGGCTTCTCGCCGCGCGCGAGCTGCGGGAGCGTCCCGGGCGGGACGACAAGGTGGTCGCGGCCTGGAACGGCCTGGCGGTCGCGGCGCTCGCCGAGACCGGCGCGCTGTTCGACCGGCCGGACCTGGTCGAGCGCGCGACCGAGGCCGCGGATCTGCTCGTCCGGGTCCACATGGACTCCCACGCGCGGCTCGCCCGCACCTCCAAGGACGGCCAACCCGGCGCGAACTCCGGGGTGTTGGAGGACTACGCCGATGTCGCCGAGGGCTTCCTCGCGCTCGCCGGGGTGACGGGGGAGGGGGTCTGGCTGGAGTTCGCCGGGTTCCTGCTCGACATCGTGCTGGACCAGTTCGTCGGCGAGGAAGGCGCGCTGTACGACACGGCGCACGACGCGGAGAAGCTCATCCGGCGGCCGCAGGACCCGACGGACAACGCGACGCCCTCGGGGTGGACGGCCGCCGCACAGGCCCTGCTCTCGTACGCGGCGCACACCGGCTCCGAGGCGCATCGCAGTGCGGGGGAAGGGGCGTTGGGGGTGGTCAACGCGCTCGGGCCGCGGGCGCCGCGGTTCATCGGGTGGGGGCTCGCCGCGGCCGAGGCGCTGCTCGACGGGCCGCGCGAGGTGGCGGTGGTGGGCGCGCCCACCGATCCGCGGACCGGGGCGCTGCACCGGACGGCGCTGCTGGCGTCCGCGCCGGGGGCGGTGGTCGCCGTGGGTTCGCCGGAGGGCGGGGAGTTTCCGCTGCTCGCGGGGCGGGGGTTGGTGGACGGCGGGCCGGCTGCGTACGTGTGCCGGCACTTCACGTGCGATGCGCCGGTGACGACGCCGGAGTCCCTGGCGGAGGCGCTGAGTTAGTTCGTGGGGTGGGTTGCGGGCCGGGTGGTCCTGGGGCTCTGCCCCTAGAAGGGCAGGCCCGCTTCCAGGGCGTTCAGGGTCTGGTTGAGCAGGGTGGGCAGGTCGTCGGTGTGGGCGTGTTCCGCCCAGTACACCGTCGTCTCCTGGAGCGCGCCCAGGGTGGCCATCGCGAACACCCGGAGCTCCAGGTCCGCCGCTTCGCGGCCGGTGCGTTCCGCGAGGACTTCGCAGAGCTGCCGGCTGGTGGTGGCCATCGACTCCATCATCCGGGCCCGCAGCGCGGGGACCTCCGCCATCAGCCGGGTGCGCTGGACGGTCTCCTCGCGGTCGTGCAGCAGCGCGAGCCGGACCGCCTCTGTGATGACCTGACGGAGCGATTCGAGCGGGGGCTCCGTGGTGGGCCGGGCACGCAGCTTCTCCATCATGACCGGGTCGAACTCGTCGATCAGGACGATGTCTTCCTTGGTGGGGAAGTAGCGGAAGACCGTGGACTGGGAGACCTCCGCCGTCTCCGCGATCTGCTCGACCGTGGTGGCCTCGTACCCCTGCTCGGCGATCAGCCGGTAGGTGGCCCGGCGGATCGCGATGCGGGTCTTGATCTTCTTGCGTTCCCGCAGGCTCAGCTTCGGCTGGAGGCTCTCCGCCAGCGAGCCGAGGGAGCCGAGCGGGCCGGAGGAGCCCGAGGAGACCGGGGGGCTGGTGCGAGAGGTGGCGGCCATGGTCGTCATTGTCGGGTATCGCCGCCGCGCGGGGCGCCGCCGCCGGGCGGCGGACCCGCGGATCCGGTCCCGGAATCAGCCGTGCTGGTACGCCACCAGCGAGATGCCCACGTAGTGCACGACGAACGCGGCGAGGGTCAGAGAGTGGAACACCTCGTGGAAGCCGAAGAAGCGGGGTGACGGGTTCGGGCGCTTGATTCCGTAGATGACGCCGCCGGCGCTGTAGAGCAGCCCGCCCACGATGACCAGGACGAGCACCGCGATGCCGCCGGCCCGCATGAAGTCGGGCAGGAAGAACACGGCCGCCCAGCCCATCGCCAGATAGCAGGGGGTATAGAGCCAGCGCGGGGCGCCGATCCAGAACACCCGGAAGGCGATGCCGGCCGCGGCCGCCGCCCAGACCGCCCACAGCAGGACGCGGCCGGTGGAGCCGGGCAGCAGGAGCAGGGTGAGCGGGGTGTAGGTGCCCGCGATGATCAGGAAGATGTTGGCGTGGTCGAGGCGGCGCAGGATCGCCTCGCCGCGCGGGCCCCAATTGCCGCGGTGGTACAGGCCGCTGACCCCGAAGAGCAGACAGGCGGTCAGAACGTAGATCCCGCAGGCGATCCGGGCCTTGGTGGAACCCGCGAGCGCGGTCAGGGCCAGGCCGGAGATCAGTACGGCCGGGAACATCCCGGCGTGCAGCCAGCCCCGCAGTTTTGGCTTCACCTGTTGTGTCACCGGGTCGATCGCGGGTGCCGTCACCTGATCAGTCATGGTCCGAATGCTACCTACGGGCCCGTAGGTTACGCATAGGTACGACCTGTTACGGAACGTCCGCCGGCCGTCCGGTAAGTGAACGGCAAATGGCAGTTAAGAAGGCGGTAAGTGGTGATGCTCACGTGAGAGGCCCCCTGGACATATGGGCGAACGGCGCGGAAGATCAGATGAGTGCGGTCGGCACCGGATGAGCGCCAAGAGGAAACAGGGGTCAAGCATCCGGGTCGCAGCCCCCACGGGGCGGCAATGAAGAAGTACGTCAAACCCGTCCAAGACCCTCACCAAGGAGCGATCGTGGCGCGCGATATCGCGGCTCCCCTCTCAGCCCTCACCAAGCACCAGGAACTGATCTCGTGGGTGAACGAGATCGCGGAACTGACCCAGCCGGACAGCGTGGTCTGGTGCGACGGATCCGAGGCCGAGTACGAGCGCCTGTGCGGGGAGCTCGTCGCCAAGGGAACCTTCAAGAAGCTCGACGAGGCCAAGCGCCCCAACTCGTACTACGCCGCCTCGGACCCGTCCGACGTCGCGCGGGTCGAGGACCGCACCTTCATCTGCTCCGAGAAGGAGGCGGACGCGGGCCCGACCAACCACTGGAAGGCCCCCGCCGAGATGAAAGAGATCTTCGCGGGCGAGAAGGGCGTCTTCCGCGGGTCGATGCGCGGCCGCACCATGTACGTCGTCCCCTTCTGCATGGGCCCCGTCGGCTCGCCGCTCTCCGCGATCGGCGTCGAGATCACCGACTCCGCCTACGTCGCCGTGTCGATGCGCACCATGACCCGCATGGGACAGCGCGTCCTCGACGAGCTCGGCACCGACGGCTTCTTCGTCAAGGCCGTCCACACCCTGGGCGCGCCGCTCGCCGAGGGCGAGGCGGACGTGCCGTGGCCGTGCAACACCACCAAGTACATCTCGCACTTCCCCGAGTCGCGCGAGATCTGGTCGTACGGTTCCGGCTACGGCGGCAACGCCCTGCTCGGCAAGAAGTGCTACGCGCTGCGCATCGCGTCCGTCATGGCGCGCGACGAGGGCTGGCTCGCCGAGCACATGCTCATCCTCAAGCTGACCCCGCCCCCCTCCGCCTCCGGCAAGGCCGAGCCCAAGTACGTCACCGCGGCCTTCCCGAGCGCCTGCGGCAAGACCAACCTCGCCATGCTGGAGCCGACGATCCCCGGCTGGACCGTCGAGACCATCGGTGACGACATCGCCTGGATGCGCTTCGGCGAGGACGGCCAGCTGTACGCCATCAACCCCGAGGCCGGCTTCTTCGGCGTCGCGCCCGGCACCGGTGAGCACACCAACGCCAACGCCATGAAGACGATGTGGGGCAACTCGGTCTTCACCAACGTCGCGCTGACCGACGACGGCGACGTGTGGTGGGAGGGCATGACGGAGACCGCGCCCGCGCACCTCACGGACTGGAAGGGCAACGACTGGACGCCCGCGTCCGACACCCCGGCCGCCCACCCCAACGCCCGCTTCACCGTGCCGGCCGGGCAGTGCCCGATCATCGCGCCGGAGTGGGAGGACCCCAAGGGCGTGCCGATCTCGGCGATCCTGTTCGGCGGGCGTCGGGCGAGTGCCGTGCCGCTCGTCACCGAGTCCTTCGACTGGAACCACGGTGTCTTCCTCGGTGCGAACGTCGCCTCCGAGAAGACCGCCGCGGCCGAGGGCAAGGTCGGCGAACTGCGCCGCGACCCGTTCGCGATGCTGCCGTTCTGCGGCTACAACATGGGCGACTACATGGCCCACTGGGTCAAGGTCGGCGCCACCGCGGACGCCGCCAAGCTGCCGAAGATCTACTACGTGAACTGGTTCCGCAAGAACGACGCGGGCAAGTTCGTGTGGCCCGGCTTCGGCGAGAACAGCCGCGTCCTGAAGTGGATCGTGGAGCGCCTCGAAGGCAAGGCCGAGGGCGTCGAGACCCCCATCGGCATCCTGCCGACGAAGGAGTCCCTCGACACCGACGGGCTCGACCTGCCCGAGGCCGACCTCGACTTCCTGCTCAAGGTCGACAACGAGGTCTGGCGCGAGGAGGCGGCGCTGGTGCCCGAGCACCTCAACACCTTCGGCGACCACACGCCGAAGGAGCTGTGGGACGAGTACCGCGCCCTGGTCTCCCGCCTGGGCTGAGCCGCCCCGAAACCCCCTCCGGTCACGGCCGCCTGTCCTGGCCCGGCCGGAGGTGTTCGCGGCGGGTCGGTTCGACATCCGCCCTGACCTGTGGGGTCACTCGTGACCCGCCGCGTATGAGCCTGCCCCCGGAGTTCCCTCACGGCTCCGGGGGCAGGCATTTTTCGCGTACGTCACCTCAACAGGCGCGTACGGCACGTCAGTTGGGGATGTATGGCACCCGGTCCGCGGACCTCCGCGGCTCGCGGACCGGGGCCGGTCGGGGGCCGCTCAGGAAGCGGTGGTGAGGCGGGCCGCGGCGTGGGCGTCCATGCGCTCGGCCGCCAGGATCGCGGCGGCGGTGTCGGCGCGTGAGGCGGCGACGACGAGGGCGCGGCCCGCGAGGGCGTGGGCACGGGTGTGCAGCGCGTCGGCGTCGGCACGGCTGAGCCCGGCGTGGCGGACCGGCGGCAGACCGCCGCGCAGCCGGGCGACCTGCCGTGCGATGGCGTCCCCGGCTTCGGTGAGTCCGAGCTCGTCGGTGACGGCGAGCAGTGCCGAGAGGTGCCCGGCGAGCTGGATGTCCAGCTCGTCCTCGCGGGAGCGGTGCGGGATGGGGGCGCTGTCGGCGGCCACCGTGTGGACCGACTTGGTGCGGATCGGTTCGTACATGGGATGGCCTCCTGGGTATCTCAGGAAGCCATCCTAGCTTAGATTCTGTCTAAAGTTGAGTCGGGGCTAGAAGGTGCTTGGAAGGTCGCTCAAGGCCCGGTCACGTCTGCCGGGCTACGGCTGGCTGTAGCCGTCGAGGAAGTTCCCGATCCGGGTCACCGCGTCCGCCAGATCCTTCGCGGACGGCAGGGTCACGATCCGGAAGTGGTCGGGCTCGGGCCAGTTGAAGCCGGTCCCGTGGACCACCATGATCTTCTCGGCCCGGAGCAGGTCGAGCACCATCTGCCGGTCGTCCTTGACCTTGTAGACGTTCGGGTCGAGCCGCGGGAAGAGGTACAGCGCGCCCTTCGGCTTCACGCAGGTGACGCCCGGGATCTGGGTGAGCAGCTCGTACGCCGTGTCCCGCTGCTCCAGGAGCCGCCCGCCCGGCAGCACCAGCTGCTCGATCGACTGCCGCCCGCCGAGCGCGGTGGCCACCGCGTGCTGGGACGGCATGTTCGCGCACAGCCGCATGTTGGCGAGGATGGTCAGACCCTCGATGTACGAGGACGCGTGGGCCGTCGGCCCGCACACCGCCAGCCAGCCGGAGCGGTAGCCGGCCACTCGGTAGTTCTTGGAGAGGCCGTTGAAGGTGAGGACCATCAGGTCGGGCGCGATCACCGCGGTCGGGGTGTGGGTGGCCCCGTCGAACAGGATGCGGTCGTAGATCTCGTCCGAGCAGACGACCAGGTTGTGCCGCCGGGCGATCTCGGTGAGGCCGCGCAGCATCTCGTCGTCGTACACCGCACCCGTCGGATTGTTCGGGTTGATGATGACGATGGCCTTGGTGCGGTCGGTGACCTTGCGCTCGATGTCGGCGAGGTCCGGCATCCAGTCGGCCTGCTCGTCGCAGCGGTAGTGCACGGCGGTGCCGCCCGCGAGCGAGACGGACGCGGTCCACAGCGGGTAGTCCGGCGCCGGGACCAGCACCTCGTCGCCGTCGTCGAGCAGGGCCTGCATCGACATCTGGATCAGCTCGGAGACGCCGTTGCCGAGGTAGACGTCCTCGACGTCGAGCTCGATGCCCTTGGTCTGGTAGTGCTGCATCACCGCGCGGCGCGCGGACAGCAGGCCCTTCGCGTCGCCGTACCCGTGCGCGCCCGACAGGTTGCGGAGGATGTCCTCCAGGATCTCCGGCGGGCACTCGAAACCGAACGCCGCCGGGTTGCCCGTGTTCAGCTTGAGGATGCGATGGCCCTGCGCCTCAAGACGCATGGCTTCCTCAAGCACCGGGCCCCGGATCTCGTAACAGACATTGGCGAGCTTGGTCGACTGGATCACCTGCATGACCGCCACCTTACGGGCGCGTTTCGCGGGTCGCCTCGCCTTTACGCCGGGCGGGCCTGCGGGGGTCTTCGCGGCGGCTTCCATCGCAATGTGCGGGTTGCCTTCAGGGCGGGGGAAGGGTGGGTGGTGGGGGTGATGGGGCTTGGATGTTGGGTGCGGGTGTCTGGGGGTGAGATTTTCCCCACCCCGCCCCTTCCCGCTGCGACACTATGCGGCTCCGCCACGTGGGGGCTCCGCCCCAGACCCCGCTCCTCAAACTCCCCCAAGGCCTTAAGGGCCAGGGAGGGACCCCCATGAGGGGCTGGAATTTGTACTGCCCAGCGCAGCCAAGCCCGCCGGCCACCCCAGCACCACCCCCCACACCGCCCCGAACACCACACCCACCACCCCGTAGCCGATCCACCCCACCGGGTCGGCCTCGACCATGCGGGCCGTGACCAGGCCGCGCCACGCCCCTGCCGCCGCCGCGCCCGCGATCAGGGCGGTCCAGCCCGCCAGGAGTCGGCGCAGGCGGCCCGCGTCCGGGCGCAGGCGCAGGTGGCGGCGCATTCGTACGGCGGCCACGGTCACCAGGACCGCCACCGCGAAGTCCTCGCAGAGCAGCGGCGTCCACCCCGTACTGCCCAGCGGCACCGCGCGCAGGGCGGGCAGTGCGAACGGCACCCCCAGTGCGCTCGGCACCAGGGTCGTCCCCTCGTGCGCGGTGAACGCGGTCAGTACCGGGGTGAGCCCGAGGAGCAGCGCGAGCAGCAGGCAGACCCCGGCGACGGCGGCCACCGCCGCCTCGATTCTGGGCAGACGCATGGCCGGACCCTAGGGCACCTGGCAGCGCTTGAGAAGATACTGAACAATTCTCAACTATGACTGTGAGCAAGGGTGTTGAATGGGGGAGGGAGCCCTTAGGGTCCGGCCATGCGGCGACGACGGGCGGTCGGGCGGGCGGTGAGGTGGACGGTGGCGGGTGCGATCGCGGCGGTGGCCGCCACGCTCCTGGCGGCGGTCGGCCCCCCGCACGCCGATCCCGTACGCACGGCCGCCGGCCACCGCTGGATCACCGACGACCGGGGCCGCGCTCTCGTCCTCAACGGACTGAACACCGCGAGCAGCGCCAAGTCCCGCCCAGACGGCCTCCCTTGGATCAAGGAGGCCGACGTACAGCGCGAATCGGATGAGCTCGGCTCCGATTTCGTACGGCTGCTCATCCAGTGGCGGAACGTGGAGCCGAGGCCGGGGGAGTACGACGACGGCTACCTCGGGCAGATCGCCGAGCGCGTGCGCTGGTACGGGTCGCGCGGCTACCACGTGATGCTCGACATGCACCAGGACGTCTACGGCCCCGCCGTCAAGGGCAACGGCGCGCCCGCGTGGGCGACCGAGGCGGAGGGGCTGCCGGTCGCGGAGCAGGGGCAGTGGGAGCTCACGTACATCGAGCCGGGGACCGTGCGGGCCTTCGACAACTTCTGGGGCAACCGCGCGGCGAGCCGTGATCTGCGCGGGCACTACGCCGCCGCCTGGGCCCATGTCGCCCGCCGCTTCTCCGGCGACCCCGCCGTCCTCGGCTACGACCTGATGAACGAGCCCTTCGGCGGCAGCGTCCAGGGCCCCGCCTTCGAAGCGGGCCCGCTCGCCGCCCTCTACCGCCGGACCATCGCCGCGATCCGCGGGGCCGACGCCGACTCCTGGATCTTCGTGGAGCCCGAGGCCGTCAGCGCCAACTGGGGCCTGCCGAGCGCCCTCCCGTACCTCAAGGACCCGCGCGGCGCCGGGGACAACGCGCGGATCGCCTACGCGCCCCACCTCTACCCCCTCCCCATGGACCTCGGCGGCGGCTACACGGGGGACGCCGGGACGTGGGTGGACCGCACGCTCGGCTCCTGGCGCGCGCAGACCGAGAAGACTGCCCGCCGGCTCGGCGCCCCCGTCCTCATCGGCGAGTACGGTCTCGACATCACGCTGCCCGGCGCCCTGCGCTACGTCGCCAAGGTGCGGGCCATGGCCGAGGACATGGGGGCGGGCACCGCCTACTGGTCCAACGACCCGGGATCCTGGGCCCCTTGGGACCAGCACCTCAAGCCGACCCCGCTGCTCCCCGTCCTCGAACGGCCGGCCCCGAGGGCGATCGCGGGAGACCCGGTCTCGTACGCCTGGGACGAGCCGACCCGCACCCTGTCCGTGAGCTGGCGGCCGAAGGAGGGCGTACGCGGCGACACCGAGGTGTACCTGCCCGCCCGCTACTTCCCGGGAGGGGGCGTGGTGGAGGGCGGAAGGGCGGGGGAGTGGGACCCCAAGTCCCGTACGCTGCACGTCACTTCGGACGCCGAAGCACCGGGGGGTGCGACGGTGAGGATCCGCCCGGCAACGTGACCGGGCACGCCACGGGGACGTATTGAGCCATGTCCGCAGTCGTGGTGTTGTGTCGGGCGGCGGGCTGTTCCTAGCGTGCTGGGCGTCCGTCCCGCACGTTCCCGAGGAGGCAGCCGTGATGACCGACCGGGCCCGTGGACGGCTGCGCTGGCGGGAGCTGCTGGCCGCCGCGCAGCGCGAGTACGACGCGCCGACTCCCCGCTACGACAGGGTGATCGAGCTCCTCGACCAGGTGGTCGGAGCCGCCGTCGGCCCGGCCGCCGCGCCTGCCGAGGCGCTGCGCAGCGCGAAGGCCCTCCAGGCCCTGGCCCTCACCCAGCTCGCCTACTCGGCCGACTACGGCCCCCTGCGCACGGTCTACCTGACGGCGGCCCGCGCACTCTCCACCGCGGCCCTCAGCGCGCCCCGGCCGTACGCCGCACCGAACGGCCCGCCAGTACGCCGGTCCGCCTGCCGTCCTCGATGACGAACTTGCCGTTGATCAGGACGTACGGAACGCCGGTCGGCAGCGTGCGCGGCGCCTCGAAGGTGGCGCCCGCGGCGACCGTGTCCGGGTCGAAGAGGACGAGGTCGGCGCGGTAGCCCTCGCGGACGAGCCCGCGGTCGGGCAGCCGCAGCCGGGCGGCCGCCCGCCCGGTGAGATGAGCCACCATCTCTTCCAGCGAAAGGATCTCCAACTCCCGTACGTATCGCCCGAGATAGTGCGGGAACGTGCCATAGGCGCGCGGATGCGGCTTGTCCCCCTGGAGGATCCCGTCGCTGCCGCCGGTGTGCACCGGATGCCGCATGATCGCCCGCACGTTCTCCTCGTGCCCGACGTGCTGGAGGATGGCCGAGCCGAGGCCGTCATCGATGAGCAGCCGGCGCGCGGTGGCCCAGGGGGTCTCGCCGCGCCGGGCGGCGGACTCGGCGACGGTCCTGCCGACACGGCCCGCGAGCCCGGGTTCGCTGACGCCGGAGATCTCGACGGTGTCCCAGTCGATGGGCACACCATGGCACCCGTCCGCACCGACGGCCTCCATGTGGTGCCGGATGCGCTCGGCGGTGTCGTCGTCCTTGAGCCGGGCAAGGATGGCCTCGGGCCCGCCCGCACTGGCCCAACTGGGCAGCATGGCGACGAGAGTCGTACATCCCGGGGTGTACGGATAGGTATCGAGCGTGATGTCCGCCCCGGCGGCCAGCGCCTTGTCGAGCAGGGCGAGCAGCTCGGGCGCCCGGCCCTTGTTCACGCCGAAGTTCATGGTGGCGTGGGCGAGGTGCAGCGCGCAGCCGGCGTCGTGGGCGAGCGTGACCATCTCCTCGTACGCGTCGAGGGCGCCGGCACCGTAGGAGCGATGGTGAGGGCAGTAATAGCCGTCGTAGCGCGCGACGACCCGGCACAGCTCGGAGAGCTCGGCGTCGGGGGCGTACATGCCAGGGGTGTACGTGAGCCCCGAGGACATCCCGACCGCGCCCTGCTCCATTCCCTCCGCCACCAACTGCCGCATCCGGTCGAGCTCTTGGGGCGTGGCGGGCCGGTCGTCCCAGCCGACGGCGTACATCCGCACGGTGCCCTGTGGGATGAGGTAGGCGGCGTTGACGGCGATGCCCCGGTCGAGCCGGTCGAGGTATTCGCCGACGGTGCGCCAGTCGAAGTCGATGTCGCTGCCGTCGCCGTTCCAGCCGGTGATGGCCTTGCGGACCTCGGCGAGCGTGCGGTCGTCGACGGGCGCGTAGGAGAGCCCGTCCTGCCCGAGGACCTCCAGGGTCACCCCCTGGGCGGCCTTGGCGCTGTGGTCCGGGTCGCGGAGCAGGGCGAGGTCGGAGTGGGCGTGCATGTCGATGAACCCGGGTGCGAGGGCGAGGCCGTGGGCGTCGAGGGTGCGGGTGGCGGTGAGCGGGGGTTCGTGGGGGCGCCGGATGGCGACGATCCGGCCGTCTTCGATGCCGATGTCGGCGGGGTAGGAGGGGGTGGCGGTGCCGTCGATGACGCGGGTGCGCTTGATCAGTAGGTCCATGGGGTGGCTGCCTCTCCGTGGTACGGGTCTTTTTGGCCCCTCCCCGCCCCTTCCCTCAACCCTCCGGGGGCGGGGGAGGGGAGGGGGCGGTTCCTCCGGGGGCTGCGCCCCCGGCCCCCGCTCCTTAAACTCCCCCAAGGCCTTAAGGGCCAGGGAGGGACCCCCATGAGGGGCTTGATTTGCCCCAGTGCTCTCAGACGGGGATCTGGGTCGAGGGGCGGAGCCCCTCGTGGGGGTCCAGGGGGCGAAGCCCCCAGGGGGTCTGGGGCGAAGCCCCGGGGCTCGGCCTTCTCAACCCCGCGTCACGGTCGGGAGGGTGGGCGAACCCCCCGGCTCAGAAGAACGTGCGGATGTAATCCGACACCGTTCCATCCCGCTCGACCAACGGAATCAGCTGCCACTTGTCAAACACCGTGCACGGATGCGAAAGCCCCAGCCCCACCCAGTCGCCGACGGCGAGCGAAACCCCCTCCTCCGTACGAAGCCACCCGTGCTGGTCGGAAAGCTTCGTCACCGTGACCCCGGTCGCCGCGCGGACAGCGCCCGTGACCCCGTCGCGTACGACCTGCGCCTCGGGCAGATCCAGGTCGTACGCCGCGTCCCGCTTGCCCGCGTTCACGAAGGCCTGCGAGGGGGAGGGCCGGGAGACGACCTGGGCCCAGAGCCGGAAGGCGGGCTGCAGCGCGCCCTCGTCGGGGACCCGGTTGAAGGGGGTCAGCTTCCGGTAGTGCCCGGAGTCGTGCGAGACGTACGCGCCCGAGCGGAGCAACTTCAGTACGGGCAGGGAGAGTTCGGGGACGGCCGCGAAGGACTCCGCCACCGTGTCGAACCACGCCGAGCCGCCCGCGCTCAGCACGACCTCCGCGAGCCCCGCGAACCGCCCCGCCCGGTCGAAGTCCACCACCAGCGAGACCAGCCGGTCGAGGTAGGCCCGTACCCGCTCGGTGTCGGCCTGCGGCACCTCCCCCTCGTACCCCGCGACCCCGACAAGCCGCAGGGTGGCGACGCCCGCCACCGCGTCCGCGACCGCCGCGCACTCCTCGGCCGTACGCACCCCGGTGCGCGCCCCCTCGCCCGCGGCGAGCTCCACCACCACGTCCACCGGCCGGGCCGCACCCCGCAGCGCCGCGTCCATCAGCTCGACACCGCGTACGGAGTCGACGTAGCAGATGAAGCGGAACTCGGGGTCGCTCTCCAGCTCCCCGGCGATCCAGCGCAGCGCGGCCGGGTCGACCAGCTCGTTCGCGAGGAACACGCGCTGCGTCCCGAACTCCCTTGCCACCCGCACCTGATGGGGCACCGCGAGGGTGATCCCCCAGGCGCCCCGCTCGACCTGACGGGCGAAGAGCTGCGGTGCCATCGTCGTCTTGCCGTGCGGCGCGAAGGCCAGGCCGTGCCGCTCGGCGTACGTCTCCAGGAGGGCCAGGTTGTGCTCGACCGACTCGGCGGACAGCGCGAGGACGGGCGTGGTGAAGCCGCCGGTGAACAGGTTGCGGCGCTCGGCGGCGAGCTCGGCGACGGTGAGTCCCGCCGCGTCCGGCGGGAGCGCCTTGAAGCGGTGGTCGACGCGTTCGGCGCCCAGCTCCTTGAGCTTCTGGACCCGCTGTTCGCGATCGGTGGCTGCCACGGAAACCTCACCCTCCTCGGGGATGTCGTTGCACTATGCGCAACGACCATTGCGCGTGTCGCTTAATGCTGTCTAACATCCGGGCCAACGCCGGGTCAATGACCAGTCCCGGCCGCCCACCAGCGAGGAGCCAGCAGTGACCACCGGAGCCCCAGCCGCCGACACCGGTGTCGATGTCGTCTGCCTCGGCGAGTCCATGGTCACCTTCCTGCCCACCCGGCCGGGCCGCCTCGCCGACGTCCCCGCCTTCGAGCGGACGATCGGCGGCGCCGAGTCCAATGTCGCCTGCGCGCTCGCGGCGGCCGGGCACCGGGCGAAGTGGGTCGGCCGGGTCGGCGCGGACGGCTTCGGCGACCATCTGGTCGAGGCGATCGGCTCGTACGGGGTCGATGTGAGCGCGGTGCGACGGGATCCGGCGCGGCCGACGGGGATCTACTTCCGTACCGCCGACGACCGGGCCGCCGGGGGCCACGAAGTCCTCTACTACCGGCGCGGATCGGCCGCCTCCGCCATGTCGCCGGCGACGGTGCCGTGCCGGGAGCTGTGGGATGGGCGGATCCTGCATCTGTCCGGGATCACGGCGGCGCTGTCCGACGACTGCCTCGCGTTGATGCGCGAACTGCTCGTGCGCCGGGCCGGGCCGCCGCTCGTCTCCTTCGACGTCAACTACCGGCCGGGGCTGTGGCGGGACGCGGCGGGGGCAGCGGTGCTGCTTGAGCTGGCCCGGGGGGCCGACGTTGTCTTCGTGGGGGAGGACGAGGCGGAGGAGGCGTGGGGGGTGCGGGGGGCCGCTGCCGTGCGGGCCGCGTTGCCTGAGCCGGAGGTGCTGGTGGTGAAGCGGGGTGCTGCGGGTGCGACTGTGTTCGCCCGGGAGGAATTCCCCACCCCGCCCCTTCCCGCTGCGACACCATGCGGCTCCGCCGCGGGCCTCCGGGGGTTGAGTGCCAGGTGCGGGCTGGTGGTCCTGGGGGCGCTGCCCCCAGCTCCCCGCTCCTCAAACTCCCCCAAGGACTGCGTCCAGGGGGGACCCCCAGGGGCTGGGTTTGTGCGGCCTGGCGGGGCTGGAAATCCAGCCTGCGACGACGCTCAATACTTCGTGCCCTCCCTCTCCGTCGACGTCGTCGCCCCCACCGGCGCCGGTGACGCCTTCGCCGCCGGGTTTCTGTCCGCCACCCTGCGGGGGTTGCCCGTGCGGGAGCGGATCCGGCACGGGCATCTCATGGCCGCCGCCGTGCTCACCGTGCCCGGTGACCTCGCCCCGCCCGCCTCGCGCGCGCACGCCGACCGGCTTGTCGGCCTCGACGACGCCGCCTGGGGGAGACTGCGTCTCGGCCCCGGCTGGACGGGGGACGACCAGGAGGTACGTACGTCATGAGCCAGACCGTCGACCGTGCGCTCAGCATCCTGCCGCTGCTCGCGCAGGGCCCCGCCGACCTCGGGCAGGTCGCCGACCGGCTCGGCGTGCACAAGTCCACCGCCCTGCGGCTCCTGCGCACCCTGCACGAGCACGGGCTCGTCTACCGCCAGGAGGACCAGCGCTACCGGCTCGGCGCCCGCCTCTTCGCCCTCGCGCAGGAGGCGGTCGAGAACCTGGACGTACGCGAGATCGCGCACCCCCACCTCATCGCGCTCAACGAGCGGATCGGGCACACCGTCCACCTCGCGGTGTACGAGGAGGGCGAGGTGCTCTACATCGACAAGGTGGAGAGCCGCTACCCGGTGCGGATGTACTCGCGGATCGGGAAGCCCGTCGCCATCACCGTCGCAGCGGTCGCGAAACTGCTCCTCGCCGACCTGCCCGAGGCCGAGCGCCGCGCCGTCGCGGAGAAGCTCGACTACCCCGCCTACACGTCCCGTTCGACACCCAACTCCGCCGCCTTCCTCAAGGAGCTGGCGGCGGTGCGTGAACAGGGCTGGGCCACCGACCTCGGTGGCCACGAGGAGTCCATCAACTGCGTCGCGGCCCCCGTCCGCGGGGCGGACGGCCGGGTCGTCGCCGCCATGTCGGTCTCCGCGCCGAACGTCGTCGTCACCGCCGAGGAACTCCTCGCTCTCCTCCCGCAGGTGCGCCGCACCGCGGAGGCCATCAGCCGCGAATACTCAGGAAGTCCCCTCAACACACCTATCCAGGAAGCAAGTTCATGACTGAGAAGATCGCCCTCACCCCGTCCACGCACACCACCCCGCCCGCCAAGTTCTCCCACGGGGTCAAGAAGGGGAACATCCTCCAGGTCGCCGGGCAGGTCGGCTTCCTTCCGGCGGTGGCGGGGCAGCCGCCCACCCCGGCCGGGCCCACCCTGCGCGAGCAGACCCTGCAGACCTTCGCCAACGTCAAGGCGATCCTGGAGGAGGGCGGCGCGAGCTGGGACGACGTGATGATGATGCGCGTCTACCTCACGGACGTGGACCACTTCGCGGAGATGAACCAGATCTACAACGCCTACTTCGAGGAGCAGGGCCTCAAGGCCCCGGCCGCCGCCCGCACCACCGTCTACGTCGGTCTCCCCAAGGGCCTCCTCATCGAGATCGACGCCCTCGCCGTACTGGACGCGTAACTCCTTGCTGCCCTTAGTCCCACCGCTCGACCCGCCGCACGGTGCGGCATCCCGGACCGCCGGGGTGCCGTGCCGCGGTCCCCCCTGCCCTGGAACCACCCTGTCCGACAACGGAGTCAGCCCATGTCGTTCCTCGTCACCGCGGCCGCCGCCCCACCACCCGGCCCCGCCCACACCGGCGGCATCCTCCCCCTCATCGGCGGCACCGCCGGTCTGCTGACCGTCGCCGTCCTCGGCATCGCCCTCCTCCTCTTCCTGATCATCAAGGTCCGGCTCCAGCCCTTCGTGGCCCTGCTCGCCGTATCCATAGCCGTCGGCCTCGGCGCGGGCCTTTCGGTCACCGAACTCTTCGGTACGGTGCAGAAGTCCGCCACCGTCTCCACCGTCGAGAGCGGCATGGGCGGCATCCTCGGACACGTCGCGATCATCATCGGGCTCGGCACCATGCTCGGCGCGATCCTCGAAGTCAGCGGCGGCGCCGAGGTGTTGAGCACCCGGCTGCTCCATCTGTTCGGCGAGCGGCGGGCGCCGCTGGCCATGGGCCTCACCGGCCTGATCTTCGGCATCCCGGTCTTCTTCGACGTCGGCATCTTCGTCCTCGCGCCCATCGTGTACGCCGCCGCCAAGAGGTCCCGCAAGTCGATCCTGCTGTACTGCATGCCGCTGCTCGCGGGCCTGTCGATGACCCACGCCTTCCTGCCGCCGCACCCGGGCCCGGTGGCCGCCGCCGGTCTCTTCCACGTCTCGCTGGGGTGGGTCATCCTGATGGGCGCCCTCGTCGGCATCCCGTCCGTCCTCGCAGCGTGGGCGTACGCCGCCTGGATCGGCAAGCGCATCTTCGTGCCGGTCCCGCAGGACATGGTGGAGGCCGCCGAGGAGGCGAAGGCCGCGGTCGCCGCCGAGCAGCGGGCCGCCGGGGTCGCCCCGCGCGAGACGCCGGTGCCGCTCGGCGCGGTGCTCGCCGTCATCGGTACGCCGCTGCTCCTGATCCTGGCCGCCACCTTCTCCTCGATCGCCCTTGCCCCCTGCACCCTCCGCTCGGTCCTGGAGTTCTTCGGCAACCCGTTCGTGGCCCTGACCATCGCGCTGTTCCTCGCGTACTACCTGCTCGGCATCCGGCGCGGCTGGTCCCGCAAGTCGCTGGAAACCGTGTCGACCGCCTCGCTGAAGCCGGTCGGCAACATCCTGCTCGTGGTCGGCGCGGGCGGGGTCTTCGGTGCGGTGCTCAAGGCGTCCGGCATCGCGGACGCGCTGGCCAAGACCTTCAACGACGTGGGCCTGCCGGTCATCCTGCTCGCCTGGCTGATCTCCGTCGTGCTCCGGATCGCCCAGGGCTCGGCGACGGTGGCGATCGTCACGACGGCCGGCATCGTGGTCCCGCTGGTGGAGGGCGGCGGCTACTCGCAGGCCCACCTCGCCCTGATCGTCACGGCGATCTCGGCGGGCTCGATCTTCGCCTCGCACGTGAACGACGGTGGTTTCTGGATGGTGGCCAAGTACTTCGGCATCAGCGAACGCGACACCCTGAAGTCCTGGACGGTCCTGGAATCGGTCCTGTCGGTCGCGGGCTTCGCGGTGACGGCGCTGCTCAGCCTGGTCATCTAGTAACCGGGCAAACCCTCAACCAGGCAACCGGGTAAACCCTCAACTCTCGGACCCAACTTCGCACGCCCACTTGCCCGTTGGGATCACGCCCTCAAGAATGACGATGCCCATGACAAGCCGAAAGATCTTCGGCACCGTCATTCAGAGGGGAACCCCCACATGAAGAAGCCTCTCGTCGGTGCGCTGCTCGGCCTGCTCCTCGTCGGAGCATCAGCAGCCCCGGCCCTGGCCGCGCAGCCCTCCGCCCCTGTCGCGAGAACCGCGCACACCGCGAAGCCCGCGCAAGCGAGCGCCGTCGACTTCGCCGGCACGGTCGCGCTCAGCAACTGCTCGGGCTCCGTGGTCCGCACGCCGAACTCGCAGCCGGACGACCCCGCGCTCGTCCTCTCCAACGGCCACTGCCTCGAAACCGGATTCCCCGCCGCCGGCGAGGTCATCACCGACCAGCCGTCGTCCCGCTCCTTCTCGCTGCTCGACAGCTCGGGATCCAAGGCCGCCACCCTGAGCGCCAGCAAGGTCTCGTACGCCACGATGACCGACACGGACATCTCGATCTACCAGCTCACCGAGACCTACGCCCAGACCCAGAGCCAGTACGGGATCAGCGCGCTCACCCTCAACGACCAGCACCCGGTGGCCGGTTCGGCGATCACGGTGGTCTCCGGGTACTGGAAGCGGACCTACAGCTGTAACGTGGACGGCTTCGTCTACCAGCTCAAGGAGGGCGACTGGACCTGGAAGGACTCGGTCCGCTACACCTCGTCCTGCAACACCATCGGCGGCACCTCGGGCTCCCCGGTGATCGACACGGCGACCGGCAAGGTCGTCGCCGTCAACAACACCGGCAACGAGAACGGCGAGCAGTGCACGGAGAACAACCCGTGCGAGGTCGACGAGAACGGCAACGTCACCATCCACCAGGGCATCAACTACGCCCAGGAGACGTACATCATCGTGCCCTGCATAGGCGCGGGCAGCACGATCGACCTGAGCCTGCCGGGCTGCACACTCCCCAAGCCGTAACGCCCGACCGTTGAGACAGCAGCGCCTCCGCTCCAGCGGAGGCGCTGCTGCCATGCCGGGCCGGTGTTACGGCAGGGCGTGGACGTGCGGGCCGACCGCGCCGGACCAGGCGTTGCCCGACGTGGCGTCCCAGTTGGTGGACCAGGTCATCGCGCCGCGCAGGCCCGGGTACGTCTTCGACGGCTTGAAGGAGCCGCAACTCGTGCCCTGGGTCAGGCAGTCCAGAGCCGCGTTCACGACCGACGGGGAGACGTAGCCGCTGCCCGCGCCGCTCGTGGAGGCCGGCAGTCCGAGGCCGACCTGCGAGGGGTCGAGGCCGTTCTGGAGCTGGATGCAGGCCAGCGCGGTCAGGAAGTCGACCGTGCCCTGGGAGTAGACGTTGCCGTCGCAGCCGTTCATCGAACCGCTGTTGTAGTACTGCATGTTGACGACGGTCAGGATGTCCTTGATGTTGAGCGCCGTCTTGAAGTACTCGTTCGACGGGGACTGCATGTCGATGGTCTGCGGGGCCATCGTGATGACCAGTTTGCTGCCCGCCTTCGCGGCGAGCGTCTTCAACGCCTGTGTCATGTAAGTGGAGTTGAGGCCGTTCTCCAGGTCGATGTCGACGCCGTCGAAGCCGTACGTCTGCATCAGCGAGTAGACGGAGTTCGCGAAGTTCGCCGCCGAGGTGGAGTCGCTGACGGAGATCGTGCCGTTCTGGCCGCCGATCGAGATGATCACCGACTTGCCCGCCGCGTGCTTGGCGGCGATGTCCGCCTTGAACTGGTCGACGGTGTAGCCGCCGAGACCGGCCGAGTCCAGAGTGAAGGACACCGCGCCCGGCGTGGTCGTGGCGTCGGCGAAGGCGACCGCGATGATGTCGTAGTCCGACGGCACATCGCTGATCTTCTGGACGGTCGCGCCGTTGTTGAAGTTCTGCCAGTAGCCGGTCACCGCGTGCTTGGGTACGTTCCCGCCGCCGCCCGGGCTTCCGGCCGCCGAGGTCGTGCCGGTCACCGCCGCCGACTTCGGGGACTCGCCCGCCGCGTTGGTCGCGGTCACCTGGAACTGGTACGAGGTCGACGCGCTCAGCCCGGTCACGGTCGCCGAACTGCCCGCCACGGACTGGACCCTGGTGCCGTTCTGGTAGACGTTGTAGCCGCTCGCGCCGGACACCGCGCCCCAGGACAGGTTCACCGAGGACGAGGTGGCCGAGCCGGCCGTGAGGCCGCCGGGGGCTGCCGGAATGGTCGGCGACGGGGTGCCGCCGCCCCCGCCGTCGGGGCCGTACACGGAGATGTCGTCGGCGTAGTAGGCGCTCTGGCCGTACCAGCCGTGCGTGTAGATCTGCACCGAGGTCGTCGAGGCCCCGGTGGTGAATGTCGTGGACAGCTGGCTGTAGCCGCTGCCGGTGCCCGGCGTCCAGGTGGAGACATCGGTGGTGCCGGTGCCGCTCGCACCGAGGTAGACGTAACTGCCCTGCACCCAGGCGCTCAGCGTGTACGTCGAGTTGGGCCGCACGGCGACGGTCTGCGAACACTGGGCGGTGTCGGAGCTTGACGGGGTGGCCTTGAGGGCGGCGGCTCCGCCGTGCACGGGCGATGCGACGGTCGTCCCGCTGCCGGCCGAGCAGATCCAGCCGGTCAGGCCCGACTCGAACCCGGCGTTCTGGGCGTTGTTGACGTCGGCCGCCTGAGCGGTGCCGGAGAGCCCGGCCAGGGAGAGGGCGCCGGCCGCGGCTACGGCCAGAGCGAGCCTTGCGTGTCTCGCGCGGTTCACGTGCTGCCTCCGGTGGGGGAGTTGGGAGGTGGGAGGGGGAGGGGCGCCTTGGTCGCACAACATGGTCCAGACCAATTGGGTTGTCAAGACCTCTGGCAGCGATCCGTACGCGTAGGGCCGCCGCCCGGACCCCGGGAGCCGAAGGATCAATTCCGGCCGGGAGGCGGGCCGGGACTGGCTGACTTTGAACGCAACTTCCGTCCCACCCGCATCAAAGTCGGCCGGGGGAGCACACAGGAAAGGGGAAGACGGTTCTCCGGCCGGTACGTCGTGGATAAAGTGCTGATGCAGGTGGGAATTGCAGGGATCAGTCGCGGTCGCGGGGGCTCGCACAGGCTCGCGCGTCCGAACGGAACGGGGGCCGCGCAGTGGCGACCGCGATCAGTGAACGGGGGCCCGCGACATGCCGACCGCGATAGCCGTGACCAGCCCCGATCTGGTGCTGCCGCCGACCGATCCGCAGACGCCGCTCGCGGCCCTGCTCCAGTCGCCCCGGGCTCAGCCCCTGGACGCGGCACTCATCGACATGCACCGCCTCCTGGAACAGCACGGTTACGTCATCGCGTGCTATCCGGCATCAATTCCCGCCGCTCACGAAAACCGGCTGCATACCGTTCGGTCGCTCCTGGAAACGGATCGGATCACCCTGATCAAATCCGAGCTTCCGCCGCTCGGACTCGCCATCCTCGTACGGCAGTTGAGGCAGCTGTCGGTCTGCGACTTCAGCCCCGGCGTGGTCGCGTCGGCGGCCCGGCTGCTCTCCCACTACATCCACGCCGGAGCCGTTCTCAACTCCGTGACCCGGCTCGACCGCATCCCGGTCGGCCTCACCGCGCACGCCAAGTCCTGGCTGCCGGGCAGCCAGTTCGCCGTCCTCGCCAACCCGTCCCCGCAGCTCGTCAAGATCGGCTCCGCGGAGCGTCTCACCGGGCCGGACTTCGCCTGCCACCTGCTGCTTGCCCCCGGCACCGCCAACCCCGGCTGGGTTACCGGCACCCTCGCCCCCGCCTGGCAGGTCACCGCCGTCCAGGAGGCGGCCCCGCCCGCCGACTCGGCGGCCTGGTGGGGCACCGGCAAGCTCACCGAGTTCGCCGCCTACCTGCCCGACATCTCCGTCCTCTACCAACTCGTCGCCTCCGTACGGCGCGAACAGTGCCGCTGGTGCGCCATGGAGCTCATCGGCGACCGCTGCGGATTCTGCGCCTCCGAGCAGCCCCCCGACGAGGAACAGAGCCCCACCGCCCTCAGCCCGGTCCCCGCCTCCGCCTACCGCGCCCGCCCCCTCACCCGGGCCGAACGCCGCCGCGCCATCGCCCCGGGCCCCTGACCCCAACGCGCTTCACACGCCCGCCACTTGCCCGCTCTGCCCCACGTCGAACGAGGTCGTACGGTCAATGAACTCCCGCCAGCGCCGCGGCATCATCCTTCTCCTCCTCTCGGTCCTGTGCGCCCTCGGCGCCTTCGCCGGGGTGCTCACGGTGATCAGCGACGTGAACTCCAAGGTGGGGCCGGAAGTGACGGCGTACAAACTCAAGTCGGACATCGCCGCCTACACCCCCTTGAAGGCGGACCTGTTCGTGAAGACCAGCATGCCCAAGCGCTGGCTGTCGCAGGGCGCGGTCACCGACATCTCCGACGTCAGCGGCAAAATGGCGGCGACGCGGCTCACGGCCGGATCGCTGCTCCAGGACGGCATGTTCACCGACCGGCCCGAACTCAAGCCGGGCGAGCAGGAGATCGCCATCATGATCGACGCGTCGACCGGGGTCGCCGGCAAGATCAACGGGAGCGACTCGGTCAACATCTTCGCCACCTTCGCCGCCACCAAACAGGGCGACACCCCCGTATCGAAGCTCATCGTCGCGAACGCCCGGGTCATCCAGGTCGGCGCCGTCCAGGCGCTCAACCCGGACGCGACCGCCAAGAACCAGGCCACCCAGGCCGTCCCGATCACCTTCGCGCTCAACACCCTCGACGCCCAACGGGTCGCCTACGCCGAGTCGTTCGCCACCCACGTCCGCCTCGCCCTCGTGGGCCGGGGCAACGGCGACACCACGATCCCGCCCGGTGACCGTACGTACCGGCTCGAAAAGGACCAGTGAGGCGCGGATGGCCACCAGAATCCTCGCGGCCGTCGCCGACGCCGACGCCGCCCGCTCCGTCACCACCCTGCTCAGCCAGCTCCCCGACGCCGAACCCGCCATGCCCGTCGGCGACTCCACCCACCTCCTCGACACCCTGGCCCGCCTCGCGGGGGAGTCCCTGGACGAACTCCCCGAGGTCGTCCTCGTCCACGAACGCATCGGCCCGGTCCCGGCCCTGGAACTGATCCGCGAGGTCGCCCTGCGCTTCCCCGCCGTCGGCGTCGTCCTGATCTCCTCCGACGCGGGACCGGCCGTGTTCTCCGCCGCCATGGACTCCGGCGCCCGCGGCCTGGTCGCGCTGCCCCTGTCCTACGAAGAGCTCGCGGTACGCGTCCAGGCGGCGGCCCAGTGGTCCGCGGGCGTACGCCGCCACCTGGGCGCGAGCCTCGACGTGTTCACCGGACCCGGCGGCACCGTCACCACCGTCACCGGCGCCAAGGGAGGCGTCGGTACCACGCTGGTCGCGGTCCAACTGGCGCTCGCCGCACGGGCGTCGGGCCGCACCGTCGCCCTCGTGGACATGGACCTCCAGGCGGGCGACGTCGCCTCCTACCTCGATGTCCAGTTCCGGCGTTCCGTCGCCGACCTCGCCGCGATCACCGACATCTCGCCCCGCGTCCTCGCCGACGCCGTCTTCAACCACGAGAGCGGACTCGCCCTGCTGCTCGCCCCCGGCGAGGGCGAACGCGGCGAGGAGGTCACCGACCGGGCCGCCCGCCAGATCATCGGCGCCCTGCGCACCCGCTACGAAGCCGTCGTCGTGGACTGCGGCAGCCAGCTGAACGCGGCCAACGCCGCCGCCGTCGAAATGGCCGATACGGCCCTGCTCGTCACCACCCCCGACGTGGTGTCGGTACGGGGCGCCAAGCGGACCGTACGGATGTGGGACCGGCTCCAGATCCGCAAGGCCGAGGAGACCACCAGCGTCGTCAACCGGCACACCCGCAACACCGAGATCCAGCCCCCGCTCGTCCAGAAGATCACCGGCACCCGGGTCGCGCAGACCGCCGTCCCCGCCCACTTCAAGGAACTCCAGTCCGTGGTTGACGCGGGCCGCCTGCACGACCTCGACGGCAAGAGCACCGTCCGACAGGCCCTGTGGGCACTCGCGGGCGAGCTCGGCCTGCTGAAGGCCCCGGAGGGCAGAGCGAAGGCGCGGGCCGCCCGCGGATCCGGGCTCGTGCTCAGGCGGAGGGGCGGCTGATGCGGATCCGGACTCGTGCTCAGGTTCAGGGGCGGCTGATGCGGATCCGGGCCGGCGAACGGGACCGGGGCCAGACCGCCATCGAGTTCATCGGCGTGGTCCCGCTGATCATTGTGCTGCTGATCGCGCTGTGGCAGTGCGCCCTGGTCGGCTACACGTTCGTCCTCGCGGGCAACGCGGCCGACGAAGGGGCGCGGGCGGGCGCGGCGGCGGAGGGCGACGCGGCGGTGGCGTGCGGTTCCGCCGCGCGCAAGGAGCTGCCCGCCGCGTGGGACGCGGCCATCGACTGCGTGCCGGACGGCGGCATGTACCGGGCCAAGGTCACCCTGCACATCCCCGTCCTGATCCCCGGTGTCCTCAACGGTTACCCCATCGACGGCACCGCCGCCCATGTGAAGGAGGGCTGAGCCATGCGCCTCCGTACGCGAATCCGTACCCGAAGAGACCGCGACCGGGGTCAAGTCGCCCTCGAATACATCGGGTTCGTCGCCATCCTGCTGCTCGTCGGCCTCGCCGCGATCCAACTCGGCGTCGCCGCGTACGCCGCGAACCAGGCGGGGACGGGGGCGCGGGCGGCGGCGCGGGCGGCGAGCCTGGACGACCCGGCGGGGGTGAGCCCGCAGGCCGCCGTGGCCGCGGCGGTCAGCGGGTGGCTGCATCCGAAGCCCGAGGGGTCGGTGGGCGCAGGACAGGCGACGTACACGGTGACCGTCGAGATCCCCAGTGTCATCCCCGGCATCTCCGACTTCGGCACCGCCACCCGCACCTCCACCATGCCCAAGCTGCACCAGGACTGACCCCACATGACTGGAGACGAGACATGAGCCTGCGGGCGCGCATCGCCGTCCCCGAGGAGACCGGCGCGGGTCGCGAGGACGGCCATCTGGTCGCCTCGTTCCGGGCCAAGCTCCTGGAGGAGATCGACCTCGCGGAGATGTCCTCGCTGGCCGCCGCCGAGCGCCGGGCCCGCCTTGAGCGGGTGCTCGGCCACATCATCAGCCGCGAGGGCCCGGTGCTCTCCACCACCGAGCGCGCCCAGCTCATCCGGCGCGTGGTGGACGAGGCGCTCGGCCTCGGCATCCTCGAACCGCTCCTCGAAGACGCCTCCATCACCGAGATCATGGTCAACGGCCCCGACCAGATATTCGTGGAGCGCGGCGGACGCGTGGAACAACTGCCGCTGCGGTTCGCCTCGCACGAGCAGCTGATGCAGACGATCGAGCGGATCGTGTCGACCGTCAACCGCCGCGTGGACGAGTCGAATCCGATGGTCGACGCCCGGCTGCCGTCCGGCGAACGCGTCAACGTGATCATCCCGCCGCTCTCGCTGACCGGCGCCACCCTCACCATCCGCCGCTTCCCGAGGTCCTTCACGCTCCAGGAGATGATCGCCTTCGGCTCCCTCGACGAGCACATGCTGCTGCTGCTCGCCGGGCTCGTCCAGGCCAGGTTCAACATCATCGTGTCGGGGGCCACCGGCACCGGGAAGACGACGCTGCTCAACGCGCTCTCCGGGCTTATCCCGCCGCACGAGCGCATCATCACCATCGAGGACTCCGCCGAGCTCCAGCTCCAGCAGGCCCATGTCATCCGCCTGGAGTCGCGGCCCCCGAACGTCGAGGGCAAGGGCCATGTCTCCATCCGCGACCTGGTACGCAACTCGCTGCGCATGCGCCCCGACCGGATCGTGGTCGGCGAGGTCCGCGGCGGCGAGTCGCTCGACATGCTCCAGGCGATGTCCACCGGCCACGACGGCTCGCTCGCCACCGTCCACGCCAACAGCGCCGAGGACGCCCTGATGCGGCTACAGACCCTGGCCTCCATGTCGGAGGTCGAGGTCCCCTTCGAGGCGCTGCACGACCAGATCAACTCCGCCGTCGACGTGATCGTCCAGCTCACCCGGCACGCCGACGGCGCCCGCAAGATCACCGAGATCGCGATCCTCGAATCGCACGGCCGCGACCCGTACCGCATCACCACCGTCTGCCGCTTCGACGCCCAGCCGATGGCGGCAGACGGCCGCATCCACGGCCGGTTCCAGTACTTCCCGCTGCCCCGCCGCGTCGCCGACCGCCTCTACCTCGCCAACCAGCCCGTCCCGCAGGCCTACGGCGTCGCCTCCCGCGCCGAACAGCTCGCCGTCCGGCACGCCAATTGACAGGGATCGCGCCGATGAACCTCTCCTTCCTCACGCTCGGCGTCACCCTGCTCGCCGGGGTCCTCGCCGTCCTGGGGCTGCGCTCCTACGCCGCGGGCCGGGCCCAGCGCGAGGCCCTGATCGACCGGCTCAGCAACCCGGGTGCCCCGGCCGCGACCGGCCGGCACCGCCCCTTCCAGGGCGTGGACCGCCGACTGCGCGGTACGAAGCTGGGCCGCCGCATCGAACTGAAGCTGGCCGCCACCGGCCTCGACCTGACCCCCGGCGAGTTCTTCGTCTACATGGTGGCCGGGGTGGCCGCGCTGTGGCTGATCGCCGCCTCCGTCCTCGCCGCGTTCTTCGGCCCCCTCGCGGGCCTCGCCGGACTGTGGAGCGCAAACTCGTTCCTCAACTGGCAGCGCCAGAAACGCATCGAGCGCTTCATCAACCAGCTTCCCGAGCTGTCCCGGATCCTCGCCAACGCCACCCAGGCCGGCCTCGCGCTGCGTACCGCGATCGCCATGGCGGCCGAGGAGATGGAGGCCCCGGCGGGCGAGGAACTGGGCCGGGTCACCGACCGGCTCGCCATGGGCGAGTCCCTGGACGACGCGCTCGGCGAACTCGCGGAGCGCCTCCCGTCGCGCGAACTGGTCGTCCTCGTCACGACGTTGGTGCTCTCCAACCGGGCGGGCGGCACCGTCGTCAGCTCGCTGCGCAACCTCACCACCACCCTGGAGGAGCGCAAGGAGACCCGGCGCGAGGTACGCACCACCCTCGCCCAGGTCACGGTCACCGCGTACGCCGTACCCGGCTTCGGCATAGCGGCGCTCCTCATGCTGAACGCGGTGATGCCGGGCGCCCTCGACCGCATGACGGGCGCCTTCCTCGGCCAGGCGGCCGTCATCGTCTCGATCGCCCTGTACGCACTCGGATTCTTCGTGGTCCGCCGACTTTCCCGCATCGACGTATGAGCCCGACCGAGCAACGAGAGGGGAGTGAGTGAGGGATGGGACTGCTCTTCGCGGCCCTGATGGGCCTGAGCGTGTACGGGATGTTCCTGGGCATCCGCATGTACCGGGCCGAGGTGAAGCTCCCGAGCGACCTCGCCATAGCGCTGGAGGTCGGCGCGACACGCACCACCGCCGTCGGCTCGGCCGTCGACCGCCTCGGCATGCGCTGGGCGCCCGCGGTGCTGCGGATGATGGGGCCCGACCGGGTCGCCAGGAAGCGCCGCCAGATCGACCTGGCGGGCAACCCGGGCGGCCTCACCGTCGACCGCTACGCGGCCCGCCGCGCGGTGTACGGCATCCTCGGCGCGGCGGCCGCGTTCATCATGCTGCTCGAAGGTCACTGGATCATCGCCCTGTTCATGGTGGGCTTCGCGCTGTTCTGGGTCGAGGTCGGCATCTGGTCGGCCGTCCGGGTCCGCCGCGACCACATCGAACGCACCCTGCCCGACTTCCTCGACGTGCTCGCCGTCGTCGTCAGCGCCGGACTCGGCTTCCGCCAGGCGCTCGACCGGGTCGCCGACAAGTACGAGGGCCCCTGGGCCGACGAACTGCGCATCACCCTGCGCCAGATGGACATGGGCGTCAGCCGCCGCCAGGCCTTCGAGGAACTGCGCAAGCGCAACGACTCCGAGCAGGTCGCCATGTTCGTCACCGCGCTCCAGCAGGGCGAGGAACTGGGCGCGCCGATCGTGGACACCCTGATCGCGATCGCCGCCGACATGCGCCGCACCGACGCGCAGAACGCCCGCCGCAAGGCGGCCCGCGCGGTCCCCAAAGCCACCTTCGCGGTGACGACCTTCCTCCTCCCCGGCACCTTGATCCTCCTCAGCGTGGGCTTCGTCTACGGAGCCAACCTGGACTTCGGAGGCTTCCTGGGAGGCCCGAAATGACCCTCCAACTAACCATGGGAGTACGGGGGTTGGGCGTGACCAGTCGCCGAAGGGTGACGGAGTCGGTGCCGCCCCCCACCCTCACCCTCCAGATCAACGCACTCCAGGCGATGTGCCGCCAGGTGTTCGGCTTCCGCCTCGCGATGATCGTGATCGGTGCGCCGTTCGCGCTCGCGGGCGCCGCCAAGGGCGCGCCCGGCCTGCTGATAGGCGCCGCCGTCCTGGTCACGTTCATGGGCTCGTACGTCCTGTTCCGCGACTGGGAGCGCTTCGGCCCGCTCCTGCTGCGGCACCCCTGGCTGCTCGCCGTGGACGCGCTGTTCGGCGCGCTCCTGCTGGTCACGGCGACCCCCGAGTCCCCCCTCGGTTACGTCACGATCTGCACGCCGCTGCTGGCGGGCCTGGTCTACGGCTGGCGCGGCGCGGGCGTCTTCGCGGGCCTCCAGGTGGCGATCCTGACCCTGGTGTACGCGACGAGCCGGCCGCACACCTCGGACCCCTCGGCGCTCCTGCTGCCCGGGTTCTGCGTGATCGCGGGCGCGGTCGGGGTGACGATCCGCAATCTGCTGTTCCGCTTCGGCGCCGCGAGCCAGGCCCTCACCGAGACCCGGGCCCGGCTCGCCGTGCACGACGCGGTCGAGGAGGAGCGGGCCCGGCTCGCCCGCGACATGCACGACTCGGTGGCGAAGACCCTGCACGGCCTGGCCCTCGCCGCCGACGGCCTCGCCGCGTCGGCCGACCGCATGGACCCGGCCGCGGTCAGACACCGGGCCGAACTGGTGGCCCGGTCCGCCCGCCGGGCCGCGGCGGAATCCCGCGAACTCCTCGCCGACCTGAGGCAGGGGCCGGGCGAGGTGGATGTGTTAGGCGAACTGGCGGCAGAAGTACGGGACTTCACACATCGAACCGGGGTACGCACGGTGTGGTCCCCCCTCGCGGGCGAGGCGGCACCCCCCGTCCCGGCGCGGGTGGCCCGCCACCTCCTCACCATCGCGAGCGAGGCGATGGACAACGCGCACCGGCATGCCGGCCCGGCCCGGATCGAGGTGACGGCGGGCGTCGAGGGTGCCATGCTCCGCCTCAGCGTCCACGACAACGGCCGCGGCCTCCCACCCGGCACCACCCTCGACGACCTGAAACGTACGGGCCACTTCGGCCTGGTGGGCATGGTCGAACGGGCCGCCGCGATCGGAGCCCGCATCAGGGTGGGCCGGGGCACGGCAGCGAAGGGTACGGAGGTCCGGGTGGAAATCCCGCTGAGCGCGCTGAGGGGGGCGAGCGATGGGGGATGAGGTCTCGTACGGTTCGGGGCAGGGGTGGACGCACGAGGACGCCGCTGCCGGGCCGCACGGCCGGACAGGGTCCCTGCGGATCGTGATCGCGGACGACAACCCAGTCGTACGCGCCGGTCTGGCCGCGCTGCTGCACGGCCACCACGCCATCGAGGTGGCCGCGGAAGCCGCCGACGGCCGCGAGGCGTACGAGGCCGCGGTGCGGCACCGCCCGGACGTGATCCTGCTCGACGTACGCATGCCGGGCGTCGACGGCATAGCGGCGCTTCCGCACCTCGTACGCCTCGCCCCGGTGATGATGCTGACGTACAGCCGCGAGAGCGAGATCGTGCGCGAAGCCCTGCGGCTCGGGGCCGGGGGCTACCTGGTCCACGGTGAGTTCACCGCCGACGAACTGATCGCGGCGGTACGGGGGATGAAGGAGGGCCGGGCCGTGTTCACGGCCACGGCGGCGAACACCCTCCTCGCCCACGTACGCGAGCAACCGGACCGTCCGACTGCTACTTCCCTCACTTCTGCGGAATCCCTTTCGCAACTGCAACCGGTTGTGGCACAGTCGTCAACTGCGCAGTGGTCCGTCTCGATGCGCAACAGGGAAGTTTTCAGGCTGAGTTCGCGGGAGGCCGAGGTGATGGAGTTGATCGCGGCGGGCATGAGCAATCAGCAGATCGCGGCCACCTGCTTCATCAGCGAGAAGACGGTCAAGAACCACATCAACCGGATCTTCGCCAAGCTGCACAGCACGACCCGCAGCGAGGCGATCGCGCGCTGGCTGGGGGCGGGCCATGCGTAACCCCCCTCTTTGGGCCCGGAATTGGGCCCCTGGACCCTCGGTCGCGCCGAGCACCCCGGCTTACGTTCCGGGTGACGCACGCAGCGCCGCAATCGGAGGAGAGCCGCGAAATGCCGCAGGACACTCTGCTGAAAACCGCCGTCGCAGCTCAGCTCCGCGCAAGTGGCTGGCGGGACACGGCGGTTGCCCGGATCCGACGCCGCTACGAGGGCCGGGACGGGGCCCGGGACCGGGGGCAGACGTCGTTCGAGTATCTGGGGATCATTTTGGTGGTGGTGGCGATCATCGCTGGGATCATGGCCACGGGGATTGGCAACAAGATCACCGATCGGATCAAGGACCAGATCGACAAAGTCAAGGCCGGCGGCTGATCTCAGGCCTCCGCCAAGACCGAGGGCAGGCCTTCCCCATCTACGTCGTGATGGTGGCGGGCCTGCTCTTTCTTGCGTTCGCCTTCTTTGCGGTCGGCCAGGCAGCGGCCACGCGCAACGGAGCCCAGGGGGCGGCCGATTCGGCGGCGCTCGCGGCCGCGCAGCGCGCTCGCGAAGAGCTGGGCCCGAAGCTCCTCGCTGCGCTCACGGCGCCCGGCGGCCTGGACGGCATCTTCAAGGACGGGACCTTTGCCGCCGCCGCTCACGACGAAGCTGTGAGTTTCGCCGCGAAGAACCACTCCGACCTTTCGGGGTGGGATCCTCATCCCGGTCGCGTCGGACAGTTCAAGTTCACCGTGACGGTCCGGACCCAGTACACCGTGGGCAAGTCGGTGATCCCGGGCACGGAACAGGACCACGCAACGGCCGGCGCCACGGCGGTGATCGAGCTTCGATGCGGTCTGCCACCTGGCACCGTCAGTGGCAACGATCCGAAGCCGCCGCCTGTCACGATCACGTGTGACGGTCAGGACATGCCCGTTGATCCGTTGCCGAAGCTGGAGAAGATCTTCACCGTGAAACTGGTCGACTGACGGCGACCGACGAGCAGAGGAATGGCACCGATGAGTGTTCGGCATACGTTGAGGCCCCGGAGGGGGGCTGTGGCGGCGGCAATGGCGGTCGCCTTGGCATTCACCGTCGCCGGATGCGGCGGAAGCGGTAAGGACAACAAGGCAAGCGCCAGCAACTCCGGTCGTTCACAGTCGAGTTCGGCCGGTGCAGGCCAGCAGTCGGACGGCTCCTCGCCGAAGCAGGATCCCGCAGTCAAGCTCGCGGAAGCCACTGGCGAGGGCGGCGTCGTGCTTACTGTCAACAGTGTGACCCGTGACTCTGGTGGATTCCTCACCGTCTCAGGCCAGTTCAAGAATTCCGGCAGTGAGAACTTCAACCATACGAGCGCCTGGGCCGGGAACGAACGGGACGTACTGGCCAGCGGCGACTCCGTGGCCGGGGCCACGCTCGTGGACAAGGTGGGGAAGAGGCGGTACTACGTGCTCCGCGACACGGGCGGCAAATGCCTTTGCACAATGGGGATTTCCAGCGTGGACGCGAGCCAGACCGTCGCCTTCTTCGCCCAGTTCCCCGCCCCTCCGAACGGCACCAAGCAGGTCGACTTCCAGCTTCCGACCTTCCCCACCATGACCGTCCCCGTCTCCGGGTGATCACGCGATGACGATGACGATCACGATGACCAGAACCCGGCACACTGCCGTAGCGGTTGCCGCAGCCCTTGTCCTGGCCGCCGGCGGCACCACCGCGTACGCCGACGGGACGCCGAGCAGCCCCCCACTGCCCGGCACCGAGGCGACGACCGATCCCTCCATGAAGGTCGACAGCACCTCGCCCAACCTCAAGCTCCCCGAAGGCGGCACACTCGCCGCTCCCAAGGTGCTGGACATCAAGTCGATCGTCGAGGACCAGGGCGGCGAGGAGCGGCGTTCCGACACGAACTCCTCGGTGACGTTCGCCCTCCAGGCGGAGGTCCTGTTCGCGATGGACAGCGCGGAACTCTCGCCCGCCGCCAACGACCGCATCCAGGGCATCGCCGCCGAGGTCAAGAAGCAGAAGGCGACCAGCGTCCGCGTCTTCGGATTCACCGACAACCTCGGTACGCACGAACACGGCGTCGTGCTCTCCAAACAGCGCGCCGACGCCGTACAGAAAGCCCTGTCGCTGTCCCTCGGCCCCGATGTCACCTTCGAGATCCGGGGTTACGCCGAGGACTACCCCATCTCCGACAATTCCACGGAGGACGGCCGCAAGAAGAACCGCCGAGTGGAGGTCAGCTTCACCCGGAGCAGCGGCTAGTCGATCGGCGGCACCTTGCTGATGGATGTCCGGCTACCGGTGTCTACTCGGCTCCCTTGAGTGGCCCCACGAACAGGCGAGCGAGGGAGTTGAGGTGCAGGCGATGGCTTCGCGCCGATCTCCGATCCCGCGAGCGATGTGAGTACACGTAGTACGGAACTACAGGCGGCTTGAGCGATCGAGCAGACATCACGCGCCGCACCGGTCCCATAGCGTTTGTCCCGGCAACCTCATTGAGTACAGCGGAAGCCAGACGAGGTCATCCCGGGTTACCTGGGTCATGGGGAGGGGCCGCGCGTGGCGTGGGACGAGTGGGAGCAGCTGAAGGCCCGAGCGGCCGATCGGCACAGTACGCACATGCAGATCAATCAGCTCCAGGCCGACGGCGCCGGAAGCGGCGGGCCCGACCTCCAGATCAGTGACGCTCCCTGGACCAGCGCCGCCAAAGTGGCCAAAGAACTCCGCACGTCCACGCATGACGGCTTGACGGAACTCAAGGGATCCGGCGGCGGCATCGGCGGCGGTACGGAGGGCTTCGACTGCACGGCCGCGTTGAAGGAGTTACAACCGACCTGGGAAGCTCGCCTTGAGTCCGTGCGCGACGAGTGCGACCGGCTGAACGGCGCTCTGGGGAAGGCAGGCAAGAGCTTCGGCGAGGTCGACCACGGCGTCAAGGACAAGGTTGGCTCGGTGCACACCCCGGCCAAGCCCGGCTGGGCCAGGTGATCCGGATTCCCACCTGGCAGCAACTACGCGATCTGAAGATCACTGAGTACGAGGACGCCGCGGACGGCTGGGGAAAAGTCAGCCATCGTGCCGACGCCGCGCGGATCAGGGTCGACCAGGAGATGTCGATCCCTGTGCGCGGCACCCAGAAGGGCGAGACGCCTGACGCGGCCGTAGGCCAGCTCAACCGGCTCAGCGACAACTACCAGTATCTGCAGAGCGAGTGCGGCCTCATCCGCACCTCGCTCAACGCGCTGGCAGTGGAACTCGCGGCGCCGCAACGCAAGTTGAAGCAGGCGCTGGAGGATGCCCATTCGCTCGGCTTCACGGTGAAGGCGGACGGCTCGGTGACCTACCCCAACTCCGCGCCCCTCTCGCTCGGCACCGGCAAGGCCACGCCGGGTGCCCCCTTTCCGCTCCTGCCCGGCAAGGGCGAAGGACAGGGCAACGCCAACAAGGACAAGGCCGAGGACCTGGCCGAGCGCATCTCCACCGCTGTCAGCGAGGCAACCAGCATCGACAGCCGTTACGCGGGGGTGTTACGCAAGCTCAAGGCCTCTGCCGGGCTGGCCATCACCAAGGAGATGCTCGCCGACGCCGGCAAAGACCTGGAGGCCGTACAGAAGGCGGCCGGAGCGGTGGTCCACAAGGACGACATTCCTCAGGGCAAGACGCCCGCGGAGAACAAGGCCTGGTGGGACAGCCTGACCTCGGAGCAGCGTGATGAGTACGCCACGCTGTATCCAGCCGAGACAGGTGCTCTCGACGGCCTGCCCGCCGTAGCACGTGACACCTCCAACCGCATGGTGCTGGCCGAAGCGCACGCTCAGGCCCAGGCCGATCTGGCCGAGCTCGGCCCAGAGCCGCAGAAATACACGCAGACCATGTCCGGACCGGTGATCAACCCTCTGTGGACGGCCTGGGACAACAAGGCCGGTCCACTGAAAGGGCAGATCAAGGGCATGGATGCCATCCAGGCCCGTATCGACGCAAGCGGCATGCCGGGTGAAAAAGGCAAGTCGGGCCTGCCGCAGGCGTATCTGCTGGGCTTCGACACCAAGGGCATCGGCCATGCCGTCATCGCCAACGGCAACCCGGAGACGGCCGACCATACGGCGGTCTACGTCCCGGGGACGACCTCGAACCTCGAAGGGATCGGCGGCAACATCAATCGGGCGACCCACTTGTGGCAGCAGGCCCAGGCTCAGGCCCCCGGGGAGACGACGTCCACCATCACCTGGCTCGGGTACGACGCTCCGCAAGGGCTCGTCACCGATGCGACCTTTGATGACTACGCATACGACGGGGCTCCGAAGCTCAACAACTTCCTGGACGGCCTCCAGGTCACTCAGGGTGGGGCAAACGGCAGTCACACAACCGTCATCGGCCATAGTTACGGATCGACCGTGATCGGCGCCGCCGCGATGGAACACGATCTGGCCGCGGACGACGTGGTGACGGTCGGTAGCCCAGGAGTCCTCGTCGGCTCGGCTGACGATCTCGACGTGGGCAGGGATCACGTATGGTCCGAAGCCGGGAGTACAGATCCGGTTCCCGCATTGGGCAGGGACTTCCTCGCGGGGCGCCACTGGGGCGTCAACCGATGGAACGGAATCCCGTACGACGCCGGGTACATCACGTCGATCCCCTCTGACGAATCGTTCGGAGCGCATCGCATGGACGTGGACACGGGCGGACACAGCGACTACTGGAACCAGGACTCGCAGTCACTGAAGAACCAGGCATGGGTCGTGGTGGGCCGCTACAACCGCGTAGAGGAAGCCGACTAGATGCTGAGCCGCACCGGCCCGAATCGCCGAAGGCGCGCAACGAACGCCGTAGCGCTCTCCGTTGGTGCCCTACTGGTCACGACAGGATGCGGTAACAACGTGGACAGCCACTCCGACCACACTCCACAGACCCTGGCCGTGGGGAAGGCCCGAGAGAAGACCAGCAGCGTATCCAGCCAGATCCTCGAATTGATCGGAATCAAGGAGGGCAAGGTCACCAAACCCGGCCCAAGTATCTCTCCCTGTGACGAGGACCCGAGCCATCTGTACCGCGCCAACCACCCGTGGTCCATCTACGACGTCTCCTCGGAGGACGTACTGAAGGACGGGTTTCATCGACTTCGTGAAAACCTCCCCAAGCGCGGCTGGAAGATCGTCGGGTACGGCCCGAACAAGAGCAAGGCCAAGACCCTTGAGCTCACCGCCGATTCGGCGAAGGATCACTACTCGATCAATGCTGAACTGGTGGTGTCCAGCCCGACCGCCGGTAAGGAATCCAAGCCGCTCATCCTGGTGACCGTGACGTCGGGCTGCTTCCGCGCCCCCGACGGAACCAAGCTGGATCAAGAATTCTAGGCGACGCGAAGTCGGCAACTGCCGCACCCACAGACCCCGCCGCAGTACGGGACCACTGATCGCGCCCACACCTCGCGAGGCATCCTCGACGTTCGAAAGCCCGGCGCCGCCGACTGAGACCCGTAGTCCGCTCTCTGTGATCGCGGATCAAGTCTTAGGCGGCTTCGATTGCGACGAGGTCCGGGCCGTAGCCGCGCTCAGCGGATGGGAAGCGGAACAGGAACGGTGAGGTCTCCGCGATATGCCCCTGTGGAGCGTATCCCTCAAGCTGCGACCGGAGCAGCCGCATAGGGCGAGGGTAGCGAAGTGGCTTGGAACACGGCGATACGACGATCTTCCCCCGGATGAGCTCGGCCTTGTAGCCGTCTGGGGTGTTCAGTTCCTCGAAGGGGACGGTCAACGCGATCCTCCATGCGACTACGGGGCGTGGTCGTGCATCAACCGTAGGCCGGGCGGTGTCCCGGGCCCAGAGTGAACCTTCCTGCTCAGAGCAGGTGGTCCGCCTTGCCGGCCTTGATGTCGCGGATGAGGTTCCGCAGGGCGTCGCGGCTGTCGGTGAGGTACCGGTCCTCTTGCCCGGCGATAGCGATGTAGCCGTTGCCGTCACTGTCGACCCCGAGGCGGAAGCAGTTGTTGCCCTCGCCGCAGTACGGCTCTTCCCACTCGATGTGGGTCATCTCGTCTCCTCCTGAAGCTGGCTTGCGACGCGCTGGATGAAGTCGACGGATTCCGTCGCGGGCAGTGCTGCCGCAAAGGCGTCGCTGATGACGCGCGCGGCAGGGGCGGTGCGCGGTCCCTTCAGCTCACGGTCCGATTCGATGCCTGACTATGCTGGCCGCTGCGCGGTGTGTGTGCGGGACGGTTGCGCCACTCCGGTTGTTCTTGGGAGAGGTGAGGGTGTGGCCAAGCCTGTACGTGCGGCTATCGGGAATGTGTGGGTCAAGTGCATATTCTGCCAGGGGGATCAGTTCCGGGAGCGTGAGGTGAAACTCAACAGCTCAGGCATGGAGTTCGTGGGCTTCGGCTGGGCGAATGAGTCTGCGAGCGGGCTGATCTGCTGGAACTGCGGCTATGTGCACCTGTTCGTGAACAAAGATCTCAAACTGTACAAATTGAAGAAAGATGAGGGGTGACGTAGGCCCCTTCGAGGGTGGTCGGCGGGCGCAGATCCAGCTCAGAGCAGGTGGTCCGCCTTTCCGGCCTTGATGTCGCGGATGAGGTTCCGCAGGGCCTCGCGGCTGTCGGTGAGGTAGCGGTCCTCCTGCCCGGCGACAGCGATGTAACCGTTGCCGCCACTGTCGACCCCGAGGCGGAAGCAGTTTGCTCCCTCGCCGCAGAGGGGCTCTTCCCAGTGGATCTCGGGCATGTCCTGCTCCTAGAGTCGGTGGGCCAGGTGGCTCATGAAGGCGCGTGAGTCGTCGGGGGTGAGCGCTCGCGACTCCAACTCATCAAGCTGGGCTCGGTATTTGGCGAGCTGGGTCTCGTCGTCGTGGAACTCCGCTCCGTGGGTGGTGTCGAGTTCGATCGTGTCGAGCTGCGGTACGGCGGTCGTCGCGTAGATGACGGACTGGCCGGAGCCGGGAAAGCCTCCGGCCTTGAACGGGATGACTCGTACGGAGACGTGCGGGCGTTTGGTCAACTCGACGATGTGCCGGAGCTGGGCCCGGGTGGTTTCGGTGCCTCCGAACTCCATTCGCAGGGCGGCCTCGTGGATGATCGCCTCGACTCTCGGCGGATCCGGCCTCTCCAGAACCTGCTTGCGATCCATGCGGTGGGCCAGGCGGGCCGCCAGATCGGCCCGGGTGAGCCGGGGGACGACCTGCGCGAAGACGGCGCGGGCGTGGTCGGCAGTCTGGAGCAGGCCTGGGAGGTGGATGGTGACCGCGATGCGCAGGCGCCGGGAGTGCCACTCCATCTCGGCGATGTCCAGCGAAGTCGCCGGGAGCCGGTCGCGGTAGGCCTCCCACCACCCCTTCTCGCGCTCGGCCGGGATGGCGGCGAGTGCATCGACGTACGCCTCGTCGGTGCAGCCGTAGTTGGCGGCCAGGGTGCGCACGCGGGCGGCGCTGATGCCGGACCGGCCTGACTCCATGTTCGGCACATTGGTGCGTGGGACGCCGAGCAGCGCTGCCGCGACCTCCGTGCCCATGCCCGCCGCGAGGCGCATCTTCCGCAACTCCGCACCGAGACGCCGCTGGCGCTCCGTCGGCGTGCTCCTGGGTGGCATGCATCCTCCACTGGGCCTGCTGGTCCCGCCCAGTCTGCCTCCCGCACACCAGGCGGTCCACCGGCACTTTCCGCAAGGGGGTAGTACACGTACTCCGCGATGTTCTACAGTGAGTAACGCACCGACTACGCAAGCGAGTTGGAAGTGCATCGCGCGAGCCTGCCCGCGTGCTCCTCCCCTGGGAGGGGTGGGCCCGTGTCAGGGAGACAAGCCACTGCTCGCTGCCCCCCCACCAGCACACGGGAGCCAGAGATGCTCACCACCCGCACCACGGCGGCCTGCCCGGCCGCGCACCCCGCGCCGATTGTCTGCCCGCCGCCTCCGGAGGGGCTGTCGCTCAGCCTCACCCTGCCCGGCGAGCCGCACTGCGCGGGCATCGCGCGCAGCGCCGTCCGCTCGGCCCTGCATGCCCACGCGCTCGACACGATTGCACCCGAAGCGGTGCTCGCCGCATCCGAACTGGTCGCGGTGGCGGCGTACTTGAACCCCTCCCAGAACCTCTACCTCTCCCTCCGGCACCGCGAAGGTGCGCTGCGTCTGATCGTGTACGACGCACACGCCCGGCACGCCCACCCCCGCCTCGCGGAGGCCTGTGACGCCCGGCGTCGGAGCGGGCTGCGGCTGCTCGCGGCTGTCGTGCGGGACCGCGGCGGGGACTGGGGGGTTCGGCGAGTCCCGCGAACCCGGCGGTGGCACCCGGAGTTGGGCGGTGCTGCCGTGCCTCGTGAACTGAGGGGGTGAGCGGAGCGCGGCGCATCCGGGCCGACGCTGAGGTCGCCAACTTCCGTACGGGCCAGACGCGTTGATCGTATGGCCCGTACTTCATTGCCCGGCCCATTCTGGGTGCCCTGTTCTAGAATGGGCGAGTTGCTCGACGGGTCCCGTCCGTTGGGTGGCCCTCTCTCTCAGGCCGACCCCCGGCCGGCGTTCAAGTAGGCGTTGACCTGGTGCAAGCGCTGCCAGGCTGAGGTATCGGTGCCGTCGCCGAGGGCGAAGTGGAGGGCCGGGCGGGCGGCTGGGCCGAGTTGCTCGGGGGCCAGGTCGGCCAGGGCGCGGCGGGCACGGTCGGGTCCGAGCTCCGCCACGGCGTCGGGGCCGAGGGTGAACGAGAGCGGGACGGACGGCGGCTCGTGGTGCGCCGGGGTCGTCAGGTCGGCTCGGGCGGGACGTAGCTCGGTGACCATCGTGGCGAGGTTGTGCTGGTCCGCAAGGGCCTCCGCGAGTTTCGGCAGCACCTCCAGGGGAGGGCATTGACCGGCGGTGTGGCCGACGGCCAGGGTGATGTGTTCCTCGACGCCGGCGCGGGTGTGGGCGATGCGGATGGTGGCGATGGCCGACTTGTCGGGAGCCCCGACGGCGACCAGCCAGGTCGGTATGGACCGCCGGGCCCGGTCGCGGGCCAGTTCGGTCAACTTGTCCGGTGACCAAGGCAGGTTGACAGGTTCCGCTGTGGACCATCCGGCGGGTGCGGATCCGGTGAGCACCTGCCAGGCGCACTCCATCGCTCCACCGAGGACGAGTCGGTCGGTGGCGGGGTGGATGGTGCGCAGCGACAGCACGAGTTGTCGTTCGCCCTCGCCATCTGCTGAGGGGCTCCGAAAGCGCGGAGCGACGCGAGGGGCTCCGTCGGACTCCATGATGGGTGTGAAGTGGCCGTCGTTCCAGGTCAGTTCGGAGCCGGTGAGGCCGTCGTAGTAGCCGTGTTCGGGATCCTGCACGACCCATCGGCCGGGCATGCGGTCCAGGAGGGTGCGCAGGGGGAAGGTGAGCCGGGTGCTGGGCGGGGTGATGAGGTGGAGCTCGCGGCCGGTGCCGGTCGTGAAGCGGATGATGTCGGTCAGCCAGGTCGTGGCGGCCGCGATGGGGCGGTCGTGGATGACGAGGGCGGCTTTGCCGGTGAGAACGTCAACGCCGCCGTGATCGATGTCAGCTTGGTCGGCGGGCTCTGCGGCGGGGATGGTGACGACATCGGTGTGGGCTGCTTCGCGCGGCCACGTGGCGCCGCCGAGGACCGCCGTGAGCCGCCCCGCGACCGAACCGGCCAGCCGCCGGGTCTCCGCGACCGCACTCGCGCCCCGCACCTCGGTCCACCACACCGGGGCTGCCGGGTCCACGCCCTCAACGTGTCCGAGCAACTGCGTTGTCTCACCCGGCAGTTGGAGGAAGCGGGGTGCTTCGATGGAGACGAGGGGCTGTCCATCGGCGCGGCAGAGCTGGGCGACCGTGCCGTCAGCCGCATGCTTCACCCGGAGGTCGGGGCCGCCCGCGTACAGCGCCGCGAGCAGCGTCTTGGTGTCCGGCATGGTCGGGGTGAGCGCTATGACGTCGTAGGTCATGTGGTGCTTTCTGGGGTGCTGTTGCCCGGGGCGCGATGCTCATAGAGCATCAGAGCCTGCTGGTCAGATCGGGGCCCACGCAGTCCTCATCGACGTCCGGGGTGGTGAGCCCATCGGTAGTGGCTCTTCCGAAGTAGGTCGGTTCGCCAATCTCGGGGGGCATCCCGAGCAACGTGGCAAGTTCCTCAGGGGTTTCCAATTCCCCGGTCGGAAGTCCGAGATCGCACGGGCCTCAATACCGGCCCGACAGCTCTTCCAGAGCGTCCAGCGACATGACCTCCCGAGAATCGGCCCCAGTAATGAGGCCGATTTCCGGCCGCGACGGCTGTCGGGCCAGCCAGTCCAGTGCGGCGAGCGGCGTCAGGCCCTGGCTGTGGGCTTCCCGCAGGCCCAACAACCATCCGGCCCCCGCCTGGAACGCGATCTCACCGACAGCGACTCGCGGCTCGAAGCCCGCGGCATCGTCGGCGACCGAGGCCCAGAGGTACCCCACCGTGTGCCCGGCGTGCTCGACGGCGAGATAGCGCACCGGATGGTCCGTGGTCTCCTCGTACTCGTCCTCGGAATCCGGGACCCGGGAGCGCAGCAGCCTCGCTCGGGCAGGAACCTCGAACGTCCCCCAAGAGTCGGTGTAGGCAGGGCCCTCGGTCCTGACGTCCTCGAACCCGTCCTGGGTGGGCTTCGCGTAATGGTTCTCATCGCCGGGGTCGGGCGCGCTGCCGAGCAGAGCCGAAATCTTCTCCAGAGCAGCGGCGAGCCGGGGAGCGTTCAGGGTGTGTACCTCGGGCTGTTCCCGATCCCGGGTATCGACGGTCAGCCACGCGTCGGAATAGGTCTCGAGCGTCACCATCAGAGAGTTGCCTGCCCAGAGCACCATCTGGACGGCGAAGAGCTTCTCTGCCCGGTACTTGCCTCCCTGTTCCAGCCAAAACCCAGGACACTCGACCCGGATCGTGACGACGCAGTCCTCCTCGACCGACTCCGCCTGGCCGACGGCCGTCGCGAATGCGGCTCCGGGAGCCAGCGGCTCCGGGACCAGGGGCATGCCGACGGCATCGACCCGTACGTCCCGCATGTCGCCCGCGATTCGAACGGAGACGTCCACCTTGCCCACCGGGGCCGCCAACTCTCGCTCGGCCAGAATGTTCCAGATTTCGACGGCGACATCCGCTGCCTGGGCAGGCCGGACCCCGCCGGACGCCGGCACGACTTCCCAAGTCCAATCGCCCACAGGCATTGATGAGGTGATCACAGCATGTCCTTGGGGTCGAGTTTGCTTCCGGGCGGGACTACGAGGGGCCCGTCCTCCAAGCGGATGACGAACGTGATGCTCTGGTTCTCCGGGTGGTTTACATCACGGCGGACATCCATAAGTTCATCATATGAGCCGTTGGCTATCCATTCCGCGCGCGTTCCACGGCCACCGTCCACAAGCAGTACACGGTAGTCCGCCTCGGCTAGCGCCAGTTGCCGCAGGTACTTTGCTCGGGTGATCTCACCAACCTGGTCAGCAGGGTCGTTGAGGTGCTTCATCTGGTAGGCGTATACCTTGCCCGACTCGTCCGCGATACGGACGTCCACATCAGCGCCGACTGGGTGCTTGAGCTCGAAGTCTATGGAATGCGCGGGCACACCACTCTTGACCAGGTCGTCAGCGAAGATGAGCTGATCGGCGCCCGGCTGGAACATATGCGTCTTGTTCGCCCCGAGTGATTTCACTACCGTGGCGAATTCGCCGCTCTGATTGAACTGGCCCGAAGCGATGATGTCGGCGACCCTCTGTCCGTCAGGCTCCGTGGTGAGCCGATCGATCACCTTCTCGAGAAGCTTGGGATTCGGCCGCTGCTTTCCAGGGACGCCCTTGATGGCTTCCCGGAGGCGCTGCTCCGTTTCTCCCCCGCGAACCATCGGCTGCCCCTCGCCGCCGTGCGAGGCGTCGCCGTGCGTACCCGGGGTGTCGCCACCGCCGGACCCGCCGTCGCCGGGACCGTGCGGTGTGTGCGGGCCATCGCCGGCCGAACCCTCGCTGCCGCCATGGTCCGGGCCGTGATGACTCGCGGAACCTTCCGCGCGCTCGGTGTGCCCAGTCGGGTAGTCGCTCTCTCGCCCGCCGTGGCCGTTCGCCGCGGGACCGGTGTCCTTGCCACTCCCACCATGTACTTCTTGACCGCCCCGTGGCGCCAACCCCTCGCCCGCATGGCCCGCCGCCCCATGCGCGTGACCTCCCGCACCCACGCTCGCGAGTTCACGCTCACCACGCCCCGCCCCCGTCACGAGATCCGAGCCCGCGGGCTCGTGCTTGGGCAGCGCGAGGTTGGGGGCGCCGTCCGCGTTGATCGGGATGAACTCGCCGTCCCTGCCCACCCGGTAGCGGTGGTCGAGGTCGAGGATGCTGTCGGGGAACTTCGACTTCGGTATCTGGAAGTGATCGGTCAGGTTGCCCAGTACCTGGGAGACCTTGGGTAGGTCCGACAGCGCCTTGACCGCCTTGAGGCTGCCAGAGAGCGGGTCGAGCACTTCACCGATCTTCGACAAGGTGCCGGCGGCCTTCGCGATGGTGCCGCCCTTGCCCAGTTTCGCGGCGCCCGCCAGAGGGCCCGAAGCCAGCGTGAGCAGGTTGAAGGAAACCATCGCGTGCGCGCGGGCAGGGTCCTTCTTGTACTCGTCGTAGGCGATGAATTGCTTGCCGAACTCCTTCGTGTACGCCTCGCTGTCGCGCTGCCACCCGGACAGGTGCTTGCCCTCCCCGAGCAGGTCCATGCCATAGGCGTAACCGCCGACGAACGTACGGCGCAGCCCGTCCCACGCCTGACCCCACGCTTCCCGGCCGTGATAGCCGAGCAGCGTGATGATGCCGTCGACGCCACCCCCGATGCTGTCCTTGGCCAGGCCGTCCCACACCCAGCTCTTGGCGCCGTGGGTCCACCAGCCCAGGCTCCAGCGTTCGTACGTCTGCTCCTCGGGGCTGCCCCATGGCAGGTTCTCGGTGCTCTTGAGCATGTCGGCGCTCTCGCCGTACATGCCCGGCGCATGGGTGCCGTCGTCGACGGTCCACGTGGGCCGGCACACCGCCGGACTGATCGCCTCGATCTTGTTGGCCGCACGGCGCTCCGCGTCGTGGAACGCCGCGCGCGCCTCGCTCACGCCGTCTATCAGTTCCCGATTGCGGTCGACCTTGTGCTGGTCCCGGGTCCAGTGGCCGTCGCCCTCGACGCTGGTGACGAACTCGATGGCATCCAGCTTGAGTTGCTTGAGCCGGTCTGCGTGCGGCTTGGCCTCGGCGGCGAAGATCTCCAATGCGTCGGCCAGCGACTCGATGTGCGAGGCGAACGTGTCGGCGGTGTCCATCACCGGCCGGGTCGAGGAGAGCAACTGCTCTGCTTCCGGGGCCTTGTAGTAGCCGGCCGTCGCCTGGAAACGCGAGTGCACGTCCTGCCCGTTGTTGCGGATCCCCGTCGCGTACGTACGCAGCTTCGACACCGCCGTCGCCAGCTTGCCGAAGTCACCGGTGTACTGCGGGATCCCACCCAGGTCGATCACTTCGGCTGCTTCCCGACCTTGTCGGCGGGCGCCTTGCCCACAGCGGCCAGTTCCGCCGGGGTGGGCGCGCCCGCCGCCTCGCGCTGCGCCTGCGCCGCCATCGCCACGTCACCCTCGACGTACTCCGTGGTGGCCTTGACCGTGCCGTCCAGCGTCTTCTTCGTACGGGCAGCCATGAACCGGATACTGCCCTGGGTGTCCGACGCGAAGTCGGCCACCGCCACACCCACCGGCCCGGGCGGCGCCTCACCGCAGTACGGGCCGCTGATCGTGCCCACGAACCGTGCGGCATCCTCCACGTTCGCGCCGTAACCCTGGATGTCCTTGCTCAGGTCATCCGCCGCGAGCCCGACAAGCGACAGCACGGACGCCACCCCGCTGGGCGTTATGTCCCACCCCGTCATCAACCAACCCCCGCAGTCCCGTAGCCCCCTGGTTGGTATGCATCGTCACACGCACCACTGACACACACCGCTGTCCATGACTATCAAGGGGTTCGTTGCACATGCAATGCGATTCAGGCCAGGCGTGGCCATGGCCACGCCGGAAGGCAACTCTTAGCTGGACGGGCTTTTGCCCTCGTCGGGCCCGGCTTTGGCCGGGGTGGCGGAGAGCTCGGCGGTGTCCAGCTCGAAGTCGAAGGGTGCCGGGATGTGCAGCGGACGGCCGAACGGAACGGTTGTCCGCGAGCGGTAGCCGCGCGGGGAGGGATCCCAGAGGCAGGTGATCTCCGCCGCCTGTGTGTCGAGCACCAGATAGACCGGAACTAGTTGGCCGTAGACGGCGACCTTCGCCTCCCAGTCGGCGTCCTCGGTGGAGATCGACGTGAAGTCGGCGACCAGCGAGAGCGCCCCGCCGTCGGCATGCCGTCCCTCCGCTTCGAAGGCGGCTTCGTTCGCGACGTGCAGATCCGGTCCGTATGCGCACCCCGCGAAGGCGAAGGCGAAGAGGAACGGGGCGGCGTCCACGTCGTGCCGGGCGGGGGCATGGGCCTCCAGCCTCGCCCGGAGCAGCCTCGTCGGGCGAAAGCGGTGAAGTCCGGCCCATGGCGAGACCACGATCTTCCCCCGGATGAGCTCAGCCTTATAGCCGTCCGGCGTGTTCAGCTCTTCGACGGTCCGGAGTAACTCCTCATACGGCACGTCTGCGTCCATGGCAGTCGGCCGGTCGGGCGTGATGGGCACCATTCCTCCATACGGCTAACTGTGCCGTCCTGTACGCCGGGGGTAGTTCAGGGTGTCGCACCGCTGGCTCGCAGCAGGTGGTCCGCCTTTCCGGCCTTGATGTCGCGGATGAGGTTCCGCAGGGCCTCGCGGCTGTCGGTGAGGTGGTGGTCCTCCTGTCCGGCGACAGCGATGTAACCGTGGCCGTCGCTGTCGACCCCGAGGCGGAAGCAGTTGCCACCCTCGCCGCAGTACGCCTCTTCCCGCTCGATGCGGGTCATGTCGTCTCCTCCGCTCGGTGGGAGTGGATCGCGTCGGCGTGCGGGCCAGTCTGCCGCCGCGCGCGTGACGCCCGGCGTCGGAGCGGGCTGCGGCTGCTCGCTGCGGTCGTGTGGGACTGCGGCGGGGACTGGGGGTTCGGCGAGTCCCGCGTGCCGGGTGGTGGTACCCGGACCTGGGCGGTGCTGCCGTGCCTCGTGAGCTGAGGCTGAGCCCCCGCCAGTGATGCGGGGATGCTTCAAGAGTGGGCCCCGCGTGCGGTGGCGCCCGAGCGGGGTGCGGTGCATCCGGGCCGGCGTTGAGGGTGCCCGGCGCCAACTCCCGTACACGCGACAGGAGTTGATCGTCCGGCCCGTATGTCATCGTCCGACCCGTGCGTCATCACCCGGCCCGTTTCCGCGTACCCCGTTCCGGCGAAATCGGGTGGGTTACCGTCGGGTGATGGCGGCATGACGGGGCGGGGGCCCGGGGGGCGACGGGGGGAATTCGGGGGGTCCGGGACCCAGGCAATCCACAGGAGTGGTTGTTACGGTGCTGGGTATGAAGCCAAGGCTGGTACGGAGCCGTGCGGCGACGGCTGGGGTGTGTCTGGTCGCCCTCGCGGCCGCGGCGGCGTGCGGGCCCAGTAGCTCGGGCGCCAAGGGCGAGGATCAGGGCTCGGTCCGGGACACGGCGGCCGCACCCGGTGCGTCCGGCAGCGCCGACACGAAGGCATCCGCGACCGGGGCGCTCACCGGCGACCAGCTCGCCACCGCCGCGCTCGTGACCGGCGACGTGAAGAACTTCGCCGCCGAACCGCTGGAAGGCGGCACCCCCACCGGCAGTTCGCGGAGCGTGAAGGCCGCGTGCACGCCGATCGTGTCCGTCATCAACGGCACGCCCGACCCCGCCCCCTCCGCGACCGTCTTCCGGCGGCTCGTCGACGCGACGCAGGACGGCCAGGCCGACCAGACCGTCGTCACCGAGGTGCTCGGCGCCCACCCGTCCGGCGCCACCGATGTACTGCCCCGGCTGCGTTCGGCCCTCGACGCCTGCGGCGACGGCTTCACCACCAAGGGCGGCGACCTGGAGCCGTCCGTCTTCACCCAGGTGAAGGAGCTGCCCGCGCCGGATGCGGGTGACGAGGCGATCGCGTACGAGCTGACGGGCGTCGCGGCGGGCGAGACCGTGCCGATGGTCTTCCAGGTGGTGCGGAGCGGGACGACCGTCGTCACCTATTACGCCGTCGACGTGACCGGGGGCGACACGCCCCGGATTCCGCCCGGGCTCGCCGTTGCGCAGGCGGCCAAGCTCAAGTCCTGAGATCCTGCCCGGCCACGATCCGGACCCGGGCACCCGGGCGAAGCCCCCACGCGGCCATCGCGCCCGCCTCTGTCTCCAGTACGTGCCGGGAGCGCGGCCGGACCGCGCCGAGGCGGCCGGGGCGCATCGTGCGGACCGCGATCACGCGCAGCTCGCGGTCCAGATGGGCCACGTCGATGGCGAACCGCATCCGGAAGGTGTGCACACTGCTCGCCGGGGTCAGCAGCAGCGCCCCCTCGATCCCGTCCCGGCCGAGCAGGCCCCGGGTGCGGGCCCGGTACGACGCCGCGATCTCCAGCGGAACCGCTGTCCCGGCGCCGTCGAGCACGCTCAACTCGCCCGTTCCGTCCCTCCATCGGCCCATGGATAAACGGTAGTGGCTCACGGGGTCGCCGCGTAGGGTCCGCAACATGGGCCGAAACATCAGGAACCACAACAACCGCCCCTTCGAGGAACTGATCGACGAGGCCGCGTCCGTCTCCGTCGACGGCTGGGACTTCTCCTGGCTGGACGGCCGGGCCACCGAAGAGCGGCCATCCTGGGGGTACGCCCGTGCGATGGCCGGACGGATGGCGAAGGCCACCGCCGCCCTCGACATCCAGACCGGCGGCGGCGAAGTCCTCGCCGCCGTGCCCCAGCTGCCGCCGCTCGCCGTCGCGACCGAGGGCTGGCCCCCGAACCTCGCCCGCGCGACCGGCCTGCTCCACCCGCGCGGAGTGGCCGTCGTCTCGGACGAGGACAAGCCCCCGCTGCCGTTCGCCGACGGAGCCTTCGACCTCGTGGTCAGCCGGCACCCCGTCACCACCTGGTGGTCCGAGATCTCCCGGGTGCTCTCGCCGGGAGGCACGTACTTCTCCCAACAGGTGGGCCCGGCCAGCGTGTTCGAGCTGGTCGAGTACTTCCTCGGACCGCAGCCGCCGGAGGTCCGGGGCGCCCGCGACCCCGGCAGGGCGCGCAAGGAGGCGGAGAGCGCCGGGCTCGAAGTCGTCGATCTGCGCCAGGAGAAACTGCGGACGGAATTCCTCGACATCGGCGCCGTCGTGTACTTCCTGCGCAAGGTGATCTGGATGGTGCCCGGCTTCACCGTCGAGGAGTACCGCGACCGGCTGAAGGCGCTGGACGAGCAGATCCGTACCGAAGGCCCCTTCGTCGCGCACACGACACGCTTCCTGATCGAGGCGCGGAAGCCGCTGCGGGCCACTCGTGCTGCCTAGCATCCGGATGTATGGGGACAATTGCTGACCAATGGGTGGGGCGGCGTGCTCGGCCGTCGATCACGCCCGCGCCCACTTCCCGCATCCCTCGCGTACGCATCGGACGGCCCGCCCTCCTGTGGTGGGGGTGGGCCGCCGCGCTCTTCCTCCTCTATGCCACCATCTCCGGCCACCGCCAGGCGCTGGTCCGCACCACCGGCTACGACCTCGGCATCTTCGAGCAGGGCGTCCGCGCCTACGCACACCTCGACGCGCCCGTCGCACCGCTGCGCGGCGCCGGCTTCAACCTCCTCGGCGACCACTTCCACCCGCTGCTCGCCGCCCTCGCCCCCCTCTACCGCCTCTTCCCCACCCCGTACACCCTGCTCTTCGCGCAGGCCGCGCTGCTCGCGCTCGCCGTGGTGCCGCTCGCCCGGCAGGCCACCCGCGTCCTCGGCCGCCGCGCCGGGCACGTCATCGCCTTCGGGTACGGGCTGAGCTGGGGCATCGCATCGGCGGTCGGCTTCGACTTCCACGAGGTGTGCCTGGCCGTACCGCTCGTCTCGTACGCCCTCGAAGCGCTGGCCCGCCGGCGGTGGCGGTGCGCCGTCGCCTGGGCGGTGCCGCTGCTCCTGGTCAAGGAGGACCTCGGGCTCACGCTCGCCGCGATCGGCGCGTACATCGCCTGGCGGGGCCCGCGTCGGCTCGGTCTGGCGACCGCGCTGCTCGGGCTCGTCGGCAGCGCGCTCGAATTCAAGGTGCTCCTGCCGTTCTTCAACCCGACGGGGGCCTACGCGCACGCCGCGAGCCTCGCCCCCGCCCACCACTCGCTGCTCGCCACCCTCGCCTTCGCCCCGCTGGACGCGGTGCGCCCCGAGATGAAGGCGACCACGCTGGTCCTCGTCTTCGCGCCGGCCGCGCTCATCGCCCTGCGCTCGCCGCTCGCGCTCATCGCCGTGCCGACGCTCGGCTGGCGGATGCTGTCCACCAACGTCTTCCACTGGGGGACCGCCTTCCACTACACGGCCGTACTGATGCCGGTGGTGTTCGCGGCGCTGACCGACGCACTGCGGCCGTACGCCGCCGCCGACGACCCGCTCGCCCGCCGCCACGTCCGGGCCTCGCTCGCGACGGTGGCGGCCGTGACGCTCGTCCTCGTCCCGTCCTTCCCGCTCGCCCAGATCGCCCACCGCTCCACCTGGCGCACCGCACCGCACGTCTCGGCGGTACGCGACCTCCTGCGGCTCATCCCCGACGGAGCGACGGTGGCTGCCTCCAACCGTCTTGCCCCGCAACTGACTTCACGCACCACGGTCGCCGTGTTCCCGACCTTCCCGGTCCACTGGGAGCTGGACGCGACCGACGGCCCCATCCCGGCCCCCACGGCGCAGTGGATCGCCTACGACCGCGTCCCGGCGGAGTCCTGGCCGTATCCCCCCGGCCACTGGCCCTACCCGGCCCCCCGCGAGGAGGAGGAGTACGGGCGGGCGCTGTCGCGGTACGGCTATGTGCTGGTCGCGCAGAAGGACGGGGTGTCGGTGTTGCGGAAGGGGCCAGGAGTGAGTCCGAGTGCCTGGCTTTCGCGTACTCCCTGACGCCCGGAGCGAGGCCGCGCGCCCGACTTTCGCGTACTCCCTGACGCCGGACGGTCACGCAGCCGACCCGGCACTGCTCCCTTTGGGTGAGTGGGGTGAAGCACTTGGGGAGCGGGTTTCCGACCACGAAATCCGCCGGGGAGGAGTGGTCCGAGTCCGTGCCGATCCTCTGACCTGCATGGTCGTGGATGGATCCGGGGCGTCGGCCGCTCCTGCGAAGGCCATCGGTCAGTGCCGGGCCGATTCCGGAGCGTAATTCCGGCACGCCGTGGCGCCCAGCATCACTTACGAAGGGTTATGGTGGAAACCCCCCCTCGGGCCGGTCCGTATCCCCCCCACGGACCGGCCCGTTTTTCTTTGCGGGGGCTTGGCTAAGGTCTGGATCATGTCGGACCAGCAGCCCCAGCCCCAGCCGCAGAACCTTCCGCCGCAGCCCCAGTGGGGCCCGCCGCAGCAGCCCGGCCAGTACCCGCCCCCGCCGCAGGGCCCGGACCAGCAGCCCGGCTACGGCCAGGCCCCGCATCCCCAGCCCGGCTACGGACAGCCCGGCTACGGACAGCCCGCCTTTGGTCAGCCCGCCCCCGGCCAGGCTCCGTACCCTCAGCCCGGCTACGGACAGGCGCCCTACCCACAGGCCCCGTGCGGCTTCGGCTACGGGCATCCCTACGGTGCGGTCGTGCCGCAGTCGATGCCCGGCGCGGTGCGGGCCGCGCAGGTGGTCATCTTCTCGATGGGCGGGCTCAGCGTGCTCGGCTCCGTGATCATGGGGGCGGTCAGCGGCGCCGAAGCTGCGGGCGCTGCGATCGGGGCGAACCTCTGCGGCTGGGTACTCGTCGTGTTCGCGTTCCTCTTCGACAGCGGGCGCGGCGGGGTACGGATCACCTCGATCGTGTTCGCGTCCGTGCAGATCCTCTTCGGGCTCGGATCCATCGGGGCGCACCGTCCGGCGGGCGTACTGCCCGGCCTCGCCGCGGTGGCCGTCGTGGTGCTGCTCAGCCAGGGTTCCGCGGGGCAGTGGTTCGGCAGGCCGCGCCTCCCGAAGCCCGGCCAGGGGTTCGCGGCCTGAGGAGGCGGCCATGCGGAGCGGCCCAGGGGGTGTCCGGCCCTGATCCGCCGGACACTCCCCAAGGGAAGCATCAGCCGCGGCCGGCCCAGATGTTGGTGCCCTCGGTGTCCACGGCGAAGGTGTCGATCTCCTTCAACTCCGCCTCCGTGAGCGCCGGTCCGGCCAGCGCCGCCACGTTCTCCTCCAGCTGCTTGACGCTGGACGCGCCGATCAGCGCCGACGTCATCCGCGGGTCGCGCAGCACCCAGGCGAGCGCCAGCTGCGCGAGCGACTGGCCGCGTCGGGAGGCGATGTCGTTCAGCCCGTTGAGACGGCGTACCACCTCGTCGGAGAGCAGACCCGGGTCCAGCGACTTGCCCTGGGTGGCGCGGGAGCCCTCCGGGATGCCCTTGAGGTACTTGTTGGTGAGCAGGCCCTGTGCGAGCGGCACGAAGGAGATGCAGCCCATGCCGGCCGCCTCCAGAGTGTCGAGCAGCCCGTCGTCCTCCGTCCAGCGGTTGATCATCGAGTACGACGGCTGGTGGATGAGGGCCGGGACGCCCATGTCCTTGAGGATGCGGGCGGCCTGCGCGGTCTGCTCGGCGGTGTACGAGGAGACGCCCACATACAGCGCCTTGCCCTGCTGGACGGCGGAGGCGAGGGCGCCCATCGTCTCCTCGAGCGGGGTGTGCGGGTCGAAGCGGTGCGAGTAGAAGATGTCGACGTGGTCGAGGCCCATGCGGTTCAGCGAGGCGTCCAGCGAGGACAGCAGGTACTTGCGGGAGCCCCACTCGCCGTACGGACCGGGGTGCATCAGATAGCCGGCCTTGGTGGAGATGACGAGCTCGTCCCGGTACGGGGCGAAGTCCTGGCCGAAAATCTTCCCGAAGTTCAGCTCGGCGGAGCCGGCCGGCGGGCCGTAGTTGTTGGCCAGGTCGAAGTGGGTGACACCCAGGTCGAAGGCGCGGCGCAGGATCGCGCGCTGCGAATCCAGGGCGCGGTCGTCGCCGAAGTTGTGCCAGAGGCCGAGCGAGACGGCGGGGAGCTTGAGGCCGCTGCGGCCGGTCCGCCGGTACTCCATGGAGTCGTAGCGGTCGGCGGCTGCGAGGTAGCGGAGCGATTCAGTCACGTTTCCCTGCTTATCACGGACTTGTGACAGACCGAGTTGGGCCGCCGTGACCGGTCCGCAGTACTGTGCTTTCCCTGGGGCGGCCGGTGTGCGGGGCGGCGGCGGGCCCCCGGGAAGCAACGAGAGGGTGGAATCGGTGAACTTGCGCGACCTGGTGTACGGGCTCTATGCGCGCCGGGTGGAAGGCCGCCTCGACCACGATCAGGTGCCCAAGCACATCGGCGTCATCCTGGACGGCAACCGGCGCTGGGCCAAGGCCTCGGCCCGCAGCCCCGAGCAGGGCCACCAGGCCGGCGCCAGCAAGATTCAGGAACTGCTCGGCTGGTGTGCCGAGACTGATGTCGAGGTCGTCACCCTCTGGCTGCTCTCCACGGACAACCTGGACCGCCCCGAGGACCAGTTGACCCCGCTGCTCGGAATCATCGAGGACGCGGTACGGGACTTGGCGGCGGACGGCCGCTGGCGGGTCCACCACGTCGGCACGCTGGATCTGCTCCCCGGGCACACCCAGGCCGTCCTGAAGGAGGCCGAGCAGGCCACCCACGACATCGACGGGATACTCGTCAACGTCGCCGTCGGCTACGGCGGCCGCCAGGAGATCGCGGACGCGGTGCGCTCGTTGCTCCTGGAGCACGCGGCGAAGGGCACGTCGTTCGAGGAGCTCGCCGAGATCGTCGACGTCGAGCACATCTCGGAGCACCTGTACACGCGGGGGCAGCCGGATCCCGATCTGGTGATCCGCACGAGTGGCGAGCAGCGGCTCTCCGGTTTCATGCTCTGGCAGTCGGCGCACTCCGAGTACTACTTCTGCGAAGTGTTCTGGCCGGCCTTCCGCAAGGTCGACTTCCTGCGGGCGCTGCGCGACTACGCCGCGCGGCACCGGAGGTACGGCAACTGAGGGGTGGATCCCTTTTCGCCCCCCTCTGTCCTCAATTGCCGGACGGGCTTGTTTGCGCCCCGTCCGGCTTTTTGCTGTCCGACTCCTGCGCCTGCGGCGAGCGTCCTCAATCTCCCCCAAGGCCTTAAGGGCCAGGGGGACCCCCGCGACGGGCTTGATATGGGCTGGAGGAGCCGACCCCAGCTTCTGGAGGTGCCGGGGTGGGGCCTAACTACGGGCATATGACGGGGCATGGCTTCGCTTGTTCGAGGGCATAACCCAGCCAGGTCGACGTCCGGTCCACGGACGTCGGATCTCAGTGAGCGGCGGCAGCGCCGCTCGCCCGGGAGGCCCTTTGCACCAGGACGACCGTGCACCGCGCGCGGACGACGCGGAGGGCCGGAGCTCGGCCCGCGCATCGCGGCCAGAGCCCGGTCCCCGTTTCCGCGACGCCGTCGCACCCCGACCTCATGCGCCTCTTACGAGGGGGTACGTCCTTCCGTGGTGACCAGCACAAAGCGCCGCATGCCCGACCGGCGCACTTACGTCCTCGACACCAGCGTCCTGCTGGCCGATCCCAACGCGATGACCCGGTTCGAGGAGCACGAAGTGGTGCTCCCGATCGTCGTGGTCACCGAACTGGAGGCGAAGAGGCACCATCCCGAGCTCGGCTACTTCGCCCGGCAGGCGCTGCGCCTGCTCGACGACTTCCGGGTCCGGTACGGACGCCTCGACGCCCCTATCCCGTTGGGGGAGCTCGGCGGCACCCTCCGCGTCGAGCTCAACCATTCCGATCCCGGCGTACTGCCCGCCGGCTACAGGTTGGGGGACAACGACTCCCGGATCCTCGCCGTCGCCCGCAATCTCCAGGCGGAGGGATACGACGTCACCGTCGTGTCGAAGGACCTGCCGCTGCGGATCAAGGCGTCGTCGGTCGGTCTGCTCGCCGAGGAGTACCGCGCCGAGCTGGCGATCACCGACTCCGGCTGGACCGGAATGGCCGAACTGCCGCTGAGCGGCGAGCAGATCGACCTGCTCTACGAGGAGGACGCGCTCTACGTTCCGGAGGCCGCCCAGCTTCCCGTCCACACCGGGCTCGTGCTGCTCTCCGAGCGCGGCAAGGCACTCGGGCGGGTCGCCGCGGACGGGAACATCAAGCTGGTGCGGGGCGACCGCGAGGCGTTCGGCATCCACGGGCGCAGCGCCGAGCAGCGGATCGCGCTCGATCTGCTGCTCGACCCGGAGGTCGGGATCATCTCGATGGGCGGGCGGGCCGGCACCGGCAAGTCCGCGCTGGCGCTCTGCGCGGGCCTGGAGGCCGTCCTGGAGCGCAGGCAGCACAAGAAGGTGATGGTCTTCCGGCCGCTGTACGCGGTGGGCGGGCAGGAGCTCGGCTATCTGCCCGGCTCCGAGGCCGAGAAGATGGGGCCGTGGGCGCAGGCCGTCTTCGACACCTTGTCCGCGGTGACGAGCCGTGAGGTGATCGAGGAGGTCACCTCGCGCGGCATGCTGGAGGTCCTGCCGCTCACCCATATCCGGGGCCGCTCGCTGCACGACGCCTTCGTGATCGTGGACGAGGCGCAGTCGCTGGAACGGAACGTCCTGTTGACCGTTCTGTCCCGGATCGGGGCCAATTCGCGGGTGGTGCTCACCCATGACGTGGCCCAGCGGGACAACCTGAGGGTCGGTCGGTACGACGGTGTGGTGGCGGTCGTCGAGAAGCTGAAGGGGCACCCGCTGTTCGCGCACGTCACCCTCACCCGGTCCGAGCGGTCGCAGATCGCCGCCCTGGTGACCGAAATGCTGGAGGACGTTCAGATCTGAGTCAGTACGCACCAGTTGGCGCCGTCCGGTCGAGCGCAGCAGCTTAGCCGGGCGGCGCCTTCTTGTGTGTGTGATTGGAAAAAACTACTGGGGTAAGCGGGGTGTGAGGTTTCACACGCAACGGGGAATTGCCTCGCGGCGTCGGCTTCCGGCAGAGTCTTGCATCCGTCAGGCCCCGCATACGGCACCCCTGTACCCCGGGTACCTCCGTACCCACGCAACTCAATAGCTGAGCCGTATGCCGCCCGCGCATCACGCGGCACTTCCCGCAGGGGAGTTGCCCATCGGGTCAGTTCCTCCCGTGGCCCAGTAGTTGGGAGGAGAGAGCCAGGGGCACGATTGCGTCCGCGAGGTCACCCGTGCGGACGCTGCTGGAAGGAAACCGTGTGAGCCGGATCTCGGTCCGGGGGTTCGCGGTGGCGTCTGCCACTGCGGTCACCACCGTAGGCGCCGTCGTCGGCGTTGCCGCAGGCAGCCCCGCTGCCGCTTCGAGCGACAACTTCGAGGCGACCGCAGCTGATTCGACGCTCCTGGCGGACATCCCCGCAGGACAGCAGGCCCAGGTTCAGACCGCGTCCCTGACGCAGCAGGCGGACGCGCAGGCCGCCCAGGCCAGCGCCTCGGCGAAGAAGTCCGCCGAGGAAGCCGCCCGCGTCCAGGCCGCCCAGGACGCCAAGGCCAAGAAGGACGCCGCCGACAAGGACAAGGCCGACAAGGAAGCCAAGGCCCGCGACCTGGAGACCCAGGCCGCCAGCCGCTCGGCCGCCCGGGACGTCTCGAACCTCGCGGTCAAGAGTTCCTACTCGGTCTCCGACGTGCAGGCGCTCGCCCGCCAGATCGTCCCCTCGGGCCAGTTCCAGTGCTTCAGCCACATCGTGAACAACGAGTCGAGCTGGAACTACCAGGCCACCAACGGCTCTTCCGGTGCCTACGGCCTCGTCCAGGCGCTGCCGGGCTCCAAGATGAGCTCCGTGGGCGACGACTGGCAGAGCAACCCGGCCACCCAGATAAAGTGGGGCCTCAACTACATGAACGAGCGCTACGGCAGCCCCTGCGGTGCCTGGTCGTTCTGGCAGGCCAACAGCTGGTACTAGCCGAGAAGGCTGGTACCGGGCTCCGGAAAAAACCGCCCGGAGCTGCTCAACCTTTCGAGGCCCCGCACCGTCCTTCGGTGCGGGGCTTCGCCCGTGTACGGTCAGGTCCGGACGGCTCGGGGGGAAGGCGTGGGGAGACTCAGCGTCGGGGGAAAGGGAAACGGCGGGATCATGTCGAGAGTGCCCAGTTTGCTCGGACGGCTAGGCGCCGGGCTGACCCGGATGGGAGAGCGCCTGGACGAGCGCCGCGCGGAGGCGGAAGCCGATGCGTGGGCCGCTCCGGTGGCCGTCGCCCCGTCGGTCGGACCGGCACACCTTGCTGCCGGTCCCGAGCCCGCTGCTGCCGGGGGCGAGCCCGCGATGCCGCCCGCCGCGCCGGAATCCCGGCCGACCGCACCGGAACCCTCGCCCGCCGCGCCGGAATCCCCGCCGGTCGAGGCCAACGCGGCGGTGGAGGTGGCGAGTTCGGGCGGCCAGGCCCCCGAGCGCGTACCGCCGCCGCCCTCGTACGCGCCCACGGTCGCCGCCCGGCCCGATCCGGTCCACGCCGTTCCGTGGAGCATGCGGGTCGCGGCCGAGGTGAGCTGGCGGCTGCTCGTCCTGGCCGGCACCCTCTACGTACTGACGCAGGTCATCAGCGCGATCCGGCTCGTGGTGCTCGCGTTCGTCGCGGCCCTCCTGATCACCGCGCTGCTCCAGCCGACCGTGGCCCGGCTCAAGCGGGCGGGGCTGCCGCGCGGCGTGGCCACCGCGGTCACCGCGATCTCCGGGTTCGTGATCATGGGCCTCGTCGGCTGGTTCGTGGTCTGGCAGGTCATGGACAACCTCGACGACCTGTCCAACAAGGTGCGGGCCGGCATCGAGGAGCTCAAACGCTGGGCGCTGAACAGCCCGTTCCATGTCACCGAGGACCAGATCAACCAGATCGCCAAGAACCTCAGCGACACCATCGGGGCCAACACCAACGCGATAACCTCGGCCGGACTCCAGGGCGTGACCGTCCTCGTGGAGGTGCTCACCGGCATTCTCCTCGCGATGTTCTCGACGCTCTTCCTGCTGTACGACGGCCCGAAGATCTGGCAGTGGGTCCTCAAACTGGTACCGTCCGCCGCCCGTCCGGGCGTCGCGGGCGCCGGTCCGCGGGCCTGGCGCACCCTCACCGCGTATGTGCGCGGCACGGTGATAGTGGCGCTGATCGACGCGATCTGCATCGGCGTCGGCATCTACTTCCTGGGCGTGCCCATGGCGGTGCCGCTCGCCGTGTTCATCTTCCTGTTCGCCTTCATCCCGCTGGTGGGCGCGGTCATCTCGGGCGCGCTCGCGGTGGTGGTCGCGCTGGTCACCGACGGCGTGTTCAACGCGCTGATGGTGCTGCTGCTTGTCCTCGCCGTGCAGCAGATCGAGGGCCATGTCCTGCAGCCGTTCATCCTGGGCCGCGCGGTCCGGGTGCACCCGCTCGCGGTGGTCCTCTCGGTGGCCGCCGGCGGCCTGGTCGCCGGCATCGGCGGCGCGGTGGTCGCGGTCCCGCTGGTCGCGGTCACCAACGCGGTGGTCGGCTACCTCAGGCAGTACGCCCGCGAGAACGCCCTGCGCGGTGCCCTCCCGCCGACCGAGGCGCCGGTCGCCGAGCTCGCGCCCGTCCCGGCCGGGGACCGGGAGTGACCAGGCACGCGTGAACGCCGAAGGGGCCCCGCCGGATCGATCCGGCAGGGCCCCTTCGCTCGCGTACGAGCGGGTTCGCTCGCGTACGAGCGAGGACTACTCGGCCAGCACGGCCTCGGAGTCGAGCGTGACACCCACGGCCTGGATCACCGCGGCGATCTTGAAGGCCTCCTGGATCGTCTCGCGGTCGACACCGGCCTTGCGCAGCACCTGCTCGTGCGAGTCCAGGCACTGGCCGCAGCCGTTCACCGCGGAGACGGCGAGCGACCACAGCTCGAAGTCGACCTTCTCCACGCCCGGGTTGCCGATGACGTTCATCCGCAGACCGGCCCGCAGCGTGCCGTACTCCGGGTCGGAGAGCAGGTGGCGGGTGCGGTAGAAGACGTTGTTCATCGCCATGACCGCGGCGGCGGACTTGGCGGCCGTGTACGCCTCGGGCGACAGGTTCGCCTTCGCGTCCGGCGCCAGCTCGCGCAGCACCTTCGGCGAGCGCGAGGCTATCGCGCAGGCGAGTACGGTGCCCCACAGCTGCTGGGCGGGCAGGTCCGAGTTCCCGATGACCGAACCGAGGTTCAGCTTCAGGTCTTTGGCGTAGTCCGGTACGGCGGACTTCAGGGCGTCGAGGGACATGGGTTACTCACCGGCCAGCAGCGCGACCGGGTCCAGGGTGTTCTCGCCCTTGGTCCAGTTGCACGGGCACAGCTCGTCGGTCTGCAGGGCGTCGAGGACCCGCAGGACCTCCTTGGGGTTACGGCCCACGGAACCGGCGGTCACCATCGTGAACTGGATCTCGTTGTTCGGGTCGACGATGAAGACGGCGCGCTGCGCGAAGCCGTCCTCGCCCTCGATGCCGAGGTCGCGCATGAGCTCGTGCTTCGAGTCGGCCAGCATCGGGAACGGCAGGTCGGTCAGGTCCGGGTGGTCCTTGCGCCAGGCGTGGTGCACGAACTCGGAGTCACCGGAGAAGCCGAGGATCTGGGCGTCGCGGTCGGCGAACTCGTCGTTCAGCTTGCCGAACGCGGCGATCTCGGTCGGGCAGACAAAGGTGAAGTCCTTGGGCCACGCGAAGACCACCAACCAACCCTTCTCGTCGCGGTTGCGCTTCAGCCACTCTGCGTCGATCTGCTCGAACTCCTTGCCCGCCTCCAGCGAGACGCAGGCAGTCAGGTCGAACTCGGGGAACTGGTCACCGACGTTGAGCATTGCACTCCTTGTTGCGTCGTATGCCCGTTTCAGGGCTTACGTGAGGGGTTGGACTGACGTTCACCCTGTCACAACAGGTATTGATCAGTGAAATAGCCATCACTGCTCGCATTGATCGGAAGTCCATATCACTCCCTATATATGCGCGCGAGGCGTCGTCATGAAAGATCAGTAAAGTCGAGCGTCGGGCCGAGGTGGGGCGCAGTGGCCCCTTGGGGCGCCCATCCGTACTCGCATGATGGGCGACCGGGTAGGCCTCCTTCTGCACTCGAACGCATGAGCGAACTGCTGCCTTCGGGCGAGACCCGGCTTCTGGTCTTGGAGCGGTATCTGGAGCTCCAGCTTGAGGCGGTACGCAAGCGTCTTGCTGATCTTGCTCGCAGTGCCGTCGCTACTCCGCATCCCGAGCCGAAGCGAAGGCCTTCCGCCCCGATCCCGCGGAGACCGATGTCTCCGGAATGGGTCGTCGAGCTCAACGATGGGCTTCCCGAGCGAGTCCACGAAGGCCAGTGCAGAAAGGTGAAGGCAAGACGGTCCGCCGCCACCGCAGTGACAGCTCATGAGGCCCGAGTGCTCTTGGCGAATGGCTTGTCGCCCTGTCCTGAGTGCAGCCCAGACATAGAACTCGACATCGATACCACCTGATGCAGGCGTCTGTGTTGGAGATGCTAACGGCCCGCACTCCGAGGGGCGCGGGCCGTTAAGGTTCACGCCGCGTCCACGGCGTGAGTACCGTTCTGGTGCCGAGCCTGAACGGAGCCAGGAGCCCGCCATGGTGCCCGCCGCTACATGCCTGTCCCGGGCAAGGCGGGGTTTCCGGCCGAAGGTGTGCGAACCGGCCTAAGTGCCCTACGTCCAGGGGCCATTGTGGCGGGGGCGGACTAGGTTCCGAGGTGACCTCTCTGCGCGCTGGAGCGGCGGCCACAGCATGAACGCTGTGGGAGTGGCGTGTGTTCAGCGGAGGACGTCCTGCGACGAAGGGGAGTGCACCATGATCAGTGCAGCAGTGGCGATCAGCAGTGAGATCAGGCTGTTCCGGGGCGACCAGGTGCTGTGCATCGACACGGCCTCGGGGAACAAGGTCACGTACAACGGGCAGACCACCAAGCACGGCACGTTCGCCCAGGTGCCCCCGAAGTTCGCCAACGGCATCGACGGGGCGCACTTCATCGGCAACGACTTACGGCTGTTCCGGGGCGGGCGCCTGGTGATCGTCGACGTCTCCCAGGCCAACAAGGTCACCTACAACGGCCCGGTCACCGGCCACGGTACCTACGCCCAGGTCCCGGCGGACTTCGCCCAGGACATCGACGACGTCATCAACATCGGCAACGACGTGCGGATCTTCAAGGGAGACCGCATGGTGATCGTCGACATCAGCCAGGGCAACAAGATCAGCTACGACGGACCGATCACCAAGCACGGCACCTTCGCCCAGCTCCCGGCGGGCTTCTCCGGCGACTTCGACGCGGTGCACACCATCGGCAACGACATCCGGATCTTCAAGGGCGAGCGCCTGGTCATTCTCGACTACACCCAGGGCAACAAGATCAGTTACGACGGACCGATCATCAAGCACGGCACGTACGCCAACGTCCCCGCCAACTGGGTCAGCTGACCTCTCCGGCCAGCCCGGGCCCCGGCAGCCCTCCCCGGCCGCCGGGGCTCAGTTCGTGTCGACGCGGCGAGCCTGCGGAGCACGGGAATATCGCACAGCGTGAGTAGGGGACCGCCAGTGGGGAGTCGACATGTCCATTTCCCTGGCGTCGGCTGTCCGTCAGCGGGGAAGTCACGGTGTCCGCCCACAGACCCCGCTGCCGGTTCTGCCGGGCACCGGGCGAGCAGCGCCAGACCATCTTGTGGCGGTGCACCAACCCGGAGTGCAACGCAGTACGCGCTGATGCTGGCTTCTGGGTACGCCTCGGGCACGTGCAATTGGCGACCAGAACTCAGCCCGTAGTGCTCGCCGCGGAGCACTCCAAGTTGGAAGCCGGTAACTGATGGGCGGCACGGCCCCCTTGTGCTGCCTCACGACCCCGGCAGACCGCCCCGAGTAACGCGGGGCGCGTGATGCATGGGCAGCAACGATGGAGATCTCTATTCAGCGCTTACCCACGGGCCGTCAGCTCGGGGCACCCGGGGACGGAGCAAGGTGGCGGGGTTTGCGAGACAGGGGGGTGCCCCCGGGAAGGGGCGAGAGATCCGTCCGGAGCCCAGAGGCACGAAATCAGCGGGACGGAGTCATGCCGCAATTTCACAGACTTTAAAGCCGGGCTCTACGAGAATAGCGGTTGCGCGGGGGTGCCTACGGTAACTGTGGAAGCGGGCAGGTCGATGGAGGGCGCCGAAAATTTTCAAAGCGTCAAATTCTGCTCCGGCTGAAATTGCGAGCTGGGCTCACTCGCGGCAGCGTGCCCACCTGCATAGCGCCCCAAGTAAAGGTGCGAGTGCAGGATGCCAAACGTTCGGCCGTACGAGCGGTTAGTTCGATGAGCGGTTTTTCAGGGTGAATGCCGGGGTAGCTTGGCGGCGACTTGTTGTCCTGGATGAGGAGGAAGCCATGCGCGTACGCAGAGCCCTGGCCATTGCGGTCACCACCCCTGTTCTACTCGCCGCGATCGGAATGAATGGCGCTTCCGCGGCGACTCCGCCAAGGGGCACGACCGGGGGTTCAACCGCCCGGCTTGAGCCTACCCCCGACAGTGGGCATCGCGAGGCCTCCGGCCGTAAGCATGACAGGAGCAAAAAGACCGATGACGAAATTGACGGAGGCCTCATCGGCAATATCGCAGGTGAACTCTTGGGTCGTGCTTAAGCGCCGCTCCGGCACTTCTTCAGCTCGGTAATTCCTCGACCCAGGTGGGCGCACGCGGTCCACATCCACTATGGTTGCCGCCCCGATATCGCGGGGTGCGTGGTGCATGGGCAGCAACGATGGCAGATCTCTCTTCAGCGCTTACCCACGGGCCGTCAGCTCGGGGCACCCGGGGACAGAGCAAGGGGGGCGTGGTCTGCGGGGCAGGGGGGATCGCCTCCGATCGGGGGTGGGGGATCGTTTCTCTCAGCTTGTTCGGGTGAGCCTCGATTAGCACCTGTCCCGAGCGGGCGACCCGTAGCCCGTATGACGCACACGGGATGCCTCTCCCTCGCGGTCTGCGTGTACTGGTGGCGACAGTGCAACCGTGGCGAAAGGAGACCCGGTATGAGCGGGAAGAGCAATAAGAAGGCTTCGAGGCGCAAGGGAAGAACAGAGCGAGAAACTGCGAAGCAAGCAGCTCAGCAAGAGACTGCTAGCCCGAGCAAGTCAGCTCCGAAGCTCCAGACGGGGGAGAAGGCCCCAGGTGCCTATTTCCAGGAAATGCCGGAGAAGCGCAAAGGGTGAAGGATTCACCGCCCCGTACGGACTCTGACCAGGCCCGTACGGGCGGTGTCAGAACAGGTCACCGGCGGCCCTGAACTCCGTACGCGTCTTGAGCTGGTGACACCCGTGGCACAGCACTTGCACATTGCTGTCGATGTCCTCGCCGCCGAGGGACAGCGTGCGCACATGGTCCAAGTCCACCCCGTCCGCGGGGAAGTCACCCAAGCACCAGTCGCACCAGGCCGACCCTCATTCTTACCCGCGTAGTGAGTGGGTAGGTTGGAGCGACTCCTCGATGAGGATCAGGAACCGATGGCGACTCGACCGAAGGATGCGCCGGCGCGCCATCCGCACGGCTACGGCGTCTTCGATGTCATCGGGGGCACCCCGCAGCGCCACGATGGTAGTCAGCACAGAGCGGGTGTAGTCCTCGGTCTGGAGCAGGCCCGGAACAACATCTGACTGGTAGATACGGAACAGCCGAGTACGCCGGTAGAGAGGCGCTACTGATTCCTGCACACGCTTGAGGCCGGTACGTTCAAGCCGCCGCCACTCGACGCAAAGGTCTGCCGCGCCACGTGCCGCAGTGATGAGGTCGAGCGCCTGATCTTGCGCGACTTCAGACGACGGGGCCACGGGTAGCACTGCCCAGCTCACTGGTGGATCACGACGGTCGGTAGTTCTCGTGCGGCGTTGCCCGCTGCCACACGGCCTCGAAGGCGGTTGAGCACAGCCGAACCACGTCCGGATCGGTCGTACGCTCCTCGTCACCGTCAGGAGACAGTTCACCTTCGCCAGTGAAGTGGAGAAAGACAACAAGGCTGTTGTCGAACAGCCAGAAGTCATTCCCCGGGAGAGTCAGGTCGGATGCCCTCCACCTGGGAAGGTAACGGACCTGCTCGCCGGCCTATACGTTGGCGTCGGTGAGGTGGTGCGCGAACCGGAGATAGTCCGACTCCGGCACAGAGAACACTCGGGTGCGTCGGACCTCAACACCGCGCTGTGTGATCTCCAGCATCAGCTTGAGCCAGGTCCGGATCTCCGCATCATTGTCCTCCGCACGGTGGCGCTCCCCAGCCTGCCAGGCGGCATAGCTGGGGTCCGACAGCATGTAGCTGTCGCGCATCTCCAGATGCACCGCGGACCGTTCGGCCTGCCGGAACAGCTCAAGAAAAGTCGGCTCCACGGCCACCGCTCACCTCCGGAAAGAACTTCGCCATGTACGTAGGGATCTCCACGACGGTCTCATGGTCGGGCAGATCCAACTGGGCCAGCCGCTCAAGGTCGAGAACCTTCTTCCCCTGGACCAGGTGCCTGTCAGCAACGTCGTCGTAGTACACAGTCGCCGACTTTCCGTCGGGAGACTCCGGGTCCTTGCCGAGCATGTGCGGGGCCATGATGACCTCCATGTCTGGCTGACGATCCCAACCGTCACCTTGCCTCGAACTGGGCCGTGCCGGAAGACACTTCCGAGCAGTCCACCCCTGCCGAGGGAGTCTGATCGGGTTTCGTCCGGCAGGGGCGGCGGACTCACTGTTGTTCTGCGGTGGGCCGAGTGGTGCTCCCGGCGCTGTCGCTGGTCATGGTCTGGCGCCGTCGCCCTCCGCATGTACTCAACTTCCCTTGCTTGGGCCAGACTTGTGCTCACGCCGCCACCATCGGAAGTGTTTCGAGGCCCGACCTGGGCATTGGTCGCGGCGGCATATGTCAAACCCGCGGCCGGTTCGCCGAGGAACTGAAGAGCGTTCGGGAACTGCACCCAGACGGCCCGCTGACTCAGACGAAGGCTGGACAGCTCACTCGTACCTCAAAAAGCACTGTCAGCCGGGAGTCGGGCACTGGGTCAATTCCTGGAGAGCTTCCGACAGCCCTGGACCAACTCTTCAACACAGACGGAAAATTCAGGCGCCTGTATGAGGAGGTGATGTCAGCTGCCTTCCCGGCGCTCTACCAGCGCCGCATGACGATAGAGCGGACTGCGGTAGAGGTGCGGGAGTGGTCCCGGACAGTCGTACCGGGCTTGCTGCAAACACCCGAGTACGCGCATGCCATTCTGCGCAAGGGCGACCCAGGAGCCAGTGACGCCGAGATCGCTGAAGCCGTTCACCTTCGCATGGCACGTCAGGAGCTCCTCAACGGGGCGCCGGGCTTGTGGAGTTCGCGAAGCGGGCGGACGAGGTGTGAGGGCACGAAGAACAGCCTGAACGTCACCGCTGGTAACTCGACGCGGGACGTGGATGTTGCAAGGGTCAAACGGCCCTACAATCCCACCCATGGCTCAGAAAATCGTAACCGTCTACACCGACGACCTCACTGGCAAAGAGTCCCAGGAGGCCGCAACCCACACCATCGTGATCGACGGCGTGGGGTACGAAATCGACCTCGGCCCCGACAGCTACGACAAGCTGCTGGAAGCCGTTGCGCCCTTCACCAAGGCCGGTCGCCGCATCAAGGCGGGCCGCATCAAGACCGCTCAGAAGGCCTCTGGGGGCCGTACTGACACGGCGGCAATCCGGGCCTGGGCCAAGGAGAAGGGCTACGACATCAACGACCGCGGTCGAGTGCCGGCCGAGATCCGCGAGGCCTACGACAAGGCCAACTGAACGAGACGAACGTCTTGAGGAAGGCCCCCAGCGATGGGGGCCTTCTTGCATCTCTGGCCGGCACGTATTTGCCGCGATGCGCGCCCAGAAGTTGCAAATAGATAAGTAGTGGATCGCGATAGATAGAATGGCTCGGCATGACCGGAGGTGCCCATCAGTGGCCATCAGTAATAGGGGCAAGCAGCCCAGCCTGGCGCAGCTGCGGGCGTTCGCGGCCGTCGCGGAGCATCTGCACTTCCGTGACGCGGCGGCCGCCATCGGCATGAGCCAGCCCGCGCTGTCCGGAGCGGTCTCGGCGCTTGAGGAAGCGCTCGGCGTGCAGCTCCTGGAGCGTACGACCCGCAAGGTGCTGCTCTCGCCGGCCGGCGAGCGGCTCGCGGTGCGGACGAAGGCGGTGCTCGACGCGGTGGGCGGGCTGATGGAGGAGGCGGAGGCGGTACGCGCCCCCTTCACCGGGGTGCTCCGGCTCGGGGTGATCCCGACGGTGGCTCCCTATCTGCTGCCCGCCGTGCTGCGGCTCGTCCATGAGCGCTACCCGGAGCTCGACCTCCAGGTCCACGAGGAGCAGACCTCCTCGCTGCTCGACGGGCTCGGCGCCGGGCGCCTCGATCTGCTGCTGCTCGCCGTTCCGCTCGGGGTGCCGGGGGTGACCGAACTCCCTTTGTTCGACGAGGACTTCGTGCTCGTCACCCCGCGCGACCACCGGCTCGGCGGGCGTACCGGCATTCCCCGTGAGGCTCTGCGCGAACTGCATCTGCTGCTCCTCGACGAGGGGCACTGCCTGCGGGACCAGGCGCTCGACATCTGCCGGGAGGCCGGGCGGACCGAGGGGGCGCCGGTGACGACGACCGCGGCGGGCCTGTCGACGCTGGTGCAACTGGTCGCGGGCGGGCTCGGGGTGACGCTGCTGCCGCGTACCGCCGTCGAGATCGAGACGGGCCGCAACGACCGCCTGGTCACCGGGTACTTCGCGGAACCGGCCCCCTCGCGCACGGTCGCCCTGGCGATGCGGACGGGGGCCGCTCGCCAGGGCGAGTTCGAGGAGTTCGCCGTCGCTCTTCGCGGGGCGATGCGGGATTTGCCGGTCAGGGTGTCGGGGTGACGGTACCGGGGGCGCTGCCCCCGGACCCCCGTACCGCGACCTCCCGGCGCTACTCCGTACGCAGCCCGTCCGGCCGCATGAGGCGCCACAGCGGTGGCAGGGACAGTGCCGTGACCAGGGCGACCACGCCCGCGCCGATGCCGACCATCGACACCGCGGGCACCCAGTCGACGGTGACGGACCGGCCCACCATCCTGAGCAGGACCGAGCCGAGGCCGAGGCCGACCACCGCCGCGAGGCCGAGGCCCAGCGCGACCGGCAGCGCGGTCTGCCACAGCACCGACCAGCTGAGGGTGGTGCGCCGGGTGCCGAAGGCGACCAGGGACGAGAGCAGCTTCCTGCGTTCGCGCAGCTGCTCCAGCATCGAGACCAGCAGGCTCGCGCCGATCAGCATCAGTACCGCCGCGGCCCCGATGTAGAGGCCCCTGCGCACCCCGGCGAACCGGGCCGACGTCTGCACGCTGCTCAGCGCCCGCGCCGTGGTGAGCGGGTCGGCCGCGGCGGCCACGTTCAGCACGCGCTCCTTGGCCAGGGAGTCGCCGGGGGCGGTCGAGACGTACACGCTGGAGCGCGTCGGCACCTTCGGGGTGTGGGCGAGCGCGCCCGGGGTGAGCAGGAGGCCGTTGCGGGCCGTTCCCATCGGGTCGGGGCGGGTCTGGACGTTCTTGATGCCCGCCGGGACGGTCCAGGGGATCTCCGCGCCCTTGGGCTGGCCGGGGCCGCCGTTCGTCGGGTCGAGGTAGAGCGTGCTGCCCGGCTTCGCGGGCGTCTCGTGGCCGAACTCACCACCGACCGCGTTGAAGACGTCCCCGTCCGCGCAGGCCGGCAGGGTGGCGGTTTCGCGCAGGTCCGCGCAGCTGCCGACCGTGACGGGGGTGTAGTTCGTCAGGTTCTTGGGCCGGTCGCCGGCGTCCACGTAGCCGAGGACCACCGTCTGGGTCACGCCCTCGGTGTCCTTCAGGGTCTGGACCTCGCGGGACTGCTGCGCGGGGGTGCTGTCGGCGAGCGGCACGGTCAGCTGGGCCCGGCTGGTGTCCTCGCCGCTCGACTTCACGTAGTCGCCCTCGACGGCGCCGAACAGCATCTGCAGGGCGATCGCGCCGGCCACCGCCACCGCGATGCCGTTCACCGTCCTGGCCGCCGAACCGGACGTCAACTGCATTCTGCGGACGGCGAGTTGCCAGCCCACCGGGCCGCCGCCGAGCCTGCGCACGACCGCTTCCACCAGCCAGGGGAGCAGCGCGGTCACGCCGATGAGCAGCAGTACGGTGCCGCCGATCACCTGGATCTGGTTGAACGTTCCGTGGTCGCGGCCCCGGCCCATCATCGGGGCGAGCAGAGCGAGGCCGCCGAGCGGCGGCAGCGCCCGCCACCACATGCGCCGCTTGCGCGGCACCGAGGTGCGGACGACACCCAGCGGTTCCACGACCACCGAGCGCATCGCGAACAGGGTCACGGCGACCGCCGAGGCGGGGACCGCGACGGCCACGCCCGCCGCGAGCAGCGGGGTGGGGTCGAGGTCGGAGGGGAAGACGTTGAGCCCGGCGATCGAGACGTCGCCCGCGTACTGGCGGCCGACCACGAAGAACAGGGTGCCGAGGACGAGCCCGACGAGCGCTCCGGCGAGCGCCTCGCCGGCCGCGATCCACCGGGTCATCCGGCGGTCGGCGCCCGCAAGGCGCAGCGCCGCAAGCCGCTGGTCGCGCCGGTCGCCGCCGAAGCGTACGGCGGCGGCGATGAACACGCCGACCGGCATCAGCAGCACCACGAAGATGATCACGATGAGCAGGGCGAGGACCGGGTCGAGCTTCTCCTGCTGCCGGTCCACGAACCCGGTGATCCGCAGCACGTCGCCCTGGCTGACGGCGGCCTTGCGCTGTTTGAGGGTGTCGCTGCCCGCGTAGTAGGCGAGTTCACGCGGTCCCATCAGACCCTGGTCGGCGATGGTCGCGCTGATCTTGTACGGGATGCGCTCACGCAGCAGCTTGCCCTCGGGCGATGCGAGGAGATCGCGCAGGGCGGGCGAGGCCACCATGGTGCCGGGGGCCGGGATCGCCGAGAGGCCCGGTGGCAGCGGAGGCCTGTCGCCCTCCGGCTGGAGCAGCCGGCCCCGTATGTCCTCACCTTGGTACGTCGATTCCGCGCGCCCGATGAGCAGGGTGTCCGCCGTCGCGCCGGTCTGGACGGAGGATCCGTAGTCGTTGCGGGCGTTGTCGCGGGCGTGCCGGGCGTTCAGCGCGCCCGGCAGGGCCGTGGTGCCGAGCAGCAGTGCCACGCCGAGGCCGACGCCGACCGCGGTGAGCAGGGTGCGCGTCCAGCCCTCCCGGCCGCCGGACAGGGCGAACCGGGCGCCGAGGGCGAGGTCGCGGTACAGGCTCATGCGGAGTGCTCCAGCATCATGTCGCGGGACTTTCCGTCGCGTACGACGATCTCGCGGTCCGAGTAGGCGGCCACCCGCGCCTCGTGGGTGACCAGGACCACGGCCGCGTTGGTGGAGCGGGCCGCCTCGGTCAGGAGCTGCATGACGCGTTCGCCGTTGAGCGAGTCGAGCGCGCCGGTCGGCTCGTCGGCGAAGACGACCCGGGGGGCGGTCACGAGCGAGCGGGCCACGGCCACCCGCTGGCCCTGACCGCCGGAGACCTCGCCGGGGCGCTTGTGCCCGAGCTCGGCGACCTCCAGGCGCTCCATCCACTCCAGCGACCTGCGCTCGGCCTCCTTGCGCTTGACGCCGGTCAGCCGGAGCGGCAGCGCCACGTTCTCCACGCAGGTCAACTCGGGTACCAGCTGGCCGAATTGGAAGACGAAGCCGAACTCGGTGCGGCGCAGCGCGCTGCGCTCGGCGTCCGACATCGCGGACAGTTCACGGCCGTCGTAGAGGATCCGCCCGGAGTCCGGGGTGACGATCCCGGCGAGGCAGTGCAGCAGCGTGGACTTGCCGGAGCCGGAGGGGCCCATCACGGCGACGACCTCGCCGGCGTGGATGGAGAACCCGGCACCGTCCAGGGCCGGTGTCGGACCGTAGGCCTTGTGCAGGTCCTGGGCGACGAGAAGGGAACCGGCGGGCGTCATGAACGAACCTCCGTGGCGAGCTGGGCGAGGCGGGCGGCGGTCAGTTCCAGCCAGCGCAGGTCGGCTTCCAGATGGAACAGGGCGTGGTCGCAGATCAGTTGGTCGGTGAGGTCGCCGCGCCGCTTGCGGTCGGTGAGCACCCGCATCAGGCGCAGGTGCTCGGCGCGCTGGGTGTCGAGCACGTCGGCCGCGTCGCGGCCGGTCAGCAGGGCGAGGACGACCTTGGTGTAGAGGGTCGACTGGAGGTACGGCTCGGGCTTCTCCGGCTGCCTGATCCAGGCGTCGACGTCGGTGACGCCGGCGGCTGTGATGGCGTACCGCTTCCGCTCGGGGCCGCCGCCCGCCTCGACGCCGTCGACCTCGACCAGGCCGTTCTTCAGGAGTCGCGACATGGTCGAGTAGACCTGCCCGTAGTGCAGCGGACGGTCGTGCCCGAACTTCTCGTCGAAGGCGCGCTTCAGGTCGTACCCATGACGTGGGCCCGACTCAAGGAGCCCGAGGAGGGTGTGGCCGATGGACATGGGGCCTTCCATTCTTCTCAACTGCTGCGAATGATGGGGAAGTTACGGGTGGTTACTCGGTACGCAGGCCGTCGGGGCGCATCAGGCGCCACAGGGCCGGCAGGCTCAGTACGGTCACGGCGAGGATCACCGCGGCGCCCGCCGCGGCCAGCGGGGCGAACAGCCACCACTCCGTGACGGTCTTGCCGATGATCCGCAGCATCAGCGCGCCGAGCGCGGTGCCGCCGACCGCCGCGAGCGCGATCCCGAGGGCGACCGGCAGGGCGGTCTGCCACAGCACCGAACCGGCGAGGGTGGTGCGCCGGGTGCCGAAGGCCACCAGCGCGGCCAACAGGCGCCTGCGCTCGCGCAGTTGCTCCAGCTGCGAGACCAGCATGCTGGCCGCGATCAGGCCGAGCGTGGCGAGGGAGGCGGCCTGGAGCCCGGTCTGGATCCCGGCGTACTGCTGGTCGCGCTCGATGGTGCGTACCGTCGCGACGCGCAGGAGCGGGTTGACGCGGGTCGCGGTGTTGCGGATGTGCTCGGCGGCGTCCGGCACCTCCTGGTCGACGACGAGTACGGCGCGGGTGACGGCCCCCGAGGTCAGCAGCGAGGTGTCGATCGCGCCCGGCGTCACGAAGATGCCGTGCTCCTCGCGGCCGGTGGGGTCCGGGCGGGCGGTGACGGTACGGGCGGAGGCGGGCAGCGTCCACAGGACCTGCCGCGCGCCGGGCTCGTGGTCCGGCGCGGTGTTGACCGGCCGGCCCGGACGCGCCGTCCTGTCCATCCAGGCAGCCTGCTCCGGGTCGTCCGTGGGGTGCACCACGAAGGTGTCGCCGTCCGTGCAGGAGTCGATGTCGGCCAGTTCGCGCAGGGTCGCGCAGTCGCCGAGGGTGAGCTGGGTGGTGGGCCGGATGTCACCGGCCGCCACCGTCCCGGGGCGGGTCACGTAGCTGGTGACGGAGCCGATCACCTGGCGCACGCCGGGGGTCTGGCGGAAGGCACCGATCATCCGCTCGGCGAGCGCGGTGTCCGGGTAGTTGGCCATGACGGTGTACTGGGCGCGGCTCGCGTCCGCGCCCGTCACCTTGTTGAAGTCGTCGTGGATGCCGACGAAGAACATCTGGAGCGCCACCGAACCGGCCACCGCGACGGTGATGCCGCTGACCGCGCGCGATGCCGTACCGCTGCTCAACTGGAGCCGCCGGACGGCCAGTTGCCAGGGCAGTGAGCCGCCGCGCAGCCGCGCCACGACCGCCTCGACCAGCCAGGGGAGCAGCGTGATGAGCCCGAGCAGGACCAGGGTGGCGCCCGCCGCGATGGCGACCGGGGCGAGCGCGTTCAGCTCGATGTCGAGGCGCTGGGAGACGACGAGCAGCAGAGCTCCGGCCGCGGGCAGCAGCAGCCGCCACCACAGCCTGCGGCGCCGGGGACGTCCGCCGCGTACGACACCGAGCGGCTCGACGCTGACCGAGCGCATCGCGGCCAGGGTCACCCCGACGGCCAGCGCGGGCACGGCGACGGCGACGAGCGCCGCGAGCCAGGGCACGGGCGTGAAGTCGCCGGGGAAGAAGCCGACGCTCCACAGCCCGATCGGGCCGATGACCTGGGCGGCGCCGAGGAAGAGCAGGGTGCCGGTGGCGAGCCCGAGCACCGCTCCGGCCAGCGCCTCGCCGCCGGCGATCCAGCGCGTGGTGCGGGCGTCGGCGCCGACCAGGCGCAGCGCCGCGAGCCGCCGGTCGCGCTGTTCGCTGCCGAACCGTACGGCGGTCGCGATGAAGATGGCGACCGGCATCAGCAGCACGACGCAGATCAGTATGACGAGGACGACGAGCATCGGATTGAGCTGCTGTACGTCGCCGATGTTGCCGAAGCCGGCCGCCGAGTCGGCGCCGCTGTCGGCCGAGAGGGCGGAGCTGCCCGCGTAGAAGAACAGCTCCGATGGGTTGACCAGGCCCGCGTCGCCGATGGTCTGGGTGATTTTGAACGGGAGCCGCTGGCGCAGGAGTTCACCCTCGGGGGAGGCGAGCAGATCGCGCAGGGCGGGGGAGACGGCCATGGTGCCGGGGGCGGGTATCGCGGTCAGGCCGGGCGGCAGCACGGGCGAGGCGCTCGCGGACCGCAGCAGTCTTCCGCCGATGGTGTCGTCGCGGAACTCGGTGTCGGCGACGGCGTACAGCAGCGAGGCCTTCAGTCGGCCGGTGTTCTTGTCCGAGCCCTCCGAGAAGGGCTGCCGGGCGTGGCTGCGCGCCGCCCGCTCCCCGGTCAGCTGCGGCACCGACGCCGCCCCGAGCAGCAGGGCCACACCGAGTCCGACCCCCAGTGCGGTGAGCAGGGTACGGACCCAGCCCTCGCGGCCGCCGGTGAGGGCGAACCGCGTGCCGAGGGCGAGATCGTGGAGGCGTCGCTTCATGGAAGAGCACTATACGCACTAGGTATACCTGCTGTGTATACCCGGGGTGCATAGCGGTCGGTGACCATCTCATTACTGGGCAAATCGGGGCAGCATTATTGACTCTCGCAACCCTTGCCACGTTTCAGTCGTCGGTTCCCATGGGGCGGGTGCTGATTCTCACGTACGGAAAAGGCGTGATCGAATCTGCTTTGTCCATAGGTGCGGTGTTAGTTTTCTGAGCTGATCTGGCGAGTCTGGTGAGTCATATGAAGGCGAGCGACTGAGGTTATGGGCCGAGCGGAAGAGCGGCGCGCCCGGCAGGGCGGAGCGCGCCGGGGCGACAAGCAGAAGGTGAAGAAGAAGGGCATACGCCGGTTCTTCACCTGGAAGAAGATGCTCGGCGCCTTCTTCGGGCTCTGCCTGCTCGCGATGGGCGCGTTCTACGCCATCTATCTGATGGTGTCGATCCCCAACGGCAACGACCAGGCCAAGCTGGAAAGCAACGTCTACAAGCTCTCCAACGGCACGGTGCTGGCCCGCACCGGATCGGTCAACCGCGAGACGGTCCCCCTCGACAAGGTGCCCCCGGACATCCAGCACAGCTTCGTCGCGCTGGAGAACAAGAGCTTCTACGACGACAAGGGCGTCGACCTCCAGGGCACCGCCCGCGGCATCCTGAAGACCCTGATGGGCAAGGGCGCCCAGGGCGGCTCGACCATCACCCAGCAGTACGTCAAGAACAACTACCTGACGCAGGAGCAGACGGTCAGCCGCAAGCTGAAGGAGATCGTGATCTCCCTCAAGGTGGACCAGCGCTACAGCAAGGACGACATCCTCGCCGGGTACATGAACACCAGCTACTACGGCCGGGGCGCCTACGGCATCCAGGCAGCGGCGCAGGCGTACTACGGCAAGGACGTCTCCAAGCTGACGCTCCCGGAGGGCACTTATCTCGCGGCCCTGCTCCAGGCCCCCAGTCAGTACGACTGGCAGACCGCGGGCCCGGTCGGCAAGCAGCTGGTCGAGGGGCGCTGGAACAAGGCCCTCGACAACATGGTCGACATGAAGTGGCTGGACCCGGCGCAGCGCAAGGCGCTCCAGTTCGAGAAGCCGATGGACGCCAAGGTCGCCCCCGGCATGCAGGGCCAGACCGGCTACCTGATCAACGCGGCCAAGAACGAGCTGATCCGCAACGGCGTCGACTCGGCCCTCCTGGACGCGGGCGGCTGGACGATCACGCTCAACATCGACCCCGACAAGCAGAAGCTCCTTGAGGCCGCGGTCAAGGACCAGCTGACCAGCAAGCTGGACCCGAAGAAGCGCAAGGTCGACGCGGACCTCCAGGCCGGTGCGGCCTCGGTGGACCCGAAGACCGGCTCGGTGGTCGCCCTCTACGGCGGCCAGGACTTCATCAAGCACCAGCTCAGCAACGCGAGCAACCCCAGCTACCAGCCGGCCTCGACGTTCAAACCGGTGATCCTCGCGTCGGCGTTCAACCAGGGCGCCCAGACGCAGGACGGCAAGCCGATCAAGGCGAACACCATCTACAACGGTGACAGCAAGCGGCCGGTCAAGGGCAGCGACATCGCCTTCGACCCGCCGAACGAGGACGACCACAGCTACGGCGACATCACCGTCCAGGACGCGATGAACAAGTCGGTCAACTCCGTCTTCGCACAGATGGGCGTCGACGCCCACCTCGACAAGGTGCGCGACACCGCCGTCGCCATGGGCATGACCTCCATCAAGGGCATGAACCCCGTGCCGGCCATGACGCTCGGCTCCTACGGTTCCAGCCCGCTCCAGATGGCCGCGGTGTACGCCACGCTCGACAACCACGGCAAGCAGGTCGTCCCGTCGATCGTGAAGTCGGCCGAGCACAAGGACCACAAGTACAACAAGCCGGACCCGATCGGCAGCCAGGTCATCAGCAGGGACGCGGCGGACGCCGTCACCTCGGTGCTCACCGGTGTGGTCGACGACGGTACGGCCAAGACGTCGGTGGCCGAAGCGGACAACCGCAACGGCAAGCAGGTCGCGGGCAAGACCGGTACCTCCGACGACAACAAGTCGGCCTGGTTCACCGGCTACACGCCGGACCTGGTCACCTCGGTGGGCATGTGGGGCGAGGCCGCCGACGCGCGCACCGTGAAGGTCGACGGCAAGGACGTGACCGTCCCCAAGGGCGGCCAGGTCACGATGACGAACGGCGCCGGTGAGGACGGCCGCATCAACGGTGGCTCCATCCCGGCCCGCATCTGGGCCGCGTACACCTTCGACGCGGTCAAGGGCGGCTCCGACAAGTTCGACCTGCAGACCGACCAGGGCGCGGCCATGCAGCCCGACTACACGCCGCCGAGCCGCTCCGCGCGGCCGCCGTCGGCCCCGCCGTCGCGCAGCGCCGGGCCCCCCAGCCCCTCGCACAGCGTGCCGAACACGCCGTCCAGCAACACACCGTCGAGCCCGGCGGAGTCGCCGTCCGGCTCCACCTCGCACAGGCCGAGGCCGCCGAAGAGCCCCACGCCCAGCGGCTCGGGTGACGTCAGCCCGCCGCCCAACCCCCTCAACCAGGGCTGACCGCACCGGGCGCAGCACAACGGCCAACGGCCCCCACCCCCGAGAGGGGTGGGGGCCGTCGGTATTCCGGGCCGGTGTTCAGCTACGGGTGGGCAGTTCGAACCAGACCACCTTGCCGCCGGACAGCCGGGTCGCGCCCCACCGTCTGGCGAGGCGGTTCACCAGGAACAGGCCGCGCCCGCCCTCGTCGGTCTCGCGGGCCCGGCGCTGCCGGGGCAGCTGCGGGGAGTCGTCGCCGACCTCGCAGCGCAGTACGTCGGTCTTGAGCAGCCGCAGGGTGACCGGCCGCTCGGCGTACCGCACGGCGTTGGTGACGACCTCGCTGACGAGCAGTTCCACCGAGTCGGTCAGCTCCTCCAGGCCCCAGCGCTCAAGCGCCCTGCGGGCGAGCCGGCGGGCCCGGCCGGGGGCGGTCTCCTCCGGGTCGAGGAACCAGTACGCGACATCGCTCGGCGCGATCCCGTCGAAGCGGGCGGCGAGCAGCGCGATGTCGTCGTCGCGGTCGCCGGGGCCGAGCATGTCGAGCACGTCGTCGCAGAGCGCCTCCAGCGGCGGCGAGTGGTCCGGTCCGGTCAACTGGGCGGTCGCGGCGAGCCGTTCACGCAATTGCTCGATGCCGGTCCACACGTCGCGCAGCCGCGACTCGACCAGGCCGTCGGTGTAGAGCAGCAGCGTGGCGCCTGACGGGGCGTCCAGCTCCACCGCCTCGAAGTCGACCCCGCCGACGCCGATCGGGGCGCCCGGCGGCACCCGCAGGACCTCGGCACGGCCGCCGAGGTGCAGCAGCACCGGTGGCGGGTGGCCCGCGTTGGCGATGGTGATGCGGTGCGCGACGGGGTCGTACACCGCGTACAGGCAGGTCGCCATGCGGTCGGTGCCGAGCCGCTGGGCCTGCTCGTCCAGGTGGTGCAGCACCTCGGCGGGCGGCAGGTCGAGGCCGGCCAGGGTCTGGGCGGTGGTGCGCAGCTGGCCCATGATCGCGGCCGAGGTCATGGAGTGGCCCATCACATCGCCGACGACGAGGGCGACCCGGCTGCCGGGCAGCGGGATCGCGTCGTACCAGTCGCCGCCGACCCGGGCGGTCTCGGCCGCCGGCAGATAGCGCGAGGCGAGCCGCACCCCGGTGGGCTGCGGGAGGCTGTCGGGCAGCATGGTGCGCTGGAGCTCGTCGGCGATGTACGCCTCACGTCCGTACAGCACGGCCTTGTCGATGCCGAGGGCGGTGTGCGTCGCCAACTGGGCCGCCACCAACAGGTCGTTGGCCTCGAAGGCGGGCCGTTCGGGGCCGCGCACGAAGACGGCGGCGCCGATCACCCGCCGCCGGCCTCGGAGCGGCGCGAGTATCGCGCGCCGGCCGCCGGGCACCGTACGGTCCGGGCCGAGCAGCTCGGCGAGGGCCGCGCGGGCGGCGGGGGACTCGGCGAAGACCGGCCGCACCCCGCGCAGCACCTCGTTCAGCTCGCCGCCGGTGCGCACCTCGCACAGCTCGGAGGCGGGCGTCAGGTCGGGGCCGGGGCCGAGCACCGTGAGGCCCTCGGCCTCGGCGCTCTCGCTCAGCGCCTCGTCCACTAAACGCAGCCGGTCGGTACGGCGAAGGCGCAGCACGAACGGGGTGACCGGACGCTCGTCGCCGACCGGCAGCGGGTCGCGCAGATGGACCAGGATGGCGTCGGAGAAGGTCGGCACGGTGGCCCGGCACAGGCCGAGCACGATCTCGTCCAGGTCGATGCCGCGGGCGATCCGGCGGGTCGCGGCGCCCACGAAGCGCAGCCGGTCGCCCTCGCGGCGGGCCACCGCGGCGGCGTCACCGGGGCCCGCGGACCCCGAGCCGCCCTCGCCCGGGACGGCGGGCGCGCCCAAGGCGGGCACGGCCGATGCGGCCGCGGTGTCCCGGCCGCCGCGCTCGGGCTGGCCGGGCACGGAGGCGGTCACGCCACCGCTCCGGTCGGCGGCGCGGGCGCCCAGCGGGGTGCGCTTGGCCGCGCCGCGCGCGCCGTCCTGGCCGGAGCCACCGGCGCGGGCATCCGGCAGCTCCGCGCCCGGATCCGGGGCGGCCGCGGCGGGCGGGGCGTCACCCGGTCGGGGGCGGGTCTGCTCGGTGGGCCGGGCGATGTCCTTGCGCCGGCTCTCGTGCGAGGTGGGCTGGGGCTCCGTCACGCGTCGGGTTCCGTCCGTCCGGGATGAGACATCCGCCCTGCCGCGAGCGGCGGCAGGTGCAGCGACAGGGTAAGGATGCGCGATGGGGTCGCTCCACGCGGTATACCGTTCCCCAAGTTCTTGCGGAGCAGTACGGGCCCCGTCCGGGCGGCGGCGACACCGGGCATGCTCCACCCCCCTGTGGTGACATACGGTCAATTCTCGCACCGGGACTGCCGATTACTGCTGCCGACCCCTGCGAAGTCCTGCGGAGGACGATCCTACGTTTGAACCCCGGGGGCGCATCAAGGGTCTCACGACGGCATATGCGCCGGGGTGCGATCCCAGTCCGCCGGGAGCGCGGGAACGGGCCACCGGGGATCCGGCCGCCACGCCTCCCAGCCGTCCGAGAACGGCCAGCCCCACGCCTTTATCACCCCGACCGCGGCGCTCCCGGCCTCCCGGACCCGCCCGGCCTGCTCGCCGTCCATCAGGCCCACCCGCTGGGCCTCGGCGAACTCGTCCTCGTCCAGCCAGCGCCAACTGCGGTCCGGATGGACGGAGATGTCGAGGAAGTGGTCGGCGGAGTCGATGCCGCCGGACCACCGTACGCGCGGCTCCTCCAGGTTCACGTACCAGTTCTTGAAGCGCCAGCCCCGTTCCCAGAAAAGCCACACCGACCACGGCTCGCCGGGGCGCGCCAGCTTGAGCACGCCGCTGCCGAACCACTGGGAGCGCTCCGTGGTGCGGGCCGCGGTGTAGCGGGTGGCCAGCGGTTCCTGGTGCACGGGCCGGCCGTCCGCGAGCACCGGGCGCACGCATTCCGTGCCGGGCGCCATCCACACCGCGAGCAGCTCGTCGGTGTCCTGGACGACCGTCACCGGACGGCAGATGTGGAACTGGCCCTGGAGGCCAGGGGCGTGGTCGCGGTAGCGCCAGAGGATCTGGTCCCCCGGCGCCCAGTGGCGGGTGCCGCCTCCTGTACCTGTCATGTGCAGATATTAGGGAGTGCGGTCAAGGCCACGCTGCGACCCAGATCACCCGGTGCCGTTACGGCCGGGTCATCCGCAGTACGTCCAGGGCCTCATCCAGTTGCTCGACGGTCAGGTCGCCGCGCTCGACGTACCCCGATTCGAGCACCACCTCGCGGATGGTCTTCCGTTCGGCGAGGGACTTCTTGGCGACCTTCGCGGCCTGTTCGTACCCGATGTACTGGTTGAGCGGGGTGACGACGGAGGGCGAGGACTCGGCGTACTCGCGGGCCCGCTCCACGTTCGCGGTGATCCCGTCGACGGTACGGTCCGCGAGCAGCCGGGACACGTTGCCGAGCAGCCTGATGGACTCCAGGAGGTTCTTGGCGATCACTGGCAGCATCACGTTGAGCTCGAAGTTGCCGGCCGCGCCCGCCGTCGCGACGGTCGCGTCATTGCCGATCACCTGGGCCGCGACCATGAGAACGGCCTCCGGAATGACCGGATTGACCTTCCCGGGCATGATCGAGGAGCCCGGCTGGAGGTCGGGAAGACTGATCTCGGCCAATCCTGTGCGCGGCCCCGAGGCCATCCAGCGCAGATCGTTGGCGATCTTCGTGAGCGAGACGGCGACGGTGCGGAGCTGTCCGCTGGTCTCCACCAGACCGTCGCGCGCGCCCTGCGCCTCGAAGTGGTCCCGCGCCTCGGTCAGGGGCAGTCCGGTGGTCCGCGCGACCTCGGCGATCACGGCCGCCGAGAACCCGTGCGGGGTGTTGATGCCGGTGCCAACTGCCGTGCCCCCCAAGGGAAGTTCGGCCAGGCGGGGCAGCGAGGAGCGCAGCCGCTCGACGCCGTAGCGCAGCTGCGCCGCGTAGCCGCCGAACTCCTGGCCCAGGGTCACCGGCGTGGCGTCCATCAGATGCGTACGCCCCGACTTGACCACGTCGGCGAACTCGGCCGACTTGCGCTCCAGGGCGGCGGCGAGGTGGTCGAGCGCCGGGATCAGATCGGCGGTGACGGCGGCCGTCGCGGCGATGTGGATGGAGGAGGGGAAGACGTCGTTGGAGGACTGCGAGGCGTTGACGTGGTCGTTGGGGTGGACGTCGCGGCCCAGCCTCTCGGTGGCGAGAGTCGCCACCACCTCGTTCATGTTCATGTTCGAGGAAGTACCGGATCCGGTCTGGAAGACATCGACCGGAAAGTGCTCGTCCCAGCGGCCCTCGGCGACCTCGGTGGCCGCCTCCGCGACGGCGCCCGCGATGTCCTTGTCGAGCACCCCGAGCTCGGCGTTGACCTTGGCGGCGGCCGCCTTGACGCGGGCCAGCGCCTCGATGTGGGCCCGCTCAAGGCGCTGCCCGGAGACGGGGAAGTTCTCCACCGCCCGCTGCGTCTGCGCGCGCCACTTGGCCTGCGCGGGGACCCGCACCTCGCCCATCGAGTCGTGCTCGATCCGGTAGTCCATCTCGTTCATGTTCGCTGAACCTCCACACAAAGTTGAGCAGTTGTCTTGTTCTGGCTATTCCCAACACGCCTTACTGGCCAGTAAATACCGGTGGTAACTAATAACCGGGGAGGCGCAATGAGGCGCACCAGGCACAGACTTCGCTGTACGTTCGCGGCCGCCGTGGCCGCGGCGGCGGCCTTCGGGGGCATGGCCGCCACCGCGACCACCGCGCACGCCGCTGCCGCACCGTCCGCACAGTCCACCCCGCTCTCGCCCGAGCTGGAGAAGATCCGGGCGGCCGAGGCCACCCAGCTGTACGGCGACGCCGCCGAGCGGCCCATGGCGGACCGCAGGACCGGGCTCATCTCGCTCGGCGACAGCGAGATCTCCGGTGAAGGCGTCGGCACCTACGAGGCCGGCACCAACGGCCCCGACAACTGGTGCCACCGCTCGCCCGACTCCGCGATCCACCGCACCGGCATCCCGGCCGACGAGACGTACAACGTCGCCTGCTCGGGCGCCTACACGGGCAACATCAGGATCGGCGGGACCAAGCAGTACGCCGACGAGCTGGTCCAGAGCGACAGCCTCGCCATCAAGGCCCGCAACACCCGCATCAAGATGGTGCTGCTGGTCGCCGGGGCCAACGACGACCTCCAGTTCGGCCCGGTCATGACCGACTGCGTCGAGCGCTATCTGCTGCTCCAGGGCCCGTGCCAGTCCAAGTACGAGCCCGGCTGGCAGGCCCGGGTGGACGGCCTCGTGCCCAAGGTCGAGCAGACCGTCACCGACCTCAAGACCGTGATGCGCGACGCCGGTTACGCCGACGGCTCGTACAAGCTCGTGGTCATGGGCTACCCGAGCCCGATCGGCCCGGACTTCCACGACAACCCGGACTTCCCCGGCAAGCTCGCCTGCGGCGGACTCGGCTACGACTCCGACACCGTGTGGGGCCGCAACACCGCGGTGCCCGCCTTCGAGGTCGGCATGCGCAAGGTGGCCGCCGACACCGGTGTGACCTACCTCGACAACTCGCGGCTCTTCAACGGCCACGAGGTCTGCATGGAGGACACCTGGGCCCGCGGCCTCTACATCGACCTCTCCAAGCCCGGACTGCCGGACGCGAACTCGGTCCGCCAGTCCTTCCACCCCAACTACCGGGGCCACGGCGCCTTCGCCTCCTGCCTCACCCAGATCTACGACTCCGGTGCGCGCGAGGCCAGTTGCGCCGACCCCGCGTCCACCGGAACCGCGCAGCTCTACCCGCTGGCCTGGGACGACGCGTACCGGCCGCTGAAGAACGAGGCGACCGGCAGCTGCGTCGATGTCACCGCGGCGAGCAGCTCCAACGGTACGGCGGTCGGCGGCTGGGACTGCCACGGCGGCCGCAACCAGGGCTGGTGGTACGACGGTGACCGCAAGTCGGTCCACACCCAGCTCACCCAGGACCGCTGCCTCGACGTGCCGGGGGCGAAATACACCGCCGGCGCCCAGCTGATCATCTGGAACTGCTCGGGCGCCGCCAACCAGGAGTGGGTGCGCCAGTCCGGCACCCTGCGCCCGGCCGCGTCCACCGGCCTGTGCGCCACGCTGGGAGCCGCCAAGGACCCGCTGACCCTGCGCCCCTGCGACGGCACAGCGAGCCAGCGCTTCGCCTGACCCAACCCGACGATTCGGCCCCGCCCGGACAGCCGGTCCGCGGCGGGGCCGAGGAGTCGGAGCTACGCCTGCCCGGCACCCCGCACGGGGATGTTCAGGAACGTCGGCGGCTCGGCAGGTGCCTGGAAGAAGTCATTGCCCTTGTCGTCCACGACGATGAACGCCGGGAAGTCCTCGACCTCGATCTTCCACACCGCCTCCATGCCGAGCTCCTCGTACTCGACGACCTCGACCTTCTTGATGCAGTCCTGGGCGAGCCGCGCGGCCGGGCCGCCGATGGAGCCCAGGTAGAAACCGCCGTGCGCGTCACAGGCGTTGGTGACCTGCGCGGAGCGGTTGCCCTTGGCCAGCATGACCTTCGAGCCGCCCGCCGCCTGGAACTGCTCGACGTAACTGTCCATCCGGCCGGCCGTGGTGGGGCCGAAGGAGCCCGAGGCGTACCCCTCGGGGGTCTTCGCCGGGCCCGCGTAGTACACCGGGTGGTCCTTGAGGTACTGCGGCATCTCCTCGCCCGCGTCGAGCCGCTCCTTGATCTTGGCGTGCGCGATGTCGCGGGCCACGACCAGCGGGCCGGTCAGCGAGAGCCGGGTCTTCACCGGGTACTTGGTGAGCTCGGCGAGGATCGCGTCCATGGGCTGGTTGAGGTCGATGCGTACGACCTCGTCTTCATCCGCGTTCAGGTGCTCGTCGGTCGTCTCCGGCAGGAAGCGCGCCGGGTCCCGCTCCAGCTCCTCCAGGAACACGCCCTCCGCCGTGATCTTCGCGACGGCCTGGCGGTCGGCCGAGCAGGACACGGCGATCGCGACGGGCAGCGAGGCGCCGTGCCGCGGCAGGCGCACCACGCGCACGTCGTGGCAGAAGTACTTGCCGCCGAACTGCGCGCCGATGCCGATCTTCTGCGTCAGCTCGAAGACCTTCTTCTCCAGCTCCTCGTCCCGGAAGCCGTGCCCCAACTCCGAGCCCTCACAGGGCAGTTCGTCCAGGTAGTGCGCGGAGGCGTACTTGGCGGTCTTCAGCGCGAACTCGGCGCTGGTGCCGCCCACCACGATCGCCAGGTGGTACGGCGGGCACGCGGCGGTGCCCAGCGAACGGATCTTCTCCTCCAGGAACTTCATCATGGAGGCCTCGTTGAGGACGGCCTTCGTCTCCTGGTAGAGGAACGACTTGTTGGCCGAGCCGCCGCCCTTGGCCATGAAGAGGAACTTGTACGCGCCGCCGTCCGTCGCGTACAGCTCGATCTGCGCGGGCAGGTTCGAGCCGGTGTTCTTCTCCTCCCACATGGTGAGGGGAGCCATCTGCGAGTAGCGCAGGTTCAGCTGCGTGTACGCGTCGTAGATGCCGCGCGAAAGGGCCGCCTCGTCGCCGCCCTCGGTCAGCACGTTCTGACCGCGCTTGCCCATGACGATCGCGGTGCCGGTGTCCTGGCACATGGGCAGGACGCCGGCCGCCGCGATGTTCGCGTTCTTCAGGAGGTCGAGCGCGACGAACTTGTCGTTGCCGGACGCCTCCGGGTCGTCGATGATCTTCCGGAGCTGGGCGAGGTGCGCCGGGCGGAGGTAGTGCTGGATGTCGTGGATCGCCTCGGCGGCCAGCTTGCGCAGCGCCTCCGGCTCGACCTTGAGGAACGTACGGCCGTCGGCCTCGAAGGTGGCGACACCCTCGGTGGTCACCAGGCGATACGGCGTGGTGTCCTCTCCCAGGGGGAGAAGGTCGGAGTACTGAAACTCTGGCATTGCGGCCATTCCTCACTCGGCAGACAGCTGCTGGACCTCCATTGGCACAGCACCCACCAGCGTATGCCGCCCCGAAAGCGCCGATCCTGTGAGGTAGGGCTCAGTCGACTGGCTCGTTCCATCCCGCGACTAGTCGCGATCTATCGCGTTTGGGTACGCTGGCTCCGTGGACCTCGAAAAGCACGCTCAGCCGGACCCCGCGGAGCCCGCGAAGGCCGACCGCACCCAGCATGCCGAGCCCCCGGCGCTGCGGGCCTCCGACGCCGACCGGGACCGGACCGCCGACATCCTGCGCGACGCCCTCGCCGAGGGGCGCCTCGACTCCCAGGAGCACGCCGAGCGCATCGACGCGGTCTACCGGGCCAAGACGCTGGGCGAACTCCAGCCCCTGGTCCAGGACTTGCCGGCGGCGGGCGAGCGGCGCCGCCCGGCCCTCGCGCCCCTCCCGCGCGAGGCGGCGGAGGCCGGGGCGCCCGACGTCGCCGCCGAGAACCTGGTCGCGGTGTTCTCCAGCTCCACCCGCAAGGGCCGCTGGCGGGTCGGCCGCCGCACCAACGCCTTCTCGTTCTTCGGCAGCGTGGAGATCGACCTCACCGAGGCGCTCTTCGCGCAGCGGCTGACCGTCATCAACGCGACTGCGATTTTCGGCAATGTCGAGATCCGGGTGCCCGAGAACCTCAGCCTGCGCGGCAGCGGCACCGGAATTTTCGGCAACTTCGAGGTGGTCGCCCTCGAAGCCGACGATCCTGAGGCACCGGTGGTCGTCGTCAATGGATATTCGGTCTTCGGCAGCATCGAGGCCAAGCCGAAGCGGGGCTGGCGCATCGCCGATCTCCACGGAGCGCTGCGCAAGCGCCTCGGTCCCTGAGGGCCGGACCGGCGCGCGGCGGCGCCCGGATCAGGCCATCGGCGCGCGAGCGAAGTTCCGCACTACGGAACTCAGTGCATAGGCCCGCGTACAGCGGGTAGGGACTGTCGCATCGTCGCTCGCTCGCGAAGCCGTCGTCAGGAGTAGACCGTGCCGCATCCGCCGCATCATTCCTTGCAGGTCGCCGCCGTTCCGCCGCAGCGCGGTCCAGCACGGGAGGATCAGGCGGGCCCATGGCATGCGGAGGCGGTCTGCCGCCGGGACGAGGCAGGCCTGTTCTTCGCCCCTTCGAAGGAGCCGACGGCCGCCCGCCTCTCGCGCGAGGAGGCCGCCAAGCGCGTCTGCGCCCGCTGTCCCGTGATGGTCGAGTGCCGCGAGCACGCCCTGCTCATGCCCGAGCCGTACGGCGTCTGGGGCGGCCTGACCGCGGCCGAGCGCCGGGTGGTGCTCGCCCGCCGGCGCCGTCGCGAGGTCGAGCTCAAGAAGTCCGTGTCCGCCGCATAGCCCTGCGTATGTGAAGGGGCGCCCCCGCCGCACAACGGGGACGCCCCTTCACATACGCAACTCGCTTGCCTTCGCGGCTACTTGGCCCGGTCGAAGTCGATCGCGCTGTACGCGCGCAGCTTGGACAGCCGGTGCGTCGAGTCGATCTGGCGGATGGTGCCGGACTTCGAGCGCATCACCAGGGACTGGGTGGTCGCGGTCTCGCCGCGGTAGCGGACCCCACGCAGGAGCTCGCCGTCGGTGATGCCGGTGGCGACGAAGAACACGTTTTCGCCGCTGACCAGGTCGTTCGTGGAGAGCGTACGGTCCAGGTCGTGCCCGGCGTCCAGCGCGCGCTGCCGCTCGGCCGCGTCCTTGGGCCACAGCTTGCCCTGGATGACACCGCCCAGGCACTTGATCGCGCAGGCGGAGATGATGCCTTCCGGGGTGCCGCCGATGCCCATGAGCAGGTCGACGCCGGTGCCTTCGCGCACGGCCATGATCGAACCGGCGACGTCGCCGTCCGAGATGAACTTGATGCGCGCACCGGTCTCCCGGATCTCCTTGACGATGCCCTCGTGGCGGGGGCGGTCCAGGATGACCACGGTGACGTCCTCGGGCGAGGAGTTCTTGGCCTTGGCGACCCGGCGGATGTTCACCGAGACCGGGGCGTTGATGTCGACGAAGTCGGCGGCCTCCGGGCCGGTGACCAGCTTGTCCATGTAGAACACGGCGGACGGGTCGAACATGGTGCCGCGGTCGGCGGCGGCGAGCACGGCGATCGCGTTCGGCATGCCCTTGGCGTTCAGGGTGGTGCCGTCGATCGGGTCGACGGCGATGTCGACCTCGGCGCCGGTGCCGTCGCCGATGCGCTCCCCGTTGTAGAGCATGGGGGCTTCGTCCTTCTCGCCTTCACCGATGACGACGACGCCGTTCATCGAGACGGTGGAGACGAGGGTCCGCATCGCGTTGACCGCGGCGCCGTCCGCGCCGATCTTGTCCCCGCGGCCGACCCAGCGCCCGGCGGCCATGGCGGCGGCCTCGGTGACCCGCACCAGTTCCAGCGCGAGGTTGCGGTCGGGGGCCTCCGGGGAGACCTTGAGTTCGGACGGCAGATGATGCTCGGTCATCGGAGCGCACCTTTCTGTACGGCGACGGCCGCAGATAAAGAGGGTGCTTGGACTCTATCGGCACGTCGACAAATTGAGCAGAGGGGGCCACGTATGAGCGGCGACATGACCTGAGACCATGGGGTCGTGGCAGGAACGCGCAGCAGCAAGCAGACAGTCCGGAACATGCTGCAGTCGCTGGCGGTGATCGGCATCGCGGCGGCTGTGATCTATGTGTTCATTCCGCACGACGACTCGGGCGTCCCCGTCAAGGCGGTCGACTACAAGGTCGAGCTCACCACCGTGCGCCGGGCCGCTCCGTACCCGGTGGCGGCCCCGGTCGGCCTGCCCGACCAGGAGAAGTGGCGGGCGACCTCGGTGTCGTACGACGGCGCCAAGGGCAACGCCTGGCACCTGGGCTTCCTCGACCCGCAGAACCAGTACGTGGCCATCGAGCAGTCGACCGCTCCGGTCGAGAAGTTCGTCGCCGAGGTCAGCAGGGACGCGGCGAGGACCGAGAAGTCGGAGCGGATCGCGGGCGCGACCTGGACCTACTGGAACGGCTCGAAATACGACGCGCTCGTCCGCCAGGACCACGGCTCCACGACCGTGGTGACCGGCACGGCGCCGTACGCGCAGCTGGTGGCGATGGCGGGCGCGCTGGAGTCGAAGAAGACCCCGCCGACGGGCTGACGGCGGTACGCGACGCATACGACGAGGGCCGCCGCACCATTCCGGTGTGGCGGCCCTCGTCGTATCGGTCGCGCGTCGACTCAGACGGTCGTGACGACCTGGTCGTACTCCAGGCGCGGGCTGCGCGGGAACCAGGCGTCCTCGCCCGGCTTGCCGATGTTGACGACCATCAGCGGGGTGTGGTCGTCGTCCAGGAACTCCTTCTGTACACCGGCGAAGTCCAGACCGGTCATCGGGCCCGCGGCCAGGCCGGCGGCGCGGACGCCGATGATGAAGTACGCGGCCTGCAGCGCGGAGTTGAGCAGGGCCGCACCCTCGCGGACCGGGCGCTCGGAGAAGAAGGCGTCCTTGGCGGCCGGGAAGTGCGGGAAGAGGGCCGGGAGCTCCTCGTGGAACTCGTTGTCCGCGGCGAGGATCGCGACCAGCGGGGCGGTGCGGGTCTTGGGCTGGTTGCCCTCGGCCATGTGCTTCACCAGGCGCTCGCGGGCCTCGTCGGAGCGGACCAGGACGATGCGCAGCGGGCTCTGGTTGAAGGCGGTCGGGCCGTACTTGACCAGGTCGTAGATCGCCTGGACCTGCTCGTCGGTCACCGGCTCGTCGGTGAACGTGTTGGCGGTGCGGGCCTCGCGGAAGAGGAGGTCCTGGGCGGCGGGGTCAAGGGCGAGAGACATCTGGGAAACACCTTCCGGGCTGCTGATCAAGCGATGTCTCCGACGGTACGGCAGGATTAGGTTAACTTTCAACTAAACCCGGGTTCGGGTGATCAGCCTCACAGGGGCTGGGCCCCGGGTGCCCTGTGCCCTCGCGGCGCAGCCGCACAATGTCACGGCCCCGCGCGCCTTGAAGGGTCCGATTTCGGCTGCGGACCGTGGCCGGCCGCTCGCGCAGTTCCTCGCGCCCCTGGCGGCACTGGTGCCGGCCCGCATCGGCATGTTCGGCCCGCCTCGACGCGGCGCTGGCCAGAAGCCGCACCTTCAGCCCGTCCGGCGATTGAGGACGAGCGCCCTTTGGGCGCGAACGGGGTCTGGGGCGGAGCCCCGGAGGTCCGGCACCCCGGGGACTCAGTCCTCCTCGGTCGGTTCGGCCAGCGCCGCGTCGAGGCGGGCCCGGGCTCCTTCGAGCCAGCGGCGGCACACCTTCGCGAGCTCCTCGCCCCGCTCCCAGAGCGCCAGCGACTCCTCCAGCGTGGTGCCGCCGGCCTCCAGGCGCCGTACGACATCGATCAGCTCGTCCCGCGCCTGCTCGTACCCCAGCGCCGCATCGCCCGATGCGGCCTCGTCCCTCTTGGCCATGCGATCCACCCTATGTCCGCGGTACGACAGTGACGTGCAGCTCGCCCTCGGCGACCCGGGCCCGCAGGTCCTCCCCGGCGGACACCTGGCCGGGGGAGCGGACCACCTCGCCCCCGGCCCGCTGGAGCACCGCGTACCCCCGCTCAAGAGTGGCCGCGGGCGACAGCGCGACCACCCGGGCGTGGGTGTGCGACAGTTCCGAATCGGCCCGGTCCAGGAGGTGGCCGAGCACCCGGCGCGAGCGGTGGAGCAGCGCGTCCACCTCGTCGGCCCGGTCGTCCACCATCCGCTGCGGCCGCTCCATCCAGGGCCGGCCGAGGACCCCGGCGAGCCCCCGCTCCTCGCGGTCGACCAGGCCGACGACATGGCGGCGCGCCCGGTCCCGCAGCAGACGGACCCGGTCGAGCTCCTCGCCGACGTCCGGCACGACCTTCTTCGCCGCGTCGGTCGGGGTGGACGCCCGCAGGTCCGCGACCAGATCGAGCAGCGGCGCGTCCGGCTCGTGCCCGATCGCCGAGACGACCGGCGTACGGCACTCGGCGACCGCCCGCACCAATGGCTCGGCCGAGAACGGAAGCAGGTCCTCCACGCTGCCGCCGCCCCGCGCCACGATGATCACGTCGACGTCCGGCAGCCCGTCGAGCTCCTGCACCGCCTGGACGACCTGCGGCACCGCGTGCACCCCCTGCACCGCCACGTTGCGCACCTCGAAGCGCACCGCGGGCCAGCGCCGCCGGGCGTTCTCCAGCACGTCCCGCTCGGCCGCCGACGCGCGCCCCACGACGAGCCCGACGAGCTGCGGAAGGAAGGGCAGCGGCCGCTTGCGGTCCAGCGCGAAGAGCCCCTCCGCCGCCAGGCTCCGCTTCAACTGCTCAAGCCTGGCCAGCAGTTCACCGATGCCGACCGGCCTTATCTCCACCGCCCGCAGCGAGAGCTGGCCGCGCGGCGCGTACCACTCCGGCTTCGCGTGGATGACGACGCGCGCGCCCTCCGACACGACGTCGGCCACCGCGTCGAACACCTGGCGGTAGCAGGTGACGCCCACCGAGATGTCGTGCGCGGGGTCGCGCAGTGTCAGGAACACCACGCCCGCGCCGGGCCGTCGCGAGAGCTGGGTGATCTGCCCCTCGACCCAGACCGCCCCCAGCCGGTTGATCCACCCCCCGATGAGGCGCGACACCTCGCCGACGGGAAGCGGCGCGTCCGCACTCGTATTCAGAGCCATGTACGCAGGCTAGTCCGCGCCACTGACAGTCCCGCCGGGCGTCGGGCCCCCGGACCCCGAGCCCCCGCCGGGCGTCGGGGGCTCGGGGTCCGGGCCGGCTTGGTGGCCCCACTGCATGGCAAGCACCACCAGGCCCACCGCCAGCCAGCCCAGGCCCACCAGCTGGGCCGCCGCCGTGGCTTCCCAGATCACCGCGATGATGACGGCCGCGCCGAGCACCGGAATCACCATGTGGCTCAGCCAGTTGGGGGCGCCCGCCATGCGGCGCACCGCGTACCAGCCGACGACGGAGGCGTGCAGCAGGAAGAAGGCGGTCAGCGCGCCCATGTCGACCACCGAGACCAAGTGGTCCATGCCGTCGGCGCGGCGGGCCGCCCACACCGCGGCCACCAGAGTGACCACCGCGGCGAGCAGCAGCGCCGCACGCGGCACCCCGGAGTCGGTCCGCGACAGGACGCGCGGCAGCCGCCGGTTGCGCGCCATCGCGAAGACGAGCCGGCCCGCCGCCGCCTGCCCGGCGAGCGCCGCGAACGCCGCCCCGATCGCCTTGCTGACCGCCACCAGGGTGTGCAGCCAGCCGCCGACCGAGGCCTCCACGGTGTCGTAGAAAGCCGAGCCCTGCTTGGCCGGATCGGCCGCGAGCCGCGCCGACGACATCGGTTCGAGCAGGGCCGCCAGATAGGACTGCGCGACGAACAGGACCCCGGCGAGCACCAGGCAGAACAGCACCGCCCGCGCCACCTTCGCCGAGCCCCCCGTCACCTCCTCGGCGAACGTGGCGATCGCGTCGAAGCCCAGGTAGGACAGGACCGCGACGGACACCGCGCCGAGCACCGCGCCCGGCGAGAACCCGGCGTCGCCGGTCAGCGGCGTCAGCCAGCCCCGCTGCGCACCGTCGCGTACGAGCACGACCACCGCCGAGACCACGAAGACGAGCAGCACCACGATCTCCATCGCGAGCACCGCGAAACCGACCCGGGCCGCGGCCCGTACGCCCCACAGGTTCAGCAGGGTGGTGATCACGACCGCGACGGCCGTCCACACCCAGCGCGAGACGGACGGGACCAGGGAGTTCATCGCGATGCCGGAAAAGAGGTAGGCGACGGCGGGGATGAGCAGGTAGTCGAGCATCGCCATCCACCCGGCGATGAAACCGGGCCCCTCGCCGAGCGCCTTGCGCGCGTACGCGAACACCGACCCGGCCAGCGGGACGACCCGCACCATCTGCGCGTAGCTGAACGCGGTGAACCCCATGGCGACCGTCGCCACCAGATAAACCAGCGCGACAGCGCCGTGCGACTTGGCGTCGAGGGTGCCGAAGATGCCGACCGGGGCCATGGGGGCGATGAAGAGGAGCCCGTAGACGACGAGGTCCCGGAATCCGAGACTCCGCCGCAGCTGCCCGGCGGGTTCGGCCGCCTCGGTCTCCTCGCGTACGCCGCTCATGCAGCCAGTCTCACCGGCCCCGCGATCTTTGGCCCGCCGGGCAAGCCGGTCGGGGGCGCGGGCTCGCGGAGTCGCCCGGCCTTGTCGCGGCGAGGTGCCGGGCCGTGGGGCGCCCGGGGGTGTCGGAGCGCGCCCGTACCATGGGGGGCATGACTGCTACCGCTTCCCGCCGGGTCCTGCTCGCCGCTCCCCGTGGCTACTGCGCGGGCGTGGACCGTGCCGTGATCGCCGTGGAGAAGGCCCTGGAGCAGTACGGGGCGCCCGTCTACGTCCGGCACGAGATCGTCCACAACAAGTACGTCGTGCAGACCCTGGAGAAGAAGGGCGCGATCTTCGTGGAGCAGACGGCGGAGGTGCCCGAGGGCTCCATCGTCATGTTCTCCGCGCACGGCGTCGCCCCCACCGTTCACGCGGAGGCCGCCGAGCGGGGGCTCGCGACCATCGACGCCACGTGCCCGCTGGTCACCAAGGTCCACAAGGAGGCCGTGCGGTTCGCCAAGGAGGACTACGACATCCTCCTCATCGGCCACGAAGGCCACGAGGAGGTCATCGGCACCTCCGGCGAGGCCCCGGACCACATCACGCTGGTCGACGGCCCCGAGGACGTGGCCGGCGTCGAGGTGCGCGACCCGGACAAGGTCGTCTGGCTCTCCCAGACCACGCTCTCCGTGGACGAGACGATGGAGACGGTCGACGCCCTCAAGAACAAGTTCCCGAACCTGCTCTCGCCGCCCAGCGACGACATCTGCTACGCCACGCAGAACCGCCAGGTCGCGGTGAAGAAGCTTGCCGAGGAAGCCCAGCTGGTGATCGTCGTCGGCTCCAAGAACTCCTCGAACTCGATCCGCATGGTCGAGGTCGCCCTCGACGCCGGCGCCCCCGCCGCCCACCTGGTGGACTTCGCCGACGAGATCGACGAAGCCTGGCTGGAGGGCGTCACCACGGTCGGCCTGACCTCCGGCGCCTCGGTGCCGGACGTCCTCGTCGACGGCGTACTGGAATGGCTGGCCGAGCGCGGTTACGGCGATGTCGAGACCGTAAAGACGGCGGACGAGTCGATCACCTTCTCGCTGCCGAAGGAGCTCCGACGCGACCTGCGTGCCGAGGCCGCCGAACTCTCGGGGAAGTAGACCGCTCGGCTCTCCTGGAAGTAGACCGCTCCGGGAAGTGCCGCCCGGCCTCCGCCCGTAACGTGGACCTCATGAAGGCCATGAAGAACGTGTTCGGAGTGGACATCGGCGGGTCCGGCATCAAGGGTGCCCCGGTCGACCTGGACCGCGGCGACCTGACGCAGGAACGCCACAAAGTACTGACCCCGCAGCCCGCCACCCCCGACGGTGTGGCGGGCTGCGTCGCGGAGGTCGTCGGCCACTTCGGCTGGTCGGGTCCGGTCGGCATCACGTTCCCCGGGGTGGTCAGCTCGAACACCGTCCGGACCGCCGCGAACGTCGACAAGAAGTGGGTGGGCGTGGACGCGGCCCGCCTCCTCGGCGACCGCCTGGGGGGCCTGCCCGTCACCGTCCTGAACGACGCGGACGCGGCGGGCGTCGCCGAGATGCGCTTCGGCGCGGGCCGGGGCCGCAAGGGCTCCGTCGTCCTGCTCACCTTCGGTACGGGCATCGGCAGCGCCCTGTTCATCGACGGCCGCCTCGTCCCCAACACCGAACTCGGCCACCTGGAACTGGACGGCCACGACGCGGAGCAGCACGCCTCGACCAAGGTCAAGGAGGACGAGGACCTGAGCTGGCCGCACTGGGCGCACCGGGTCCAGAAGTACCTCGCCCATGTGGAGATGCTGTTCTCGCCCGAACTGTTCATCATCGGCGGCGGAGTCAGCCGCAAGTCCGAGAAGTTCCTGCCGCTGATCAAGGGCATCGAGGCCGAGCTCGTCCCGGCACAGCTCCAGAACAACGCGGGGATCGTGGGCGCGGCGATGGTGGCGGCGGGGGTTGACGGGTCGGCGGGGAGCTGAGCCGGCGGGGGCAGGCGCCCTGAAGGGGCGCGGGGCTGAGACAACGTGGCGCTCCGCCGCGATGGCCGACGGACGCCACTTCCCGCGGAGCGCTCAGCGCCGACCGGGGCTGCGCCGGCGCCCCACCAGCCGTACCTTCCGTACGGTGGCGACCACGCCGGCGACGAGCGTTCCGGCGTACAGCCAGCCCGCGTGCAGGGCGAGCGCGGTGATGACGCCCATCGCCTGGCCGCCGAAACCGCCGGCGCCGCCCGAGACCGGGACGATGCCGACGGCGAAGGCGATGGGTACGCAGATCGGTGCCGTCACCAGGTCGGCGGGCCGCACCCAGAGCGCCGTCACCGCGCTGACGGCCAGGAACAGCATCCCGTACACCGCGGGTGAGCCGTCCAGGAGCAGCGAGTCCAGACAGGCGAGCGCGAACATCAGCGCGGCCGCGAAGAGCCCGCCGCCGAGCCCGGTGAGCCGGGGGGAGGGCAGCCTGCGCAGGGCGAGGATCACGGGCGGCACGCGCCGGCTGCGCCCGGCCGCCCGGTATACGGCGGCGCTCTCGCCGCTCACCGCGGCCCCGGCGGGCACGCCCAGTGGCGCCCGGGAGGGACCCGGCGCCGATGTCCGTGCTCGCTGTCCGTGCTGCGGGGTGCGCGTCCTGTATTGCTCCACCGCACCAACGTAGGTCGCGACAGGGGAGGAACCGTCCATTGGACACGCCCTTTGGGCGAGCTTGGCGCAGCGTTCGACGATCCGGGCCCGTCACGGGCGGTGCCGCGCGCCCCTGAACCGGGCCCGTCACGGTCGGTACCGCGCGCCCGTAAACTGGTGGGCGGTCCACTCTCAGGACCGTCCACCGCCCTCGTACCGGGAAGTCGCCACGTGTCGCTCACGATCGGAATCGTCGGTCTGCCGAATGTCGGCAAGTCGACCCTGTTCAACGCCCTGACCAAGAACGACGTACTGGCGGCCAACTACCCGTTCGCCACCATCGAGCCGAACGTCGGCGTCGTCGGCGTCCCCGACGCCCGGCTCGCCAAACTCGCCGAGGTCTTCGGCTCCCAGCGGCTCCTCCCCGCCACGGTCGACTTCGTCGACATCGCAGGCATCGTGCGCGGCGCCAGCGTGGGCGAGGGCCTGGGCAACAAGTTCCTCGCGAACATCCGCGAGTCGGACGCGATCTGCCAGGTCATCCGTGCCTTCAAGGACGAGAACGTCGTGCACGTCGACGGCAAGGTGTCTCCGAAGGACGACATCGAGACGATCAACACCGAGCTGATCCTGGCCGACCTCCAGTCCGTCGAGAAGGCGGTCCCGCGCCTGACGAAGGAGTCCCGCCTCCAGAAGGACAAGGTCGCGGTCCTGGCGGCGGTCGAGAAGGCCCAGAAGATCCTGGAGGCGGGCGAGACCCTCTTCTCGGCGGGCATCACGAAGGGCACGGAGCAGGGCGACCTCCTCCACGAGCTGCACCTGCTGACCACGAAGCCGTTCCTGTACGTCTTCAACGTGGACGAGGACGAACTGGTCGACGAGGACTTCAAGAACGAGCAGCGCGCGCTGGTGGCCCCGGCCGAGGCGATCTTCCTCAACGCGAAGATCGAGTCGGAGCTCATCGAGCTGGACGACGAGGAGGCCCTGGAGCTCCTCCAGTCCATGGGCCAAGAGGAGCCCGGCCTCGCCACCCTGGGCCGCGTCGGCTTCGACACCCTGGGCCTGCAGACCTACCTCACGGCAGGCCCCAAGGAGACCCGCGCCTGGACCATCCCCAAGGGCGCGACGGCCCCCGAGGCGGCCGGAGTCATCCACACCGACTTCCAGAAGGGCTTCATCAAGGCCGAGGTCATCTCCTTCGCCGACCTGATCGAAGCGGGCTCGGTCCCGGAGGCCCGCGCCCGGGGGAAGGCGCGTATGGAGGGCAAGGACTATGTGATGCAGGACGGGGACGTGGTGGAGTTCCGGTTCAACGTCTGAGCAGATGGAATAACACCACGTTGTTGACGCGGCAAACGTGCAAGTCAGAAGGGGTCGACTCCTCCGGGGGTCGGCCCCTGGATCTTGAGACCACGAGCAGCCCATGGCAGGCTCATGCCGCATGATCGATGAATTCGCGAAGGACAACCTGCACGGGAGACTGCGGCGGGACCGCGAGGCGCTGCTCTGGAAACTCGACGGCTTGTCCGAATACGACGCCCGCCGACCTTTGACAGCGACCGGGACCAACCTCCTCGGCCTGGTCAAACACGTGGCCACCGTCGAGGCCAGGTACTTCGGCGAGGTCTTCGACCGCCCTTCCCCGGAACCGCTGCCCCGGTGGCAGGACTCCAACGGCAGCGATCTGTGGGCGACCGAGGACGAGACCCGCGATCAGATCATCGGGTTCTACCGGCGCACGTGGGAACACTCGGACGCGACGATCAACGAGCTTCCCCTCGACGCCCCCGGCCACGTGCCGTGGTGGGCGGAGGACACGAACCTGTTCGCCATCATGGTCCATGTCCTCGGCGAGTCCATCCGGCATGCCGGGCACGCCGATATCCTGCGCGAGGGCCTCGACGGCCGGACCGGGTTGCGCGCCGAACACGAGAAGCAGATCGACGAGGAAGCCCGTGCAGCCTACTGCGCGAAGATCGAGCAGGCCGCCAGGTCGGCCGCACCAATCAAGGCTTAGAGGTTGTACGTGACGTGATGTTCGTGCGGCATGATGCCGGTCGTGGGTGCTGATCTGTCGAAGCGTCTGGTTCCTGATGAACTCTGGGAACTGGTCGCCCCGTTGCTGCCGTCGTTCGCTGCTCGTCCGCAAGGTGGTGGGACCGCTCCGTGTGACGAGCGGGCCGTGTTCACGGCAGTGGTGTACGCGCTGACCAGCAGCTGTGCCTGGCGGCATCTGCCGCCGACGTTCGGCACGTCGCCCGCCACCGCGCATCGCCGCTTCACGGTATGGACCGAGGCCGGCCTGTGGCGTCGGCTGCACCGGGCGGTGCTGGACGAACTCGGCGCCCGGGGCGAGGTGGACTGGACCTCGGCGATCGTCGACGCGGCCTCCGTTCGCGCCAAAAGGGGGGATCGCTGACCGGGCCGAACCCGGTCGATCGCGGCAAGAAGGGCAGCAAGCTGCACGTCCTGTCCGATGCCCAGGGCATCCCGCTCGCCGTCGCCGTCTTCTGCGCGAACATGCACGACAGCCTCGCCCTCAAACCGCTCATCCGCGGCATACCCGCCGTCCGGTCCCGCCGGGGACCACGGCGGCGCCGACCCGTCAAACTCCGCGCGGACAAGGCGTACTTCTCCGCCGAACACCTGGCCTGGCTGCGCGAGCGCGGGCTCGTCGCACGCATCGCGCGGACCGGCATCGAGTCCGGCGAACGCCTCGGCCGGCACCGCTGGAAGATCGAACGGTCGATCGCTTGGCTCTTCGGCTACCGCCGCCTCACCGTCCGATACGAACGAAAGGGCTCGCACTTCCTCGCTTTCCTCGGCCTGGCCGCCGCCCTGACCTGCTACAAGAAGCTCGCGAAACCTGCCACGTGAGACACCCTCTTAGTGGCGGTCTCCCGCTGTGGGGAACCAAGGCGTCGGTCCGTCAGGGGGTGGTCACCGGGTGCGCGGAGAGATCGATGGTGAACGCCACCCGGTCGAGTCCGGGGCCGTCGTAGTCGGGCTTCACTGCTGAGGCCGTGAAGCCGAGCCGGGTGTGGAATGCCTGCGAGGCGGTGTTCTCCGGGCTGGTGATGCAGTGCACGTAACGGCGCACGTGTGACCGGGCGAGCGCGAAGAAGGCCTGGTAAAGGGCGCGTCCGACACCCTGCCCGTGGAGCGCCGGGTCGACGCCGACGAAGTGCACGTAGGCGGTTTCGGGCGCTGTCTGCGACAGGAAGCCGACCAGGAAGGCGGCGATCTCGCCACCTCCGCGTTCGACCAGGAAGCTCGTGGTGGTGAAGTGCTGGAAGTACAACCGGGGCAGAAGCAGCGCACGTTCCCGCGCTCCTGCCTCCCCTTTCAAACCGCCCCACCACGTGTCCAGTACGGCGAGTACGCGGAGATGGTCCTCGTCGGCAAGGTGCCGGGCCCGCAGGCCTGCGGGCAGATCGACGATCATCCGTCCAGTCTGCCATCCCGCGCGAGACGCATCGTGAACATGTCGGCACTCGGTCCCGGCCGAAGGCCCGGGGCGAGTGCCGCCGACACCCCGTACTGCTCCGGCAAACAGATCAGGCCACTTGAAGGACCCGGTGTTCCGTCACCACCTCCATCTCGTCGTGTGGAATTCCCAGCAGGTACAACAAGGAGTCCAATGAAGGGGAGTTGAGGGTGGTGGGCGCCGCCTTCCGGACCAAGGGCTTGGCGTTGAAGGCCACCCCGAGTCCGGCGGCATTGAGCATGTCGAGGTCATTGGCGCCATCGCCGATCGCCACGGTCTGCGCCATCGGTATGCCGGCTTCGTTCGCGTACTGCATCAGCAGACGGGCCTTGGCCGCCCGGTCCACGATGTCCCCGATGAGACGCCCGGTGAGCTTCCCATCCGCGATCTCCAGGGTGTTGGCCGCGCTGAAGTCCAGGCCGAGATGCCATGCCAGGTACTCGGTCACCTGGGTGAAGCCGCCGGAGACCGCGCCGATCCGGTATCCGAGTCGTCGCAGCGTACGCACGAGGCTGAGGGCACCCGGGGTCAGCCGTACGCGAGTGCTCACGGCGTCCACGACCGAGGCGTCCAGACCGGCCAGCAGGGCCACCCGCGCGCGCAGTGACTCCTCGAAATCGATCTCGCCGCGCATGGCCGCTTCTGTGATCGCCGAGATCTGCGTACCGCACCCGGCGTACTCGCCGAAGAGGTCGATCACCTCATCCTGAATGAGCGTGGAGTCGACGTCCATCACCACCAGTCGACGGGCCCGCCGTGACAGCCCCGCCTCGGAGATGGCGAGGTCCGCGGGGGCACTGCGGGCCACGCCGTAGAGTCCCGCGCGCAACTGCTTCACATCTGGTCCGCTGACCAGGAATTCGATGGCTGTCACCGGGCGCCGGGCCAGTGGTGTGATGCGGTCGATGCGGCCCCCGAGCGCGGAGATCTCCGTTGAGACCGCGGCTGTGGTGCGCGCGCTGAGCGTCGGTCCGACGAGGGTGACGTGCGAGCGGTGACCGCCGGGCTGTGTCTTCTCGTTCACGGTCCCGATCGGAGTGAGCTCTGAGTGCAGCTCTCTGGCGCTCGCCCAGTCGCGCAGGGCGGTGCGAAGTTCTCCGACAGCACAGCCTCCATGCCGGGGGGCGTGGATGCGTACGCACAAAGTGATGTGGGTTTGGGTACGAACCTTCTCCACATCGAGAATGGTGGCGTCGAACACGGCCAGTTGCCGGAACAGGCTGCTGGTGATGTCCGGCTGGTCGCGTCCGAAGATGCTGACGAGCATGGTGGACGCGTGCTGACTACCGTCCGGCATGACTTTTGAACCTTTCAACTGAGCTTTTTGGCATGCGAGTTCGCGACAGCGTGCGTCCTGCCATTTCCAGTGGTCTCGGCACCGGACGTACGTGGTGGTCCGCGAAGGCTTCCTTGGCCATGTCGGTGAAGCGGCGGGCGAGAGGGTGCGCCCCCTGCAGGGGATGCATCAGCGTCAGCGGGACGGGTGGTGCGTCCACCAGCGGAATGAACCGGACAGCCGGGTGAAGCTGTCGGCGCAGAACGAGTTCGGGAACAACACCAACACCCTTTTCCGCGGCGACCAGTTCGAGCCATTCGTCGAAGTTCTCGCAGTGGACGACCGTCGAGGGCCGACGGCCTTCCGGCCAGTCGGTGATGTCGGTGATCCCGCTCACGGTGTTCATCACCACGGGGTGGTCCGCGAGCTCACTCCAGGTGAGCTGGTTTCGCCGGGCGAGAGGGGAGCGGCAGGGCACCGCGGCGGCGCGCGGCTCCTCACCGAGTCTCACTTGCCGCATCCCCCTGGCCGCCGGAGCAATGCGCAGCAGAGCGATGTCCACGGCTCCGCGATCAACTCCGGCCAGCGTCTCGTCCCGACGTATCAGAGATACCCCCACGCCGGTCTCGTCCTCGAACCGGGAGACGGCGTCATGGACCCAGCCGTCCGGGAGGAGCCAGGTGAATCCCAGTCGCACCTTGCCCTTTTCGCTCGGAGGGGCAAGCGCCTCTTCAAGGCGCGGCAGGAGGAACTGCAACTTGTCGTGGAGTTCACGCCCGGCATGGCTGAGGGCAACGGAACGCGTCGTGCGGTCGAACAGCTTGACGTTCAAGGCCGTTTCCAGCCGGTGGATGCTTCGGGTGAGCGTGGGCTGGTTCGTTTCCAAGGTCACGGCTGCCCTGGTGAAACTGAGGGATTCGGCGACTGCGAGGAATGCTCGCAGGTGCCGGACCCCGACATCTGTCCAAGCCAACACAGGCCCCTTTGCTCGTGTACGCGCCGTCAGGGATGGGCGCCGGATCGAACCTAGGGGGCGAACGCGCCATGATCAGGCTCAATTACTCCATGGGTTCGCTCAGTGCTCCCAAGGAACCATTGCGGGCCGACGAGTGCGTCCTTCGGTACGGGTAGTGCTCCCTCTGGTAGCGGCCAGCACCCTGCCCGCCTGCGGGATGCGTAGATTCCCGCCATGAGCGACATCCGGATTCCCGCTGACATGAAGCCCGCCGACGGCCGTTTCGGCGCGGGCCCCTCCAAGGTGCGTACGGAGGCGCTGGACGCCCTGGCCGCCACCGGTACGTCCCTGCTCGGTACCTCCCATCGCCAGGCCCCGGTGAAGAACCTGGTCGGCGAGGTGCGCCAGGGCGTACGCGACCTGTTCTCCCTCCCCGAGGGCTACGAGGTGATCCTGGGCAACGGCGGCTCCACCGCGTTCTGGGACATCGCGACGCACGGCCTGATCGAGAACAAGTCCCAGCACCTGACCTTCGGCGAGTTCTCGTCCAAGTTCGCGAAGGCCGCCAAACTGGCGCCCTGGCTGGCCGAGCCGACCGTCATCAGCAGCGACCCCGGTACCCACCCGGCCCCGAAGGCCGAACCGGGCATCGACGTGTACGCCTTCACCCACAACGAGACCTCCACCGGGGTTGCCGCCCCCGTCCAGCGCGTCGCGGGCGCCGACGAGGGCGCCCTGGTCCTGGTGGACGCCACCTCCGGCGCCGGCGGCCTGCCCGTCGACATCACCGAGAGCGACGTCTACTACTTCGCCCCGCAGAAGTCCTTCGCCTCCGACGGCGGCCTGTGGCTCGCCGCGTTCTCCCCGGCCGCCCTGGAACGCGCCCAGCGCATCCACACCAGCGGCCGCCACGTGCCCGAGTTCTTCTCGCTGCCGACTGCGATCGACAACTCGCTGAAGAACCAGACGTACAACACCCCCGCCCTGTCCACCCTGTTCCTGCTCAACGAGCAGCTGAAGTGGATCAACGGCCAGGGCGGCCTCGGCTGGTCGACGGCCCGCACGAAGGACTCCTCGACCCGCCTGTACTCATGGGCCCAGGACTCCAAGCACGCCTCCCCCTTCGTCACCGACCCGGCCAAGCGCTCCCAGGTCATCGGCACGATCGACTTCGCCGACGACATCGACGCCGCCGCCATCGCCAAGGTCCTGCGCGCCAACGGCATCGTCGACACCGAGCCCTACCGCAAGCTCGGCCGCAACCAGCTGCGCATCGCCATGTTCCCGGCGATCGACCCGGCGGACGTCGAGGCCCTGACAGCCTGCATCGACTACGTCATCGAGCGCTCTCGCTAAGGGTGTCGTCCGGCCGTGATCCGCCGGACACCCCCTGGGGTCAGGAGGATGGCGTCTGGCGGGCCACGGGCTGGAGCAGTCCGGCGGCCACCGTCTTGTTGTAGGCGTCGATGCGCGAATTCGCTCCCATCTTCTGGAAGATGTTGCGCAAGTGCCGTTTGACGGTGTTCTCGGTTATCCCCAGCCTGTTGGCGATCTGCTGGTTGCTGAAGGCGACACCGACGTAGGTGAGGATCTGCAACTCCCGCCGGGACAAAGGAGATTCCTCCCCGGCCGGTTCTTCCTCCACGTCATCGGGTCCCCGCCCCAAGAACGCCTGACGCGAGGCGAAGACAGTGACGTGGTCCGACGGCTCCTGGACCTGCTTGATGGCGAACACCAACTCTTGACGGGTCACTCCCTTGTGCAGGAAACCCTTGATGCCCTTCTCTATCAGGGCGGTGATCAGTGCCGCGTCATCGTCGTGCATGGTGAGTACGATGACCTCGGTCCGGGGCGAGACGTCCCGAATCCTCTCCACGGTGACCGGCGGATCGTTCCTGGGCATCTCGATGTCCAGAAGGACGATGTCCGGCTGTAGTTCGCGAGCCGCCTCGACGGCCTCGAACCCGTCGCTGACCTCGGCAACCACCTCGAAGCGTTCCTCAAGCCGCAGTACGTCAGCCAGCGCACCGCGCAACAGCGCGTGATCGTCGGCGATCGCGATCCGGGTCTGCTGCTCCACGCCAACCATCACCTATCGAAGTCCGGCCCATTCGGCGCTCCTGGTGTAGGGCACGTGAACGACGACCTTCGTGCCCTTGCCGTCAATACTCGTCCAATGGACCTGACCACCCAGTTCTTTCACGCGCTCCCGCACGGAGGAGAGGCCGGACGCCACAGTGGAGCGGAGCGTCGCGGACGCGTCGAAGCCCTTGCCGTCGTCGACGACGTACGCGTTGATCTCATGGGGTGCGATGTCCACGGCCACCTCGATGCACTCCGCACCGGCGTGGTTGAGAGCATTGCGCAGGCACTCGCGCAGGATCACGAAGAGTTCCCCGCTGATATCCCGGGTCAGCCACTGCTCGTCGCCGCTGACCTTTACCCGCGTGGTCGGTGAGTCGTACTGGATGTCGGCCAGGAAGTCCGCCAGGGACTCCTCGATGCCGGCGCGTGGCGTGGTGATGCGTAGGTTCCCGACGAGCGTACGGGTGTAATAGAGGGCCTCGTCGAGGAAGGCGTAAGCCGAGCGCAACCGGTCTCCCGGCGGTCCCTGCATCTCATGCGCCTCGTGCAGTTCGAGGCAGCGCAGGATCATGGCCAGGGAACTGCCGAGGTGGTCGTGGATGTCGCGGGCCAGCCGTGTGCGGTCGTCGGAGTTCGCGTTTCTGACCTTGGTGAGAAGGAAGGCGTCGTACCCGCGCATCGCCGACTGGACCCTTAGCCCGACGCTGCTGTTGTAGACGTACAACGTCCTTTTCAGCAGCCGGTCCGCTGTCGTGTACGGCATCGTCTGCACCGCGCGGTGCACGTGATCGAGGAAGCTCTCGAAGAGGGCCGTACAGGCGTGAAACGACTCGGCGGGATGAACGCCGTTGAAGGCCCGGCTCATTCCCAGGCCGGAGGATGCCGACAGCGTCTGCCGGTCGGGGCGCTTCCACGACCCTTCGAGGTCGGCGACGCAGTCGTCAATGATGGCCTCGGCCTGCCACCGGCACTCTTCCCAATGCGGGGACTCGCCCAGCACATTGCCCTGCCGGCGCAGGGCCTGCCGGTAGGAGTCAAGGAGGGACTGACGCCCCGAGCGCAGCATCACCGCGAGTCGCGCGGCGCAGGTGGCCTCATCCGCTACGCCGTCCGATGCCTCGGCTTCGGGGGAAGCAGGCTGGCAGCGCGGATGATCGATCATGCGAATGTACGTTACAGCAGGTCTCCTCCCGGTTTGCCTCAGCCAGGAGGAGATCTGCCGTACATACGCAGAACTGACGCGCACAGCCAAGGCGGTGGCTCCGCACCAGCCGATCGGCTCAGGAACGTGCGCTGCGCACAGCTGCCAGCAGGGTCTCCAGGTCCGACTGGTCATTGAAGTAGTGGAACCCCACTCTGAGCCGGTCGGCCAGAGCGGTCGCGCGAATGCGACGTGCGGCCAGTTCCTTCGCCAGCCGGTCGGCGTCATCGGCCTTCACGACGGCGATGTGGGACGCGTTCCCCTGGGCGGCCCTGGGCAGTCCCATGGAGCGCGCCTCGGTCAGGAACGCATCGGCCAGGGCGAGGCAGTGTGCCTCAACGGCCGCGCTGTCAAGCCGCTGCATCAGCCGGACCGCCGCACCGGCACCGATCCAGGAGAGCCAGGCCGGCGAAGTGTCACACCGTGCGGCGCCCGTGGCGAAGTCGAGGCCGCCGCCGAAGTAGGCGTGCGGCGCCGGTGAGGACTTCCAGCTGGGCATGAGCGGAGTCAGGTCCGAGAGCCTGTCGGGGCGTACGACCAGCCATGCCGCGCCTCTGGGGCACAGCATCCACTTGTAGCCGTGCACGGCCAGATAGTCGGGGCGCAGCTCGGAGAGGTCGAGCCGCAGAGCGCCGAGCGTCTGGGTGGCGTCCACGAAGAGGCGTGCCCCGACGGCGTCGGTCGCGGCCCGCAGCACCGGCAGGTCGGCGCGGACGCCGTCCCTGCTGAGCACCTCGCTCACCGCGAGCAGTACCGTGCGCTCGTCCACGGCCGCGACGAGGTCCTCCGTCCGTACGGCGCCGTCACGCGCCGGGACGACGACGACCTCGAACCGGTCGGAGTCCAGTGCGAGCCAGGGCAGCAGATTGCTGCGGAACTCGTCCGCGGGAACGACCACGCGTCCCGGGGGCAGACCGGCCGCGACAGTGGCGGCCGCCTCCGCCACCGACGCCATGGTCGCGACCGTCGCTTCGGGGACCGACAGGTACTCGGCGAACAGCGCACGTCCCCGGGCGGCCGCCCCGTCCCAGTCGAGCCAGTCGAAGTCGCCGCTCCGCCACTGCGCCAGCGCCGTGCCCAGTGCCCGGTTGACCGGCTCGGAGCCCGGGGGTGAGCCGGGGGTGTCCAGCCAGGTGGACACCCGCAGCGCGGGAAACTGGTCCCGGAACTCGCTGTGGCTCATCGGTGCTTGGGGCGTCGGCGGTAGTGGGCTCATTCGGGGACCGCCACGATTCCCTCGATCTCCACGGACAGCTCCGGCTTGGCCAGTGCCGCCACCACGGCCAGCGAGTGGGCCGGATACTTCCCGTCGGGGAACCAGTCGGCGTACACCTCGTCGCGCGCCGCGTAGTAGCCCGGGAGGCAGCTCACACCTGAGACGAACGACGTCAGCTTCACCAGGTCGGCGGGCCCGGCTCCGAGGGAGCGGAGCAACTGCTCGATGTTGGCGAAGATCTGGCGGGTCTGTCCGGCGGCGTCCGGGCCGGCCAGCCTGCCGTCTGCCAAGGTGCCGACCTGTCCCGAGATGTGGATCTGTCGACGGCCGGCCGGCACCTCCGCGAGGTGGCTGTACTTGCCGACCGGGGCGCCGATGACCGTCGGGTTCCAGACGCGTGTCATGAATGGTCCTTAAAACAAGGGGAGTTGGGTGATGGGGGCCTACTGCCCAGGGGTCTCCGGAACCGTGCCGCCAGTGGCTCATGGGGGAGGCGGTACGGTCCCGGAAACCGGTCTCATCGCTTCTGCGTGGCAGGAGCGCGGCGGGTGATGAAGACGATCACTGCCGCTGCGCACAGGACAGCGGCGAGCACGTACATCAGGCGGGAGAAACCGCTGCCGACCAGAGCTCCGGCGACTTGCGGCCCCAGGCTCGCACCGACGAAGAAGCAGAAGGTGGACAGCGAGAGCGCGGTGCTGCGGGCGACTCCCGAGCGCTCACCCACGGTGCCGACCATGGCCGGGGTCGCGATGGTGATGGCGGCGACGAAGACGAGGAGCAGGCCGGCCAGGCCGGTTGTGCCCGGCGACACGAGGCCGGTGACCAACGTGGTGACCGACGCGAGCAGGAGGCCGAAGACGACCCGGGCGACGTTCGGGACGCGGGTCAGCCACGGTGTGAGGAGCGGAATGAGGATCATGGCCGGCAGTGAGCTGGACCGCAGCACGAGCAGTTCCTGGTTGTCCGCCACGATGCCGCTGAGCTGGATCCCTGTGTACATGGCGACGAACGAGCCGAAGACGGCAGGAGTGGCGAGGTACAGCAGCCGAAGTCCCGGGGTGCACAGCACCCTGGGGATGGAGCGGTAGGCGCTGAGAGGCGAACCGCCCCGCGGCTCCAGGTCCGTCAGCATCACGGCGCGGAGCACGAACGCCATGACAGCGAAGGCGACCGCACCGGCGACGAACACCGCACGCCAGCCGAGGGCGTCGGCGATGGTCTGCGAGGCGACCTGGGCGATCACCGCGGAGGCCAGGAACGACGTGGTCACCGCGGTCGTGGTGACCATCCGGCGCTCGGGGGCGACGCGTTCGGCGATGTAGGACAGCACGGTGGGGGGAAAGGCCGCGACAGTGACGCCTTGGAGCACCCGCAGCGCGATACCGAGACCGAGCCCCGGTGCGCAGGCGACCAGCGCGGTGGTGACCGCCGTCGCCGCGATGCCGTACACGACGATCCGCCGGTGGCCGTAGCGGTCCGCCAAGGGGCCGAACACGACGAATCCGCCCGCGTATCCGAACCCGAAGGCACTGGCCATCCACGTCATCGCCGAGGCGCTCGCATGCCAGGCGTGCCCCATGGTGTCCATCACCGGGATCACGGCATACATCTGACCGGTGGCGAGAATCGCCGTGATGACGAAGGCCGCCAGGGTGGGGCCGAGCGGGGCGTACCCCTTCGACTCCGACGCGCGGCTCCGGCCGGGGGGCTGGGGCCCGGGAACCGTGGCCGGTCCGGCACTCCCGTCCCCGGCCGCGCCGTGGTCGGTCACTTGGGTGCTTCCGTGTGACATGGGTCCTCCCGGATGCGTGAGAAGCCACAGCGGGCGGATTGAGCTCCGCGGGTTCTCCGAAACAGTGCGATGAGGGCCCGGATCAGCATTCCGTCTCCAGGCCCGGCCATCGGACGTTATTTCCCTCGCGGGCGGAAGTGAAATGACCTCATCGGGCCATCTATGCGGAAGGCGTATAAATCGCGGAGAGTCCTTTCTGCGGTGCATGCAAGAGGCGTATAGGTCGCCCCGCGAACGCATTTCCCTGCCGGTCTGCAGGGAGCTAGTTTTTCGCCGTGGCCAGAATAGGTCACCCCTCGCGCAGCCCAATCCCGCTGATCCGTCCGCTGGAAGACGTGCGGGATCAGGGATGTGCGGGTTCCGGGACGTGCGGGTTCCGGTTTGCATTCGACAGACGGAGGAATCGTTGTTCGACTACCAGGCCTTCTTCGCCCATGAGATCGAGGCTCTCAAGAAGCGCGGCAACTACCGGACATTTGTGAGCATTGAACGACTGGCGGGCAGCTTCCCCCAGGCATTGCAGCACGATTCCGGAAACGGGCGCCGCATCAGGGTCTGGTGCAGCAATGACTATCTGGGAATGGGGCAGAACCCGCTGGTTCTGGCCGCGATGCACAAGGCGATCGACGAGTCCGGCGCGGGCAGCGGCGGGTCACGCAACATCTCGGGCAACAACCGCTACCACGTCCTGCTGGAACAGGAGCTGGCCGATCTGCACGGCACCGAGGCCGCGCTGATCTTCCCGTCGGGCTACTCGGCGAACGACGCGGCCCTGACCGTCCTGGCCGGGCGGCTGCCCGGCTGTGTCGTGCTCTCGGACGAGCTCAACCACGCGTCGATGATCGCGGGAATCAAGCACAGCGGCGCCGAGAAGGTCATATTCCGGCACAACGACATCGACCACCTCGAAGAGCTGCTCGCAGGCCTGGCCCCCGAGGCTCCGAAGGTCATCGCCCTGGAGAGCATCTACTCCATGGAGAGTGACGTGGCTCCGCTTGAGCAGATCTGCGAACTCGCCGAGCGGTACGGAGCGTTCACCTATCTCGACGAGGTGCACGCCGTCGGCATGTACGGACCCCAGGGTGCGGGGATAGCCGCGGAACTCGGCATCGCGGACCGCTTCGATGTCATCCAGGGAACCCTGGCCAAGGCGTTCGGCATCGCCGGCGGTTACGTGGCCGGACCCGCTTCCGTCATCGACGCGATCCGCAGCTTCGCGTCCGCCTTCATCTTCACCACGTCGCTGCCGCCTGCCATCGCGGCCGGAGCGCTGGCAGCCGTACGCCACCTCAAGCGCTCCGACCGCGAGCGCACCGACATGCGCGAGAAGGCCGCCCTGATGCACAGGATGCTGCGTTCCCTGGGCATCCCGGTGGTGTCCGACGACGCGCACATCGTGCCCGTACTGGTCGGCGACGCCCACAAGTGCCGTGAGGTCGCGGCCCAGCTCATGGACCGGCACGGGATCTACGTCCAGCCGATCAACTCGCCGAGCGTGCCCGTCGGTACGGAGCGTCTGCGCGTGACGCCGACCCCCCACCACAGCGAGGACGAGATCCACGGGTTCGTCGATGCGCTGGACGCCGTGTGGGCACGACTTAGCCTGCCGCGTCTGGACTCGGTCAGCCCGACCGCCGTAGCCGCGTGACCCCTGCCCGCCCCGACATGTGGAGCTCGTCATGACCCAGCCCGTCCCGCAGTTCCGAGAACAGGCCGGCAAGCAGGTGGTCGTCGTCAGCGACCCGCTTCCCGACGACACCCTGGCCGGACTGCGTCCCTACGAGGTCCGGCACTGCGACGGCAGCGACCCGCGCGCCCTGCGGGAAGCCCTGAAGGACGCACACGCCCTGCTCATGCGCAGCGGCACGAAGGCCGACGCCGAGGCCATAGCGACGGCACCGAACCTGCGCGTCATCGCCCGGGCCGGCGTGGGCCTGGACAACGTCGACGTCGCGGCAGCCACCCGCGCCGGCGTCCTGGTGGCCAACGCCCCGCACTCCAACGTGCTCAGCGTCGCCGAACTGACCATCGGCCTCATCATCGCCTCCCTGCGCAAGACCTACGCGGCCGGGGCCTCACTGCGCGCGGGGAACTGGGAGCGAGCCGCCTTCAAGGGCTCCGAGCTGGCGGGCCGGACCGTGGGCATCGTCGGCTTCGGCAACGTCGGAAAGCTGGTCGCCCGTCGGCTCGCCGCGTTCGACACCCCGCTGGTCGCTCATGACCCCTACGCCCCGCCGCAGGACGCGGAACGTCTCGGCGTCCGGCTGATGGAACTCGACGAGCTGATGTCCACGAGCGATGTCATCACGGTCCATCTGCCCAAGACCCCGGAGACGACCGGCCTGATCGGCCGTCGTGAACTCGGCCTTGCCAAGAGCACCGCACACCTGGTCAACACCTCGCGCGGCGGAATCGTCGACGAAGAAGCCCTCGCCGTGGCCCTGCGGGAGGGCCGGATCGCCGGAGCCGCGCTCGACGTGTTCGAGATCGAACCGGCCATCGGCTCCCCCCTGCTCGACCTCCCCTCCGTCACCGGCACGCCCCACTTGGGCGCCAGCACGAAGGAGGCACAGGAGCGGGCCGGGCACGAGGCCGTCCAGGCCGTATGCAACGCACTGGAGGGCAAGCCGGTCGCCCATGCGGTCAACGCGGCCGACGTGACGCCCCGGGCCTCGGAACACGCTGCCCCTCGCATATCCTGACAAGCCATTCCATTTACTGGCACGGGTCAGAATTCGGCCCGGGCAGCGACCATGCGCCTCGCTCTCCCGGGCCGGCCAAGACACGAGATCACTGACATGCCGAGTTACCTTGGGACGAACTCCCCGTCCGTCACCGACGATCCAGCCACTTCGGGGCCCAGGACCCTCTTGCTGTGCCTGAAGGAGTCCAGGCCGTCGGTGCAGGTCATCTTCCTGCTGCGGTTCACCGCGGCCTTCCTGCCGAGCAGTCAGATATCGGGGGCGGGCCTGATGCGGTTCCTCCCCTCGGCCGCCGCCTGGGGCCTGGCCACCATGTACGCGTACCTCGTCAACGGTGTGCACGATGCCCCCGAGGACCGCATGAACGGCAACGGCAGGCCGATCAGCAGCGGAGAACTCAGTCCGCTCCGGGGCATGTACGTGGCCCGGGTGCTGGCCGTACTGGCGCTGCTCATCGCATCGGTCACGGAGAGCCTCGCCCTGGTCCTCCTCGTGGCCGCCCAACTGCTCTGCGGCCACGCGTACTCGGCCCCACGGATCGCGCTCAAGGTCCGCACCTCGACTGCTTCCCTGGCCGTCCTGCTGCTCGGCGGACTGACCTTCGCCGCCGGTTGGGTAAGTGGCGGAGCCACTGAACACCCGCTGCCGATCCTGCTGTTCGGCGGTGCGATGACACTGTGGATGGCCTGCGTGGGCGCACTCGTCAAGGATCTCTCCGACCTACGCGGGGACGCCGCCGTCGGCCGCCGAACCGCCTTGATCCTGTGGGGGGAGCGACGAGCTCGCATCGTCTGCGCCGCCACCCCGCTCGCCATCGGCCTGCTGTACCTGCTCTCCTCGGTGACTGTCGCCCCCTCCCTCCTGCCCTCGGCCTTCGTGCTCCTGGCCGGCGCCGTTGCGACGACCTACTTCGTCCGGACCACGTCCTCGGACGAACCCCGCAACCGCAGCCGTCTCCCGTACAAGGCGTTCATGGTCACTCAGTACGGCGCATGCCTCACCGAGATCGCGACGGAACTCGTGCAGCTTTAGCGCCTGTCGCGGAACGCTGCTCCCGGCCGGCGGTGTCGCCGGTCGGGGGCCCCGAGACGCGATCGGGCTGCGTCAGCCGTCGGACTCCGGGGAGGGGATGTAGGCGCCGGGCACGTCATTCGGCGCGTAGATCTTGTTCTCGCCGGGGTACGGCTTCGACCAGTTGTGTGTCTGGTACCACGTGAAGTGGTTCATCTGCGCGGGGTTCGCGAAGTCGGGCACGGCGTGCGGGCCGGTCAGCCGCTGGTTCGACTTCCAGGTGTTCCACTCCGCCGCGAGCGACTGCTTGTCGGCAGGCACCTTGGTCGTCGGCGCGGCAACCGCCTTGGGGTCCTGCGGCGCCGGGGTGTCCACACCGCAGGACGGCGGGGTGCTCAGACCGTCGGTCAGCGAGGTCCGGTTGGGCAGCGCCTTGAACGGGGTGTAGTCCGGGTGCCCGGTGAACGCCCCGCGCATCGGGCTGGCCGCACTGTCCTTCTGGTTCATCGGGCGGATTCCGAGGATCTGCTCGATCGTCCGGATCATCGTGATCTGCGAGTAGTAGTGGCTGTCGACGGTGCCGTGCTGGGCCCAGGGGCTGATGATCTGGATCGGCGCACGGTGGCCGTCGACGTGGTCGAGGCCGGCCTGGGAGTCGTCCTCGACAACGAAGATCGCCGAGTCCTTCCAGTACGCGCTGTGGGAGATCTCGTCGACGATCCTGCCGGTCGCGAGGTCGTTGTCCGCGACCTGGGCGGCGGGGCCCGCCGGACCACCGGTGTGGTCGCTGGAGAGCCAGAGCATGTTCAGGTTCGCCGGACCGTTCTTCTCGAAGTGCTGCTTCCAGATCTGCTCCCGGTAGATGTCCGGGACGCTGGTGTCGAACTTCGGGAAACCGGGCACCGACACGCTGTTGAGTGACGGGATCGGCGAGGACGAGTTCAGGGCGTAGCCGGTGCCCCGCCCGGTCGCGTCCATGTTCTTGGCGTCGCAGTACAGGTTCTGCCAGCTCGCGTCCGACGGCTTCGTCAGGAACTGCTGGAACTCGCCGAAGTCCCGTACGGACTTGCCCGCCGCCTGCGCGCCCGTCCACAGGAAGCCGGACTTCTGGTGGCCGAGCGCGTCGTCCTCGGTGTCGTAGCTGCGCGCGTACTCACCGGCCGAGGACTCGGTGTACTCCGGATTGTCAGCCTGCATCAGCCAGTTGTGGCCCTCGGCGGAGTTCGTGCCGATGTCGTACGTGTTGTCGTACAGCCCGAACTGCCCGGCCAGCGCGTGCTGGTTCGGCGTCACGTTCGCGCCGAACTGGGTCAGCGACGGGTTGCCGTTGCCCTTCGCGATGTCACCGTAGACCTGGTCGTACGTCCGATTCTCCTTGACGATCAGGAAGACGTGCTTGATCGTCGACGGGTCGCCGATCCGGGCCGGGACCGGCACCGGCTTCGCCCTGCTGTTCTTGTTTGCCGAGGCGACCGCGCCCTCGCTCCAGCCGTTCTGCCGGAAGACCTTGGCGGTCTGGGACCTGATGACACGGTCGCTGGGCAGCGTGAACCGCGTCAGGCTCGACGTCGTGTCGTGGGTGTTGTGGCCGGCTCTGTCGGGGCGGCGGGCGTCGATACCACGGGTGTTGGAGACCACCACCTTGTCGCCGACCGCGGCGATCTCCGCGGGGAAGTAGTCCGTGGGGAGCAGGCCGACGTAGCTGACCGGCTCCTGCGGGGTCGTGTACCGGTAGACGGCGACGGCGTTGGCGCGGCCGAGCGTCACCAGCAGGTGACCGTCGTCGGTGAGCGTCACCGCGTTGGGCTCGTAGCCGACCGACGCCTCCGGCCACGGCTGGGTGGAGATGGTCTGCACGACCTTGTCGTTGGAGGTGTTGATGACCGACACGTTGTCGTCGGCGGTGTTGGTGACGAACACCGCCCCGTGCTTGGCGTACACGGCGGTCGGGTGCAGACCGACGCCGATGGTCCCGACGGCGGCGGACGGCTTCGCCAGGTTGATGACGCTGACCGTGCCGGTGGTGGTGGCACCGGTCACCGGGCTGGCCGGCACCTGGGTGCCGTAGGAGTTGAGCGTGGAGTCACCAGCCTTCGCCGGCCGGCCGCCCTCGTTGCTGACGTAGAGCTTGGTGCCGACCCGGACCATTCCGCGCGGGGCATTGCCGACGTCCCAGCTCTGCTTGACGGTCCCGGTGGCCGTGTCGATGGCGACCGCGCGGTTCTGGCCGTTGACGGCGGAGTACACGGTGGAGCCGTCGGCCGAGAACACCGCCGCACCCACCAGGGCGTGCTTGGTGTCCTGGACCGGGATCGAGATGGCCGTCGGGTTGGCGAGGGTGCCGTCCGGGTTCACGGTGAACCTGGTGTAGCCGTCGGCCTGGCCCAGCCACAGCTGCGAGCCGTCGGGCGAGTACGCCGGGCCTTCCTGGCCGACGGCGCCGCTCTTGATGCGCAGGTCGTCCACCGCGTTGGTGCCGACGCGCTGCTTCACCTTCCCGGTCTTGAGGTCCACGACGACCAGCGCCGCATCGCCGTCGGTGACCGAGGCCGCGAGGTGGCTGCCGTCCGGGCTGACCGTCGACGACATGATCTTGCCGTCGTTGATGAGGAGGCGGCTGCCGTACGGGGCGATGTACTGGTCGCTGGAGACGACCTGGCCCTTGGCGGTGACCTGGCCGACCTGCTCGGTGCCGAACTGGCGCGTTTCGGCGACGGCGGTGCCGGCGGCCAGGGCGGCCGTGGTGATGCAGGCCGTGACCAGCGTTGCCCGGCGGCCGACGGGTCTGCCGAGCAAGACGAAGTACTCCTTCTGGACTTGCTCCTTCTCGACTTGCCGACGGCGGCGCGTTATCTGCATGGCGTCATCCCTTCGGGGTGGTGGAGAGCAGTTCGACGTTGGCGTCGAACTGCCAGAGCGGGTTCGGTGCGTCCCCGGCCGGGGTCCGCACCAGGAAGTAGCCGTTCACATCCTTCGGTCCGTCGCCATCGGCCACGAACCGCCCGTCTGCGGTGACATCGAGCTGGTAGATGGCCGTCCCGGTGGTCTCGACGCCGGGGAGATGCCAGGAGACGACGCAACGCCAGTCGTTGCCCGGCCCCTCGGCCGCGACCTGGCCGTCGCCCTTGTTGCACGCCGCCGTGGCCCGCAGCTGCGCCTCGGTGACCCCGGGGCGGTTGAGCTGCTCGGTCTGCAAGCGGTAGAGGTGGGCGAACGCCGTGGCGACCGACCGCTGCACCTTGTCCTGCTCGATTCCGGAACCCGTGAACGAGGCCGGAGCCGGGGTCGCCACGGCGACGGCCGTGACCGTGAGGGCGACCAGTCCGGCCAGCGGCGGCAGCGCGGTGGTGAGCGCGCGGCGCCCGGAGCCGTCGTACGCCAGGTCGGTGAAGTCGCGCCGCAGGAACAGCAGATAGGCCAGCGCGGTCGCGAGCACGGCCCACACCAGGCCGACGACGATGCCGATCAGCAGCGGGCCGACCTGCGCCGGGTCGGCGAACAGACCGTTCCAGGCGATGAAGGCGTAGCTGGGCAGGGCGAGCCGTACGGCGACGGGCAGTGGCAGCATCTGGGCGAGCTGCATCGCGAGCGCGACGACCGCGGGCAGCAGCAGTCCCATCGGGGACCGGCCGAGGGCGACCGACCCGAGCAGTCCGATCGCGGCGAGGGCCAAGGTCGGAGCGAGTACGCAGAGCCAGGCGAGCAGCACCTTCCCGGCGGCGTCCGCGGGCGCCAGCACGTGTCCGTCGAGGCCGACGAGCGGCCGGTCGCCCACCGCCACAAGCCCGCCGACCGTACTGGAACAGGCCAGCCCGGCCACGAGCAGCAGGATGACGGTGAGGCCGGCCAGTGACTTCGCCACGAAGATCCGTCGAGGCGACCGGACCACCACGAGCAGGTGGCGCCAGGTGCCGAGCCGGTCCTCGGAGGCGAACACGTCGCCGGCGACCACCGAGGTCAGCAGCGGGAGCGCCCAGGTGCCCGAGAAGCCGAGCATCACCAGCGGTCCGGCCCACCCCGTGGCGTCCATCCAGCGGCCGAAGAGGGTGTCCGTCGGGAGCGTGCTCTGTTGGCTCACCGCCGCGACGAACAGCGCCGGTGTGATCCAGCAGGCGAGGACCAGCAGCCGGATCCGCCATTGCGCAAACAGCTTGACCAGCTCGAAGCGGTAGCAGCGCGGCACCGAGACGCGACTGGCAACGACAGCCCGTTCGTTGACTGTTGTCGCGGTCATCTGCCCGCCTCCTGCGGCTCGGTGAGGGCGAGGAACGCGGCCTCGAGCGGGGACACCACGGGGGTGAGCTCGCGTACCGCGATGCCCGCGTGCACGAGCCCCGCCACCAGTTTGTCGAGGGCGGGCAGCAGCGCCCGCACGACGAGCCGCTCGGTGTCGTGCCGTGCCCCCGCGTCGTCGACAACCTGGACCCCGGCGGTGTCGAGGGCCACCCGGCGGGCGGCCTGCCGGTCGGAGGCGAGCAGCCGGTAGTCGAGTTCACGGTTCTCGGCGGCCAGCTTGCTGAGCGGGCCGGAGAAGACGATCCGTCCGGTGGCGAGGATGGTGACCTCGGAGCACAATGCTTCGAGGTCGTCCATGCGGTGGCTTGAGAGCACGACGGTGGTTCCCTCCGCCGCGAGTCGGGTGAGGACACCGTGGACGTGTTTCTGGCCGGACGGGTCGAGGCCGTTGGACGGCTCGTCCAGCACGAGAAGCTGCGGCTTGGTGAGCAGGGTGGCGGCGAGCCCGAGCCGCTGACGCATGCCGAGAGAGAAACCGCGCGTCCGGTCGTCGGCGACGTCGGTGAGCCCGACCTGGTCGAGCACGTCGTCAATTCCCGCTGTCCGCATGTCGCTGCCGCGCAGAGCGGCCATCGCGGCGAGGTTCTGCCGGGCGGTGAGCGAGGGGTAGAGCCCGGGCCCGTCCACGAAGCCGGCGACACCGTCAGGAGCGGCCGTCTTCCGCCCGACCGGAGTACCCAGGATCTCAAGACGGCCACCGTCGGCGACGGCCAGGCCCAGCAGGAGGCCGAGCAGGGTGGTCTTGCCGGCGCCGTTCGGCCCGACCAGACCGTGTATCTGCCCCTGCGGCACATCCAGATCGATGCCGTCGAGTGCGACGACATCGCCGAAGCACTTGGTGATCCGGTGTGCCCGGATGGAAAGGAGTGCGTCCATGGGTCCCTTCTTTCGCAGCCTCCAGGGAACTTAGGGACGCCACAAAGCGCAAGCAGGGACGGCGAGTTGAACGTTCGAGGAATGGAAGGCGATCGGCGTTCGCCGCGCCGATGGACTGGTCGGGTGCCCCGTTCGCGTCCCCGCGTTCGAAACACCCGACCCCGGCGCCACCTCCGTGGCGGAGGTGGCGCCGGGGTCGGGAATCGTCCGGTGTTAACTGATGAGGGGCGCGTTGCCCCAGGTGTTGTCCGGCCACATCGGTGTGGGGTCGGCGAGGTGCCCGTTTCCGTCCCCTGCGTACAGGTGGAGGCTGCCGTCCGTCCATACTGCGGCGACGTCGGTCTTGCCGTCGCCGGTGAAGTCGCCGGGGATGAGATGGGTGACGCTGGACCAGGTGTTGCCACCGAACATCTGGGGACCTGCCGCCAGTTTGCCGTGGCCGTCGCCGATGTACAGGTGGAGTGTGCCGTCGGCCCATTCGGCGAGGATGTCGGCGTTGCCGTCGCCGGTGTAGTCGCCGGCGGCGAGGAGCTTCATGCCGCTCCATGAGTTGTCGGACCACAGAGGGGTCGACGCGCTCAGGTCTCCGTTGCCGTTGTTGCTGTACAGGTGCAGGGTTCCGTCACTCCAGATGGCGACCAGGTCGGTCTTGCCGTCTCCGTCGAAGTCTCCGGCGACGATCTGCTGTGCCCCGGTCCAAGTGGAGCCGCCGAAGAGCTGCTTGGCGTTGGCCGCGTCCAAACCGCCACTTCCCGTGCCCGGGTAGAGGTGGAGGGTGCCATCGGGCCACAGGCCGACGACGTCGGCCTTGCCGTCGGAGTTGAAGTCGCCGGTGGTCATGAGCTTCATCCCGCCCCAGGACTTGTCCCAGATCTGCGGGCCGGCCACGAGCCGCCCTCCGGCGTCCCCGGTGTAGAGGTGGAGTGTGCCGTCGGCCCACTCGGCGACCATGTCTGCACGGCCGTCGCCGTTGAAGTCACTGCGGCTGGAGGGGAGATAGGGCGAGCCCTCCACCGACTGGAGGTTGCTGCTCCAGTCCCGGCGGCTGAGGTCGACGGGAGTACCCAAGCCGTTCTGTCCGCCGGTGGCCGCCTGTCCGGGGAACTCCGTCAGATGCCCGTCCCAGGTCGCGGCGATCAGGTCCGGGCGCCCGTCGCCGTCGATGTCGCCGTCGCTGGTGAGCGCGGGGTACGAGAGGACTGGGACGCCGCTGCGGATCAGGCTGCGGGTGGTGCTGTCTCCGAGGCCCTTGGGGTCACCCGCGCGGTTGGGATAGAGGTAGATGTTGCCGGTGGTCCTGTCCCGGGCCCACAGGTCGGGCAGTCCGTCTCCGGTCACGTCACCGGGGGCCAGGACGGTCATGGAGCTCCAGCCGGCCGGGCCGATCAGGAGCGGCGAGAGCAGTCGTCCGTTGCCGTTGCCCGGGAAGAGCCAGAGTCTGTCCTTCTCGACGGTGATCAGGTCGTTGTGGCCTTGGGCGTTGCCGTCGGCGTTGCCCGGGGCGACGATTTGGCTGACCTGGGACCAGTCGGGCGCGTAGCCGGAGCAGTCGGTCACGGTCGAGTCGCAGGTGGGCCGGGGGACCGGGGTGGCCTGGGTACGGGTGAAGTCGCCGTTGCCAGGATTGAGATAGATGTACAGTTTGCCGCTCCTATGGACGAACAGGTCGTCCACCTTCGCGGTTCCGTGCATGGTGCCGCGGTGGGCGAGGATCGCGCCGCTCCAACTGCTGAGATCTGGCGCCTGGTTCGCCGCGACCGGGACCGCCAGTGCCGGGTCCGTCGAGCCGATCGTGTAGATGCGGATGTTGCCGCTCTTGTCGACGATCGCCGTGTCGGGCTTTCCGTCGCCCGTGAGGTCACCGGGTGTCGTGGTCGCCTGTGTGTTGTCGGGGACGTAGAAGGCGTACTCGTACGACTGGGACTGGTTGCCCGCTCTGTCCACGGCGCTCACGTAGAGGAAGTTCGTGCCCCAGCGTGTCGGCGCCAGCTTGATGGTCGCCGAACCGTTGGTGGCGGCGACGGTGCTGCTTCCGCCCACCGGAATCGCCGAGTTGAGCGAGTACTCGAAGTGGTCCACTCCGCTTCCGGCGTCGGTGGCGGTGACAGCGAACTGTCCCTGGAAGCCGTCACCGGCGACATGGGTCGTGCCGGGCACGGAGCCGGACGCCGGGAAGTCCGTCGAGGCGACGGTGGGCTGGCCCGGTGCGGTCGTGTCCACCTGGAAGTGGCACACGGGGGCGGTGGCCGAGTGGTTGATGCCGTCGTCGGTGCGCACGAACCAGCTGTACGTGTGGCCGTCGGTCAGCCGGCCGACCGCTTTGTCGGCGGTGCTGCCGTTGCCGATCCAGTCGGTGCTGGAGCTGCCGTCGCCCATGCCGATGAGCACGGCCTGGGTGTTGTAGTCCCACAGCGCGAACTGGCCGCGGACCAGCTGGCTCGCGTCGGGGTCGGAGACCTTGGCGCGGAGGTGAATGCCGTCGCTGGCGAGGCTGGTCGCGCCGATCCAGCCGAACGGAGTGTTCTGGCCGCAGTCCGGGGTGCTGGGGGACTGCGGGGCGGGCACGGTGACGGGTGAAGTGGGCACCGAGGGAACGGTGTTGTACTGAACCGTCAGGGTCGGGTTGGTGGAGAAGCGCTTGAAGGCGTCCCGGTCACTCTCGTTCGCGGCGAAGACTCCGACGGACAGGGTGCTTCCGGCACTGGCCACGGCCGAGGTGATGTCCGCGATGGCCGGCTGGTAGCCGGGGCAGTCGTTGTTGCGTGTGCCGGGGACCGAGGTGCTGCCGATCTGCTCGTGGCTCGCCGGTGCGCTGCTCCAGGAGATGCCGGCGTCGAACGAGTCGGTACGGAAGACGTTGACGGCGTACTTGTCGCAGCTCAACGAGGCGGAGTAGGTCTCCAGCATGTTCAGCGTGGCCGAGTTGACGGTCCTGCCGGAGTAGAAGGAGGTGTCGAACTTGTAGTAGACGCGTTCGATGCCCGTCACGGTCTCGTAGCCCTGGTAGCCGACGCCGGGGTCGCCCCACTGGGTGTCCCAGGGCTGCGCGTCATGCCCCTCCCACACGGCACCCCAGGTCTGGACTCCGGTGTTGCGGGGAACCCAGTTGGGATCGATGTACACCGGGAAGTGGGTGTCGGCAGCCGTCAGCAGCTTCTGGTCGGGAGTCAGCGTGATGGCGTCCTGGTTCACCGTTGCCTGGAGACCGGCCTGTTTGGCCCCGGTTCCCGGTCCGGTGGCCGACGAGCCGGTGTTGTCGCCGCTCGCGGGGGTCTGGGCGAATGCGGAGCGAAGAGCGGCCGGTGCCGACGCCGTGGTGCTGGAGTCCCACATGGTGGGGCTGGGCGCGGCGAACACGGTCGCCCCGGACGCGTCCTTGGCCGCGAGAGTGCCCGACGCTCCGTCCGACAGCGTGAGACCGGTGGTCGATGCGGAGAGCCGCAGGGATGCGAGCTTCGGATTGCGCGCCGCATCCGGTGTCTTGACGATCAGGACCTGGGTGAATCCGCCCTGGTCCTGTGCCGTGATCCGTAGGTCCACATCGGGCAGTACACCCGGGTAGAGGGCACTGCTCCCCGAGACGGTGGGCGCCGGGAGCGGATCGGGCCAGGAGAGAGCCAGTTCCTTGCCGTCGGCCGCCGTCATACGGGCCAGTGGGACGCTGCCCCCGCTGGACAGTGTGAGCGTGGTGGGCGTCGCGGAGGCGGTAATGCCGCCGTCCGCATTGCGCTGGAGTGTGGCATCCACCGCCTTCCAGCCGTCGTTCTTCTTGACCCGCACGGGCTGAACGCTCTGGGACTGGGTGAAACTGCCGTCCGGGTTGGCGGTCAACGAACTGGTCTGTGTGGTGGCCGAATCGACGGGTACCGGCGCTCCGGTCGACCGGGCCTTGGCCACCGCCGCAATGGCGTCGGCCTGCGCTCCGCCGGGATTGGTCCCGGCCGTAGCGGATTTTATTGTTCCGCCACTGTCGGCATGGGCCATGCCGGTGCCGAATGCGAGGGGAATGAGTGTGGCGCTCAGGGTTGTGCTCAGGATCGCGGCGAGATTTCTTCGTCTGCGCCGTCCAGGTGCCCCCATGGTGCTCCTACCGTGGACGTGGAAGGGGTTTGTAACGCCTGATCTGGCGATTGCCCGCGAGCATAACGGGGACGTGTGACATCGATCTGCCTGGGCAGACGGAAAATGGGTGCCCGAAATTTATTTGGCCTTTATGTGTGCAGTGGGGGTTTTGTGCCGAATATGAAATACGGTCCCGGGTGCATTAGGGATGATGCCCGGTCTGGCGGCTATGGTGCAGCTCTGCCCGGAAATGCTCCCCGACTCATTGCCTGTGTCCGATGAATCCTTTGCCATTCCTTGCTCCCTGCATGCCCAGATCATCGGCTCTCCGTTGGTAACTTTCCGTCCTCTTTTGTTTTCAGGGGTGGGGACTTTAATGAAGACCAAAAGTGGCAGATTTCTGCTGCGCTTTGGCTGGATTCGGCGAGACTGTGCGCGGCGCGATGCAGTGGCTCTGCTGACTTCCTTGGCCGTGCTGGTGGCTATGCTGTCCGGCGCTCCGGCTTTTGCCGCAGGTGGCCACAGGCCCAAGTTGTGGTCGCCCCGCCCAGTGGAAAAGACGCATTCGGTTCCCGGCCATGACGGTGTTACCGCGCAGCGGCAGTCCGCATCGAAATCGGCCGGACCGGCTGCGGCCGCGCCCGAGACGCCTTCCGTGGCTTGGCCCCTGCCGGCCCGGGTGCAGGTGAATCCCGCCGCGGCCAACGCCCCCGCGTCCCCGATGACTTCGGGAGGCGCGCTCGCCCCCAATCCCTTCCGGACCGAGCCGGGGCCGCCGCACGTGGCCGGCACCCCGGTCTGGATCAGTGGCCCCGGCTCCCTCGACAAGCGGCACCCGACCACGCCGTCCGACGGTCGGACCCCTGACAAGGTCACCGTCACGGTTGCCGCACACACCGCCGCCCAACGGGCCGGTGTCAACGGCGCTTTGGTGGCTCTGGCCAACAACGCCTCGGCGGGCCGGGACGGCAAGGTCTCCTTCGGCTTGGACTACTCGGGGTTCGCCGACGCGTACGGCGGTGACTACACCTCACGGCTGAGGCTCGTAGAGCTGCCGGCGTGCGCGCTGACGACGCCGGACACACCCCGTTGCCGCACCCCCAAGCCGGTGGCGTTCCACAACGACTTCACGCACCACCGCCTGGTCGCCGACGTCACGCTCCCCGCCGCCACGTCAGGCATGTCCGCGCCGTCCGGGCTGAAGGCGGCCGTTGCCGACAGCCCGGCTCAGGCCGACTCGGCGGCCGTACAGTCCATGGTGCTGGCCGCCACCGCGGCGCCCGCCGGTGCGGGCGGCACCTATGCGGCCACCACCCTTGCCCCGTCGGGCAGTTGGAGTGCCGGAACCTCCACCGGCGACTTCACATGGTCATATCCGATCGCCGTGCCCCCGCCGCTCGGCGGCTCGGCACCCGCCGTGTCCCTGTCGTACGACTCCTCCAGCGTGGACGGCCGCACCGCCGCCACCAACAACCAGCCGTCGTGGATCGGCGACGGCTGGGACTATCAGTCCGGCTACATCGAGCGCTCGTACAAGCCGTGTTCGAAGGACGGGCAGCCCAACACGGTCGGCGACAACTGCTGGTCGGTCGACAACGCGACGCTCCAGCTCGGCGGCCGCTCGGTCAAACTGGTGAAGGACGACGCCACCGGCACGTGGCGCGAGGGCAGCGATGACGGCAGCCGGGTCGAGCATCTGACCGGTGCCGCGAACGGCGCCCAGAACGGTGAGTACTGGCGCATCACCGCGACCAACGGCACGCAGTACTACTTCGGCCTCAACCACACTCCGGGCAGTACCACCACGCCCGCGACCAACTCGGCCTGGACGGCACCGGTCTTCGGCAACGATCCGGGAGAGCCCTGCCACGGGACGACTTTCGATGCCTCCTGGTGCCAGCAGGCCTGGCACTGGTCCCTGGACTTCGTGGTGGACCCCAACCAGAACGTCACCACGTACTCCTACAGCACCGAGTCCAACTACTACTCCCGGGGCACCACCAACACCCTCACGCCGTACATCCGCGGTGGCTACCTCAACACCATCGCCTACGGACAGCAGCTCCCGGATGCGGTGGCGGGCAAGAAGGCGGCGGCCCAGGTGGTGTTCACCACCGCCGAGCGCTGCATCCCCGACTCGACGTTCACCTGCGCGTCCAACCTGCTGTCGACGGCGAATGCGAGCCACTGGCCGGACGTGCCGTTCGACCAGAACTGCCCCTCAACGGGCACCTGCGCCAACCATTCGCCGTCGTTCTGGACCACCAAGCGGCTGACGTCCATCACCACCCAGGTCCTGGTCGGCACGGCCTACTCCACCGCCGACACCTTCACCTTCACCCACCAGTTCCCGCCGTCGGGAGACAGCAACAAGCCTGGTCTATGGCTCGCGTCGATCACCCACACCGGCAACGACGGCGGTACGACGCAGCTCCCCGCCGTCACCTTCATGGGGCAGCAACTCGCCAATCGCGTGGGCGCGGTCGACAACATCCCGCCGATCTTCCGCTACCGGGTCCACTCGATCAACACCGAGTCCGGCGGACAGATCAACATCCTCTACAAGGACACGGAGTGCGTGGCCGGCAGCAACATGCCCGCCTCCCCTGACAGCAACACCAAGGCCTGCTACCCGGTCTACTGGACACCGCAGGGCGCCAGTGACCCGACGCTCGACTGGTTCCACAAGTACCTCGTCCAACAGGTCACCGAGGTCGACAAGACGGGAATCGGCGCGGCCACCAAGTCCACGTCGTACGAGTACCTGGGCGGCGCCGCCTGGCACCACGACGACGAGGAACTGATCGACCCGAAGAACCGGACCTGGGGGCAGTTCCGCGGCTACGGGGAAGTGGTCACCCACACCGGCGCGGCCCCGGAAACCCTCACCCAGTCCTCCACCCTCTTCATGCGCGGCATGAACGGCGATGTGCTGGCCGACGGCTCCAAGCGGTCGGTGTCCGTCACCGACGCCACCGGTGGCGCGCTCGCCGACGATGACCAGCTAGCCGGCTTCGCCCGTGAGACCCGCTCCTACGACGTGATCGGCGGGACACTGCTGGCGGCCACCCTCAATGATCCCTGGGGCGGGCAGATTACGGCGACCCACAAGCAGACGGGGCTGCCGGACCTCACCGCCCGGATGAGCGGCACCGCCGCGGTCCACCAGCGGGCCCTGCTGGCCGACCACACCTGGCGTACGACGGAGATCGACAACACCTACGACGCCCAGGGCCGCATCGCGAACGTGGACGACAAGGGTGACGGCACCGCCGCGACCCCCGAGACCTGCACCAAGACCAGCTACGCCGAAAACGCCACGGCGAACATGCTTGCCTTCCCCTCCGAGGTCATCAAGGTCACCGGCGGCTGCGCCACCACCCCGGACTCGTCCAACACCATCTCGGACAACCGCAACCTGTACGACAGCAAGGCCTTCGGCGCCCTGGGCACGACCGGGGACGTCACCTCCACCCAGGTCCTCGACCACTACGACGCCTCCGGCACCGCCCAGTTCAAAACGGTGGGCACCACGACGTACGACACGTACGGGCGCACCACGAGCGTGACCAATGCGCTCGGCGCCAAGACCTCCACGGCCTACACGCCGGCCACCGGCGCCCTGCCGAACTCCGTCACCAGCACACAGCCGGCGATCGCCCCGGCCACCACCGGCTGGCAGAGCACCACGACATACGACCCGCTGCGGGCCGTCCCGTTGACCACCACGGACCCCAACGGACGTGTCACGGACGTCGGTTACGACCCGCTCGGACGGATCTCCGCCGTGTGGGAGCCGGGGCGGCCGAAGGCGACCAAGACCCCCAACAAGAAGTTCTCGTACTCCCTCAACAACGCCACTCCCAGCCTGGTGACCGTCCAGACGCTGCGCGAGGACGAATCGTACGCGTTCGACTACAAGCTCTACGACGGCCTGCTCCGCCTGCGTCAGGAGCAGGCGAGTAGCGGTGACGGTGGCTCCGGCCGACTGATATCCGACACGTTCTACGACAGCCACGGCTGGACCGTGAAGAGCAACGCGCCCTACTTCAACGCGACGAACCCCGGCACCACGCTCTACGTCGTCAACGACGCCGATGTGCCGTCCCAGACCGGCACCTTCTACGACGGCATGGGCCGGCCGACGGCGCGGACCCTCTCCAGTCTGGGCAATGAGCAGTGGCGCTCCGCCACCGCCTACCCGGGTGCGGACCAGACCGACATCGCCCCGCCGCAGGGAGCCTCGGCGACCAGCACCATCACCGACGCGCGGGGACACACCACCGCCCTCGTGCAGTACCACGGGCCCACACCCACCGGCGCGGCCGACACCACGCACTACCACTACAACGCGGCGGGCCTGCAGGACCTGGTGACCGACGGCTCGGGCAACAAGTGGAGCACCACGTACGACCAGCGCGGCCGCAAGGCGAGCAGCGCCGACCCGGACACCGGCACCACGACGTACACCTACGACGACGCCGACCGGGTCACCTCGACCACGGACGGCCGCGGCAAGACGCTGGCTTACACCTATGACGAAATCGGTCGCAAAACAGCCGAGTTCACGGGATCAACCGGCGGCACCAAGCTGGCTTCGTGGACGTACGACACGCTCGCCAAGGGCTACCCGACGTCGTCCACCCGCTATTCCAGCGGCAACGCCTACACGAACGCCGTCATCGGCTACGACCCCGCATACCGGCCCACCGGTAACACCGTCACCATCCCCTCGTCCGAGGGCAACCTGGGCGGCACGTACACCACGAAGACGGCGTACGAACCCAACACAGGCCTGGTCGACAACACCACGATGGCGGCGGCCGGCGGGCTGAAGGCGGAGACGGTCTACTACGCCTACAACATCGCCGGACAGCCCCTCCTGGTCGGCGGCGACGCCGACTACATCACCGACATGCAGTACACCCCGTTCGGCCAGGTGCAGCGCACCACCGTCGGGGACGTCCCCAAGCAGGTCGCGCTGACCAACAGCTACGACCCCGCCACCGGACGGGTGCTCAAGTCGACGCTGGACAAGGAGACCGGGACCACCACCTCGGCGGACGTCACCAGTTACACCTACACGCCGTCCGGCGCGGTGACGTCCGCGTCCGATGTCCAGGACACCGGGCAGACCGACACCCAGTGCTTCACCTACGACTACCTCAACCGCCTGACCGAGGCCTGGACCGACAAGGGCGCCACCACCACCGCGCCGTCCCCCAAGGCCGCTGGGATCGGCGGCTGCACCAACAGCACGCCGAGCGCCGCGAACCTCGGCGGTCCCAACCCGTACTGGCAGTCCTACGGCTACGACCCGACCGGCAACCGCACCAGCGAAGTCGACCACGACGTGACGGGCGACGCCACGAAGGACACCACACACACGCAGACGTACCCGGCGCCCGGGCAGCCGCACCCGCACGCGGTGCAGTCCATGACGACGACCAGCCAGGCCGCTGGAACCAGCACCGACACCTTCGGCTACGACACCACGGGCAACACCACCGCCCACACCACCGGCGGCGGCACCCAGAACTTCACCTGGACCGACGAGGGCAAGCTCGACACCGTCACCAAGACCCAGACGAGCACCGGCACCGACTTCGTGTACGACGCCGACGGCAACCAACTGCTGCGTCACGACTCGACGACCACCACGCTCTACCTGCCCGGAACTGAGGTCGTCCTCAAGAAGGCCGACAACACGACATCGGCCACCCGCTACTACAGCGTCCCCGGCGGCCTGACGGTCGCCCGCACCACGGACGGCCGCCTGACCTACCTGGCCTCGGACCCGCACGGCACGGACAACGTCGCGCTGGACTCCGCCACCCTGGCGGCCCAGCGCCGTCCGATGACGCCCTTCGGCCAGAGCCGCAACAGCACTGTGTCATCAGGCAGTTGGCCCGGCGACAAGGGCTTCGTGGGCGGCACGGTCGATGCCGATACGGGGCTGACCAATCTGGGTGCGCGGGAGTACGACCCGAACCTGGGCCGTTTCCTCTCGGTCGACCCGCTCTTCCAGCCGACGGACCCGCAGTCCATCAACGGCTACGCGTACGCGGACAACACTCCGGTCAACGCCACCGACCCCACGGGGCTCAGCAGCTGCGACTTCGACCCGGAGATCTGCCACCGGACATCCACGCCGGAAACCAGGAGCGAGGACTCGTACGCGTCGTACACGCAGACGACCGGGACGGTCTACAACCTCGATCCACCCAGCACACCGAAGCCGCCCAAGCCGAAGAAGAAGCACTGGTGGAACAAGACGGTCGACTGGGTCTCCGACCATGCTGTGGCGATCGCCGTCACCGTGGTGGTCGTAGCAGTCGTCGTGGGCTGCGTCGCCGCAACGGCCGGAGCCTGTGCCGGCGTGCTGCTGGCCGCAGCCGAAGGCTTCACCGCAGGGGCCGAATTCGGGGCGACCGCGGCAGTGGTCGGGGCCGCCGTCGGGGCAGGTGGTGAGGCGCTGGCTGCGGTGGGCGCCGGTGCCGCCGTCATCGGTGCCGCCGCCAAGACCGCCAAGGCCTTCAGTAAGTCCGGTGGCGAGGGGGAAGCCGGGGCAGGGGCAGCAGCCAGCGAGGCGAGCAGCCGGGCCGAAGGCGCCGCGAGCAGCGAGGCGGAATCCGGATCGACGAGCGGCTGCGGCTCTGCCAACAGCTTCCCGGCCTCGACGACCGTCCTGCTGGCCGACGGTACGGCCGTCCCGATCAGCCAGGTGAAGACCGGCGACACCGTCCAGGCCACCGACCCGCTGATGAACACGACCCGGCCGGAGAAGGTCACCGACGTCATCGTCACGCGGACGGACAAGGACTTCACGGACACCACGGTCCACACGACCGCCGGCGACAAGACCATCACGTCCACCCAGCACCACCCGTACTGGGATGCAACCCGCAAGCAGTGGGTCGACGCGGCAAACCTCAAGACCGGCGAGCAACTCCGTCAGCGCGACGGGTCCCTGATCACCGTCGTCAAGGTCCGCAATTACCGCGATGCGGTCGTCACGTACAACCTCACTGTTGACCGGATCCACACGTACTATGTACTCGCTGGCACCACGCCTGTTCTGGTTCACAACACCAATTCTCCGATTGGTTGCGGTGTGAATGGTGAGCCGATTTACGATATCCCAGCTGGTTCGAGTGGTGGCGCTGGGGCTGGGAAGAGGATTCCGCCGAGCCTCCTCAAGGATTACGACGTGGGGAAGAATGCGGCTCCTGGGACGACCGCACCGTTGTGTTCGTATTGCCGGACGAATCCGGCAACGGCAATTGACCACGTTGAGCCTAGGATCGGTGGCGGTGACCTAACCGATGCAAACACCACACCGGCTTGCACATTCTGTAATAGCTCCAAGAGGGATCGATTGGCTCCATTGAATCCCCCACCCAATTACACTGGCTCCTGGCCGCCGCCGTGGTGGCCTTCGAGGATGACACCGCCCTAGAAGTGTGTAGGTGAGAGATGGCCCGCGACGGCTGGAATGAAGAGCAGCCGTCGCGGGCCATCTCGTTGGCAGGGGGCGTCATTGTCCCTTCGCCCGACCGCCTAGACTGCGTGGGACTGCAGTCACCTTCCATCCGGCTTCGACCTGGAGCGCCGCATGAAGTTCATCGTCCATGAGAGCCCGGTTCGTCGGGGAGACAGCGACTACATCGCACGGGCTGATCTCGCGCCGTTCGGTTTGGAAGGGGAGGTGGAACAGCTTTGGCTCAAGAGGCTTGAAGGTGGTTCGCTTGAGCTATGCTGCATCCCGTTTCGGGTTTATGGTGTTTCTCTCGGCGATATCGTCACTCTTTCTCCGGACGGCACCACCGTTACCCGACTGGTCCGCAAGTCCGGGCGGAGAGTTTTGCGGGTTTTCCTGTTGGAAACGCCGGACGTTTCAAGCGTGGCGAGGGAGTTTGATTTTGAAATTTCGCGGCTCGGCCTGTTGAGCGAGTGGAGTGGCGATAGGCATGCTGCAATCGACGTTCCAATTGGCGCTGACGTCGCTAGTCTTATCGGCCTCCTCGAACGTGAAGAGGCTGCATCTCGGGCTTTTTGGGAATGGGCAGACACTGTGTCGTTCTCGTCAGATGAGGCGTAAATTTCTGGTTAAATGCGAAACTATTTCGGTCCCACCGGATGAGCCCGGTGGGGCCGTAGTGGTGTCTGACGGCAGTAGTTGACGGCAAGGTCATTGGACGGGCGAGGCGCAGAGGGGTGGTTCGTCGCTGTCGTCGGGCTTGCCGGTGATCTCGGCGGGGTTGCGGAGGGCGTGGCCGAGGAGGTCGATGGCGTCGCGTTGGAGGCGGAGCCGGACGTGGGCGTACACCGTAGCGGTGACGCCGATGTGAGCGTGGCCGAGGAGTTCCTTGATCACGACGAGTTCGACGCCCTGCTCCAAGAGGAGGGTCGCGGTCGAGTGGCGGAGGTCGTGGAACCGGATGCGGCGGAGTCTGGCCCGGTGGAGCAGGGTGTTGAAGTGCCGGGTGAGGGTGGCTCCTTCGATCGGGGCGCCGTTGGGCCGGGTGATGACGTAGCCGCTGTTCTGCCAGCTTTTGCTTGCTGCTTCGCGTTCCTGGCGCTGTCGGTTGCGGTGCTGTTCGAGGGAGTGCAGGCACGGTGTCGGCAGGGCGATGCGTCGTTCGGAGCTCTGGGTTTTGGTCGGGAGGGCGGTCAGGCCGCTGGAGTTGGTGCGTTGGAGGGTGCGGCAGATGCTGGCGGTTCCGCTGGCGAGGTCGAGGTCTTCCTAGCGCAGGCCGAGGAGTTCGCCCTTGCGGAGCCCGGTACGCAGGGCCAGTTCGAACAGGGTGCTCAGCCGATGGTCGTTGGTCGCGGCCAGGAACTCGCGGGCCTCCTCGGCGGTGAGGGGCTCGAAACGGCGGGGCCGTGGTGTGCCGGTCCGGACATTGCGGGCGACGTTGCGCGGGATCTCCTCCTCGCGCACGGCGTGCTGGGCGGACTTGAGTACGGAGTGCACGTAGGTCAGGGTCAGCAGCGAGAGGCGCCTGAAGCAGCACGTTCCAGCGGCACAGCAGACGGGCTGGTCACGGGCAGCGTCGAGGCTGCGCGAGCAGCACTGGCAGGTGGTGCGGAGGTGGTTGAGCCAGGTGCGGACGTCCTTGGCGGTGAGCTTGGCGAGCTTCTTCCGTCCGAGGCCGGGGATGAGGTAGAGCCGGGCGACGGCGGTGTAGCGGGTGTGGGTGTTCTCGCGGAGCTGGTGGACTGCGACGTTCTCCAGCCAGTACGTCAGGTACGCAGCCAAGCTGCCCTGCGCGGACGGGACGGGGACCCCGCGGTTGCTGGCGGCGATCTTCTCGGTGAGCTTGGCGAGGGCTTCCTTGCGGGTGGTGCCGTAGACGCGGATGCGCTTGCGGGTGTGCTCGATCAATCTCGATGGTGCTGGATCGGCGCTGAGGGCGCCGGGAGTGGTACGTTATTAGGTACCACTTGATGGAAAGGGTCAGGTCATGTCCATAAGTGCGAGCGAAGCCCGCAAGGTGCTCTTTCCGCTGATCAAGAAGGTCAACGACGATCACGAGGCCATTGAGATCGTCTCCAAGCATGGCAACGCCGTACTCGTCTCGGCCGAGGACTATGCGGCGCTGCGCGAGGGCTCGTATCTCCTGCGCTCGCCTGCGAACGCGCGGCGGCTGCTCAAGGCGTACGAGAACGCTCTGGGCAACGTCAATGTGTCGGAGCGCGAGCTGATCGACCCGGATGCGGCGGATCCTGCTGCGGGTGCCGTGTGAGACTTGTCTTCGAGGATCAGGGCTGGGAGGACTACACGTCCTGGCTCAAGAACGACCGCAAGATACTCGCTCGGATCAACAAGCTCATCGAGGACGTCAAGCGTGACCCCTTCACGGGGATCGGCAAGCCCGAGCCACTGAAGTACCACTTGCCCGGGGCGTGGTCGAGGCGGATCGACGACGAGCACCGCCTTGTCTATTTGGTCACGGGCAAGGAGATCGTGATCCTCGCGGCGCGCTATCACTACTGACCGCCGAGTCGTCCGTGCTGGATTGACGGTCCCGTGCCGGGGCGGTGCCCGGAGGGCTTGATCGAAGCGGGCGTTTCCGCGGGTGGACCTTGCTGGATACTCCGCTTCAATCTGTAATCACATCTACTGCATGCTGGAAAATTGATCAACTGTGCAGGTCGAAAGGGGTCGGACTCTGACGAGTGCGGCCCCTTTTGTGTTCCCGTGCCGACTTGGTGCCGGCTTTAGCTGCTGCGGGGCGGTGCCAGTTTGTCCAGGTCGAGGCTGATGTCGAAGGGCACCGGGCGCTGGAGCGAGCCTCGGAAGATGCCGGCGGGTGCGTAGGTGTGGGTCGGTTCGTCAAGCTCGTATACATGGACGACGGGCGCTCCGACCTCGTCCTCGATGCACCAGTAGTGCGGGATGCCGGCCTCCGCGTACTTGCGGAGCTTTACGGTGCGGTCCCGGTGGGCGGACTCGGGAGAGACGACCTCGATGACGAGCCGTACGTCCTCGGGGGCGAACCACGTGCGGTCGGCGTCGTATGAGGCGGTGGTCAGGAGCAGGTCCGGCTCGGGGCGGTTGCGGGCGTCGAGGCGGATGGTCATCTCCCGCTCGACTTCGATGCCGTCGGGGGCCTGAGCCATGAGTGCCACGGTGAGCCCAGTGACGAGGCGGCCGTGCCACGACCGTTGCGGGGACATCATGAAGACGAGGGCTCCGTCGATCAGCTCGGTGTGGCGCGGCGCCTCGGGGAGGCTGTCCAGGTCCTCCGCGAACCAGCCTTCCGCGCGCGGCGGGCGCATCCAGTCGGGCAGTGCGGTCATGAAGCCAACCCTAGCGATGTGCGGCCGCCAGGAGAGGGCGCTGTGCCGCCGGTCCGTGATCGGCGCATGGATGTCGTCCCGGTCGGTGAGACGTTCGGGCGCACTCCGATCCCCGGTGGCGGGGTGCTGTGCACGCTGTGGGGCATCGGCAACCTGCGGGACGATGGAACGCCCGAACTGGACATCGCCCGGGTGCGGGGCGAATTTGCTGGTGATCTCTCGCCCGGCGCCAAGGCTCCGGTACGTCTCCTGCCCCTGAATCCCGCGAGGTGATCGTCTAGGATCGCGGGAACTCCTCGCCTCCCGAGGGGCAACGGCGCCGGAGCCGTGAGGGCAACATCGCGGCCCGCGCGGTCACTTGGCGCCGGAGACCCACACCGCTCGACGGTCCCCAGGCGGATCGCCCCTAGCAGAGGATCGGTCGTGCAGGGCCCCATACGTTCCTTCTGGGTCGTTACCCCGGGACAGGGTGAGATCGTTTCCCCTGCCTGCCTGCCTGCCTGCCTGCCTGCCTGCCTGCCCGCCCGCCCAGGCGGGGCGAGGGTGCTGACGGCGAGGCCGTAGTCCGGACCCTGTACTCCGCCATAAGCCGCGGCACGGAATCGCTGGTCTTCAACGGACGAGTTCCTGCCAGCCAGTACGCGGCCATGCGCGCCCCCTTCCAGGAAGGCGACTTCCCCGGGCCCGTCAAGTACGGCTACCTCAACGTCGGCCAGGTCGAGGCGGGGCCGGCCCGGCTGGTCGGCCGGACCGTCTTCTGCCTGTACCCCCACCAGAATCGTTTCACCGTCCCGGCCGAAGCCCTCACACCAGTCCCCGAAGCGGTGCCGCCGGAGCGCGCCGTGCTCGCCGGCATCGTCGAGACGGCGCTCAACGCGCTGTGGGACGCGCCACCGCGTATCGGAGACCGCATCGCGGTGGTGGGCGCGGGCCTGGTCGGCTCCTGCGTCGCCGCGCTGCTGGCCCGGTTTCCCGGCCTCCACGTGCAACTCGTGGACGTCGATCCGGCCCGCGCGGAGTTCGCCGCCGCGCTCGGAGTGGCCTTCGCCGACCCCGCACAGGCCGCGGACGACTGCGATCTCGTCTTCCACGCCAGCGCCACCCAGGCCGGACTCGTCCGCTCTCTGGAACTCCTCGCCCCCGAGGGCTCCGTGGTGGATCTGAGCTGGTACGGCGACCAGCCGATAGCTCTTCCGCTCGGCGAGTTCTTCCACTCCCGGCGCCTAGTGCTCCGCAGCAGTCAGGTGGGCGCCATCCCGCCGACACGGCGCGGGCGTCACACGCTCGCGGACCGGCTCGGCCTGGCGCTCGATCTCCTGCGGGACCCGCTCTTCGACCTATTGATCACCGGCGAATCCGACTTCGACCAACTCCCGCAGGCCATGGCCGAGATCGCCACGGGCCGACTGCCCGGACTCTGCCACCGCATCCGCTACGACTCCCGTTGATCGATTTGATCGATTCCCACTGACCCGCACCGCCGACCCGTCCCGACCCGCACCGCCGACCCGTCCGCACCCGCACCGCCGACCCGTCCCGACACCGATCTCCCGGAGAAGTCTTGTTCACCGTCACGGTTCGCGAGCACCTCATGATCGCCCACAGTTTTCACGGCGAGGTCTTCGGACCCGCGCAGCGCCTGCACGGGGCGACGTATCTGGTCGACGCCACCTTCCAGCGTGCGGAGCTGGACGCCGACAACGTCGTTGTCGACATGGCGCTGGCCGCCACCGAGCTGCGCGGGATCGTCGCCGCGCTGTCCTACCGGAACCTTGACGAAGACCCCGACTTCGCCGGGACCAACACCACCACGGAGTTCCTGGCCAAGGTCATCGCGGACCGCCTCGCCGACCGCATCCACGAGGGTGCGCTGGGCGAGGGCGCCCGTGAGCTGGCCGGTATTGCGGTGAAGCTCCACGAGTCGCACATCGCGTGGGCGAGCTACCGCCGCGCGCTCTGATCGCCCCCGCCATGGCCATACGCCCGTACGTGCTGCTGTCGGCCGCCGTCTCCGTGGACTTCCGCCTGGACGACACCGCCCGCGAGCGGCTCGTACTCTCCAACGACCGGGACCTCGACCGGGTCGACCGCGAACGCGCCGCGGCCGACGCCGTCCTCATCGGAGCCACCACCCTGCGCAAGGACAACCCGCGCCTGCTGGTGAAGAGCGCCGAACGGCGCGCACAGCGCATCGCCGCCGGTAAGCCGGAGCATCCGCTGAAGGTCACGGTCACCGGGTCCGGTGAGCTGGACGCCGGTCTGCCGTTCTGGCATTGCGGAGGCGAGAAGCTGGTCTTCACGGTGGACGGAGCCGTGCACACGGCCCGTCGGGCCCTGGGCGCGCTCGCCGATGTCGTCAGCACCGGCCCCGTACTCGACTGGCCCCTGGTCCTGGACGAGCTCGGTCGGCGCGGTGTGCACAGGCTCCTCGTAGAAGGGGGCGGCACGATCCACACCCAGTTCCTGGCGCAGAATCTGGCCGACGAACTCCATCTGGTCATCGCCCCACTGCTCGTGGGCGAAGCCGCCGCACCGAAGTTCCTGGCCCCGGCGTCGTATCCCGGGGGTCCCGCCTCCCGTATGAAACTCCTGGAGGCGCGCCCGATCGGCGACGTCGTGCTGCTGCGTTATGCCCCCAAGTCGCGAAGGAGATGAGAGCGCCTTTAGGCCCCTTCAGGCCAGGACTGGCCGAACTCGGCTTCCGCTGCCTGTAGTTGACCAGGGCTGGGTAGGATCGGCGCGCATTGGCCGGTCGGTGTGGGACGGGGGATCCGCAGGTGGACGACGCGGTGGAACTGGCGGACATGATCGCCCAGTTGCGGCACGAGCTGGGCCGGGCGATGGCGGCCGGGGACGGCGACGCGCTGCGCTTCCAGGCGGAGCGGCTCGAACTCGAACTCACGGTAGGCGTGGAGCGGAGCCGCGAGCCGGGGGCCAAGGTGCGGTTCTGGGTGTTCGACGTCGGCGCCAGCGCGCGCAGCGCGAACACCGTCATGCAGCGGATCACGCTCGTCCTGCGGCCGGTGAGCGGCGACGCACCCGACAGGCCCGCGCTGATCTCGGGCGTCGAACTGCCTGATGAAGACTGACCCGGCGGCCGACGGGCCCGGGCTCGACCCGCACCGGATCGCCGAGATCATCGTCGCAGCGGGCGATGGCAGGCGGCGCGGTTCCGGTTACCGGATCTCCGGCATCGCGGTCCTCACCGCCGCCCATGTGGTCGCCGACGCCGCCGATGTACGCGTACGGTGCGACGCCGACCGGCCCGGAGAGTGGTCGGCTCCCGCGGCCGTGGTCTGGGCGGACGAGGAGAACGACCTCGCGGTGCTGACCGTCGTGCCACCGGATGGGGTTCCAACTGCCGTTGAGCCAGCACGATTTGGGCGGATCGCCGACGACCGCCACGGCGTGATCGACGTGTACGCGGCAGGGTTCCCGCTGTGGAAGCGGCGCCGCCGCCCCGACGGAGGGTACTTCCGCGAGCTGCACCAGGCGGACGGCACCGTGGCGGCGCTCTCCAACCTCCGTACCGGGACGCTGGAGATGACCGTGGCACCGGCCGGTGCCGACCCCGACCCGGACACCTCGCCGTGGGCGGGGATGTCCGGCGCCGCGGTGTGGGCCGGCGGCCGCATCGTCGGTGTGGTCGCCGAACACCACCGTCCGGAGGGGGCCGGCCGGCTCACCGCCGTCCGGCTCGACCACGCCCTGCGCAAGCTCCGCGACGAGCCCCGCGCCGAACTCGCGCGGCTGTTCGCGATCCCCGACCCGGCGGCCCTGCCGCTCGCCGCGCGGGCCGGCGGCAGGGTGCGGGTGGTCGGGGTTCCCGTCGCGTACGGCATCGAGCTGTTCAAGAACCGTACCGGCGAACGCGACGCGATCGCCCGGCACTTGAGCGATCCGGCCGTCCGCATGGTGACCGTGACCGGGCGGCGGGGGATCGGGAAGAGCGCGCTCGCCGCCAAGGTCATGGACCTGCTCGACCGCGGCGAGTGGCCCGGCCCCGCCCGGGGGCCGATCCCGTACGGCCTGGTCAACCTCTCCACCCGTACGTCCGGGATCTCCCTGGAACGTCTCTACTTCGACTGCGCCCACCTGCTCGACCCCGACCAGGAAGCACGGCTGCGCGCGTTGTGGACCGCCGACACCTCGGTGCGCGACCGGCTGGCCGAACTGTTCGAGGCCATGGGCGACCGGCTCGTCGTGATCCTCCTGGACAACCTGGAGGACCTGCTCCACGACGACGGCAGCATCGCCGACCAGGGCCTCGCGATGTTCCTCGACTGCCTCTTCCGGGTCCGCGCCGCCCCCCGTCTCCTCGTCACCAGCCAGGTCCCGGTGCGCCTCGCGCCCGAACTGCGGCGCTTCGCCGCCCATGTGGAGCTCTCTGAGGGGCTGAAGCCGGCCGAGGCGGCCGCGCTGCTGCGCGAACTCGACCGGGACGGCAGCCTCGGCATAGCGGACCTGTCCGACGAGGAACTGCTCGATGCGGCGGTCCGCGTCCACGGCGTTCCCCGCGCGCTGGAACTCCTCGTCGGCGCGGTCGCCGACGACTCGGTGCTGCTGCCCACCCTCAGGGGCGTACTGAAGGACTTCACCCGGCGGGGCGCGGTCGTCGCCGACCTCGCCGCGCACCGCTACGAGCGGCTCGATCAGCCGGCCCGTGACGTCCTCGGCGTCCTTGCCGCCCTGCGCACTCCCGTGGAGCAGCGGGTGATCGAAGAGATCGTCGCCGGACTCGACCCGGGTCTGCGGGTGGCCCCCATCCTCACGTCCCTGGTCCGCATGCACCTGGTGTCGGTGGACCGGGTGCGCCGTACGCTGGCCCTGCACCCCTTGGACGCGGACATCGCCCGCGACCAGTTCCCCCGGGAGGGCCCCTTCCGGAGGCAGGCAGTGGAGCAGCGGATCGCATCCTGGTACGCGCGCCGGGCGCTGCCGCGCGGCAGCTGGCGGACGCCGGACGACCTTCAGCCGCAGCAGCGGCGTTTCGACCACCTGGTGCGTGCCGGTGACCACGACGGCGCCGCGCTGGTGCTGAACGAGATCAGTGAATGGCTCGTCTGGCACGGCTCGGTGCTCGCCGCGGTCGCGATGCACCTCGCCGTCGACGGGCACATCGGTGACGAGCGGGTACGTCTCGCCCACACCGTCGCCTACGGGCACGCCCGGCTCAGTGCCGGCCCGATGGAGCAGGCCGTAGGGCTCTTCACCGAAGCGGCGGCCCTCGCCGAGCGCCTGGACGACCGGCCCGCGCTGCGCAGCGCGCTGTTCGGCCTCGGCGACGCCCAGCGGCAGCTGGGCCGCCTTGACGACGCCGTCGGTCCGCTCGCCCGCGCCGCCGACCTCGCGCACGAGCTCGGCGACAGCGAGCACGAGGTGCACGCGCTGCTCTCCCTCAGTCTCGCCCACAGCTACCGCCGCGACGGCGAGAGCACACTGGCCGGTGCCGACCGCCTCACCCAACTCGCCCGTGCGAGCGGCGACTTGCTCACCATCGCGCGGGCGGGCAACGCCCGCACCACCGCCCTGCTCACGCTCGGCCGCTGGCAGGAAGCCGCCGACGCGGGCGTCGAGACGGCCCGCGCCTACCGCGCCGCCGGCAGCCGGGAGGCGATCGCGTACGCGCTGAACGCGCGGGGCGTCGCCCTCCTCGCCCTCGACGATCCGGAGCGGTCCGCTTCGGTACTGGAAGAAGCCCTCCACGAGGCCTCGCTGATGGAGAACCCCCGCGCCGAGGGTGTCTGCCTGCTCAACCTCGCCTGGGCGTACTGGTGCGACGGCCGCCGCGACCAGGCCGCCGCCACCGCCGACCGCGCCTCGGCCGCCCTCCAGATCGCCGGAGCTCCCCAGGAGGCAGCGGCCCACGCCCTGGCCGAGGCGGCCCGCGCCCTGCCCGACGTCCCGCAGGCCGCCGCGGACGCCCTGGACCGGGCAGCCGCCGCACTCGACGGCAACCCCGAAGTCATCGCCCCCGCCTGGCTCACCGCCCACGTCCGGCAGCTGCGCGCGGACTGAAACACCGGGGGAGTGGCCCCAGGGGCAGAGGCTGGTGAGACCCGCCCCCTGCCCGCGAGTCCGGCCCCGGGCGCGCGAAAGCGGCGCACCCGGTGTCGCGGGTGCGCCGCTTCGGCCGGCTGGAGGGCGTCGCGTCAGATGTCGTAGTCCTGGTCGAAGCGGTCCTGTGCTTCCTGCTGGGCGCGCCGGGTCTCTTCCTGGTTCTTCTCCTTGGCCTTGCGCGTCCGCTCCTGTGCCTCGTCCTTCTTCGAGCCCATCGCCTGCTTGGCCTTTTCCTTGAGCTCCTGCGCCTTGTCGTTGAACTGGTCCTTGGTGCCCATCGAGGTTCTCCTACAGGGGGTGTGAGGGGGGCGGAAGCCGGGGCTCTTCCCGGCTCCTCGGGCCTCGACCAGCGTGGCACGGCGGGACATTACTTGCATTTCCGACGGTTACGGACAGTTCTGAGGGCTCAGGCCTCAGGGTGCCGTTGCCGGGGACTCAGTCGGCCGGAACCTCGCCCGGGCACACGGGTAGGGTCGAGGTCCGTGATCGAATTCGAGCTTCCCTCTCAGCCCCTCCGCATCGCCGCCGCTCAGGCGCAGGCCGCTTCGGGGGAGGTCGAGGTCAACGCGGGTGTTGTGGCGCGGCTGGTCCGGGCCGCCGGGGACGGCGGGGCCCGGGTCGTCGTGTTTCCCGAGAAGTTCCTCAGCGGGTACGAGCCCGAGCTCATCCGGGCCGACCCCGAGCGGTGTGCCGTGCGGCCGGACGACCCCCGGCTCGCCCCCGTAGCCGAGGCCTGCCGGGCGAGCGGGGTCACCGCCGTCGTGGGGGCCGCCGTACAGGACGGTGGCGAGCTGCGCGTCTCGGCCCTCGTCATCGACGGCACCGGGGTCATCGGGCGCTACGACAAGCAGACCCTGTTCAAGTCCGAGCGCGCGTTCTACCGGCACGGGCACGCCGGGGCCACGCTCGAAGTGGGCGGCTGGCGGCTCGGGTTGGGGATCTGCTACGACTCCGGGTTCCCCGAGCACGCCCGCGCGGCGGCGCTCGACGGCTGCCACGCGTACGTCGTCGGCGCGCTCTTCAGCGAGGGCAACGGGTATCACGAGTCGCGGATCTGGTTCCCGGCCCGCGCCTTCGACAACACCGTGTACGCCGTCCTCGCCAACCACATCGGCGTCACCGGGGGTTGGCGTACCTGCGGCAGCAGCGCGGTGTGGGGGCCGGACGGGCGCGTCGTCGCCGAGGCCGGTGTCACGGACGAGGAGCTCGTCTTCGCCGACCTGCTCCCGGAACGGCTGCGCGCGGCGCGCGAGGCGGAGCCGATGCTGCGCGACCTGCACGACACCGGGACCGAGCCGCGCTCGCTGGTGCGGACCGTTCTGACGTGACCGGCTGCGGTCCCGCCCGCTCCGGTGGGGACGGGCGGCCGGCTCTCGGGGGTGACCGACCGGGGGCCTGACTCCACTCCGGGACTCCCGTACACGAGTTGGGGGCCCTGGCCCCGCTCCGGGACTCCCGTACACGAGTCGGGGGCCCGACCCCGGTCCCGGACTCCCGTACACGCCGCAAATGCGCCACAGTTGGCGCGGAACCCCGATCAAGAGGAGCCGTACATGTCGTACCCCGAGCCCAGGTACTTCGGTGAGAAGGGCGAGATCAACGCCGTGTTCCGTCCGGCGGACACCCCGGCCGAGCTGAGCGCCCCGAACGGCAGCCGGACCCACTACCTGGCCACCACCGAGTCCACCCAGGGTGAGTTCGGGCTCTACCGGCTCGACATGGCGCCGCGCGCCGGCGGCCCGAGCACCCACTTCCACCGCACGATCTCCGAGACCTTCTTCATCCTCGACGGCACGGTCCGCCTCTACAACGGCGAGCAGTGGATCGAGGCCGAGAAGGGCGACTTCCTGTATGTCCCGACCGGTGGCCTGCACGGCTTCCGCAACGACTCGGACGCCGCCGCCTCGATGCTGCTCCTGTTCGCGCCGGGCGCCCCGCGCGAGGAGTACTTCGAGAAGGTCGGGACGGTCGCGCAGATGAGTGCGGAGGAACGTACCGAGTTCTTCATCCGGCACGACACGTACTGGACGGACTGAGCGCACCGGGCCCGCCCAGCCCGTCGAGCAGAGGGGGGTGCCCCACTGCCCCCGATCGCCCCTCGTCGCCCGCGTACGATGCGCATTCGCGCAGCAGTTCGCAGTTAGACCGGCCCGATGAGGAGCACCGCACCCGTGGAGATACCGCCGCCGCCCGCGCCTGGGCAGCCCCCGCAGCCGCAGCCGGGGCCGGGGTACGGCTGGCCTCAGCAGAGCCAGGTGCCGGGGGGCCATCCGGGGGCGTATCCGGGGCAGCCGATGAACAGCGGGCCCTGGTATCCGTATCCGGCGGCGCCGCGGCAGCCGCCCGTCAGCGGTCTGGCCATCGGCTCCCTCGTCGCCGGCATCCTGTGCTGCATACCCCCGCTCGGTCTGATCCTGGGTGCGGTCGCCCTCGGGCAGATCAGGAAGAAGGGGCAGCGCGGCAAGGGCATGGCCGTCACCGGAGTCGTCCTCTCGGCGATCAGCACGGTGCTGCTGGTTCTCTCGATCGCGACCGGCGGACTCACCAGTGGCTGGCGGGACTTCAAGTCGGGCTGGAACCACTCCACTTCGGGCGCCGCCGCCAGGTCCCGCAGCACGCTCGACCTGCGCTCGGGCGACTGCTTCGACGTGCCGGGCGGCAAGCTGGAGCGCGAGGTCGCCTCCGTAAGGATCGTGCCGTGCGGCGGCCGGCACGACGCCGAGGTGTCGGGCACGTTCCGGCTCGCCGCGAACGGCATCTACCCGGGCCGGAGCGCGATCGCGGCCGAGGCCGACTCGAAGTGCTGGGACCTTGAGCAGACGTACGCCATGGACAGGTGGAAGCTCCCCGCCGCGGCCGGGCCGTACTACTACACGCCGAGCGCGAAGAGCTGGGCGCTCGGCGACCACAGTGTGACCTGCGCGTTCGCCGCGCAGGGCGGCAAGCTCGAAGGGTCGGTGCGCAACGACTCCTCGACGCTCGACGGCGATCAGATCGCCTTCCTGAACTCGGCCAACGCCTTCGACCGCGCGATGGCGAACGCGCCCGCCGAGGACCGGGTCGAGAACGACCTCCCCGGGTTCAAGGCGTGGGCCCGGCAGACGTCCGGCGTACTGGCCGAGCAGGCACGGCAGTTGGACGCGCACGACTGGTCCGCCGGGCACCTCGTCGCGGTGCGGCCGTACGTCGACGGGCTGAAGGTCGCGCAGAAGGAGTGGGCGAAAGCGGCCGACGCCGCCGACGCGGACACCTTCTACCGGCACTCCGCGGTGGCGGACAAGGCGATGAAGCAGTCCACCGAGATCGCCGTGCGCGGCACTCTCGGCCTCGCGACGACGCCCCCGGCCACCGACGACCGCCCCGGCGGCGGCACTGGCGGCAGCAGCGGCGGTACTGCGGGATCCGTTGGCGGTTCCGGAATCGGTGGTTCCAAAAGCGTCTGAGCAGGCCTCGAAGGGGGCAGAACGTATCCGCTGTACCGCGGGTACGCCCTGGGTAACGGCGAATCATCACTTCGAGTGAATGTTTGGCCTTTGCTTGCGGTCTGAAACCCACGGTTGCCACGCTGTTGCAGATTGTCAACCTGATGGGAGTGGCCAGTGACATTCGGTGAGCAGCCGGCCTATCTGCGCGTAGCCAGCGATCTGAGGCAGAAGATCGTGAGTGGTTCGCTGCCGCCGCACACCCGCCTCCCCTCGCAGGCCAGGATCCGCGAGGAGTACGGGGTCTCGGACACCGTGGCCCTCGAAGCCCGCAAGGTGCTGATGGCCGAGGGCCTGGTCGAGGGCCGCTCCGGCTCGGGTACGTATGTGCGCGAGCGCCCGGTGCCGCGCCGGATCGCCCGCTCCGGCTACCGGCCGTCGAAGGGCGCGACCCCGTTCCGTCAGGAGCAGGCCGAGGAGGCCGCGCGCGGCACCTGGGAGTCCTCCAGCGAACAGGAGGAGGCGAGCGCCGAGATCGCCAAGCGGCTCCGCATCCGCACCGGCGACCGCGTCATGCGCACGCGGTACGTGTTCCGGGACGCGGGCGAGCAGATGATGCTGTCCACTTCGTGGGAGCCGCTGGCCGTCACCGGCCGCACCCCCGTAATGCTGCCCGAGGAGGGTCCGCTCGGCGGCTGCGGGGTGGTCGAGCGGATGGCCGCGATCGACATCGTGGTGGACAACGTGGTCGAGGAGGTCGGCGCGCGCCCGGGTCTTGCGGAGGAGCTCCTGACGCTCGGCGGGGTCCCCGGCCATGCCGTCCTGGTCATCGAGCGGACGTACTACGCCTCGGGCCTCGCGGTCGAGACGGCCGATGTCGTGGTCCCGGCCGACCGCTACCGGATCTCGTACCACTTGCCCGTGAAATGAGCCGTGTTCGGACCGACGCGACCGTCGCGGTGAACTGAGGCAGGCTCAACTCCCGTAACAGCAAGGCGCGTTGGTGTGTGTCTGGTGGGAGTCGTGTGGCGGGTGGTGGGGGCGCATCTTCTGGGTGCGCCCCCTTTCGTGTGCGCCGCCGCCGGCTTCGCCGTGCCTCCGATGACCGAATTCGTATCTCTTTGTGTAAACCCGTATCCGCTCAGTAAAGGTCAGGCGTAGGCTCGGGCATATGCGGAATGCGGTTTCCTGGGGAAGCTCACCGACCTGCACGCCGATGCCGGGAGAGGTGCGATGAACGACAGTGGCGCTGTGCTCGTCTGGCAGGTGATACGCCAGGACGACAACGGCAACCAGTACCGCGTCGGCAAGTACGCCACGCAGGACGAGGCCCAGCGCATCGCGGACAGCCTCGACCACCGCGGGCACAAGCAGCTCTACTGGGTCGAGCGGATCGGCGCACCCGCGCAGCAGTAGCGCTCCCAGCAGTAGCGCCCCCGGCCGGAGGGACCGGGGGCGCGCGTTACGCTCCGGCGCATGAACCAGACCGTCGTGGTGGCCGGAGCCGTCTATGACCAGGGGCGCCTGCTCGCCGCCCGCCGCAGCGCCCCGCCCGAGCTGGCCGGCCGCTGGGAGCTGCCCGGCGGCAAGGTGGAGCCGGGGGAGAGCCCGCAGCAGGCCCTCGTACGGGAACTGCGGGAGGAACTCGGCATCGAGACCGAGGCGCTGGAGCGGATCGCGGGGGAGTGGCCGCTCAGGCCCGGGCTCGTCCTGCACGCCTGGACCGCGCGGCTGCTCGACGGCGAGGCCCGGCCGCTCCAGGACCACGACGAACTGCGCTGGCTCGCGCCCGAGGAGGCCGACGCCGTCGACTGGCTGCCCCAGGACCGCCCCGCGGTGGCGGAGGCCATGCGGATCCTCGGAACTTTGCGCCGTTAGAACCACGATGCGCCCCACTTGGGGATAGTCAGTCCCAAATACCGGGTATGTGGCTATTAATCGTTTCTAAACCCCCGAACCTCCGGATGTCGGGTGATCGGCGTGATCGACACCTCGGGCGACTGTGCCGAGTGGACCTTCCCTGCTGAACCGGGAGCCGTACGGACCGCAAGGCACGCCGTCCGAGACGCCCTGCGCGGCTGGGCCCTCGACGCGGCGGCCGTCGACGTGGCCGTGCTCCTGGTCAGCGAGCTGGTGACCAACTCGCTGCGGCACGCTTCCGGGCCCATCGGGGTCCGGCTCGACCGGGTCGACGGTGCCGTCCTCCTCGTGGAGGTCTCCGATCCGCTTCCGGATCCGCCGGTGGAACGTGTCGCGGACATCGAAGACGAAGGGGGCCGGGGCATACAGCTCGTGGCGTGTTCCGCCCGGCGCTGGGGGACCCGGCGGGGCAGAACGGGCAAGACCGTGTGGTTCGAGCTGGCTCTGCCTGGTTAGAAGGAGGGAGGGACGGACGATCACAACCCCCGGACGGCACCCGGTCAACAACGGCTGGAAAAGAACGAGACCGGGATGTGATCGTGAACGCCGTGTCGGCTGGGGCCGTAGTGCTGAATACTGCGGTCAAGGCCGGTCCGGTGCGGTGAGCTGGAGGGGACGGTCGCGTGAGCGAGATACCTGAGACGGCTGGCGATGTCGTGTGGCAGAGCAGCCCGCCTGGCTCGATCTATGACTACATCCGTGTCGCCTCGTTCTCGATCGGGCCCGACGGGCTGATCGAGCAGTGGAGCGTGCGGGCCGAGGAGCAGTTCGGCCTGGCCGCGTCCGCCGTGATCGGGCGCGATCCCGTCGAGGCGTTCATGCCCTGCGAACTGCGCCCGCGCGGTCACCTCCGGGTCGCCGAGATACTGGACGGCAAGGAGTGGACGGGCGTCGTCCCGTTCCGCCTGCCCTCAGCCGAGGGCGGCGAACGCCCCGAGGGCCTCGCCGAGCTCTACGTCATGCCGAGCCGGACGGCCACCGACGAGCGTGCCGCGCTCTGTATCGTCGTGGACGTACGCGCCCTGCGCGGAATCGAGACCGACCTGGCCGCCTCGCAGGCAATTTTTGGTCAATCTCCCTATGGCTTCCTGCTGTTCGGTACGGATCTCACCGTGCTGCGCGCCAACCAGCGGTTCGCCACCGTCTTCGGCGGCGCCCCCGAGGAACACCGGGGTCACACCGTTCACGACTACCTCTCCCGCCCCGAGGCCGAGCGGATGTCGGCCGCCCTGCGCCGGGTCCTCGACACCGGCGAGTCCGTCACCGACCTGCAGATCGTCGGTGCCGCGCCCGGCGGCACCGACCGCAGGCACTGGTCGATCAACCTCTACCGGGTGCACAGCGGCACCGGCCACCCCATCGGGGTCGCCGGGCTCGGCATCGATGTGACCCGCCGTCACAACGCGGCCCGCGAGGCCGCCGACGCCCGCCGCAACCTCGCTCTCCTCAACGAGGCGGGTGCCCGGATGGGCAACTCCCTCGACCTGGAGACCACCGCCCGCGAACTCCTCGACATCAGCGTCCCCGGCTTCTGCGACCTCGCCTCGGTCGACCTCTACCAGAGCCTCCTCGCCGGCGGGGAACCCGCGCCGGGCCAGGCCGACGGGCGCGGCGAACTGCGCCGGGTCGCGGTCGCCAGCGCCGTCCCGGAGGGGCGGCTGGCGGGTGCATCGGGTGCATCGGGTGCCCCACGTGGCGAAGGGAACGCAGAGGAAGAGCAGGACGGCGAGGGCGAGGTCGGCGTGGGGGACCTGCATCGCTACCCCTTTCACTCCCCGTACGCCCGCGCCCTGCGCACCGCCCGCGTGCACACCGTGCCCGGGGCGGACGGCAGCCTCGTGCACACCACCCTCGCCGTCCCGATGGTCGCCCACGACACCGTCGTGGGCCTGGTGCGGTTCGCCCGCGCCAAGGGGAGCGAGCCGTTCGGCGAGCGCGACCGGGCGCTGGCCACCGAGCTCGCCTCGCGTGCCGCCGTCTGCATCGACAACGCCCGCCTCTACCGAAGGGAGCACGAACGCGCGCTGATCCTCCAGCGCTCCCTGCTCCCACCCGGCGACCCCGAGGCCGCCGGGCTCGACATCGCCTGCCGCTATCTGCCCGGCAGCGCCGAGTCCGAGGTCGGCGGCGACTGGTTCGACGTCATCGAACTGCCGGGCCACCGCACCGCGCTCGTCATCGGCGACGTCATGGGCCGCGGACTGCGGGCGGCCGTCGCCATGGGCGAACTGCGCACCGCTGTAAGGACGTTGGCGCTGCTCGACCTCGAACCGGCCGAGGTGCTCTCGCACCTGGACGAGATCGCCCGCGGTCTCGGCGCCCCCGGAGGCACTCAGCAGGCACCCCGGGTCTCCCACAAGTCCCGCGACGCCGACCTCTCCGAGGTGTACCTCGCGACCTGCGTGTACGCCGTCTACGACCCGGTCAGCCGCAGATGCACGTTCGCCAACGCCGGCCACCTGCCGCCCGTCCTGGTCGAGCCGGGCGACGACCCGGGAGCGCCCGCCATGCTCCTGGACGTGCCGCCGGGGCTGCCGCTCGGCGTCGGCGGCGAGCCCTTCGAGGAGGTCGAGGTCGAACTGCCCGAGGGCGCGCTGCTCGCCCTCTACACCGACGGCCTGGTCGAGTCCCGCGACCATCCGCTCGACGAGGGGCTCAACGCCTTCCGCAAGACCCTCACCGACCCGGACCGGCCCCTGGAGGACGTCTGCGACCAGGTGCTCGGCTCGCTCGACACCCGGCACGGCGAGGACGACATCGCCCTGCTGCTCGCCCGCATCCAGGGCCTGCCCGCGGACGCGGTCGGCGACTGGCGGCTGCCGCGCGAACCCCGCTCGGTGGGCCGCGCCCGCGAACTGGCCCGCGCCCAGCTGCTCGCCTGGGACCTCGACGGTCTGGTGGACACCACCGAGCTCCTGGTCAGCGAGCTCGTCACCAACGCCCTGCGCTACGGCGACGGCGAGATCCGGCTCCGGCTGCTCCGCGACCGTACGCTCGTCTGCGAGGTGTGGGACGCGGGCCTGGTGCAGCCGAGGCGGCGCAGGGCCCGCGACACCGACGAGGGCGGCCGCGGCCTCCAGCTGGTCGGCCTGCTCAGCGCGGCCTGGGGCGCCCGCCGCACCCCGCGCGGCAAGACGGTCTGGTTCGAACTCGCCCTGCCGGACGGGGAGTCGGGGCCGGTGGAGCTGACGGAGGAGCAGATCCTGAGCATGTTCTGAGCGGCTGGGCGGGGCGGGCCCGGCTAAGTGTCGTCGGTGGGCTCGTCGTCATGCCCCTTGGGCTCCTCGGCGGGCGGGGCGGCGGCCGGCCGCTGGTGGCGTGAACTGCCGGGCGTGGTACGGGTGTTGATGCGCCGCTTGCGCTTGGTGTACGTGTACGCCGCCGCCGCGGATGCCGTGGCGAGCACGGCGATGGGCAGGATGAGGTCGCTGCCCGAGGTCCCGCTGTCGTGGCTGCTCCGGGCGAGGGCGGCCGTGGCGGACAGCACCGTCCAGCACAGCGCCGCGAGCGCGGCGGCGAGACTCCGGGCGGCCCTGCGGTACGGCGGGGCGTGACGCGTCACATCAGCGAGCGTATGGCCGAAACGGCGCGGTCGCGAGTGCTGGGTCGCCGGTTCCGACCCGCGCCGGCGGCCCCCGCACCCTGCGTCGTCAATCCCCCCCCTGGCCCTTCAGGCCTTGGGGGAGTTTGAGGAGCGGGGGTTCGGGGGCGGAGCCCCTGAGCAGGGTGGGAGCTAGTCTGGGGCCGGGCCGGGTCGCGCGACGAGGGGGCAGGATGCACAGCTGGTGGGCCGGACGCGGCGGGCGGTGGACGCGCCGCACCCTGCTCGCCGCCGCCCTCGTCGTCATCGTGGCGATCGCCGCCGCCGGAGTCGCCCTGCGCGCCCAGTACGCGGGCGTACCCGGCGACGACACCCGGACCCGCGGCCGGGACGCGTACTGGCTCGGGCACGCCTGGGTCGACGGCCGCAAGAGCGACAAGGACCTGGACGCGTTCGCGGCGAAGCTGCGCGGCAGCGGCATCCGCGACCTGTACGTGCACACCGGCCCGCTCGACCACGACGGCACCCTGCCCGCCGCCCGCTACCCCAAGGCCCGCTGGCTGGTGAAGGGCGTGCACCGCAGGCTGCCGGGCGTGCGGGTGCAGGCCTGGCTCGGCGACCAGCTCGCCAGTGAGGGGCCGGTGGGCCTGCGCCTGAAGGACAGCGCGGCCCGCACCGCCGTCGTCACCTCCGCACGCCAGGTGCTCGACACCGCCCGCTTCGACGGCGTCCACTTCGACCTGGAGCCGCTGCCCTCCGGCGACCGCCACTACCTCGCCCTGCTCGACTCGCTGCACGCGCTCACCCAGCCGCGCGGCGCGCTGCTCTCGGTGGCCGCGCACCAGATAGACCCGCTGCCCGCGCTGCACTCGGCGGCCGGCGGCCTCACCGGCCACGCCAAATGGTGGTCGCAGGCCTACTTCGGCCAAGTGGCCCGGCGCGTCGACCAGATCGCCGTGATGTCGTACGACACCGCGATGCCCGTGCAGAGCCTGTACGGCGGCTACGTCGCCCGGCAGGCCGCGCTCGCCCTCCAGGCCACCCCGAAGAACGTCGACCTGCTCATGGGACTGCCCTTCTACAACGACGAGAGCATGACCCACCACGGCTCCGCCGAGACCGTGGAGGCCGCCGTGCGGGGAGCCAGGCTCGGCCTCGCCCGCACCGACCGCCACCGCCAGCACTTCGGCGTCGCCCTGTACGTCGACTTCGCCGAGCGCGACCAGGACTGGGCGGCCTACCGCAGGGGCTGGAGCTGACGCCTCACTGCTCGCGGCGCCTGATCTTGTTCCCCAGCCACACCAGCGGGTCGTACTTGCGGTCCACCGCCCGCTCCTTCAGCGGGATCAGCGCATTGTCGGTGATCTTGATGTGCTCGGGGCACACCTCCGTACAGCACTTGGTGATGTTGCAGTAGCCGAGGCCGTGGTCGTCCTGCGCGGTCTTCTTGCGGTCCAGGCCCGCTGAGGCGGCCGCGTCCAGCGGGTGCATGTCGAGTTCCGCGACCCGCATCAGGAAGCGCGGGCCCGCGAAGGCCGCCTTGTTCTCCTCGTGGTCGCGCACCACATGACAGGTGTCCTGGCACAGGAAGCACTCGATGCACTTGCGGAACTCCTGCGAGCGCTCCACGTCGATCTGCTGCATCCGGTAGTCGCCCGGCGCCACCCCCTTCGGCGGGACGAACGCCGGGACCTCGCGCGCCTTGGCGTAGTTGAAGGACACGTCCGTGACGAGATCGCGTACAACGGGGAAGGCGCGCAAGGGAGTTACCGCGATCGTCTCCTCCCGGCCGAACACCGACATCCTCGTCATGCACATCAGCCGCGGCCGCCCGTTGATCTCCGCGCTGCACGAACCGCACTTGCCCGCCTTGCAGTTCCAGCGGACCGCGAGGTCGGGGGCCTGGGTCGCCTGGAGGCGGTGGATGATGTCGAGGACCACCTCGCCGTCGTTCACCTCGACCGTGAAGTCGGTCAGCTCGCCGCCGCCGGTGTCGCCCCGCCAGACCCGGAAGCTCGCATCGTACGTACTCACTCGTACAGCTCCTCTTCGGCGAGGTACTTGACCAGCTCCTCCTTCTCGAAGAGGGAGAGCAGGTCGGCACGGATGGGGTTGGTCTCTTCCCGTACGAGCCTGATCTGGCCGCGCACCGCTTCGGTGGGCGCCAACCCCTCGGTGGGGTCGGCGAGTTGGCACAGCAGGTTCACCCGGCGCCAGGCGCGGTCCATGGCCGGACAGTCCTCGCGGGTGTGGCCGCCGCGGCTCTCGGTGCGTTCAAGCGCGGCCCGCGCCACGCACTCGCTGACAAGCAGCATGTTGCGCAGATCGAGCGCGAGGTGCCAGCCCGGGTTGAACTGGCGGTGCCCCTCGACCCCGGCGCGCCGGGCCCGGGCCCGCAGCTCGGCGAGCTTCCGCAGGGCCTCGTGCATCTCGCCCTCGCGGCGGATGATGCCGACCAGGTCGTTCATGGTCTGCTGGAGTTCCTGGTGGAGGGTGTACGGGTTCTCGACCGGGGAACCGTCCTCGGGCGCTTCGGCGCTGAAGGGGCGCAGGGCCTCGGCGGCCGCCGTGTCGATCTGGATCTCGTCCACGGCGGGGCGTTCGGTGAGGGAGGCCGCGTACTCGGCGGCGTGCAGCCCGGCCCGCCGGCCGAACACCAGGAGGTCGGAGAGCGAGTTGCCGCCGAGCCGGTTGGAGCCGTGCATACCGCCCGCGACCTCACCGGCCGCGAACAGTCCTGGCACCCCGCGGGCCGCCGCGGTGTCGGATTCGACCGCGATGCCGCCCATCACGTAGTGGCAGGTGGGCCCGACCTCCATCGCCTCGGCCGTGATGTCCACGTCCGCCAGCTCCTTGAACTGGTGGTACATGGACGGCAGTCGGCGCCGGATCACCTCGGCGGGCATCCGGGTCGACACGTCGAGGAAGACGCCGCCGTGCGGGGAGCCGCGGCCCGCCTTCACCTCGGAGTTGATCGCCCGGGCGACCTCGTCGCGGGGCAGCAGCTCGGGCGGCCGGCGGTTGTGGTCCGGGTCCTCGTACCAGCGGTCGCCCTCCTCCTCAGACTCCGCGTACTTCTCCTTGAAGACGTCCGGCACGTAGTCGAACATGAAGCGCCTGCCCTCGGAGTTGCGCAGTACCCCGCCGTCGCCGCGCACCGACTCGGTGACGAGGATGCCCTTCACCGAGGGCGGCCAGACCATGCCCGTGGGGTGGAACTGCACGAACTCCATGTTGAGGAGCGGCGCCCCGGCGAGCAGCGCGAGCGCGTGGCCGTCGCCGGTGTACTCCCACGAGTTGGACGTCACCTTGAAGGACTTGCCGATGCCGCCGGTGGCGAGGACCACCGCGGGGGCTTCGAGCACGAAGAACCGGCCGCTCTCGCGCTCGTAGCAGAACGTCCCCGAGACCCGTCCGCCCTCGTCCTTCAACACCCTGGTGACGGTGCACTCCTGAAAGACCTTCAGACGCGCCTCGTAGTCGCCGAACTCCTTCTTGTCCTCCTGCTGGAGCGAGACGATCTTCTGCTGGAGGGTGCGGATGAGTTCCAGGCCCGTACGGTCGCCGACGTGGGCGAGGCGCGGATACTCGTGGCCGCCGAAGTTGCGCTGCGAGATCCGGCCGTCCGCGGTGCGGTCGAACAGCGCGCCCCAGGTCTCCAGCTCCCAGACCCGGTCCGGCGCCTCCCGGGCGTGCAGCTCGGCCATCCGCCACTGGTTGAGGAACTTCCCGCCGCGCAGGGTGTCGCGGAAGTGCACCTGCCAGTTGTCGCCGGAGTTGACGTTGCCCATGGAGGCGGCGATGCCGCCCTCCGCCATGACGGTGTGGGCCTTGCCGAACAGGGACTTGCAGATCACCGCCGTACGCCGGCCCCGCTCCCGCGCCTCGATGGCGGCCCGCAGACCGGCGCCGCCCGCGCCCACCACGACGACGTCCCACTGCTGCCGTTCCAGCTGAGTCATTTAGAAGAACCTCGGATCGTCGAACGCCCCGGTGGCGAGGAGGTACACATAGAAGTCGGCGAGCGCGACGCTGATCAACGACGCCCAGGCCAGCAGCATGTGACGCTCATTCAGCTTCCCGACCCAGCCCCAGAGCCGGTAGCGCACCGGATGTTTGGAGAAGTGCCGCAGCCGGCCGCCGATGATGTGCCGGCAGGAGTGGCAGGACAGCGTGTACGTCCAGATCAGCGCGATGTTGACCAGGAACACCAGGCTGCCCAGGCCCATGTGGCCCCACCGGTAGTGCTCGTCGCGGAACGAGAGCACCGTGTCGTACGTCAGGATCCCGGCGACCAGGACCGCGAAGTAGAAGAAGTACCGGTGGACGTTCTGCAGGATGAGCGGGAAGCGGGTCTCGCCGGAGTACGTGGTGTGCGGCTCGGCGACCGCGCAGGCGGGCGGTGAAGCCCAGAAGCCCCGGTAGTAGGCCTTGCGGTAGTAGTAGCAGGTCAGCCGGAAGCCGAGCGGGAAGATCAGGATCAGCAGCGCGGGGGACAGGCCCCACCAGCTGCCGAAGAGGTCCGCGTTCGGGCCGTGCCGCATCGGTGCGCAGTTGTCGGCGAGGCACGGGGAGTAGAACGGCGAGACGTAGGGCGCGTGGTAGTAGTCCGCGTTCGCGAACGCCCGCCAGGTGGAGTACACGACGAAGGCGAGCAGTCCGGCGGCGGTCACGGCCGGGGCGAGCCACCAGCGGTCGGTGCGCAGATGGCGGGGTGCGATGGCGGCGCGCGAGGCGTCGTGGACGCCGGTGCCGCCCCCCGCCGGGGGAGAGGGTTCCGTGCCTGTGGCCAAGAGTGGCTCCAGTGGAAGTCAGGGGGCGCGCCGGCCGCGGGCCCGGGCGCTCCCGAGCCCTTCGTCGTCCGAGTCGGTCCAGAGGGAGGTGTCGTACGGGGCGTCGGGGATGGTGACCAGGTCGGGACGGGCGGGGGTGCCGCAGGGCGGGGCCGCCTCGCGGAGCAGTGCGAGGCTCTCGCGCAGATGGTCGGCGTCGGTCCGTACCCGCCTGATGTCCAGGCCGTGCTCGACCTGCCCCTCAAGCCGTCCTACCGTGCGCACCAGGTCGTCCAGGCAGCGCTGAGCCGCCGTCAACTCGTCCTGCAGGGACATGACTTGCCTGCCTTTCGCCGGAGCGGGTGGCAATGTTCATGCGCCTGAGAGTGTCGCGCCTCACATACGCGGTTGTGAAGGTGCGTGCACAGGGTTGTGGGGTTGCGGATCGCGTTCGCGCGCCGTATGGGCCGGTGTCCGCAGCGGGCCGTGTGCAGGCCGCGTTCGGGCCGCGTTCGGCCGCACGGGTGGGCTTCGGGGCGCCGTGCGACGTGTCGCCGCCCGGGCGGCTGAGCCGTCCTCTTCAGTGGCTGGGATACGTGTGATCATCGCGAAATGCCATCAAATCCCATAAATCTGACGAAGAGGTGCAAGCCATGTCCCACGTCGGTGACCCGAACGGGAGGGCGACCCGGATCGTCGCGGCGATCCGGACCGCGTCTTCCGTCCGGTCGCGCTCCGTCGCGCTCCTGACCAGCGGTGTGCTCGCGCTTCCCGTGCTGACCGGCTGCGGCTCCGCCGACAGCGGGACCGCGAGCGCCGCCCCCCAGGACATCGGGGTCGCGGCCCGGCCGCAGGTCGCCGACGGGGGCACCCTGAAGTGGGCCGTCGACGCGATGCCCGAGACCCTCAACACCTTCCAGGCCGATGCCGACACCGGGACCCAGCGGGTCGCCCAGGCGGTGCTGCCCGCGATGTTCACCCTGGACGCGCGGGGCCGCCCGCAGCGCAACGCCGACTATCTGGAATCCGCCGAGATCGTCCAGCGCGAGCCCAAGCAGGTCGTGCTCTACAAGCTCAACCAGAAGGCGGTGTGGAGCGACGGCCGCGAGGTCGGTGCCCCCGACTTCGTCGCCCAGTGGCGCGCGCTCAGCGGCAAGGAGTCGGCGTACTGGACCGCCCGCAACGCCGGGTACGAGCGCATCGAGAAGATCGAGAAGGGCGCCAACGACCTGGAGGTCAAGGTCACCTTCGCCAAGCCGTACGCGGACTGGCGCTCTCTGTTCAGCCCGCTCTACCCGAAGGACGTCACCGGCACCCCCGACGCCTTCAACGACGGCGCCCGTACGAAGCTGAAGGCGACCGCGGGACCGTTCCGCCTCAAGGACACCGACCGCGCCAAGGGCACCATCACCCTGGAGCGCAACCCGCGCTGGTGGGGGCACCCCGCGAAGCTGGACACCCTGGTCCTGCAGGCCGTGCCGCGCGACAAGCGGGCGGCCGCCCTCGCCGACGGCACCGTCGACCTGGCCGAGATCGACCGCGCGGACGCCGACCGCATCAAGCTCGCCGAACGCGACCAGGGCGGCCAGGCCCTCACCCACGGACCCGGCGCGGCCATCACCCCCGCCTCCGCACTGCGCTCCTGGGCCATCGCGCACAGCGGCGAGGACGACAAGGCCGAGGCGGAGATCACGGCCCGCAAGGAGCAGACGGCGGCCGTCGAGAAGTACGCCACCGAGCAGACCGCGCTGCGCGGCTTCGTCATCCGCAAGACCCTGGAGCCCGCCTACACCCAGCTCGCCCTGAACGGCGCCTCCGGGCCGCTCGCCGACGAGCGGGTCCGGCGCGCGGTGGCCCGCGCCCTCAACCGCAAGGAGCTCGCCGAGGCCGTACTCAAGCCGCTCGGGCTGCCCGCGCAGCCGCCCGGGAGTCATCTGGCGCTGGTCGGGCAGGACGCGTACACCGACAGCAGCGACGCGCTGGGCAGCAACGACACCAAGGAGGCGCGGGCGCTGCTCGCCGATGCCGGATGGACCGTCGGCGGCGCCCGGCAGAAGCCCAAGGACGACGCCGCCAAGGCCGGCAGCAAGGCCGAGGACGAGAACGAGTCGGACGACAAGCGCCAGGCGAGCGGGAACCACCCCAACGACGAGGGCACCTACATCGTCGGCGACGACAAGCCCGGCAGCTCCGGAGCGGGCGCCGGCGCAGGTACGCGGGTGCTCGCCCCGGCCGCCACCGCCGCCCTCCAGCAGGCCGCGCTGCTGCGCCAGGCCCGCATCTTCGACGCCGAGCCCGCCGAGCAGGCGAACAGGGCCACCGACAAGCGCACCAAGACCGAGGCCCGGCAGAAGGGCGGCGCCCCCGGCGCGTACGCACCCAAGGGCACCGCGGCGCCGGCCGCCGGCGGCCCGCTCGGCAAGGACGGCAAGCCCCTCACCCTGCGCTTCGTCCTGCCGTCCGGCCCCGGCTCCGAGGCGCTGCGCGGCGTGGGCGACAAGATCGTGGCGATGCTGAGAACGGTCGGCATCAACACCGAGGTCGTCAAGGTCGCCGACGACAGCTACTTCAAGGACCACATCGCCTCGGGCGACTTCGACCTGGCGCTCTACTCGTGGCCCGGCACCGCATATCCGGCCACCGACGACCGGCCGATCTTCGCCAAGCCGGAGCCCGCGGCGGACGGCTCGCTCCTTGTCGAGCAGAACTACAGCCGGGTCGGCACCGACCACATCGACCAGCTCTTCGAGCAGGCGGCCGGCGAGCTGGACCAGGACGAGGCTCGCGACCTGGTGAAGAAGGCCGACGCCAGGATCTGGGCGGCGGCCGGCTCCATCCCGCTCTACCAGCGTCCCCAGCTGGTCGCCGTGAAGCCGAACATCGCCAATGCCGGCGCCTTCGGCTTCGCCGCCCCGCTCTTCCAGGACATCGGGTTCAAGAAGCCGGAAACGGCGAAGGACAGCTCGGCGAACACTAAGAAGTAGTCACCCAAGGAGAAGAAGAACCAGCAGGTCAGGCGTGGGAGAGAAAGCCGGCCCGAAGCTCAGAACCAGCTCAATTCACTTGCCCGCCGACCCGCTCGGCGGGCAAGGTCGGGTACGCCCCTGACCCAGGCTCAATATCGACGCTGACCCCTGCTCGAAGATCGCCGGAATCGGCCCGGGAGGCCGTCGGCGCGGCTGCCCCGTACCATGGAGCTAGCCGTGGCCTGTCTGCCCGGCGGGCGGACGAGGACTCGACCGCGTCAGACGCCTGATCCCACGATCGAGAGAAGCGCTAGCCAGCATGCCCACGCGCCACGACATCCGTAACGTCGCCATCGTCGCCCACGTCGACCACGGCAAGACCACCCTGGTCGACGCCATGCTCAAGCAGGCCGGTGCCTTCGCCGCGCACGCCGCCGAGTCGCTCGACGACCGCATGATGGACAGCAACGACCTGGAGCGTGAGAAGGGCATCACGATCCTGGCCAAGAACACGGCCGTCAAGTACCACCCCAAGGATGGCGGCGACGTCATCACCATCAACATCATCGACACCCCGGGCCACGCCGACTTCGGTGGCGAGGTCGAGCGCGGTCTGTCGATGGTGGACGCGGTCGTCCTCCTCGTGGACGCCTCCGAGGGCCCGCTGCCGCAGACCCGCTTCGTGCTCCGCAAGGCCCTCCAGCAGCGGCTTCCCGTCATCCTCTGCATCAACAAGACGGACCGCCCGGACTCCCGGATCGACGAGGTCGTCAACGAGACCTACGACCTGTTCCTGGACCTGGACGCGGACGAGGACCAGATCGAGTTCCCGATCGTCTACGCCTGCGCCCGTGACGGCGTCGCGTCGCTGACCAAGCCGGACAACGGCACCGTCCCGGCCGACAGCGACAACCTGGAGCCGTTCTTCTCGACGATCCTGTCGCACGTGCCGGCCCCCGAGTACGACGAGGCCGCCCCGCTGCAGGCGCACGTCACCAACCTGGACGCCGACAACTTCCTCGGCCGCATCGCGCTGCTCCGCGTCGAGCAGGGCGAGCTGCGCAAGGGCCAGACGGTCGCGTGGATCAAGCGGGACGGCACCATCTCCAGCGTCCGCATCACCGAGCTGATGATGACCGAGGCGCTCACCCGCAAGCCGGCCGAGGTGGCCGGCCCCGGTGACATCTGCGCGGTCGCGGGCATCCCCGAGATCATGATCGGCGAGACCCTGGCCGACCCGGAGAACCCGATCGCGCTGCCGCTGATCACGGTCGACCAGCCGGCGATCTCCATGACCATCGGCACCAACACCTCGCCGCTCGTCGGCCGCGGCGGCTCCGGCAAGGGCGCGGACGCCAAGGCGACCGTCAAGGACCGCAAGGTGACGGCCCGTCAGGTCAAGGACCGCCTGGACCGCGAGCTCATCGGCAACGTATCGCTGCGCGTCCTGGACACCGAGCGCCCCGACGCCTGGGAGGTGCAGGGCCGCGGTGAGCTCGCGCTCGCGATCCTGGTCGAGCAGATGCGCCGCGAGGGCTTCGAGCTGACCATCGGCAAGCCGCAGGTCGTCACCAAGCAGGTCGACGGCAAGACGCACGAGCCGGTCGAGCGCCTGACCGTCGACGTCCCCGAGGAGCACATGGGCGCGGTCACGCAGCTCATGGGCGTCCGCAAGGGACGGATGGACAACATGTCCAACCACGGTTCCGGCTGGGTCCGCATGGAGTTCGTCGTCCCGTCCCGCGGCCTCATCGGCTTCCGTACGGAGTTCCTGACCAACACCCGCGGCACCGGCATCGCCCACTCGATCCACGAGGGCCACGAGCCGTGGTTCGGCACGCTGACGACCCGTAACAACGGCTCCCTCGTCGCCGACCGGGCCGGTTCGGTCACCCCCTTCGCCATGATCAACCTGCAGGAGCGCGGTGTGCTGTTCACCGAGCCCGGCACCGAGGTCTACGAGGGCATGATCGTCGGCGAGAACTCGCGCGCCGACGACATGGACGTGAACATCACCAAGGAGAAGAAGCTCACCAACATGCGTGCGGCTTCCGCGGACAACACGGAGAACGTGGTCCCGGCCCGCAAGCTCTCCCTGGAGCAGTCCCTGGAGTTCTGCCGCGACGACGAGTGCGTCGAGGTGACCCCGGAGGCCGTGCGCATCCGCAAGGTCGTCCTGGACGCCAAGGAGCGCGGTCGCACCGCCTCCCGCGCCAAGCGCGGCTGACACTCCGTACGACCCGAAGGCCCGGCTCCGCGACTTCTCGCGGGGCCGGGCCTTCGGCGTTGCCGTTCGTGTTTGGGCGGCCGGATCCACACCTGCGGGCGACAGAGTTCAAAAGGCTGTCAAAGAGCCTCGCGGATGGTGGTCGGGACGTCCTACGGTCAAGTCGTTTTAGCAGCCATCCTGTTCGGATATCGAGCGCCGCTCACCGGAAGATGTGTTAACGGTCCGTTTCGGGTGTGTCTGTCTGTGCTCATTTTGTCCGGATTTCGGGCCGTTGACCGGTACTGATGTTGTCAAAACGAGACCCTTTAAGTGTGGTTTACAGCCCGGCCGTACTTAATAGTTGGCTCCATTGAGCTCGGGTCAATGGGTCACGCACTGTGGGGAGTGCCGACTCACGAGCACACTCGGGGCACTTGACGTAAAAGCGCTGTCAGGGGTGTCAGCGCGCGTAGAAGTGCCTCTCTTGTAGTGACAAGTGGACTCATGAGGAGGAAACCCATGCGTGGTGCTACGAGCGCCAAGTGGGTCGCGGGAGCGGCAATCATCGCCCTGGCTGCGACCGCCTGTGGCGGTGGCGGCGGGAGCAAGGACACCACCGGGGCCGGGAAGGCGGGCGGCACGTTCCGCCTGGGCATCACCGAGCCCGTGGCCATCGACCCGTTCAACGCGCAGGAGTCCGAGGGCAGCCTCGTCGCTCACAACCTCTTTACGGGGCTGTACAACGCGACGCCGGATGGCAAGCTCATTCCGCAGCTTGCCGAGTCCGTGACGACCAGCGACGACGGCAAGACCTGGACCTTCAAGATCAAGCCCGGCACCAAGTTCTCCAACGGCGAAGTGGTGGACGCCGAGGCGTTCATCCGCGGTTGGACCCGTGTCGCGGCCAAGGCCTCCGCCTCCGACGTCGCCTACCCGATGGAAGGCATCGAGGGCTACAAGGAGCTCAACGGCGGCACGAGCGACAAGTTCAGCGGTCTGACCGCGCCGGACGCCAACACCCTCAAGGTGCAGCTGTCCGCTCCGGACTTCGAGTTCGACAAGAAGACCGTGCACACCGTCTTCAGCCCGGTCCCGAAGGTCGCCGGCGCCGCGAGCAACAAGGCGTTCAACGACGCCCCGATCGGCAACGGCCCGTTCAAGATGGACGGTTCGTGGCAGCACAACAAGTCGATCACGCTCGTCCGCAACGACGACTACGGTCTGACCAAGGCCAAGCTCGACAAGGTTGAGATCTCCATCCTCAACTCGGCCAACGGCGTCACCCTGGAGTACCAGGGCTTCCAGTCCGGCCAGTTCGACTGGGCGCGTATGCCCACGCCGCAGCAGCCGGTGGCGAAGGCCAAGTTCGAGCCGAAGAAGGAGTGGATCGAGGCCGACACCAGCGGTATCAACTACCTGGTCGCCTTCAACCAGGGCGCTCCGCTCAACAACCCCGACGCGCGCAAGGCGATCTCGTACGCGATCGACCGCGAGGCCATCGCCAAGGGCGTCTTCCAGGGCATGCAGAAGCCCGCCACCTCCGTCCTGCCGCCGTCCTTCGCGGACACCTACCAGGACGGTGTCTGCACCTCCTGCGTGAAGCAGGACCCGGCGAAGGCCAAGGAGTACGCGGCCAAGGGCGGTCTGAAGCCGGGCACCGAGCTCAACTTCGGCTACAACACGGGCGCCGGTCACGAGGAGTGGGTCCAGGCTGTCGCACAGCAGCTGAAGGACGTCCTCGGCCTCAACGTCAAGCTGAACGGCAAGCCGTTCAAGGAGGCGCTGTCCCAGCAGCAGGACCAGGCGACGAACGGCCTGTGGCGCTCGGCGTGGGGCGCGGACTACCCGACCCCGGACAACTTCCTGTACCCGCTGCTCGACTCGGGCTCGATCAACGCGGACCCGAAGACCGGCAAGGCGCTCGGTGACAACCGCGGTCGCTACACCAACCCCGAGTTCGACAAGCTGATCACGCAGGCCCGCGGCACCAAGGACCCGGCCGCCCGCGCCAAGGTCTACCAGCAGGCCGAGAAGCTCGCCGTCGACACGGACCAGGGCCTCATCCCGCTGTGGAAGCGCACCCAGTTCCGTCTTGCCGACACCACGAAGTTCACCAACGTGAAGCTGGACTTCTTCGAGAACCCGAATCTCGCCGAGATCGCGTCGAAGTAGCACACCTCCTCATAGCAGGTAGGCGAAGGTCGTGGGGGTCGGAGCACTTCTTCGCTCCCCCACGGCCTTCGCTCAGTCACGGGCGCACCCCCTCGGACCGGCGCCCGCCGCGGCCACTCTCCCGATCGGATGAAGCCGCCAACCCCCACGCTCAGTAAGTGAAGGAGGCATCGTGGGCAGATACGTGATTCGGCGACTCGGGCAGATGGTGGTCGTCCTCTTCGGTGCGACGATTGTTCTTTTCTGCTGTCTCTTCGTCCTCCCCGGCGACCCGGTGGGTTCGCTCGGCGGTGACAAGGCCCGCGACCCGGCGGTCGTCGAGCAGCTTCGCGAGAGGTACGGGCTGAACGACCCGCTCCCCGTTCAATACGGCCACTTCGTCCAGAACCTGGCCAAGGGCGACCTGGGTGAGGACTTCACCCAACGGCGCCCGGTGACCGAGGTGTTGAAGCCCAAGCTGGTCAACACCGCGGAGCTGGCGGTGGCGGCCATCCTCATCGACATCGTCATCGGCCTGCTGGCCGGACTGATCGCCGCCCTGTTCCGGTACTCCTTCTGGGACGTGCTGATCACGCTGCTGACCACGATGGCGGTCGGCTTCCCGTCGTTCGTCATCGGCATGGTGCTGCAGAAGGTCTTCGTGGTCCAGCTGGAATGGGTCCCGCTGATCTCCGACGGCACGATGAAGTCGCTGATCCTGCCGGCCTTCACGCTCGCCATCCTCGACGCCGCACTCGTCGCCAGACTCATGCGCGGCACCATGCTGGAGGTGCTGCGGGCCGACTACGTCAAGACGGCCATCGCGAAGGGTCTGCCGCAGCGGACCGTGCTCTTCAAGCACGTCATGCGCAACTCGATCATCCCGGTGGTCACCTACCTGGGTATCTCCTTCGGCACGCTGCTCGGTGGCGCTCTCATCACCGAGGCGATCTTCAACTGGGACGGCATCGGGCTCGCCCTGGTCACCGCGGTACAGCAGCAGAACAACCCGATCATCATCGGTGTGGTGACCTTCGGCGTCGCCGTGTTCGTGCTGCTCAACCTGATCGTCGACCTGTTGTACGCGGTCCTCGACCCGCGCATCCGTCTCGCCTGATCCCAGGCAGCCCGTTCTAGGAGTCACACCCATGACCGAGCTCACCAAGAGCACAGCGTCGGCGGGGGGCGCGAACGCTCCGGCGAACGACGCGAAGGGCGAGGCGGAACCCGCCGTCGCCCGCGTCACCCAGTGGGGCGAGATCCGCCACCGCTTCCTCGCCAACAAGCTTGCCGTCGTCGGCCTCGCGCTGGTCGGCCTGCTGTTCCTCGTCGCGATCTTCGCTCCGCTGATCGCGCCCGCGGACCCGTACCACCAGGACCTCACCAACACCCTTCAGGCGCCGGGCGGTTCACACTGGCTCGGCACCGACGCGCTCGGCCGCGACCAGTTCTCGCGCATCATCTACGGCAGCCGCATCGCCGTCATCGTCGGCCTCGCGTCGATCTTCCTGGCCTGCCTCATCGGCGTCATCGTGGGTTCGCTGGCCGGCTACTTCGGCCGTGCCACGGACTCCGTCCTGATGCGCATCGCCGACGTCTTCTTCGCCTTCCCGCTGCTCATCGGCGCCATCGTGATCATCATCGTGATGGGCCGCGGCGTGATGCCGGTGATCATCTCGCTGGCCGTCTTCTCCTGGCCGACGGTCTCGCGACTGCTGCGCAGCTCGATCCTCTCCGTTCGAGAGGCCGACTACGTGCATGCCGCCCGGGCGCTGGGCGCGAGTACCTCGCGGATCATCGTGCGGCACATCATCCCCAACTCCATCGCCGCCGTGATGGCGTACGCCGCCTTCAACGTCGGTGGCGCCATCGTGGCCGAGGCGTCGCTGTCCTTCCTGGGCGTCGGCGTCAGCCCGGAGACCCCGGAGTGGGGCAACATGCTGGCCGCCGCCAAGGACTTCATGGGCGTCAAGGACTACCTGTGGACCTACCCCAGCATCGCGATCGTGCTGACGGTCCTTGGCTTCGTTTTCGTTGGTGACGGGCTCCGCGACGCCCTTGACCCGAAGCTGCGCTAGAAGGGCGGCACCACCACATGACTACTGCACACGTGACCGCGGAAGTGCCCGGCCAGCGGGCCGGCGACAGCGACGGCCCGGTGCTCGACGTGCGCGACCTGCACGTCGAGTTCAAGACCCGCGAGGGCATCGTCAAGGCCGTCAACGGCGTCAACTACAGCGTCAAGTCCGGTGAGACGCTCGCCGTTCTCGGCGAGTCGGGCTCCGGCAAGTCCGTGACGGCCCAGGCCATCATGGGCATCCTCGACTCGCCTCCCGGGCGGGTCGCCAAGGGCGAGATCCTCTTCCAGGGCCAGGACATCCTGAAGCTCCCGGAGAGCGAGCGGCGCAAGCTGCGCGGCCCGAAGATGGCGATGATCTTCCAGGACGCGCTGTCCGCGCTCAACCCGGTGTTCTCCGTCGGCAACCAGCTGGGCGAGATGTTCCGCGTCCACCAGGGCATGTCCAAGAAGGACGCCAAGGCCAAGTCCATCGAGCTGATGGAGCGGGTGAAGATCCCCGCTGCCCGCAGCCGGGTCAACGACTACCCGCACCAGTTCTCCGGCGGTATGCGCCAGCGCATCATGATCGCCATGGCGATGGCCCTGGAGCCCGACCTGATCATCGCGGACGAGCCCACCACGGCGCTCGACGTGACGGTCCAGGCCCAGGTCATGGACCTGCTCCAGGACCTCCAGCGCGAGTACAACATGGGGCTCATCCTGATCACCCACGACCTGGGTGTGGTCGCCGACGTCGCCGACAAGATCGCGGTGATGTACGCGGGCCGGATCGTCGAGGAGGCCCCGGTCCACGAGATCTACAAGCGTCCCGCGCACCCGTACACGCGCGGTCTGCTCGACTCGATCCCGCGCCTGGACCAGAAGGGCCAGGAGCTCTTCGCGATCAAGGGCCTGCCGCCCAACCTGCTGAAGGCGCCGTCCGGTTGCGCCTTCAACCCGCGCTGCCCCAAGGCGCAGGACATCTGCCGTACCGACGTTCCGGCGCTCCTGCCGGTGACCGAGCGGGACGGCACCGAGCTGGTCGGTCGCGGCAGCGCATGCCACTTCTGGAAGGAGCAGATCCATGGCTGACATGAACAAGAGGGACGACGCCGTGGACGACGCCACCCCCAACGTCACCGAGGTGGAGACGGTCGACGCGGCCACCGAGGCGGAGGCCGTAGCCGCCATCGAGGCCCCGGTCGACCGCGGTGAGCCGATCCTTCAGGTGCGCAACCTGGTCAAGCACTTCCCGCTGACCCAGGGCATCCTCTTCAAGAAGCAGATCGGCGCGGTCAAGGCCGTCGACGGCATCTCCTTCGACCTCTTCCAGGGCGAGACGCTCGGCATCGTCGGCGAGTCCGGCTGCGGCAAGTCGACCGTCGCCAAGGTGCTCATGCTCCTGGAGGCGGCGACCGCGGGCGAGGTCTTCTACAAGGGCCAGGACATCACCAAGCTGTCCGGGCGCGCCCTGAAGGCCGTGCGCCGCAACATCCAGATGGTGTTCCAGGACCCGTACACCTCGCTCAACCCCCGTATGACGGTGGGCGACATCATCGGGGAGCCGTTCGAGATCCACCCCGAGGTGGCCCCGAAGGGCGACCGGCGGCGCAAGGTCCAGGAGCTCCTGGACGTCGTGGGTCTCAACCCGGAGTACATCAACCGGTACCCGCACCAGTTCTCCGGCGGTCAGCGCCAGCGCATCGGCATCGCCCGCGGTCTGGCCCTGAACCCCGAGATCATCATCTGCGACGAGCCGGTCTCCGCCCTGGACGTGTCGGTCCAGGCGCAGGTCATCAACCTGATGGCGAATCTGCAGGACGAGTTCAACCTGTCCTACATCTTCATCGCGCACGACCTGTCGATCGTCCGGCACATCTCCGACCGGGTCGGTGTGATGTACCTCGGCAAGATGGCCGAGATCGGCACCGACCAGCAGATCTACGAGCACCCCACGCACCCGTACACCCAGGCGCTGCTCTCGGCCGTCCCGGTCCCGGACCCGGCGGCCCGCGAGCACCGCGAGCGGATCATTCTCACCGGTGACGTGCCCTCGCCGGCCAACCCGCCGTCGGGCTGCCGCTTCCGTACCCGCTGCTGGAAGGCCGAGGACCGCTGCGCCACCGAGGTGCCGGTGCTCGCGGTCCCGGAGCGGTTCGCGGGACAGGACACTCCGGCCGCACACGAGTCGGCCTGTCACTTCGCCGAGGAGAAGGACGTCGTCGGCGCGGCGTGATGTGGCGGCCGGGCCCGTGGTTGTCTTCCGATCCGGAAGAGAACCACGGGCCCGGCTGTTTTTTGCCAACTACCGTCTGCTTCAAGGGAGTTGTCGCAGGTGCTGCACCATGTCGAGCTGTGGGTTCCCGACCTTGAGCCGGCCAAGGAGTCGTGGGGCTGGCTTCTGGAGAGCCTCGGCTACCGCCCGTACCAGGACTGGCGGGCCGGCCGCAGCTGGCTGAGTGGCGAGACGTACGTCGTGGTGGAGCGGTCCCCGGCGCAGACCTCGGCGTCGCACGAGCGCACCCGGCCCGGCCTCAACCACCTCGCCTTCCACGTCACCGACCGGGCCGCCCTCGACACGCTGGTCGAAGCGGCGCCCGCGCACGGCTGGACCCTCCTCTTCCCCGACCGGCACCCCTTCGCGGGCGGCCCCGCACACTGCGCCGGGTACCTGGAGAACGCGGCCGGGTTCGAGGTCGAGCTGGTCGTGCGGACCCCTGCCGAAGAACCGCCCCCTTCCGAAGGGCGGGCCGCGGACCCCAGTCCGGCGGCGACGGACGGGGCGGCCCCGCTGCGCTTCCAGGAGCTGACCGGACACGGGCTGCGGCTGCGGGCCTGGCGGGACGACGAGGCCGATGTGGACGCGGTGATACGGGGCCTGAACGATCCCGAAGCGCTGCGCTGGGGCCCGCCCGTCGCGCTGGTGGATCCGGCCGGCGCCCGGGAGTTCATCCGCAGGTGCGCCGACCGCTGGGCCGGCGGCAGGTTCGCCCCCTACTGCGTCGCCGACGCGGACACCGACGCCCCGCTCGGCAGCGTCGCCCTGCACAACATCTTTCTCCCGATGGGTCACGCGGGCATCGGCTACTGGCTGCTGCCCGAGGCGCGGGGACGCGGTGCGACGACCAACGCCGTGAATCTGCTGACCGGTTGGGCGTTCGGCACCCTCGGGCTGCACCGCATCGCGCTGGGCCACGCGATCGGCAACGACTCCTCGTGCCGGGTGGCCGAGCGCTGCGGCTTCGCGTACGAGGGCATCTCGCGCGGCTACCTGCCGGCCACCCCGGCCGGAACCTTCCACGACATGCACCAGCACGCCCGCCTCTCGACGGACCCGGCGCCTGGAGTCCCGGGCGGGTGAGCCCGTTCGGAGCACCGTTCCGTCCGGCGGACTTAAAGGTGCGGCATTTGCATGTCTAGGGTGATATTTGGGCCTAAGCGAGACTTGGGACTCAAGTGGGACTCTAGGAGGACTCCATGCGCGGAGCCACGCACGCCAAGTGGGCCGCAGCTGCGGTGGTCGTCGCCCTGGCGGCGACGGCCTGCGGTGGCGGGGGCAGCGGTGGTGGTGGCGGCGGTGCCAACGGAATCGTCAGTTCGTCCTGGGGCGACCCGCAGAACCCGCTCGAACCCGCCAACACCAACGAGGTCCAGGGCGGCAAGGTCCTGGACATGCTGATGCGCGGTCTCAAGCGGTACGACCCGAAGACCGGCGAGGCCAAGAACATGCTCGCCAACACGATCGACACGACGGACTCGCAGAACTTCAAGGTCACGCTGAAGGACGGCTGGACGTTCTCCAACGGCGAGAAGATCACCGCCAAGTCCTTCGTGGACGCCTGGAACTACGGCGCGAACCTGAAGAACAACCAGAAGAACGCGTCGATGTTCGCCTACATCGACGGCTACGCCGAGGTCCACCCCAAGAGCGGCAGCCCGACCGCCGAGACCATGTCCGGGCTCAAGGTCGTGGACGACAAGAACTTCACGGTCAAGCTCAACCAGAAGTTCTCCACCTGGCCCGACACCCTCGGCTACCCGGCGTTCGCGCCGCTGCCCACGGCGTTCTTCGACAACCACGCGGCCTGGCTGTCCAAGCCGGTCGGCAACGGGCCGTACACGGTGGACTCGTACACCAAGGGCTCCAAGCTGTCGATGCGCAAGTGGGCCGGGTACATGGGCGACGACAAGGCGCAGAACGGCGGCATCGACCTCAAGGTCTACACCGACAACAACACCGCCTACACCGACCTGACGGCCGGCAACCTCGACCTCGTGGACGATGTGCCCGCCTCCCAGCTCAAGAACGTCAAGGCCGACCTCGGCAGCCGGTACATCAACACCCCGGCCGGCATCATCCAGACCCTCGCCTTCCCGTACTACGACGCCGCCTGGAACACCCCGAACGCGGTCAAGGTCCGCACGGGCCTGTCGATGGCGATCAACCGCCAGCAGATCACCGACACCATCTTCCAGAAGACCCGCACCCCCGCCACCGACTGGACCTCTCCGGTGCTCGGCGACAGCGGCGGCTACAAGGCCGGGCTCTGCGGCGCCGCCTGCACCTACAACCCCACCGAGGCGAAGAAGCTCATCACCGAGGGCGGCGGCATCCCCGGCGGGCAGCTGAAGATCTCGTACAACGCGGACACCGGCTCGCACAAGGAATGGGTCGACGCCATCTGCAACAGCGTCAACAACGCGCTGGGCAACGACAAGGCGTGTGTGGGCAACCCGGTCGGCACCTTCGCCGACTTCCGCAGCCAGATCACCCAGTCCAAGATGAGCGGCCCGTTCCGGGCGGGCTGGCAGATGGACTACCCGCTGATCCAGAACTTCCTGCAGCCGCTCTACTACACCGGCGCCTCCTCCAACGACGGCAAGTGGACCAACGCCGAGTTCGACAAGCTCATCGACCAGGCCAACGCCGAGACCGACAAGGCGAAGGCGGTCGCCGACTTCCAACAGGCCGAAGGGGTGCTGCGGGACCAGATGGGCGCCATCCCCCTCTGGTACCAGAACGGCAGCGCCGGCTACTCCTCCCGCGTCTCCAACGTCTCGCTGAACCCCTTCAGCGTGCCGGTCTACGACCAGATCAAGGTCAGCTGACGCCGCGCGGCGGACGGCCCGGCGCTCTCAGCGGCGCCGGGCCGCGCCCCTTGCGAGTTCCGACGACCCCCGGAGGGCCCCATGGGACGGTATGTGATCCGGCGTCTGCTCCAGATGATCCCGGTCTTCTTCGGCGCCACCCTGCTGATCTTCCTGATGGTCAACGTGATGGGGGATCCGATCGCCGGGCTCTGCGGCGACAAGGCCTGTGACCCCGCCACCGCCGCCCAGCTCAAGAGGGAGTTCGGCCTCGACAAGCCGGTGTGGCAGCAGTACCTGACGTACATGGGGAACGTGTTCACCGGCGACTTCGGGACCGCGTTCAACGGGCAGAAGGTCACCGAGCTGATGTCCGCCGCCTTCCCCGTCACCATCCGGCTGACCATCGTGGCGATCATCTTCGAGATCGTCATCGGCATCAGCCTCGGCGTGGTCACCGGGCTGCGGCGCGGCCGGCCCGTCGACACCGTCGTCCTGATGCTCACCCTCGTCGTCATCGCCATCCCCGTCTTCGTCACCGGACTGCTGCTGCAACTGCTGCTCGGTGTCGAGTGGGGCGCCATCAGGCCGACGGTGTCCCCGGAGGCGCCGTTCAACGAACTCCTGCTCCCCGGGCTGGTGTTGGCGTCCGTGTCGCTCGCGTACGTCACCCGGCTCACCAGGACGTCCATCGCCGAGAACGCCCGCGCCGACTACGTGCGCACCGCCGTCGCCAAGGGCCTGCCGCGACGGCGGGTGATCACCAGGCACCTGCTGCGCAATTCGCTGATCCCCGTGGTCACCTTCATCGGCACCGACGTCGGCGCGCTGATGGGCGGTGCGATCGTCACCGAGCGGATCTTCAACATCCACGGCGTCGGCTACCAGCTCTACCAGGGCATCCTGCGCCAGAGCACCCAGACCGTGGTCGGCTTCGTGACCGTGCTCGTGCTTGTCTTCCTGATCGCCAACCTCATCGTCGACCTCCTGTACGCCGTACTCGACCCGAGGATCCGCTATGCCTGAGCCTTTCGACGACGGAGCGATCGCCGCGACGGGGGCCGGCGGTGCGATGGACCTCGCGGCGAGCGAGGCCACCACCCTGGAGCAGCCGCCATCGGCCGCCTCCGGCGGACGGGGCCCGGGCGGCCCCCTGGGCACCGGGCCCGCCGAGAAGCCGCGCTCGCTGTGGTCGGACGCCTGGCGGGATCTGCGCCGCAACCCCGTCTTCATCGTCGCCGGTCTCGTCATCCTGTTCCTGCTGGTCATCGCGATCTGGCCGTCGCTGATCGCGTCGGGCAACCCGCTCCGGTGCGACCTCGCCAAGGCCCAGCTGGGCTCCGCGCCGGGCCACCCCTTCGGCTACGACGGCCAGGGCTGCGACGTCTACACGCGTACGGTCCACGGCGCCCGCGCCTCGGTCACCGTCGGCGTGTGCACCACCGTCGGCGTCGCCCTGTTCGGCTCGGTCGTCGGCGGCCTCGCCGGGTTCTTCGGCGGCGGCTGGGACGCGCTGCTCTCCCGCGTCACCGACATCTTCTTCGGCATCCCCGTGGTCCTCGGCGGCCTCGTCTTCCTTTCGGTGATCACCTCCACCACCGTCTGGCCGGTCATCGGCTTCATGATCCTGCTCGGCTGGCCGCAGATCGCCCGCATCGCGCGCGGCTCGGTCATCACCGCCAAACAGAACGACTACGTCCAGGCGGCCCGCGCGCTCGGCGCCTCCAACTCCCGGATGCTGCTGCGCCACATCGCGCCCAACGCGGTCGCCCCCGTCATCGTGGTGGCGACCATCGCGCTCGGTACGTTCATCGCGCTCGAAGCGACGCTCTCCTACCTCGGCGTCGGCCTGAAGCCGCCCACCGTCTCCTGGGGCATCGACATCTCGGCCGCATCCCAGTACATCCGCAACGCCCCGCACATGCTGCTCTGGCCGGCCGGTGCGCTGGCGATCACGGTGCTCGCGTTCATCATGCTCGGCGACGCGGTGCGCGACGCCCTCGACCCCAAGCTGCGTTGAGGAGCCGGACCATGCTGCTCGAAGTGCGCGATCTGCACGTGGAGTTCAAGACCCGGGACGGCGTGGCCAAGGCCGTCAACGGGGTCAACTACTCGGTGGAGGCGGGCGAGACGCTGGCCGTGCTCGGCGAGTCCGGCTCCGGGAAGTCCGTCACCGCGCAGGCCGTGATGGGGATCCTGGACATGCCGCCGGGACGGATCGCCGGCGGCGAGATCATCTTCCAGGGCCAGGACCTGCTCACGCTCAAGGAGGACGAGCGGCGCAGGATCCGCGGCTCCAAGATGGCCATGATCTTCCAGGACGCGCTGTCCTCGCTGAACCCCGTGCTCAGTGTGGGAGACCAGCTCGCCGAGATGTTCACCGTCCACCGCGGCATGTCGCGCAAGGACGCCAGGGCCAAGGCCGTCGAGCTGATGGACCGGGTGCGCATCCCCGCCGCCAAGGAGCGCGTCGGCCAGTACCCGCACCAGTTCTCCGGCGGCATGCGCCAGCGCATCATGATCGCGATGGCGATGGCCCTGGAACCGTCCCTGATCATCGCGGACGAGCCGACCACCGCCCTCGACGTCACCGTCCAGGCCCAAGTCATGGACCTGCTGGCCGAGTTGCAGCGCGAGCTGAACATGGGGCTCATCCTGATCACCCACGACCTGGGCGTGGTCGCCGATGTCGCCGACAAGATCGCGGTGATGTACGCGGGCCGCATCGTCGAGCAGGCCCCGGTCCACCAGATCTACCGGGCGCCGGCGCATCCGTACACCAAGGGCCTGCTTGAGTCGATCCCGCGCCTGGACCAGAAGGGCCAGGAACTGTACGCGATCAAGGGCCTGCCGCCGAACCTGATGCACATCCCGCCGGGCTGCGCCTTCAACCCGCGCTGCCCGCTGGCCCAGGACATCTGCCGTACCGACGTACCGCCGCTGTTCGAGGTGGCCGAGGACCGGCAGAGCGCGTGCTTCTTCTGGAAGGAGACCCTCGATGGCTGAGGCCATTCTGGAGGTCCGGGACCTGGTCAAGCACTACCCGCTGACCCAGGGCATCCTCTTCAAGAAGCAGATCGGCGCGGTCAAGGCGGTCGACGGGGTCTCCTTCGACCTGGCGGCCGGCGAGACGCTCGGCATCGTGGGCGAGTCCGGCTGCGGCAAGTCGACCGTGGCGAAGATGCTGGTCAACCTGGAACGGCCGACCTCCGGGCAGATCAAGTACAAGGGCGAGGACATCACCGAGATGTCGGGCCGGGCCCTCAAGGCCGTGCGCCGCAACATCCAGATGGTCTTCCAGGACCCGTACACCTCCCTCAACCCGCGCATGACGGTCGGCGACATCATCGGGGAGCCGTACGAGATCCACCCGGAGGTCGCGCCGAAGGGGAACCGCCGGAAGAAGGTCCAGGACCTGCTCGACGTGGTGGGGCTCAACCCCGAGTACATCAACCGCTACCCGCACCAGTTCAGCGGCGGCCAGCGCCAACGCATCGGCATCGCACGGGGGCTGGCCCTCCAGCCGGAGATCATCGTCGCGGACGAACCGGTCTCCGCGCTCGACGTGTCGGTGCAGGCGCAGGTCGTGAACCTGCTCGACCGGCTGCAGAACGAGTTCTCGCTGTCGTACGTGTTCATCGCCCACGACCTGTCCATCGTGCGGCACATCTCCGACCGGGTCGGGGTGATGTATCTGGGCCGGATCGTCGAGATCGGTCGCGACGAGGAGATCTACGAGCACCCCACGCACCCGTACACCCAGGCGCTGCTCTCGGCCGTCCCGGTCCCGGACCCGTCGGCGCGCGCGCACCGCGAACGGATCCTGCTGACCGGTGACGTGCCGTCCCCCGCGAACCCGCCGTCCGGCTGCCCCTTCCGCACCCGGTGCTGGAAGGCGCAGGAGCGGTGCGCGCTGGAGGTGCCCCTGCTCGCCGTGCCGGCCGAGTTCCGGCTGATTCAGGGCCCCGCGCACCACCCTTCGTCGTGCCACTTCGCGGAGGAGAAGCGGGTGGTGCCGGTGGAGGGGGAGGGGCCGGGCGCGGGTTAGGGGGTGTCCGGTGGTGCCTCCTCGATCGCGAGCAGTGCCGGGTCGAGGACCACGTCCGCGTCCCGGGCCGCAAGCGTCGGATCCTCCGGGAAGTGACATGCCGTCAGGTGGCCCTCCCGGTTGCCTTCGACGCGTACCAGAGGGGGAGTCTCGGCGGCGCACTTGTCCCGCGCCTTCCAGCAGCGGGTGCGGAACCGGCAGCCGGACGGCGGGTTCACCGGCGAGGGCACGTCGCCGGCAAGCCGGATGCGCTCGCGGCCCTCGCCCTCCTCGTCCACCACCGCCTCCGGCACCGCCGAGAGCAGCGCGTGGGTGTACGGGTGGCGCGGGCGCTGGTAGATCGACTCGCGGTCGCCGACCTCGACGATCCGGCCCAGGTACATCACGGCGACCCGCTGCGAGAAGTGCCGCACGATCGCCAGGTCGTGGGCGATGAAGAGGAAGGCGATGTCCAGCTCCCGCTGGAGCTCCTGGAGCAGGTTGACCACCTGTGCCTGGATCGACACGTCGAGCGCGGAGACCGGCTCGTCGGCCACGATCAGTTTCGGTTCCATGCCCAACGCGCGGGCCACACCGATGCGTTGGCGCTGGCCGCCGGAGAACTCGTGCGGGAAGCGGTTGTAGTGCTCCGGGTTGAGGCCGACGGTTTCCAGGAGTTCGCGGACCCGGCGCTCGACGCCGCCGGGCGGCTTGATGCCGTTGACCACCATCGGGTTGGCGACGATGTCGCCGACCGTCTGGCGCGGATTGAGCGAGGCGTACGGGTCCTGGAAGATCATCTGGATCTCGGACCTGATCGGCGCGAGCGCCCGGCGGGAGGCGTGGGTGATGTCCTGGCCTGCGTAGACGACCTTTCCGGCGGTGGGTTCCAGGAGGCGGGTGACCAGGCGGCCGGTGGTCGACTTGCCGCAGCCGGACTCGCCGACCAGGCCGAGCGTCTCGCCCGGCCCGATGCTGAGGTCGATCCCGTCCACCGCGCGCACGTCGCCGACGTGCCGCTTGATGAGGAACCCCATGGTGATCGGGAAGTACTTGGCGAGGCCGGTCACTTCGAGCAGCGGGCCGGTGGCGCCGGCCCTGGGCGCGGGCTCCTGGCCGGGCGGCTTGGCGAGGCTGGTGGCTTTCTCACTCATGGCGATGTCCCGCATCCTTGTCAGCGCAGCCGGGGGCGGATCTGCTCGGTGAAGACGGCTTCCGTCTGTTCGGCCGTCAAGTGGCAGGCCGCGCCGCGTCGTTGGTCCTCCGGCAGATCGGGCCGGACGGTGCGGCAGGCCCCGTCCGCCACCTCGCCGGTGAAGCCGCACCGGGGGTGGAAGGGGCAGCCGGGCGGTGGCGAGAGCAGGCTCGGCGGGGTGCCGGGGATCGGCACCAGCGGGCTGTCCACGGCGGAGTCCAGGCGCGGGATGGAGCTGAGCAGCCCCCAGCTGTAGGGGTGCTGGGGCCGCCGCATGACCTCCTTGACGGTGCCGCGCTCCACGCAGCGGCCCGCGTACATCACCATCACGTGGTCGGCGGTCTTGGCGATCACCCCCAGGTCGTGGGTGATGATGATGATCGCCGAACCGGTCTCCTGCTGGAGGTCCTTGAGCAGGTCGAGGATCTGCGCCTGGACCGTCACGTCGAGCGCGGTGGTGGGCTCGTCGGCGATCACCAGGTCCGGGTCGCAGACCAGCGCCATCGCGATCATCGCGCGCTGGCGCATGCCGCCGGAGAACTGGTGCGGGTAGTCGTCGACGCGCAGTTCGGGCTGCGGGATGCCGACCTTGCGCAGCATGTCCACGGCCCGCGCCCGCGCCTCCCGCCGGGAGGCGCCGGTGTGCTTCATGAGGGGCTCGGCGATCTGCCGGCCCACCGTGTAGAACGGCGAGAGCGCGGCCAGCGAGTCCTGGAAGACCATCGCCATCTTCTTGCCGCGCAGCCGGTTCAGCTGCCGCTCGGTGGCGCCGGTCAACTCCTGCCCGTCGAGCAGGATCTCGCCCCGGATCGTGGTGTTGCGCGGGTTGTGCAGCCCCAGGATCGCCAGGTTGGTCACCGACTTGCCGGAGCCCGACTCGCCGACGATGCCCAGCGTGGAGCCGCGTTCCAGATCGAAGGAGAGACCGTCGACGGCCTTGACGGTGCCGTCCTCGGTGGCGAAGTGGACGTACAGGTCCCGGATCGAGAGGAAGGCGGAGGCCGGCTCGGCGGCCGGTGCGGCGGCGGTCTGGCTCAAGGTGGACACGGGGCGCATCTCCTGTGGGTCTGCGGGCCTCAAGTGAGCCTGATCCGGGGGTCGATGAAGGCGTACGCCAGGTCGACGACGATGTTGCAGACGACGATCAGGGTGGCGCCGATGAGCATGACGGCCATCTCCAGCGGCAGGTCGCTGCGCAGCACGGCCTGCACCGAGAGCAGCCCCAGGCCGTGCAGACCGAAGGTGACCTCGGTGATGATCGCGCCGCCGAGCACCGCACTCAGGTCCACGCCGAAGATGGTGATGATGGTGGCCATCGCGCCGCGCAGCGCGTACCGCAGGAACACGTAGCGGGACGACATGCCTTTGGCGCGGGCCGCCCTGATGTGGTCCTCCGACAGCTGCTCGACCATCAACGAGCGGGTCTGGCGGCTGTAGTTGGACCAGAAGATCACCGACAGGACCAGGCACGGCAGGATCATGCCGGTGACCGAACCCCAGGCGTCGTGCTTCCAGTCCACGTCGTGGCCCCGGTCGAGCCAGCCCAGCTTGGTGGAGAGGAACAGGATCGCGAGCGGGCCGATGAAGTAGATCTGCACCGACTGCCCGAGCAGCGAGGTGGAGCTGGCGATGCGGTCGAAGACCGTGCCCTGGCGCCAGGCCGAGACGAGGCCGAGCGAGACCCCGATGGTGAGGAAGACCGCCGAGCCGCCGACGGCCAGCGTCAGCGTCGTCGGGTAGCTGTCGGCGATCGTGCCCCAGACCGGCTGCTGATTGGCGAAGGAATAGCCGAAACAGGGTGCCGGGCAGTCACCGATGGGCATGTGGCGGCCGGCGAATATACCCACCATGTAATGCCAGTACTGCGTCCAGATCGGCAGGTTGAGCCCGAGGTTCTTCCGGATCAGTGCCACGTTCTGTGGATCACACTGCTTTCCACAGGAGAGCAGAGCCGGGTCGGAGGGCAGGAAGAAGAAGAGGAAATAGGTGATCATGCTGATCAACACCAGGATGACCATGGCACCGAGCACGCGGCGCACCAGGAAACGGAACATCGGCTGACTCTTCCGTCGCTATGCGGTTTCCCCGGCCCGACGCCGGGCCGGGGAAACCGAGCCGCACGTGCTACTGCTTCACGAAGATCGTATTCGGGTTGATCGTCCCGTAGATCTCGTTGTAGGTGACGCCACCGAGACCGGAACCGTGCAGGTTGAAGTACTTGTCGAAGATGAACGGAATCTGCGACGTGTCGTTCTGCAGCACGTACTCGGCGAGCGTCCGCCACTCGTCGGCCTGCTTGGTCAGGTCCGTGATCTGGTTGATGCGGTCGATCTCGGAGTTGACCTTCGGGTCGTTCATGAACGAGTAGTTGTTGGTGCCGTCCATCAGGTTGCGCCCGTCCATGGTCGGCGGGACGACCGTCGAGCCGTTGGGCCAGTCCGCGCCCCAGCCGGTGCGGTACATGTCGTACGGGGTGTCCAGCTTGCCGACCACGGTGTAGTACGTGGTCGGGTCGACCGCCTTGCGCTCGACCTTGAAGCCGGCCTTCTCCAGCGCCTTCTGGATGGTCAGCGTGACGTTGTCCCACTTCGGGGTGTTGGCGTAGGCCAGCGAGATCTTGTACGGGGTGGTGACGCCCGCCTGCTTCAGGAGCGCCAGCGACTTGTCGGGGTCACCCATGGGCTTGGCGAGCTTGCCGAACGGGTCGAACTTCTGCCAGCCGGCCACGGTCGGGCTGAGCAGCGTGGTGCCGAGGTCGCCCTGCGCGCCGCCGCCGAAGGCCTGCTGGACCTGCTGCATCGGGAACGCGTACGCCAGCGCCTGGCGGACCTTCGGGTCCTTGATCCGCTTGGCGTTGATGTTGAACACCTCGACGTACGGCTGGTACTCGTTGACCGTCCGGTTCTTGTACTGCGGGTCCGAGGTCAGCGTCTGCATCTTCGACGGGTCCGCCGAGTTCGCCATGTCGATGGCGTACTTGTCGGTGCTGGTGTCGGCGGCGAGCCGGTTGGTCAGACCCGGCTCCTGGATGCCGAGCTGGAACTCCCACTTGTCCGGGTAGGCGTTGCGGATCGGGTCGGTCTTCGGGTCCCAGTTGGTGTTGCGCTCAAACGTGAGCGACTTGCCCGGCTTGTAGTCCGCGATCTTGTACGGGCCGGTGGCGACCGGGTGGTTGTTGTACTTCTGCTTGTCGTCCTTGGCCTTGGGGACCGGCGAGATGTTGGGCATCGCCATCGCGTACGGGGTGTCCGCGTGCGGCTGGAGGAAGTGGAAGACGATCGTCTTGTCGTTGGGGGTGGCGATCTGCGCGTCCGGGATCTCCTTGCCGTCGTACGGACCGGCGTACTGCTTGCGGTAGTCGGGGCCGTAGATCCACTTCTGGACGTACTGCGGTCCCTGCGTCTGGTAGTCGGCGAAGAGCCGCTCGATGCCGTACTTGATGTCCTTCGTGGTGACCGGCGTGCCGTCCTCGAACTTCACCCCGTCCTTCAGGGTGTACGTCCAGGTCTTCGAGCCGTCGGAGGGGGTGCCGGTGTCGGTGGCCAGGTCGCCGACGACGACCGTCTTGCCGGTCTTCGGGTCGATCTTGTAGCCGGTGAGCGAGCGGTTGTAGAGCAACTGCACCGAGAGCTGGTCGCTCACGTACTGCTGGCCCGGGTCGAGGTAGTCGAAGCCGGTCTGGTCGAGGCTGTACGCGGTGCCGCCGGGCTTGGCGCCGTCGACCGCGACGGCCGGGCCGGTGGAGTCGGCCTTGGTGCCCACCCCGAAGTTCTGCACCTCGGCCTTCTTGCCCCCGCCGGGAGCCTTGCCGTTGTCGGCTCCGCCGCTGCTGCAGGCGGCCGTCAGCGCCAGTGCCCCCACCGCGAGAACCGCGGAAACCTGGCGCGCCTTGTTTTTTCTCATGGATTCCTGCCTGTCAGGATGATCGGACTTCAGCGCACGGTCTTGGGGTCGAGAGCGTCCCGGACCGAATCCCCGAGCAGGTTGAACGCGACGACGAAGACGACCATCGCGATGCCGGGGAAGAACATGAAGGTGAGATCGGAGTCGTAGTACGTGGCTCCGGACTGGAAGAGCAGGCCCCAGTCCGGAGTGGGGCTGTGGACCCCGACGCCGAGGTAGGAGAGCCCCGCCTCGGCGGTGACGTTGACCGGCAGCAGCAACGTCGCCTGCACCAGCACGGTCGACCAGATGTTGGGCAGCAGCTCCTTGCGGATGATCCGCCAGCCGGAGGCGCCGCTGAGCCGGGCCGCCTCGATGAACTCGCGTTCGCGCAGCGAGAGCACCTGGGCCCGGATGAGCCGGCCGATCGTCATCCAGCCGAGGATCAGCTGCACCAGGATCAGCGCCACCACCCGGACGTAGGCCGGCTCCTCCTCGGTGGGCGAGACGAACAGGGCCACGATCACCGGGGTGAAGGCGATGAAGAAGAGCTGCTGCGGGAAGGACAGCATCAGGTCCGAGAACCGGCCGAGGAAGTAGTCGGTCCGGCCGCCCAGGTAGCCCTGGACCAGGCCGATGAGCACCCCGATGACGACCGCGACCACGGTGACCGCGAGGGCGATGAGCAGCGAGGTGCGGATGCCGTAGATCAGCAGCGTGAACACGTCGCGGCCCAGCTTCGGTTCGAGGCCGAACCAGAAGTTCCCGTCGATACCGCCGTTGGGCTTGAGCGGAATGCCGTAGTCGTTCAGCAGCCCGCGGTCCTGTCCGTACAGCTGGTACGGATCCTTGCCGTACAGCTTGGAGATGAGTGGGGCGGCCAGCGCGATCACGATGAATCCGAGCACCGTAAAGGCGCACAGGATTCCGACCTTGTCGCGTTTGAACCGGATCCACGCGAGACGCCCGGGTGAGCGTCCGACAAGTTCACTGGTCTTCGCTTCGATACCGCTGGCCGCTTCGGGGTCGTCGCCCTCTCCGGGGAGTGGATCAGTCGGCTCCATGGCAGCTCTTGTGGAACTCGTCATTTCGCATTGCCCCCCGCGCCGGAAGGTTTCAGCAGCGCCGCATGGCGTCATTTGTTGACGGGAACATTCATGCGTGCGGCGGTGTGCGTCAAGGGGTTTGGGCGGGCCGGGGTGAACTCATCGATTAACTTGGCGGAAGATTTCTCTCTTTGGTGCGGACGCGTGCTTGACAGGCTTCCGGCATATCCGGAATCTGGCGCTAAATATCCATCAACTTCCGTAACACACAAGCAACTTGACGGTCGCATCCCCGATATACGGACACGTCACTCTGGGCATCGTACGGCCGTGCGGGTGCCGTGGCCGGCCGGGCGACACCGTGTTGCCCGGCCGGCCGTCAGTTAGCTCCGGTGCAGCCCCAACGACCTGCGCAGGAAGTCGACTTGGAGCAGCAGCAGGTTTTCGGCCACCCGCTCCTGGGGGGTCATGTGGGTCACGCCCGTCAGGGGAAGCACCTCGTGGGGGTGGCCCGCGGCGAGGAGCGCCGAGGACAGCCGAAGGGTGTGCGCCGCCACCACGTTGTCGTCCGCCATGCCGTGGATGACCATCAGGGGGCGGGCCGGATTCGCCGGTCGCGTCAACTCGCCCGAGGAGACAAGGGAGTTGGAGCGGTAGACCTCCGGGGACGCGGACGGCAGTCCCAGGTAGCGCTCCGTGTAGTGGGTGTCGTACAGCTCCCAGTCCACCACCGGCGCCCCCGCGATGCCCGCGTGGAAGACGTCCGGCCGCCGCAGCACGGCCAGCGCGGACAGATAGCCGCCGAAGGACCAGCCCCGCATCGCCACCCGCCCGAGGTCCAGCGGGTAGGCACCCGCCAGTCCGTGCAGCGCCTCGATCTGGTCGTCGAGCGCGAGCGTGAAGTCGTCCCTGATCGACTTCTCCCACGCCGGGGAGCGGCCCGGGGTGCCGCGGCCGTCGGCGACGACCACCGCGAAGCCCTGGTCGGCGAACCACTGGGAGGCGAGGTGCGCGTTGTGCGCGGCCAGCACCCGCTGTCCGTGCGGCCCGCCGTACGGATCCATCAGTACCGGCAGCGGCCCGTCCGACTCGCGGTAGTGGGCCGGGAGCAGCACGGCGCATGGGATCCGCCGTGCGCCCCCTTCGGTGAGCCGGAGCCGCACCGCGAGGCCAGGTTCGTCCGCGTACGAGGCGATCTTGGCCAGTTCCTTGCCGTCCCGCAGCACTCGGACGACCGTCCCCGGCCGGTCGGGCCGCGCCGAACTGAGCACGGTGACCGCGCCGGAGCGGACGGCCGAGTGGACGCCGGCGCCGTCCGAGACGCGTTCCGTACCCAGCTCATTGACCCGGTACACATGGATTTCGCCGGTCTCGGGGGCACCGGAGGCGGCGGCGGGTGCCTTCTCGCCTGCCGACGCGGAGATCAGCACATCGCTGCCGCCGATGTCGAGCACCGCCCTGACCTGCAACTGCGGCCCGGTCAGGGTCCGGTCGCCGACCGCCAGGACGCGCGCCCCGCCCTCGTCGGCAATCCGCACCAGACGGCCGTCGGGCGCCCAGGCCGGCCCGCCCGGAAGGAGTTCGAGCCAGTCGGGGTCCTCGTCGACGTGCACGGTGCGGGTCGCGCCCGACTCCGGGTCCACGGCGAGGTGGAGCTGGGTGCGCTGGTCCCTGGACTGGACGAGCAGCAGCGGCGCCCCGTCCGACGACCAGTGCACCCGGGCGAGGTAGGGGTGGCGGGCCCGGTCCCAGACGATCTCGGTACGGGCGCCGTCGAGCGCGTACACGAAGAGCCGCACCTCGGCGTTGGGCGTGCCGGCCGCCGGATAGGCGACCCGTGCGGGCTCCTCGCCGGGGTTGGCCGGGTCGGCGATCCACCAGCGGCGCACGCCCGTCTCGTCCGCGCGGGCGACGAGCAGCCGGTCCGAGTCGGGGCTCCACCAGTGACCGCGCGAGCGCGCCATCTCCTCGGCGGCGATGAACTCCGCGAGCCCGTACGTCACTTCGGGCGACTCCGGCTCGGCGAGCGCCCGGTCGCCCTCGCCCTCGGCCCCGACGACCCGCAGCGCACCCCGCGCCACATAGGCCACGTGGCGGCCGTCGGGGGAGGGGCGGGGGTCGAGCACCGGGCCCCGGGCCGGCAGTTCGCGGGCGGTCCCGGCGCGCAGCTCGGCGGTGAACAGGCGTCCGGAGAGGGCGAACGCGGCGAGCTCCACGGCCGCGTCGGTGGCGTAGGCGACGATTCCGGCCGAACCCTCCCGGCTGCGTTCGCGCCGGGCGCGCTCCTGCGCGGAGAGCCGTTCGCCGTGCCCGCCGAGCAGGGCGTCGGGGTCGGCCGCGACTCGCTCCGCGGCGCCGCGTGCCAGGTCGAGCACCCAGAGCCGGTTGCTGCGTTCGGAGCCGCCGGCCGAGCGCAGGAAGACGACCCGCTCGCCGTCCGGCGCGATGGTGAAGGCGCGGGGCGCGCCGAGCGTGAAGCGCTGGGTGCGTGCCGAGTGCCGGGGGAACGAGAGCTGCCCGGGGTCCTGTGGGTGCCTGGATGCAGTGGTCGTCATGAGGGGAACCTAGTCCCCCCGGGCCCAACCCGCCGTGCGTGCCGTGCGTGCGCCCCTTGTGCGCCCATGCCCCGATTAATGCCTTCCCACGGATAGTTATGATCCGTAGCGCTGAGTGGGTATGAACCTGCTGCTGTATGCGCACTGCTGGGTCCGGTCCGTCCGATCCACTGGAACAGATGGAGGTGAACCGCCGTGGCACTCTCGATTTCGGCGGTGGTGCTGCTGGCGATCGTCGTCTTCCTGCTGGTCCGGAAATCCGGGCTGAAGGCCGGACACGCGGTGGTCTGCATGCTGCTCGGCTTCTACCTGGCGAGTTCCTCCATCGCCCCCACGATCAGCCAGGTCACCAGCAATGTCGCCGGAATGATCGGCGGAATCAAGTTCTGATACGGACGGTACCGGCCGATCCCGGTGGCGCCCGGGCGACGGCCGGCGCGGTGGCGGCCCCGGCCTCGTAGGCTGGGCCCATGTCGGAATTCCCCGCCCGCCGCCTCCTCCTGGTGCACGCGCACCCGGACGACGAGTCGATCAACAACGGCGCCACCATGGCCAAGTACGCCGCCGAGGGCGCCCAGGTCACCCTGGTGACCTGCACCCTCGGCGAAGAGGGCGAGGTCATCCCGCCGAGCCTGGCCCACCTCGCGCCCGACCGGGAGGGCGGCCTCGGCGCCCACCGCATCGGTGAACTCGCCGCCGCGATGAAGGAACTCGGCGTCGGCGACCACCGGTTCCTCGGCGGCCCCGGCCGGTTCCGCGACTCCGGGATGATGGGCGTCGAGCAGAACCACCGCGCGGGCGCCTTCTGGAACGCGGAGGTGGACGAAGCGGCCGCGTACCTCGTAGAGGTGATTCGCTCGGTGCGCCCGCAGGTCCTCGTCACGTACGACCCCGACGGCGGCTACGGGCACCCCGACCACATCCAGGCGCACCGCGTCGCGATGCGCGCCGCCGAACTCGCCGCGGAGTCCGCCTACCGCCACGACCTGGGCGAACCGCACGGCATCGCGAAGATCTACTGGAACCGGGTGCCCCGCCCGGTCGCCGAGCACGCCTTCGCCGAACTCCGCGCCGCGAACCCGGATTTCCCCGGCATCTCCGCCATCGACGACGTCCCGGGCGTGGTGGACGAGTCGGACATCACGGCCGAGATCGACGGCAGTGCGTACGCGGCAGCCAAGAGCGCGGCGATGCGCGCGCACGAGACCCAGATCACCGTACGGGGGCCCTACTTCGCGCTCTCCAACGACCTGGCCCAGCCGATCTTCACCACCGAGTACTACCAGTTGGCGGCCGGTGAGAGCGGGGCCGGGGCCGGTCGCGAGCACGACCTGTTCGAAGGTGTGGGCGCATGAGTACGGGTACGCGTACGAGTACGAACGCCGGATTGGGTAGCGGCGCGGTGCGGATCGCCGTGCATCTGCTCCTCATTGTTCTCGGGGCGGTCGTCGGAGCGGCCGGAGCGCTGGTCCAGGCCGCCTGGTTCCCCGGCGGCCTGCTGCTGTCCCTCGCCGGGGCCGCCGGGCTCTTCTACGCCGGTACGCAACTGACGGGCGGCCGGGGCGGAGCGGGGGCACCCGCGGCCGGCTGGCTGGTCGCCGTCGTCCTGCTCACCACCTCGCGTCCGGAGGGCGACTTCATCTTCGGTGCCGGAATCGGGTCGTATGTCTTCCTCCTGGGTGGCATGCTCGCCGCTGTGATCTGCGCCACGATCGGCCAATTCGTACAACCGGGCGGGCCGGCGGCCCGACTTGGCGAGTGACGTGCGCAGGCACGCCGACGCAGTAGAAGAGGACGGGGCGCGCCTTCTCCGGGCCGCCCGGAACGTGAACGCGGCGGCCAGTATGGTGGTGCGCGCCGCCGAGCCGCCCGTACAGAGGGACCACGTGAACGAGACCGGGTGGCGGAGCCAATCGGGAGTGAACCAGCCTTGAGTCGTGAAACTGACAGTTCGTCCTCCGGCCCGCAGGGGCGGGGCGCAGCCGCGTACCCGTCGGGTACCCCGCCGTACGGGACCCCGTCGCCCGCGGGCCAGGACGCTCCTGAAGTCGCCGCCGAGCCGGACCAGCCCAAGACCGAGACCACGCTGACGACGCGGATCCGGATCAACATCCCGGGCTCACGCCCCATTCCGCCGGTCGTCATGCGCACGCCCATGAGCGATGCCGCCAAGGCGGCGAGCGCGGAAAGCGTGAGCGAGCGCACCGGTTCGGTGGCCAGACCCGAGACGCCCGAGGCCGAGCCGGCGGAGCCGGGCGCCGACGAGCGGCCCGCCAGCGACTGGTTCGCCCCGCGCAAGTCCGCGGCGGCCCCGGGCGCTTCGGCGACCCCGCCGTCCGGCACCCCGCGGCCCGACCTCCCGTACTTCTCGGACGGCGCGAACGGCGCGGGCGGCCGCGACGGCTCGGAGGGGGCGCGTCCCGCGCTGCCGTCCGGGCCCACCACGGGACCCGTCACCGGAAACGCCGCGCTGCCGACCCGGCCGGTCGGCAACCGCGCGGGCATGGGGCAGGGCGCGGCCCTCTCCCAGAACCCGGGCCGCGGTGCGGACGCCGGTCAACTCCCGGGCCAGCGCTCCGACTTGGGGCGCGGGGCGGGCGAAGGTCTGCGCCAGGGACCGGACATGGGGCGCGGCGACGGTCTGCGTCCCGGTCCGGATTCGGGGCGCGGTGATGGGCTGCGTCCCGGTTCCGAGGGTCTTCGTCCCGGGCGGGACCAGGGCCGCGGCGACGGCTTCCGGCCCGGCCAGGATCCGGCTCGCGGTCAGGGCATGGGCATGGGCCAGGGCGCGGGCCAGGGCATGGGCATGGGCATCGGCTCCGGCATGAACCAGGGCATGAGCCAGGGGCGCGGCAACGGTCTTCGTCCCGGGCAGGAGCCGGGGCAGGGCGGTGGCGGAGTCCACCCCTTCGCCCCCGGCGGGACGGGTGCCGTTCCCGTCATGTCCGACGACACGGCGATCCTCACCCCGCAGCCCCCGGCGCCCAGCCCGTTCACGCAGTCCGTGGGCAACCCGCTCGCCAGCCCGGCCGTCAATCCCGCGGTATCCGTGCCCGCGCCCGGCGGTCACGTCTCCGGTGACACGCTCACCAGTGGCATCCCGGTCGTCCCGCCGGAGCACCGCGGCGCGTCCTACCCGCCCGGCATGTCCGGCCCCGGCGGCCCGCACCTCACGCCGCCCCCGGACCCCGACTCCGCCGAGTCCGAGCCCCCCGGCCCGCCGGCCCGTACCGGTGCGTCCGCCGCCCCCGCGAAGAAGGGCCGCTCCAAGCTGGCCCTGATCGGTGGCGGCCTGGTCGTCCTGGCCGGTGTCGCGTACGGCGCGGGTCTGGTCCTCAACCACTCCGAGGTGCCCAAGGGCACCACCGTCCTCGGTGTCGACATCGGCGGCGGCACCAGGGAGGCGGCCGTCGCCAAGCTGGACCAGACGCTCGGCAAGCGTGCCGCCCAGCCGCTGCACCTCACCGTCGACGGCAAGCAGGAGCAGCTGAGGCCGGAGATCGCGGGCCTCTCGCTGGACAGCCAGGCCACCGTGCGGGCCGCCTCGGGCAGCGACTACAACCCGGTGTCCGTCATCGGCTCGCTGTTCGGCGGCAAGCGGGTGGCCGAGCCGGTGATCCCGGTGGACCAGGAGAAGCTCGGCGTCGCGCTGACCGACCTCGCGGGGGCCTCCGGCTCGGCGACGGACGGCACCATCAAGTTCGTTCCGGGCAAGGCCGTCGCCGTACCGGGCAAGGCGGGCAAGTCCCTCGATGTGAACCGCTCGATGATCTCGGTGAAGGACGCGTACCGGACCCAGGTCCAGACCGGCAAGGCGGACGCGGTGGCGCTGCCCGTCTCGGACCACCAGCCCACCGTCACCCAGGCCGAGATCGACCGGGCGATGAAGGAGTTCGCGCAGCCCGCGATGTCCGGACTCGTCACGATCAAGGCGGGTGGCAAGCACATCGACTTCGGCCCCGCGAAGTCGCTCCCCAAGATCCTTTCGATGAAGCCGATCGACGGGAAGCTGATCGAGGTCTACGACAAGAAGGCGATCACCGAGCTGCTCGGCAGCACGTTCAAGGGCGTCATGATCCTCAAGGGTGACGGCCAGAAGCACGAGGTGTCGGCGGACGACGTGGCGCACGCCATGCAGACCGCCCTGCGCGGCAAGACCACCGCCGAGCGCACCGTGACGATCGACCCCAACCCCAGCTGAGCCGGGTCTGCGCACCGCCCCCGCACCTGATGGATGCTGTTGGTTAATCCGGGGGGGGCTGGTTCTACTTCGCCCCGTCGAGCGTGAGCTCGGCGGGGCGAAGTGCTGCGAAGTGGCTGGTGCGGG
>NZ_JBITHR010000016.1:0-191671 GCF_044458185.1 Streptomyces sp. NPDC050485 | reverse complement strand
GGGGGCGGCGGGGCGGCCCGCCGCGGGGGGGCCGCGGCGGCGCCCCCCCCCCCCCCCCCCCCCCCCCCCCCCCCCCGCACCGGACGCTCAGCCCACCGGCTCCCGTATTGAGCCCTCAGCCCACCAGCTCCCGTACCGGCAGCTCGGCCGCCTCGCGGGGCGCCGCGGCCCGCCCGGGGAGCAGCGCCGCGGCGATCGCCGCCACCGCCACGACCCCCGCGCCCACCCACAGCGCCGGACCGAGCCCGTCCACGAACGCCTGCGCCGACCCGTACCCGCCCTGCGCCGAGAAGACCGAGGCCAGCACCGCGATGCCGAGCGCACCCCCGACCTCCCGCAGCGCGTTGTTCGCGCCGGAGGCGATGCCCTGCTCGGAGGGCCGCACGCTGGACATCACCAGGTTGGCGGCCGGCGCGAAGTACAGCCCCATGCCGATCCCGCTGACGATCAGCGCCGGAAGCTGGGCCCCGTACGACACATCGGGCGAGATGATCACGGCGAACCACGCGAGACCGACGGCCTGGAGCGCGAGCCCCGTCGCGACGACCGGCCGGCCGCCGATCCGGTCGGAGAGGTAGCCCGCGATGGGCGCGGCGATCATCGGCATGCCGGTCCATGGCAGCATCCGCAGCCCCGCCTCGGTGGGCGAGTAGCCGACGACGTTCTGCAGGAACTGGCTGAGCAGGAAGATCGAGCCGAACATCCCGACGAACATCAGCAGGCTCGCCGCGTTGATCGCCGAGAACGCCCGGCTGCGGAACAGCCGCATCGGCAGCATCGGGTTGGCGCCGCGGATGCCGTGGCGTACGAAGCCCGCGAGGAGTGCCGTGCCCGCGATCAGCCCGGTGAGTACGGTCGCGCTGGTCCAGCCGTCGGGGTTGCCGCGGATCAGCGCGTACACGATCCCGAAGAGGCCGCCGCTGGCGAGCAGGGTGCCGGTGATGTCGAGCGGTGCGCCGGTGCCGTACGACTCGGCGAGCCGGAGGCGGGCCAGGGGCAGCACGGCCAGGCCGAGCGGAACGTTCAGCCAGAAGATCCACTGCCAGGACACGTGCTCGGTCAGGCTGCCGCCGATCAGCGGTCCGGAGGCCACCGCGAGCCCGTTCACCGCACCCCAGACGCCGTACATCATCCCGCGCTTGGCGGCGGGCACGGCCGCGGTCAGCAGGGTGAGCGTCAGCGGCATCATGATCGCGGCGCCGACCCCCTGTATCGCGCGGGCCGCGATCAGCCCGTTGATCCCGGGTGCCAGCGCCGCGGCCGCCGAGGCCCCGGTGAAGATCGTGAGCCCGGTGATGAAGAGCCTGCGCCGCCCGAACCGGTCTCCCAGCGCCGCCCCGAACATCAGCAGCACCGCGAAGGTGAGCGTGTAGGCGCTGACCGTCCATTCGAGGTCGTCCAGCGCTCCTCCGAGGTCCTTGCGGATGGAGGGGAGCGCGGTGGTGACGACGAGGTTGTCGAGGGCCGCCATGAATCCGGCGACGCTGGTGATGACCAGGGCCCAGGCCGCGCCTCCGCGCCGGGCCGGTGTGCTGTGTTCAGACGTCGCTTCCGACATTGCTTCCGACATCGCTTCCCCCTTGGGCTTAGTTATTGATTACTAACTTCAATGGACAGAGAAAGGTGCGGAACCTTCCCCTGGTCGTTCGGCTTCACTTCGGCTGGGCCGATTCGTAGAAGCCCTTCCAGACCCGGCCCTCGGCCGGAAACCCCAGCGCCACAAGGGTGTTGATGAGCATCCCGTACGCCAGGAACGTCGTGGTCTCGTCCACGTCCGCGCCGAGGGCCAGGTGGACCGTGTCGTACAGCCCCATCCAGCCGGCCCGGACCGCCTTGCCGAACTCGTGGTCGCCGGCCGCCTCCGCGGAGGCCACGGCCACATACGTCTGCATCTGCATGAGCAGCTTGTCCCGGTCCTCCGCGATGAGCGCCTGGTAGGCCTCGCTCATGGCATGCAGCGCCGCTTCACCCGCCAGCCCCTCGGCCGCACCCTGGAAGACCGCGACGGTCTCCGCGAAGCACCGGTCGGAGGCCGCGAGGAAGATGGCCTGCTTGTTCGGGAACAGGCGGAAGAGGTACGGCTGCGAGACGCCCACCCGTTTGGCGATCGCCTCCGTGGAGGTGCCGTGGTAGCCGCCGCGGGCGAATTCGACCATCGCCGCACGGATGACGCTCTCACGCCGCTCCTCTGCGCTCATCCTGACCATGGGATTAAGTTAGTGGCCAATAACTAAGTTCGTCAAGGGGGTGCCCGCGCCGGGGACTCCGGGGGCGGCCGCCCCCGGAGTCCCCGGCCCCATCAGGCCAGTCGGACCACGGCTCGGGACATGCCGAGCACCTTCTGGCCCGCGCTCATCGCGGTGAGGTCGACGCGCACCGTGCGGGCCTCGTCGTCCAGCTTCGCCGCCACCTTCGCGCTGACCTCGATCAGCGCCCCGGTCTCGTCATTGGGGACGACGACCGGCTTGGTGAAGCGCACGCCGTACTCGGCCACCGCACCCGGGTCGCCCGCCCAGTCGGTCACCACACGCGCCGCCGCCGCCATCGTGAACATGCCGTGCGCGATGACGTCGGGCAGCCCGACCTCCTTCGCGAACTTCTCGTTCCAGTGGATCGGGTTGAAGTCGCCGGAGGCGCCCGCGTACCGGACGAGCGTGGCGCGGCCGACGGGGAAGGACTGGGCCGGCAGCTCGGTGCCGACCTCGACGTCCTCGTAACGGATCTTCGCGGTCATCCGCCTCACGCCCCCTCTGCCGCTCGGGAAACCAGCTTGGTCCACGCGGTCACGACGTGTTCGCCGGCCTCGCCGTGGACCTCACCCCGGATGTCCAGGATGTCGTTGCCCGCGAGGGACTTGATCGCCTCGATGGTCGAGGTCACCGTCAGCCGGTCGCCCGCCCGGACGGGACGGGTGTACGCGAACTTCTGGTCCCCGTGCACGACCCGGCTGTAGTCCAGGCCGAGCTGCGGGTCCTCGATGACCTGTCCCGCCGCCGCGAAGGTGATGGCGAACACAAAGGTCGGCGGCGCGATCACATCGGTGTACCCCAGCGCCTTGGCCGCCTCCGGGTCCGTATAGGCGGGGTTCTCGTCCCCGACCGCCACGGCGAACTCGCGGATCTTCTCGCGGCCGACCTCGTACGGTGCGGTGGGCGGATAGGTCCGCCCCACGAAAGACTGATCGAGCGCCATCGGCTGGCTACCTCCTGCGAATGGGGGTGGGTTCGGTTCCGCGTCGAATTTAGCCACAGGCTCTTGGTCGTACCAACGCCGAGAGGCCGCTCCCCAGTGTGGGGAACGGCCTCTCGAACGAGCCTGAGTGCCAGACGCCGTGATTAGCGGGTCTCGCGGTGCGCGGTGTGCGAGTTGCAGCGCGGGCAGTGCTTCTTCATCTCAAGACGGTCCGGGTCGTTACGCCGGTTCTTCTTGGTGATGTAGTTCCGCTCCTTGCACTCCACGCAGGCCAGCGTGATCTTCGGGCGGACGTCGGTGGCAGCCACGTGAGTGCTCCTTGACGGACGGGTTGACGGATGAACGCATAAAAGAGTAGCCGATCGAAGGACCGACCCCACAATCGGCTACCGTGTGTAGCGGTGACCGGACTTGAACCGGTGACACAGCGATTATGAGCCGCTTGCTCTACCGACTGAGCTACACCGCTTTGACACGGAGTCCCTCACCCGAAGGTGAGGGCTTCCGCACCAGAGCCCCAATACGGAATCGAACCGTAGACCTTCTCCTTACCATGGAGACGCTCTACCGACTGAGCTATTGGGGCGAGCGATGAAGACATTACACGCTCCCTCGCCGATCGCCCAAATCCGTTTCGCACCGCCCTCAGGCCCGCCTCCCGGGGCCTCGCCCCACCCGTCCCGTAGGCCACTCAGGGCCACGCCGGTACGACTATTCCGCTCCTCCTCGATGCGCGGGTTGCGCGCCCCTAGGCTCGCCTCACGCTGCGTGATCTTGCCCGCCCCGGCCCGATCACCCGAGCCCGATCAGGAGCGCGATGTCCGACAGCCACCAGCAGCCGGCCCACTCCCCCGGCACCGGCGAAGGTCCCGACGCCGGGGCCGCCTCCTCCCTGCTGCTGTGCGGCGCCCGGCTCGCCGACGGCCGCACCGTGGACGTCCGGCTCGGCGGCGGCCGCATCGAGGCCGTCGGCACCGCGGGCAGCCTCACCGCGTTCGGCTCCTCCCGCGTCGACCTGAACGGCTTCCTGCTGCTGCCGGCCCCCGCCGAGCCGCACGCCCACAGCGACACCGCGCTCACCGCGTTCAGCCCGGAGGGCCCGGTCTCGTACGCCGTCGAGGAGGTCCAGCGCCGGGCCACCGAGGCCGCCCTGCTCCAGCTCGGGCACGGCGCCACGGCGCTGCGTTCGCACGTACGCATCGACGAGGTGAGCGGGCTCGATCCGCTGGAGGCGGTGCTCCAGACCCGCCGCTCCCTGCGCGGGCTCACCGAGCTCGCGGTGGTCGCCGTGCCCCGGCTGCTGACCGGGGTGGCCGGCGCGGACGGTCTCGCCATGCTGCGGGACGCGCTGAAGATGGGCGCCTCGGTGGTGGGCGGCTGCCCCGATCTGGACCCCGATCCGGCCGGCTACGCGGAGGCCGTGATGGAACTCGCCGCCGAGCACGGCTGCGCGGTCGACCTCCATACGGACGGCACCGACCCGGCCCGCCTCTCCCGCCTCGCGGCCATGTCCGGCGGACTGCGCCCCGGCGTCGCGATCGGCCCGTGCGGCGGACTGTCCCGCCTGCCGCGCGACACGGCGGCCCGCGCCGCCGACCAACTCGCCGCCGCGGGAGTGGCGGTGGTCTGCCTGCCCCAGGGCGGCTGTGGAATGACGGACCGTCAAGGAGCCGCTCCCGTACGTCTGTTGAGGGCGGCCGGAGCTCGACTGACCGCAGGGAGCGGCGCGTTGCGCGACGTTTGCAACCCGGTGGGCCGGGGCGACCCCCTGGAGGCCGCGTTCCTCCTCGCCTCCCAGGCCGGGATGCGCCCCGAGGACGCGTACGCGGCGGTGAGCACGGTGGCCCGCGAGACGATGGGCCTTCCGGAGGTCCGCGTGGAGGCGGGCTTCCCGGCCGAACTCCTGGCCGTACGGGGCGAACGCATCGCGGGTGTCCTGTCGCTCGCCTACAGCCGGATCGTCATCCACCGGGGCAGGGTGGTGGCCCGCACGAGCGCGGTGCGCGAGTACTGCGACTCGGCGGCGGCGGTGGCCCTGGCCCTCCCACGGCAGGGCCGCCCTGACCCGGGGCGCGGCGACCCCGGGTAAAGCGGCCCCTTCCAGCGGTCTTTGGGCAGGACGGCTCTTCCGGCGGTCTTCCAGCGGGTGCACCCGATCGTGGCGGAGATCCGCCGCTCCACCGGCGGACGGCGGCATCTCCGCGTACCGTCGTGAGCATGCGCATTGTCATCGCTGGAGGTCACGGTCAGATCGCGCTGCGGCTTGAACGCCTGCTCGCAGCGCGCGGCGACGAGGTCGCGGGGATCATCCGCACCCCGGAACAGGCGGACGATCTGCGGAAGGCCGGCGCGGAGCCGGTGGTTCTCGATCTGGAGTCCGCGACCGTGGACGCCGTCGCACAAGCCCTCCGGGGCGCGGACGCGGTGGTGTTCGCGGCGGGCGCCGGCCCGGGCAGCGACGCCGCCCGCAAGGAGACGGTGGACCGGGCGGCGGCCGTCCTGTTCGCGGACGCCGCGGAACAGGCGGGCGTACGCCGCTACCTCATCGTGTCATCGATGGGCGCGGACCCGACCCACCCCGGCAACGAGGTCTTCGACGCCTACCTGCGCGCGAAGGGCGCCGCCGACGAGGCCGTACGCGCCCGCGCCTCCCTCGACTGGACGGTCCTGCGCCCCGGAGCGCTGACCAACGACGCCGGCAAGGGCCTGGTCTCCCTGGCTGCCTCGACCGGGCACGGCGCCATCCCCCGCGACGACGTGGCCGCGGTCCTGGCCGAGCTCCTCGACACCCCGGCGACGGCGGGTCTGACCCTGGAACTGATCAGCGGCTCGGCCCCGGTGGCGGTCGCGGTGAAGGGCGTGGCGGGGAACTGAGCGGAGCCGGTCCCGCCTACCCAGCCGTTGCTGGGGTGGGCCCGCCTTTCCCCGTGGCACGCGTGCACCATGACGCATGACGCATGACGTTGACGCATGACGTTTGTCATGCGGAGCTGGTGCCTGCGGGCACTGATGGGGTGTCGGGCCGCGGCCGTAACTTCGGGGTCGTGGAGATCACGAAGAACACCTCGTCCCCGGCCCCTCGCACCGAGTGGAGCCTGTCCCTGCTGGGCGGCCTCAAGCACCAGGGCGCCTTCGAAGCGCAGGAGCGCACCGTGCACGTCTCCGCGGTCGGCGGGGCCAAGCTCGACCACACCGACGCGAAGCTCCCCTTCGGCCCGACCCGCCTGGTGAAGGCCGCCCTGGTCGGCGGCGCGGAACTGGCCTACCCCGAGGGGGCCTCCGCCGAGGTCGACGCCTTCTCGGTCTTCGGCGGCGTCGACCTGACCGTCCCGGCCGGCACCAGGGTCGAAGTCCGCGGGTTCTCCCTGCTCGGCCTGCGCAGCAGGGGCGTAACCGGCCGACCCGGCGGACCGGTGGTCAAGGTCCGCTCGTACTCGCTGATCGGCGGCGTCAAGGTCCACCACGACCAGTAGCCGGCCCTGGGGGCAGAACGAAGAGACCCCCGGTGATCCACATTTCTGTGGATCACCGGGGGTCTCACCCAGTGTGGCGGCGCCAGGATTCGAACCTGGGTAGGCAGAGCCGACGGATTTACAGTCCGTTCCCATTGGCCACTCGGGCACACCGCCATGGGATGTCGCCGCCGGTTTCCCGCTTTTCGGCGGTGCTCCGTGGCAACGACGTAAACGATACCCGATGCCCAGGGGTGCTTCGCCACCCCATTGATCAGCGCTGTGACGGGGTGCGGGTGGCCAGGGCTCCGCGTCCCAGACGAGATCCGCCGGACACGCCCTTAGGCTTTACGCGGTGGTTCGGCAGTGAGGCCGGGCACCGGCGCGCTCGGCCCAGGCCCCGCGCGCACCCGACACGCACCCGATCCAAGGAGCCACAGGACATGGCCGACTCCAGTTTCGACATCGTCTCGAAGGTCGAGCGGCAGGAGGTCGACAACGCCCTCAACCAGGCCGCGAAGGAGATCTCGCAGCGCTACGACTTCAAGGGCACCGACGCCTCGATCTCCTGGTCCGGCGAGAAGATCCAGATGCAGGCGAACGGCGAGGAGCGGGTCAAGGCGATCCTCGACATCTTCGAGACCAAGCTGATCAAGCGCGGCATCTCCCTGAAGTCGCTGGACGCGGGTGAGCCGCAGCTGTCCGGCAAGGAGTACAAGATCTTCGCCTCCGTCGAGGAGGGCATCTCCCAGGAGAACGCCAAGAAGGTCGCCAAGGTCATCCGCGACGAGGGCCCCAAGGGCGTCAAGGCGCAGGTGCAGGGCGACGAGCTGCGGGTCTCCTCGAAGAGCCGGGACGACCTCCAGGCCGTTCAGGCGCTGCTCAAGGGCAAGGACTTCGACTTCGCCATCCAGTTCGTGAACTACCGCTGATCCCCCGCACGCAGCCCGCCGGGCCGTCGGGCGTGGTGTCCGATTTCCGCCAGCATCCGGCGGTCCAGGGCCGCAGACTCGATGTCGTACACGAAGAAGGGAATGTGCGATGACGACTGTCTATGCGACCCTCGACAGCCCCTTGGGCGAGCTGCTGCTCGTGGGTGAGGAATCGGCGAGCGCGCCGGGCGGGACCGCGCTGGTGTCGTTGTCCGTGCCCGGTCAGAAGGGCGGCGCCGTCGTCCAGGACGGGTGGCGGCGGGCGCCGGAGGCGTTCGCCGGGATCGCCGCCCAACTGGGCGCGTACTTCGCCGGCGAGCTGACCCGTTTCGACATCGAGTACGCGGCCGACGCGCCCGGCACCGAATTCCAGCGCCAGGTGTGGGCCGAGCTGGACGCGATCGAGTACGGGACGACGACGTCGTACGGCGAGATCGCCCGGCGGATCGGCGCCTCCTCGGTGAAGGTGCGGGCGGTGGGCACCGCGATCGGGCGGAACCCGCTGCTCGTGGTGCGCCCCTGCCACCGCGTGATCGGCTCCGACGGTTCCCTGAAGGGCTACGCCGGCGGTCTTGAACGCAAGGAAGCGCTGCTGGGGCTCGAAGGCGCCCTGAATCCCGCCCCGGCACCGTGAACGAGGGGCTGTTCCGGCTGCCCCGGCCGGCCCGGACCGAGATCGCGCCGGGGGCCGTCCAGGTGCCCGGCTGGCTCCCGGCGGACCGGCAGCGGGAGCTGGTCGCCGCCTGCCGGGAGTGGGCGCGCGGGCCCGTACCGATCCGCCACACGGTGCTGCCCAACGGCGGTGTCATGTCCGTGCGGACGGTGTGCGTGGGGTGGCACTGGCAGCCGTACCGGTACACCCGTACCGCGGGCGACGTGAACGGGCGTGCCGTCGCCGAATTCCCCGGCTGGCTCGGCGAGTTGGGGCGTTCCGCGGTGGCGGCGGCGTACGGGGACCCGGCCGCGGCCGAGCGCTACTCCCCCGACACCGCGCTCATCAACTTCTACGACGGCGCCGCCACGATGGGCATGCACCAGGACAAGGACGAGCGGTCCGGGGCGCCCGTGGTCTCCCTCAGCATCGGCGACAGCTGTGTCTTCCGCTTCGGCAACACCGAGGGCCGCGGGCGCCCCTATACGGATGTGGCTCTGCTCTCGGGCGACCTGTTCGTCTTCGGCGGCCCGTCACGTTTCGCGTACCACGGCGTCCCCAAGGTCCTGCCGGGAACGGGCGATCCGGCGACCGGGCTGACCGCCGGCCGGCTCAACATCACCCTCCGCGAGACCGGGCTTCCGGGGTGATCGTGCTCAACTGCCGTGCCGCGCGGAGCTGTTGGTCAGCGGCCGCGTGAATTCCCGAACAGGATGCGGTAGATGATCAGCAGCACGAGCGAGCCGCCGATCGCCGCCGCCCAGGTGGCGCCGTCGTAGAAGTGGTTGGTGACGGGTCGGTCCAGCCAGCGGGCCGATATCCAGCCGCCGACGAAGGCGCCCGCGACGCCGATGAGGGTCGTGCCGATAAGCCCGCCCGGGTCGCGGCCCGGGAGCAGGATCTTGGCTATCGCCCCCGCGAGCAGGCCGAGAATGATCCAGCTGACGATGCCCATGCCGGGAACCTGCCTTTCGTACGTGCGCTCAGCGCGGGGTACCTGCTGTGTTGCGTAACCCCGCAACTGTTCTGTTCGCCGGGGAAGACGCCCCGGAACGCGGCACGGTTGCAGCCGTCGTCAGGGTGCGGCGCAGCACACAGGGCGGGCGGGCCCCGGCGCGGGCGTCACCTGGCGGCGAACGCCTGGTCCGTGGGCACGATTTCCTTGCCCAGCGGCAGCAGCGACACCGGGATCAGCTTGAAGTTTGCGATGCCCAGCGGGATGCCGATGATCGTGACGCACAGCGCAATGCCGGTGAAGATGTGGCCGAGCGCCAGCCACCAGCCCGCCAGCACCAGCCACAGCACGTTGCCGACACAGGACGGCGCGCCCGCACCACGCCGGTCGACGACCGTGTAGCCGAACGGCCAGAGGGCGTACAGGCCGATCCTGAAGGCAGCTATGCCGAACGGGATGCCGATGATCGTCACGCAGAGCAGCAGGCCCGCCAGCATGTAGCCGAGGAACATCCAGAAGCCGCACAGGATCAGCCAGATGATGTTCAGGATGGTCTTCACGGGCGGCGTCCTGCCATCTTCTCGAGTCGGGCGATGCGTTCCGCCATCGGCGGGTGGGTCGAGAACAGTTTGGACACTCCCTGGCCGGGGCGGAAGGGGTTCGCAATCATCATGTGGCTCGCCGTCTCGATGCGCGGCTCGGGCGGCAGCGGCAGTTGTTGGGTGCCGGCTTCGAGCTTGCGCAGGGCGCTGGCCAGGGCCAGCGGGTCGCCGGTGAGCTGGGCGCCGGACGCGTCGGCCTCGTACTCGCGGGAACGGCTGATCGCGAGCTGGATCACCGAGGCCGCGAGCGGACCCAGGATCATGATCATCAGCATTCCGACCAGGCCGGGACCTTCGTCGTCGTTGGAGCGGCCGACCGGGATCAGCCAGGCGAAGTTGACCAGGAACATGATCACCGAGGCGAGGGCGCCGGCGACCGAGGAGATCAGGATGTCCCGGTTGTAGACGTGGCTCAGCTCGTGGCCGATCACGCCCCTCAGCTCCCGCTCGTCGAGGATCTGCAGGATCCCCTCCGTGCAGCACACGGCCGCGTTGCGCGGGTTGCGGCCCGTCGCGAAGGCGTTGGGCGCCTGCGTCGGCGAGATGTACAGCCGGGGCATGGGCTGGCGCGCCTGGGTCGAGAGGTCGCGGACCATCCGGTAGAGCCCCGGGGCCTCGAACTCGCTGACCGGGCGCGCGCGCATGGCCCGCAGCGCCAGCTTGTCGCTGTTCCAGTACGCGTAGGCGTTGGTGCCCAGCGCTACCAGGAGCGCGACGATCAGCCCGGTGCGGCCGAAGAAGCTGCCGATGACGATGATGAGCGCGGACAGTCCTCCGAGGAGGACAACTGTCCTCAGCCCGTTGTGCCGGCGGTGCACGGTACGCCCTCCAAGTGGTGCGGCGGGGAACCCTCTACTGGTGGTCCTTCCACTTTTCCAGTGGACCCTCCCGTACTGGTCAACGCCAGGCGGGGGACGCTAGTTCCCTTGTGCGCGCTGGAGGGCGCGTTAGGCCGTACGGGACCGATCAGCGCGGGGCGGGCAGTCCGGCCGTCTGCAGCGCCTTCGGGTCGGGCTCGATCTCGCTGGTGCAGTGCGAGCAGCGGGTCGCGATGCCGGGGACCTGGGAGTAGCAGCGGGGGCAGTCGCGCAGGGCGGCCTTGACGTCCACCGGCTTGTCCCGGTCCATGCGGGCCTGGACCTTCATCATCGGGACGACGACCAGGAAGTAGAGCACCGCGGCGGTGATCACGAAGGCGATGGCCGCGCTGATGAACTTCCCGTAGGGGAAGGTGACGCCTTGGGCGCTGAAGGTCGCCGCGCTGAAGTCGCCGGTCGAGCGGGTGGCCAGACCGATCAGCGGGGTGATGAACGCGGTGCTGAAGCCCGTGACCACCGCGGTGAACGCCGACCCGACGGCCAGACCGACGGCCATCGTCACTATGTTTCCGCGCAGGATGAAGTCCTTGAACCCGCTCAGCACCGCTCTGCTCCCTGTGTGTCTCGTCGTACGTCAACCCATGCGCACACCGGGGTGTGCGGGTACGACACTGCCTTCTCAGGGGCTTCAGCACCAAACCGTGCTCGCGCGCACCGCTGGCGGAGCGCTCTTCCCCAACGGGAAGAGCGCTCCTTGAAAGAGGGTGGCCGAAAGCTAAAAGAGGGTGACCGAAGCGAAGTGCAGGGCCAGCTGCGGGACGCCGGACAGGACGACGCCGGCGAACGCGGTGAGCGCGATGGCGGCCGTGAGCGGCGCCGGGACGCGCGGCCGGGCGGGCCCGGCCGCAGCGGGCTGCTCCGTCGCCTCGGGCGCCCGGAACAGGACCGCGGTCCACCGCAGGTAGTAATAGAGCGCGACCACCACGTTGAGCGCCATGACGACCGCGAGCCAGCCCATACCCGCGTCGACGGCCGCCGAGAACACGGTGACCTTCGCGAACAGGCCGATGATGCCGGGCGGAAGTCCGGCGAGGCACAGCAGGAAGAAGGCGAGTGCCAGCGCGGCCAGCGGACGCTCGGCGTACAGGCCCCGGTAGTCGCTGATGCGGTTCAGCGGCCGGCTGCGGGCCACCAGGGCGGCGACCGCGAACGCGCCCAGGTTCACGACGGCGTACATCAGGGCGTACGCGACGGTCGCGCCGACCTGGCTGTTGCCGGAGTACGCGGCGGCCGCGATCGGCACCAGGAGGTAGCCGGCCTGCCCCACCGAGGACCAGGCGAGCAGGCGGACCGCGCTGTAGGCGCGGGTCGCGGACTGCCGCAGCGCGGCCGCGTTGCCGATGGTCATGGTGAGCGCGGCGAGGACGGCGAGCGCGGGGCCCCACACGTCGGCGTACGCGGGGAAGGCGACGACCGTCACCAGGATGAGTCCGGAGAAGCCGACCGCCTTGCCGACGACCGAGAGGTAGGCGGCGACCGGCAGCGGCGCGCCCACATAGGTGTCGGGCACCCAGAAGTGGAAGGGGGCCGCGGCCGTCTTGAAGGCGAAGCCGACGAGGGTCAGGGCGACACCCGCCTTGGCGACGGTGTCCAACTGGCCCGGCACGGTGGCCAGTTTGGTGGCGATCTCCGTGAGGTGCAGGGTGCCGGTCGCCGCGTACACGAAGCTGACGCCGAGCAGCATGACGGCGGTCGCGGTGACCGACGACAGGAAGAACTTCAGGGCCGCCTCGGAGGACAGCCGGTCACCGCGCCTGAGGCCGACCAGCGCGAACGCGGGCAGCGAGGCGACTTCCAGGGCGACGACGAGGGTGGCCAGGTCGCGGGCGGCTGGCAGCAGGGCCGCACCAGCCGCGGAGGACAGCAGCAGGAACCAGAACTCGCCGGCCGGCAGCGTCTCCTTGGTGGCCGTCACCGAGAGGAGGGCGGTGAGCAGGGCGCCGCCGAGCACCAGGGCCTGGATGACGAAGGCGAACTGGTCGACGGTGTAGCTGCAGGCAGCCGGGTTGGCGGTCAGGCAGAACGTCGACCGGCTGCCGGTGCGCAGCGGCGCGAGGGAGGCGAGCGCGCCGATGAGCCCGGCGACCGTGATCCAGCCGAGCAGCGGCTTGCGCTCCTGCGGTACGAACAGGTCGGCGAGCAGCACGATCAGGGCGACGACCGCGGTGATCAGGGGCGGCGCGACCGCGACCCAGTCGACGGACTGGACCAGGCTCGCGGCCCCGGCCGCCGCGGTGGTGACGTCGGGGGTCACGACTTGCCTCCTGCGAGGAGCTTCTGGACGGCCGGGTCGGTGAGGCCGAGGAGGACCGCGGGCCAGAGCCCGGCGAGGACGGTGAGCGCGACGAGCGGGCTCCAGGCGGCGAACTCGTACCCCTGGATGTCGGCGAGCCGGGGGCCCTCGGCCGACTGTCCGCCCATGCAGACCCGGCGCACGACGGCCAGCAGGTAGGCGGCGGTGAGCAGGGTGCCGAAGGCGGCGATCGCCACGAAGGTGAGGTACGCGGGGCGGCTGAGCCCGGCGGCCGGGTCGAACGCGCCGAACATCGCGAGCATCTCGCCCCAGAATCCGGCGAGTCCGGGCAGTCCGAGCGAGGCGACGGCGGCGAAGGCCAGCAGTCCGCCCAGGCGCGGCGCCCTGCCGTACAGCGCGGCTCCGGTGGCACCGGCCAGGGTGTCCAGGTCGGCGGTGCCGTAGCGGTCCTTCAGGGCTCCGACCAGGAAGAACAGCAGGCCGGTGATGAGGCCGTGGGCGATGTTGGCGAAGAGCGCGCCGTTCACGCCGGTGGGGGTCATCGACGCGATGCCGAGCAGCACGAAGCCCATGTGGCCGACGGAGGAGTACGCGATGAGGCGCTTGAGGTCGCCCTTGTTGCCCTGCTTGGCGAGCGAGAGGCAGGCCAGCGAACCGTAGATGATCCCGGCGACGGCGAACGCGGCCAGGTAGGGCGCGAAGGTGTGCATGCCGTGCGGCGCGATCGGCAGCACGATGCGGACGAACCCGTACGTGCCCATCTTCAGCAGCACGCCGGCCAGTAGCACCGAGCCGACGGTCGGGGCGGCGGTGTGGGCGTCCGGGAGCCAGCTGTGCAGCGGGAACATCGGAGTCTTGACCGCGAGCCCGATCCCGATCGCCAGAACGGCGATGACCTGCACGGATGTGGTCAGCCCACGGCCGTTGTCAGTGGCCAGTGCCACCATGTCGAATGTGCCCGACGTGAGCCCGATGAGGAGCAGGCCGAGCAGCATGACGACCGAGCCGAGCAGGGTGAAGAGGATGAACTTCCAGGCGGCGGCCGCCCGTTGGTCCCCGCCCCAGCGGGCGATCAGGAAGTACATCGGGATGAGGACCATCTCGAACGCGAGGAAGAACAGCACGAGATCGAGGACGGCGAAGGTGGCGAGGGTGCCGGACTCCAGGACGAGGAGGAGCGCGACGAATGCCTTCGGGGACGGGCCCGCGGGCATCTTGAAATAGCTGTACAGCGCGCAGAGGAAGGTCAGCAGCGCCGTCAGGACCAGGAGGGGGAGTGAGATGCCGTCAGTGCCCAGGTGGATGTGGACGTTGAGCGCCGGGATCCACGTGATGTCCGTGGTGGCCTGCATCTTCGACGGGTGGGCGTGGTCGAAGCCGAGGGCGAGGACGATCGCGGCGAGGAGGATCACGCCGGTCACGGTCACGCCGTGGCGGAGCACGGCCTGGTCGGGGTTCTTGCCCCGCAGACCGGGGGGTGCGGGGAGCAGGGCCGCGACGGCGCCGATGAGCGGGCCGACGACGAGGAACGCCAGAAGGAACTGCATCACGGACTCGCTGATATCGATCACGGCTCAGGACCCCGCGGTGACGTTGGCAAGGACGACCACGACGGCCGCCAGGACGAGTGAGCCGGCCAGGAGTGCGCCGAGGTAGCTCTGCACATTGCCGGTCTGCGCGCGGCGGACGGCCGTGCCGAGCCAGCGCGGCAGCGCGCTCGCACCGCGTACGTACGTCTCGACGACCTCGCGGTCCAGGAAGCGGACCAGGGCCGCCGCGGCCAGGACGGGGCGGACGAACAGGGCGTGGTAGACGGCGTCCAAGTGGAATCCGGTGACCGCGTGGCGATGCAGCGGGCCGAGCAGGAGGCGGCCCGGGTCGGCGGGGTCGGGGGCCGAAGCGATGCTGCCGTAGATCTCGGTGTGGCTGGCCATGGCCTCTTCCTCGACCAGTCCTCCATCGCGCTCCGGGTGGGCGGCGACCGCGCCGATCGGGGTGCGGGCGGCGAGGGCCGTGGTGTGGCGCCACGCGGCGTAGGTGACCAGACCGCCGACCAGGGCGACGCCGGTGGACAGGACGGAGGTGGTGACGGCCGGGGTGAGGGGGTGCCCGTCGAACCAGTGGGCGAGGTAGCCGGTGGTCAGTCCGAAGCCGATCGAGGGGATGGCGAGGACCCAGAGCACGGCGTTCATGACGACCGGCTGGCGGATTGGGGTATCCCCTGCTCGAACGGAGCTGAGAGCTTGGGGAAGCTGCGGGGCCTCGGCACCCCTGCCGCGGAAGGCGAGCAGCCACAGGCGGGTGGCGTAGGCGGCGGTGAGGAGGGCGGTGAGCAGTCCGGCGATCAGCACGGTCCAGCCGGCGCCGGAGGGGGCGACGTGGCTCTCGCCGAGCGCGGTGTGCTCGGCGGCGGACAGGACGGCCTCCTTGGAGAAGAAGCCGGCGAAGGGAGGGATGGCGGCGAGCGCGAGCAGGGCGACGGTCATCGTCCAGTACGCGTCGGGGATGCGCTTGGCGAGGCCGCCCATACGGGACATGGCGGCGAGGGAGTTGGTACCGGCGGCGTGGATGATCACGCCGGCCGCGAGGAAGAGGAGCGCCTTGAAGGCGCCGTGCGACAGGAGGTGGAAGACGGCGGCCCCGCGGTCGCCGACGGCCAGGGCGCCCGACATGTAGCCGAGCTGGCCGATGGTCGAGTAGGCGAGGACCCGCTTGATGTCGTCCTGGGCGAGGGCGGCGAGCGCCGAGCCGACCATGGTGACCGCGGCCATCACGGCGAGCACGGTCATCGCGGCCGCCGAGGCGGCGAAGACGGGGAGCAGCCGGGCCACGAAGTAGATGCCGGCGGCGACCATGGTGGCGGCGTGGATCAGCGCGGAGACCGGCGTCGGGCCGGCCATCGCGTCGGGCAGCCAGGTGTGCAGCGGGAAGTGGGCGGACTTGCCGGCCACACCGGCGAGCAGCAGCAGCGCGATCAGGGTGGGGTGACCGATGCCGCCGGTCAGGGCGGCCTGGACGACGCCGGTGATGCGGAACGTACCGGCATCGGTGGCGAGCGCGAACAGACCGATCAGGAAGGGGACATCGCCGAGCTTGGTGACCAGGAAGGCCTTCAGCGAAGCGGCGCGGGCCTCCGGGGTCTCCCAGTAGTGGCCGACCAGGAAGTACGAGCAGATGCCCATGATCTCCCAGCCGACCAGGAGCACCATCAGGTCGCCGGAGTAGACGACGAGCAGCATCGCGGAGGTGAAGAGGGAGACGAGCGCGGCGTAGGAGGTGTAGCGCGGGTCGTCGCGCAGATAGCCCGTCGAGTAGAGCTGGACGCAGGTGGCGACCAGGCCCACCAGGACGGCGACGAGGACCGCGAACCCGTCCAGGTGCAGGGCGAGTTCGATCGGCACGGAGCCGGTCGGGGTGAGCCGGGTCGCCGCGTCGATGGGCTTGCCGCCGCCCTGGTCGACGGCGACGACGACGGCGAGGACGAACGCGGCGAACGTAGGAAGGACCGCGAGCGGCCGGACGAAGCCGGGTGCCCGGCGGCCGAGCAGCAGTCCGGCCGCGGCGCCCAGGAACGGAAGGAGGGGGACGAGGACGGCGAGGGTCGTGGTGGTCACGCGGCGGCCTCAGCCTTCTGCGCCGGGGCGGCGGGGTCCGCCGGGTCCGCGTCGGGGCCGGTGCCCTCGGCGGTGTCGCGGAGCTTGTCGATGTCGGCGGTGCCGCGGTTGCGGTACACGGCGAGCACGATCGCGAGGCCGAGACCGATCTCGGCGGCGGCGATGGCGATCGTGAACAGGGTGAGCGCCTGGCCCGCGTGGAGGGTGTCGCGCAGCCAGACGTCGAAGGCGACGAGGTTGAGGTTGACGGCGTTGAGCATCAGCTCGACGGACATCAGGACCAGGATCGCGTTGCGCCGCGCGAGCACACCGTAGAGACCGGTGCAGAACAGGAGGACGGCGAGCACGGCGGGATAGACGAGGTGCATCAGCGCGGCTCCGTCTCACGGGGGGCGGCAGCGGTGGTGGCGCCAGTGGCATCACCGGTGGCGTCGCGCTTGCGGGACAGCACGATCGCGCCGACCAGGGCGGCCAGGAGGAGCACGGACAGGGCCTCGAAGGGCAGCACCCAGTGCCTGAAGAGGATCTCTCCGGACACCTTCGTCGAACCCTGGGCGGGGCCTTCGAGGTCGATCCAGCTCGTGCGGAAGGCGTCCGCGACGACCCACACGAGGGTGCCGGCCGCGGCGGCGGCCACCGCGAGCGCGACCCAGCGGTTGCCCGAATCGGCGTCCGGGGAGCGGCCGATGGGGGCCTTGGTGAGCATCAGACCGAAGAGGAGGAGCACCACGACGGAACCGACGTAGATGAGGACCTGCACCCAGGCGATGAACTCGGCGGTGAGCAGGAGGTATTCGACGGCGAGGCCGCCGAGCGTCACGACCAGCCAGAGGGCGGCGTGCACCAGCTGCTTGGTCGTGACGGTCATGACGGCCGCGCCGAGGGTGGCGATGCTGACGAGGAGGAACGCGATCTCGACGCCGGTCGGCGACAGGAAGCCGTGCGGCGCGGTGACGGCCGCCTGAGCGAGGGGGCTCATGCCGAACCTCCCGCCGGGCCGGCCGGGGGCGGGGTGGCGCCGGTCGACGGGGCCGGGTCGGCCGGTGAGGTCGGCCCGGGGGGCGGGGTCGCCTCGGCCTGGGCGGCGGCGAGTTTGTCGGCGGTCTTGCGGGCCGCGGCGAGTTCCTTCGGCTCCTCCGCGCCCGGGTCGAGCGCGGGCGGGGCCGGCACCGTCCACATCCACTCGCGGAGCTTGTCCCGCTCGTGGGTGAGTTCCTGGATGTCCGTCTCCGCGTACTCGAACTCCGGAGACCAGAACAGCGCGTCGAAAGGACACACCTCGATGCAGATACCGCAGTACATGCAGAGCGAGAAGTCGATGGCGAAGCGGTCCAGGACGTTGCGGCTGCGCTCGCGGCCGCCCGGGACGGCGGCGGGCACCGTCTCCTTGTGGGAGTCGATGTAGATGCACCAGTCGGGGCACTCGCGGGCGCAGAGCATGCAGACCGTGCAGTTCTCCTCGAACAGGCCGATCACGCCCCGGGTGCGGGGCGGGAGTTCGGGCTGGACGTCGGGGTACTGCGCGGTGACGGTCTTCTTCGTCATCGTGCGCAGAGTGACGGCGAGGCCCTTGGCGAGGCCGGAGCCGGGGATAGCCATTAGCTGATCGCCACCTTCACGATGCCGGTGAGCGCGATCTGCGCGAGAGCGAGCGGGATGAGCGTGGTCCAGGCGAGCTTCTGCAACTGGTCCTCGCGGAGCCGGGGATAGCTCACGCGCAGCCAGATGACGACGAAGGCGAGGGCCGCGGTCTTGAGGAGCGTCCACACCCAGCCGAGCCCATCGGCGCCGAAGGGGCCGTGCCAGCCACCCAGGAAGAGGACGGTGGTGAGGCCGCTCAGGACGACGATGCCGGCGTACTCGGCGAGCAGGAAGAGCGCGAAGCGCAGCCCCGTGTACTCGGTGTACGCACCGAAGATGATCTCCGAGTCGGCGACGGGCATGTCGAAGGGCGGGCGCTGGAGTTCGGCGAGACCGGCGATGAAGAAGACCAGGGCACCGACGATCTGCCAGGGCAGCCACCACCAGTGGAAGGCGTTGAGGATGCCGGGCAGCGAGACCGTGCCGGCCGCCATCGCCACGGAGGCGGCGGCGAGCAGCATCGGCAGCTCGTACGCGAGGAGCTGGGCCGCGGTGCGCAGTCCGCCGAGGAGGGAGAACTTGTTGGCCGAGGCCCAGCCCGCCATGAGCGAGCCGAGCACGCCGACGCCCATCACGGCGAGCACGAAGAAGATGCCCGCGTCGACGACCTGGCCGACTGCGCCCTCGCTCGGGCCGATCGGGATCGCCACGAGGACGAGGAGGTAGGGCAGCAGGGCGACGGCGGGCGCGAGCTGGAAGATCCGCCGGTCGGCCGCGGCCGGTACGATGTCCTCCTTCTGCGCGAACTTCACGCCGTCCGCGACGAGTTGGGCCCAGCCGTGGAAGCCACCGGCGTACATCGGGCCGAGTCGGCCCTGCATGTGCGCCATCACCTTGTGCTCGGTCTGCCCGATGACCAGCGGCAGCACCATGAACACGGCGAAGACGACGACCAGCCGGATGGCGACATCGAGTGCGTCATTCACGCGGGTCGCCTCCGGCGGTCTCGTTGGGTTCGGCGGCGTCGGGAGCTTCGGGTGCTTCGGCTCCCGGGGCCGCGGCGGGCTCCGAGGCCGGAGCGGCTTCGGGGGTCGAAGCCGGTTCCGGGGCCGCCACGGGCTCCGGAGGCGAGGCGGACTCCGGGGCCGAGGCGGCTTCCGAGGCGGGGGCCGGTTCTGAGGCCGGAGCGGCTTCCGAGGCAGGGGCCGGTTCCGAGGCCGCAGCGGCTTCCGAGGCAGGGGCGGGCTCCCGGCTCGCGGCGGGCTCTGGCTCGCCCTCGGCGAAGGCCGGTTTCGGGTTGTGCCAGGGGGCGTCCGAGCTGTGGGTCCGCGGCGGCGCGGCGGGCTCGGCGGGCTGCCCCTGAGCGGCATCGGCCTGCTGGGACACCGAGCCCTCGCTCGCGCTGCTGGTCCGTCGCGGACGTACGGCAGCCTCCGGAGCCCCGGTGGCCTCGGGCGGACCGGCTGACTCCGGGGTGGCCGCCGCCTGCGAGGCCGAGCCGTCCGATGCGGTGCGGGTGCGTCGGGGACGTACCGCAGGTGCCTCGGGGGCCGCGGTCGCCTCGCGGCTGTCGGGGGCGGCCGGGGTCTCCGCCTGGGAGGCCGAGCCCTCCGACGCGGTGCGGGCGCGCCGGACCGGGCGGTCTCCCGCGGCCCGGGCCGGGCGCTCGGCCGCACCGGCACCGGCTCCCGCCGCGCGCGGGGTGCGGGCCGGGCGGGCCGGAGCCGGGGGCAGCTGGCCCTTCAGGGGGCCCCATTCGTTGGGGTCGGGGACGCCGGGCGGAAGCATCTGGCGGCGCTTGGGCCCGCCGTGTTCCGACTCCCCCGGCTCCTTCGCGCCGGGCCACGCCTTGGCCACCCGGGCCGCGAGGACGAAGTCCTTGCGCAGCGGGTGGCCCTCGAAGCCCTCGGGAAGCAGGAGCGGGACCAGGTGCGGGTGGTCGGTGAAGTCGACGCCGAACATTTCGTGGGTCTCGCGCTCGTGCCACGCCGCGCCCGCGTAGATGTCGACGGCGGAGGGGAGCACCGGCGCCGCGTGCGGGACCGTCGTGCGCAGCAGCAGACGGCGCACGCGGTGTCCCTCCAGGGCCACCACATGTGCGCAGACCTGGAATCCGGTGCCGGGTTCGTCGACGGCGCTCAGCCAGTCGAAGTAGGTGCAGCCCAGCTTGTCGCGGGCGATTTCCAGGGCCGGGATCCAGGAGCCGGCGGGCACGTCGACGGTGAGCAGCCCGTAGGCCTGCTCCGCCGTGGCCTCCGCGCCGAAGATCTCGGTGACGCCGCCGGGCAGGCTGTCGTACGCGGTCACGCCTGGCCCTCCCCGGGAGCGGCCGGGGCGGCGACGAGCCCGCTGGTCAGCTGGGCCGGGCTGGCCGCGTTGGCGTACCGCTCGCCGAGCGATTCGCGGGCGATCTTCTCCTGGAGCTTGAGGATGCCCTGGAGCAGCGCCTCGGGCCGGGGCGGGCAGCCGGGCACGTACACGTCGACCGGAATGATCTGGTCCACGCCCTTGGTCACCGAGTACGAGTCCCAGTACGGGCCGCCGCAGTTGGAGCAGGCGCCGAAGGAGATGACGTACTTGGGCTCGGGCATCTGCTCGTACAGCCGCTTCACGGCGGGCGCCATCTTGTCCGTCACCGTGCCGGAGACGATCATGAGGTCGGCCTGGCGCGGGCCGGGCGCGAACGGGATCACGCCGAGCCGGATGAAGTCGTGGCGGGCCATCGAGGCCGCGATGAACTCGATGGCGCAGCAGGCGAGGCCGAAGTTGAAGACCCACAGGCTGTAGCGGCGGCCCCAGTTGAGGACCACCTTCATCGGCTCGGGGGCCAGCCGCGACAGGACGCCGAGCCGCTGCGGCTCGGGCAGCGGCTGGGGCTCGGGCACCGGCTGGGGATGCGTCACGTCCATTCCAGGACGCCCTTCTTCCATGCGTAGAGCAGTCCCACGGCCAGGAAGCCGAGGAAGATGAACATCTCGACGAGGGTGGTCGCGCCGTAGCCGGGGGCCGCGAAGACGGTCGCCCACGGGAAGAGGAAGATCGAGTCGACGGCGAAGATCACGTACAGGAAGGCGTAGACGTAGTAGCGGATCTGGGTGTGGGCCCAGCCCTCGCCCACCGGGTCCACTCCGCACTCGTACGTCAGCAGCTTCTCCGGTGTCGGCACGATCGGCCGCAGCAGCCGCCCGGCCCCGAAGGCCACGGCCACGAACAGCACGCCGATCACGGCGAGCAGGCCGACGACCGAATAGCTGTGGAAGTAGTCGGCCGCCACTACAGGCATCCGGCGCACGGTCGGTTCCGGCACGTCGCGCCCCTCGCTCCCTGGCCTCGATGATCCCGTCGCGCCCTGTTCGACGCTGTGTACGGACGGGAGTCTAGGCCCTGCTAAGGGAGCCCTCCGCAGGCGCGTCTCAAGGGGTGGGCCGCCGGGGTGGGGTTTTCCCCCGTACAAGAGGGTGCGGCACCCCATGGCGCCATCGATCTCCGCCCGGCACGCTGGGGACCATGACCAGGACCCTCCGCGACCAGCAGCGGTACGAAGTACGACACCCGGACAACGCTGACAGCACCGCCGGCGGCACGGAAGCGGGCGAAGCCGCCCCGCCCGCGGTGCGGTTCGCCTACGGCGCGCACACCTGGAAGGAGATCGCCCATCTCCTCGCCAATCTGCCGATGGCGCTGCTCGGCTTCGTGTACGTCGTCGTGATCGTCGTGCTGGGGATCGGTCTGTCGGTGACCGTGGTCGGACTGCCGCTGCTCGCGGTGGGGCTGATCGGCGCCCGTCAGTTCGGCAAGGTGGAGCGGGCCCGGGCGCGGGCGCTGCTCGGGGTGCGGGTCGAGGAGCCCACGCCGATACCGGCGAGCGTGCGCAAGCACGGCGGTTTCTTCCCGTGGCTGTGGGCGAGCCTGAAGGACCCGGTGGCCTGGCGCAATGTGCTGTACGAGTTCATCCGGCTGCCCTGGGGGGTGCTGACCTTCACGGTGATGGTGGTCGGCGTGTTCCTGGCATGGCCGGTGCTCGGGTTCATCGCCCGGGGGCTCGCCAACGCCGACCGGATGATGGTGCGCGGACTGCTCTCGCCCTCGGACGAGCTGGAGCGGCGGATAGCGGAGCTGGAGTCCGACCGGGGTGTGGTGGTCGACACGGCCGCGGCGGACCTGCGCCGGATCGAGCGGGATCTGCACGACGGGGCGCAGGCCCGGCTCGTCGCGCTCGCGATGGGGCTCGGCCTCGCCAAGGAGAAGCTGCTCGAAGACCCGGACGCGGCGGCCGCGATGGTGGACGAGGCGCACGGCGAGGTGAAGCTGGCCCTGCAGGAGCTGCGCGAGCTGGCCCGCGGCATCCACCCGGCGGTCCTCACCGACCGCGGGCTCGACGCGGCCCTGTCCTCCGTCGCCTCCCGCTGCACGGTCCCGGTCGAGGTGGCGGTCGATCTGACCGCGCGGCCCGCGCCCGCCATCGAGGGCATCGCCTACTTCACCGTCTCCGAGCTGCTCCAGAACATCAGCAAGCACAGCCGGGCGCGTACCGCCTCGGTCAGCGTGTGGCGCAGCGCCGAGCGGCTGCTCATCCAGGTCGAGGACGACGGGGTGGGCGGCGCGCGGTTCGACGGCGGTACGGGGATGGCCGGTCTGGCCGAGCGGCTCGGCGCGGTGGACGGGCTGCTCGTCCTCGAATCGCCCGTCGGCGGGCCGACCGTCGTCACCGCCGAGCTGCCGTGGCGCGACCGGGGACCGAAGGACTGATTCCGCGCGCCGACCCGGCCCGGTGGTAGGGAAAACCCCCGGCCGAAGAGGGTGACCGGCTCCATGGTCGCGGGCGGCGCCGACCGCCAAGCTGGTGTGCGGAAGGGCGGCGGACATCCCCTGGGCAGTGGCCGCGCATCAGCAGGACTTCAGCAGGACATGAGAAGGAACGGACGGGACCGATGACCATGGAGACGGAGTACGGGCACGCCGGGGAGCGGTCCCGCGAGCCGCGGCGGCACCTCGTTCCACCGGTGCTGCGCGCACCGTTCGAGGGGCGGACCTTCCGGGAGTTCGGCTATCTGCTGCTCAGCCTGCCGGTCAGCATCGTGCTGTTCGTCTGGTCCGTCACCATGGTGTCGATGAGCGCCGGGCTGCTGATCACCTTCATCGGCATACCGCTCATGGCGGTCGGCCTGATGGGCTGCCGCGCCTTCGGCATGATGGAGCGGGCCCGGGCCCGGGCGCTGCTCGGGGTGGAGATCGGCGAGCCGCGGCCGGTGCGGTCGCGCGGCGGTCTCATGTCGTGGATCGGCGCCGTGCTCAAGAGCGGGGTGTCCTGGCGGCACCTGCTCTACTCCTTCCTCCAGTTCCCGTGGGCGGTCTTCACCTTCTGCGTCGTGGTGCCGCTGTGGACGACCGGCTGGCTGCTGTTCACGTACCCGCTGTGGCAGTGGGTGTTCCCCGCGTACACCGGTCGGGGCGGCATCCAGCTGTACGACGACGCGCACCACCACATCTATCTGGACTCGCCGTTCGAGATCACGGTGACCTCGCTGGCCGGGCTGCTCATCACGCTGGTCGTACCGTGGCTGATCCGGGGGTTCGCGACGATGGACAAGGTGATGGTCACCGGGCTGCTCGGTCCGTCCCGCCTTGAGGAGCGGGTGTCCGAGCTGGAGTCCGACCGCGGGGTCGTCGTGGACACCTCGGCGGCGGACCTGCGGCGCATCGAGCGGGATCTGCACGACGGGGCGCAGGCGCGCCTGGTGGCGCTGGCCATGGACCTAGGCCTGGCGAAGGAGAAGCTCACTGAGGATCCGCACGCGGCGGCCGCGATGGTGGACGAGGCGCACGGCGAGGTGAAGATCGCGCTCCAGGAGCTGCGGGATCTGGCCCGCGGCATCCACCCGGCGGTCCTCACCGACCGCGGTCTCGACGCGGCCCTGTCGTCGGTGGCCTCCCGCTGCACGGTCGCGGTGCAGGTGGAGGTGGATCTGCCGGCCCGGCCGGTGCCGGCGATCGAGGGGATCGCGTACTTCACGGTCTCCGAGCTGCTCCAGAACGTCAGCAAGCACAGCGGGGCCGGGCGGGCCTCGGTCGACGTGTGGCTGGCCGGGGACCGGCTGATGCTCCAGGTCAGCGACAACGGGCGCGGCGGGGCGGCGGCCTCGGCGGGGTCGGGGCTCGCGGGGCTCGCGGAGCGGCTCGATGCGGTGGACGGGATTCTGGTGGTCGATTCGCCCGTCGGCGGGCCGACGACGATCACGGCGGAGCTGCCGTGGCGGGCGTAGCCCGACCGTGATTCTCGGTCCCCCTTGATTCTTGGCCCCCCGCTCCTCAGCCGCCGCAGAGGCGCAAGGAGCGGGGGTTTTTGCCTGCCGGGGGCGGATTCCCGGTCGGATGCTGGGATGCTGGGTGGCACAACGCCATGGCTCGCACTGAGCCGTGCGGCGCGCGCCCGGGTGGCCCGCGTCCGGGGGTACCGATGGAGTCCGGGGGCTGCGGAATCGTGGAGGACAGGGTGCGGGTGGTCATCGCCGAGGATTCGGTGCTGCTCCGGGAGGGGCTGACTCGGCTGCTGACCGACCGGGGGCATGACGTCGTCGCGGGAGTGGGCGACGGGAACGCGCTGGTCAAGACCGTCGGGGAGCTCGCCGACGCGGGCGAGCTGCCGGATGTCGTCGTCGCGGATGTGCGGATGCCGCCCACCCACACCGACGAGGGCGTGCGCGCGTCGGTGCTGCTGCGCAAGCTGTATCCGGGGATCGGGGTGCTGGTGCTCAGCCAGTACGTGGAGGAGCAGTACGCGACCGAGCTGCTCGCCGGGTCGAGCCGGGGCGTGGGCTATCTGCTGAAGGACCGGGTCGCCGAGGTGCGGGAGTTCGTCGACGCCGTGGTGCGGGTCGCGCGGGGCGGCACCGCGCTGGATCCCGAGGTCGTGGCGCAGCTCCTCGGCCGCAGCCGCAAACAGGACGTACTGGCCAATTTGACGCCACGCGAGCGCGAGGTCCTGGGCCTCATGGCTGAGGGACGGACGAATTCCGCTATTGCCAGGCAACTTGTGGTCAGCGACGGGGCCGTGGAGAAGCACGTAAGCAATATCTTTCTGAAGCTGGGTCTCTCACCGAGTGACGGCGATCACCGGCGGGTACTCGCCGTGCTGACCTACATCAACTCGTGACCGCCTGCCGCCCTGTCGGGGATCGAGCGGTACCCGGCCGACAGGGTCGAAAGTCGGTCACCGGGTCGGGATCCAGCCACCGTCTGCGGGGTGCGGTTCCGGCCCGGTGCGGTGCGGCCTAGGACCAAAGACTGACGGCGGGGCGTCTCAGCAAAGGCGCCGGGGGCGGAGCAGATCGTGGCAATTCAGGGCAGAAGGGCGTCTCAAAAGAGCGTCCACCATATGAGCGGTCCAGGGAAGGCGACCCTTACCGACGTAGGGTGGGCTTTGGCGCTACCGGTCGGCCGGATGCGCCCGAGCAGCCCGCCCGAGGGAGGTCCAGTTCAGTGACCAGCCAGGTCAGTAGCCCAGCCGAGCACGCCGACGGAGCCGATGAGGCCCTCGTCGGAGAGCAGCGCAGGCCCACCGGGGACAAAGAGATCCGGCGTCTCGACCGTGTGATCATCCGGTTCGCGGGTGACTCGGGTGATGGCATGCAGCTCACCGGTGACCGCTTCACATCGGAGACCGCTTCGTTCGGCAACGACTTGTCGACGCTGCCGAACTTCCCGGCCGAGATCCGGGCGCCTGCCGGGACGCTGCCGGGCGTGTCGAGCTTCCAGCTGCATTTCGCCGACCACGACATCCTCACGCCGGGCGACGCGCCGAACGTGCTGGTGGCGATGAATCCGGCGGCGCTGAAGGCGAACCTGGCGGACGTGCCGCGCGGTGGCGAGATCATCGTCAACACGGACGAGTTCGCCAAGCGCGCGATGGCCAAGGTGGGCTACGCCACCAGCCCGCTGGAGGACGGCTCGCTCAGCGCCTACAACGTGCACCCGGTGCCGCTCACGACGCTGACGGTCGAGGCGCTCAAGGAGTTCGGCCTGTCCCGCAAGGAGGCCGAGCGCTCCAAGAACATGTTCGCGCTCGGGCTGCTGTCGTGGATGTACCACCGCCCGACCGAGGGCACGGAGAAGTTCCTGCGGACCAAGTTCGCGAAGAAGCCCGCCATCGCGGAGGCGAACGTCGCCGCGTTCAGGGCGGGCTGGAACTTCGGTGAGACCACCGAGGACTTCGCGGTCTCCTACGAGGTCGCGCCGGCCACGGCCGCGTTCCCGGCGGGCACCTACCGCAACATCTCGGGGAACCTGGCTCTGTCCTACGGACTGATCGCCGCGTCCCGCCAGGCGGACCTGCCGCTCTACCTCGGCTCGTACCCGATCACGCCGGCGAGCGACATCCTGCACGAGCTGTCGCGGCACAAGAACTTCGGCGTGCGGACCTTCCAGGCGGAGGACGAGATCGCCGGGATCGGCGCCGCGCTGGGTGCCGCCTTCGGCGGTTCGCTCGCGGTCACCACCACCTCGGGTCCGGGCGTGGCGCTCAAGTCCGAGGCGATCGGCCTCGCGGTGTCGCTGGAGCTGCCGCTGCTCGTGGTGGACATCCAGCGCGGCGGCCCCTCGACGGGCCTGCCGACCAAGACCGAGCAGGCGGACCTGCTCCAGGCGATGTACGGCCGCAACGGCGAGGCCCCGGTCCCGGTCGTCGCGCCGAAGACGCCGGCCGACTGCTTCGAGGCGGCCCTGGACGCGGCCCGTATCGCGCTGGCCTACCGCACCCCGGTCTTCCTGCTCTCCGACGGCTATCTGGCCAACGGCTCCGAGCCGTGGCGGATCCCCGAGGTGGACGAACTCCCGGACCTGCGCGTCCAGTTCGCGACCGGGCCCAACCACACCCTGGCCGACGGCACCGAGGTGTTCTGGCCGTACAAGCGCGACCCGCAGACCCTGGCCCGCCCCTGGGCGGTGCCCGGCACGCCGGGCCTTGAGCACCGTATCGGCGGCATCGAGAAGCAGGACGGCACCGGGAACATCTCCTACGACCCGGCCAACCACGACTTCATGGTCCGCACCCGCCAGGCCAAGATCGACGGCATCGAGGTGCCCGACCTCACCGTCGACGACCCGGACCGGGCCCGCACCCTGGTGCTCGGCTGGGGCTCCACCTACGGCCCCATCACCGCCGCCGTGCGCCGCCTGCGCGCCCAGGGCGAGCCGATCGCCCAGGCCCACCTGCGCCACCTCAACCCCTTCCCGAAGAACCTCGGCGAGGTGCTGGAGCACTACGACAAGATCGTCGTGCCGGAGATGAACCTCGGCCAGCTGGCCACCCTGATCCGTGCCAAGTACCTGGTCGACGCGCACTCCTACAACCAGGTCAACGGCATGCCGTTCAAGGCCGAGCAGCTCGCCACCGCTCTCAAGGAGGCCATCCATGCCTGACGCTCACAGCAACGAGCTCCTGCACCTGGTGCCCAAGGCCGAGGCCGAGGCCAAGCAGTCCATGAAGGACTTCAAGTCCGACCAGGAAGTGCGCTGGTGCCCGGGCTGTGGCGACTACGCGGTCCTGGCCGCCGTGCAGGGCTTCATGCCCGAGCTCGGCCTGGCCAAGGAGAACATCGTCTTCGTCTCCGGCATCGGCTGCTCCTCCCGCTTCCCGTACTACATGAACACGTACGGGATGCACTCCATCCACGGCCGGGCCCCCGCCATCGCCACCGGGCTCGCCTCCTCCCGCCGCGACCTGTCGGTGTGGGTGGTCACCGGTGACGGCGACGCGCTGTCCATCGGCGGCAACCACCTCATCCACGCCCTGCGCCGCAACGTCAACCTCAAGATCCTGCTCTTCAACAACCGGATCTACGGACTGACCAAGGGCCAGTACTCCCCCACCAGCGAGCTCGGCAAGATCACCAAGTCGACGCCGATGGGCTCCCTCGACGCACCGTTCAACCCGGTCTCGCTGGCCATCGGCGCCGAGGCCTCCTTCGTGGCGCGCACCGTGGACTCCGACCGCAAGCACCTCACCGAGGTCCTGCGCCAGGCCGCCGAGCACCCCGGCACCGCCCTGGTGGAGATCTACCAGAACTGCAACATCTTCAACGACGGCGCCTTCGAAGTCCTCAAGGACAAGGACCAGGCCGAAGAAGCCGTCATCCGCCTCGAACACGGGCAGCCCATCCGCTTCGGCGCCGACGGGAACAAGGGCGTGGTGCGCGACGCGGCCACCGGTGACCTCAAGGTCGTCGCGGTGACCGAGGAGAACCAGTCGCAGATCCTGATCCACGACGCCCGCTCCGCCTCCCCCACCACCGCGTTCGCGCTGTCCCGGCTCGCCGACCCGGACACCCTGCACCAGACCCCCATCGGCGTCTTCCGCTCCGTCGACCGCCCCGTCTACGACACCCTCATGGCGGACCAACTCGACACCGCCATCGAACAGAACGGCAAAGGCGACCTCGCCGCTCTGCTCACCGGCAGCGACACCTGGACCGTCGTCGGCTGACCCAATGGCATGAGCGGACGGGTGCCCGGCCGGGGAGTCTGCGAGGACCCCGGGCCGGGCACCCGCTCTCATGGGGGCATGGACCGTCTCGCGTACCGCGTCAAGCGACGCCTGCTCGGCAAGCCCCTCACCACCAGCCGCATCGGCGACGAGAAGCTGACCAACGGCACCGCGCTCGGGGTGCTGGCCTCCGACTGCATCAGCTCCTCCGCGTACGGATCCGAGGAGATGCTCCGGGTCCTGGTGCCGGTGGCCGGCCTGGCCGCGTTCAGCCTGCTCATGCCGGTGACCGGCGCGATCCTGCTGGTCCTGATCCTGCTGACGGTCTGCTACAGCGACGTCGTCATGATCTACACCCGGGCCGGCGGCTCCTATGTGGTGGCCCGCGAAAACTTCGGTCCGAACGTCGCGCAGATCGCCGCCGTGGCCCTGCTGGTCGACTACATCGTCACCGTGGCCGTCCAGGTCTCGGCCGGCACCAACGCGATCGTCTCGCTCGCGCACCTCATGGCCGGCGGCCCGACCACCATGGACCACCTCCAACTCCCCATCTCCGCAGGGGTGATCCTCTTCCTGGCGTACGGGAACCTGCGCGGGGTGCGCGAGGCGGGGCGGCTGTTCGCGCTGCCCGCGTATCTGTTCATGGCGGCCGTCGGCCTGGTGCTCGTCGTCTCCGCCGTGCGCGGACTGACCGGCTCTCTGCCGCACGCCGATCCGCACGCGCCGGGCGCGATCCCGCTCGGCACCCCGGCCGGCGGCTGGCTGTACGGGGCCTCGCTGTTCATCGTGCTGCGCGCGTTCGCCAACGGCGGCTCCTCGCTGACCGGCCTGGAGGCGATCTCCAACGGCATCTCGGCGTTCCGCGAACCGCAGGGCCGCAACGCCCGCCGCACCCTCATCGCGATGAGCTGCGTGCTCGGCGTGCTGGTCCTCGGGGTCTCGACGCTCGCCCACTTCACCCATGCGATCCCGTACACCGACGGCTCCCCGACCGTGATCGCGCAGGAGGCCCATGTCGCCTTCGGCGGCGGGGCGTTGGGGGGTGCCGGCCTGGTCTTCGTGCAGCTGGCGACCGCGCTCGTGCTGTACACGGGGGCCAACACGCCCTTCACCGGCTTCCCCTATCTGGCGAGCTTCGTCGCCGAAGACCGGTTCCTGCCACGGCAGTTGACCCGGCGCGGACACCGGCTCGCCTTCTCCAACGGGATCGTCTCACTCACCGTCGTCGCGCTCGCGCTGCTGCTCGTGACGCGCGCCAGCGTGGACAAGCTGGTGGCGCTGTACGCGATCGGGGTGTTCACGGCGTTCACGATGGCCGGGGCGGGGCTCACCGCGTACCACTGGCGGCGGCGCGAACGGCACCGGCGGCTGAAGATCGGCGTCAACGCGCTGGCCGCGCTGGTCTCGGCGGCGGTGGTGCTGATCTTCGCCGTCACCAAGTTCACCGAGGGCGCGTGGCTGGTGGTCGTCGTCTTCCCGCTCGGGGTGTGGGCGCTGATCCGGATCAACCGCGAGTACCGGCGCGAGGCCGCGTTGCTCGGCACCATCCAGCCGCCCGGTGCCGACCGGCCGCGCAACCGGCGGCACTTGGTCTTCGTCCTCGTCGAAACCATCGACCTCGCCACCATCAAGGCGCTGCGGTACGCGCACGAGGTGCGGCCCGACGAGATCCGGGCCATCCACTTCGCGATCGACGACGCGCACGCCCGGGAACTCGCGGCGGCCTGGGAGGCGACGGCCGCGACCTCGGTGCCGCTGGAACTGGTGGAGTGCCCCGACCGGCGGCTGCGGCACGCCATGGTGGAGCTGGCCGGGCGCACCACCGAGGGCGGCGCGACCTCCCTGACGGTCCTGGTCCCCCGGCGCACCTACAGCAACGCGCTGGGCAAACTGCTGCACCGGGGCACCGCCGAAGAGATGGCGAAGGCCCTGGAGCACCTGTCGTCGGTGGCGGTGACGATCCTGCCCTTCGACGTGTCGCGGGCCCTGCACACCCTGGAGGCGGGCAGCGCCCCCGAGCCGGAGTGACCCCGAGTGCAGGAGCTGGGAGATCAACTCACCCCGGCTACTTGGCGATTGACTCCCGCGCCGCGTCATAGGCGTCCCGCGCCCGCTGCACGTCGTCCATCCGCACCCCGGTCCAGCGGGCCAGCGCCCGCACCTGCTCGGCGGCCTCGCGGCCGAGCGGGGTGAGCGAGTAGTCGACGGGGGGCGGGATCACGGGCTTGGCGTCCCGGTGCACGAAGCCGTCCCGCTCCAGCGTCTGCAGGGTCTGGGCGAGCATCTTCTCGCTCACCGACGCGACCCGGCCGACCTCGCGGCGCAGCTCGCTGAAGCGGAACGAGCGGTCGAGCAGCGCGTCCAGGACCAGGACGCCCCAGCGGCTGGTGACGTGCTCCAGGACGAGCCGATGCGGACACATGGCCTCGCGCGCGGCCCAGCTATCACTTACTCCCATGCCAGTACCTTACTTCAAAGTGGGTACTTTCGAAATGTTAGCGCTCTCCGTACGGTGGAAACCGGAGCGAACGCCCGCCCCTCTCGCCAGTCCCACCAAGGAGCATTCCCATGAGCATCGTCGTCACCGGAGCCACCGGAGCCCTCGGACGTCTCGTCATCGACGAGTTGCTGGCGCGGGTACCGGCCAGTGAGGTAGCCGCCGTCGTCCGCGACAAGGAGAAGGCGGCCCAGCTCGCCGCGCGGGGTGTGGAGCTCCGCATCGCCGACTACAGCGAGCCCGCCACGCTGGCCGGGGCCTTCAAGTCCGGCGACCGCGTGCTGCTGATCTCGGGCAGCGAGGTCGGCCGGCGCGTGCCGCAGCACACCGCGGTGATCGAGGCCGCGAAGGCCGCGGGCGTGGCCCAGCTCGCCTACACCGGCATCCTCGGCGGCCCCGGCGCCGACTTCTCCCTTGCGGCCGAGCACAAGGCCACCGAGCAGCTGATCCTGGAGTCGGGGCTGCCGTACACGTTCCTGCGCAACGGCTGGTACACCGAGAACTACACGGCCAACCTCGCCCCGGTCCTCGCCCACGGCGCGGTCGTCTCCAACGCGGGCGAGGGCCGCGTCGCCTCGGCCGCCCGCGCCGACTACGCGGCCGCCGCGGCCGCGGTGCTGACCGGCGAGGGCCACCTGGGCCGGGCGTACGAGCTGAGCGGCGACGTGGCGTGGTCCTTCGCGGAGTACGCCGCCGAGGCCGCGGCCGCCTCCGGCAAGCCGGTCGCCTACACCCCGGTGGCCCCCGAGGCACACCTCGACATCCTGACCGGCGCGGGCGTCCCCGCCGCCTTCGCGGAGATCCTGGTCGACGTCGACCACGCCATCGAGCGCGGCCTGCTGGCCGGCACCTCGGGCGACCTCGCCCGCCTGATCGGCCGCCCGACCACCCCGCTGGCCGCCTCGATCCGCGCCGCCGTCACCGCGTAACACCAGGCCGTCAGGACCGTATCGCGGTACGGGCATGACACCGGGGGCCCTTCGGCGCTACCTTCTGCTGAGTTCGAGCGCGCACAGGGAGGGCCAATGGCCAAGGAGCCGGCAGGACAACAGCGGACGGGACTGCTGTACGGAATCGGCGCCTACGGGATGTGGGGGCTGGTCCCCCTGTTCTGGCCGCTCCTGAAACCCGCCGACGCCATCGAGATCCTGGCCCACCGCATGGTGTGGTCCCTCGCCATCGTCGGCATCGCCCTGCTCGCGCTGCGCCGCTGGGCCTGGCTCGGCGAGCTGCTGCGCCAGCCCCGCAAACTCGCCCTGATAGCCGTCGCCGCCACGGTGATCACGGTCAACTGGGGCGTCTACATCTGGTCGGTCAACTCCGGCCACGTCGTGGAGGCCTCGCTCGGCTACTTCATCAACCCGCTCGTCACCATCGCGATGGGCGTGCTGATCCTTAAGGAGCGGCTGCGCCGGGCCCAGTGGGCGGCGGTCGCGGTCGGCGCGGCGGCCGTGGTCGTCCTGACGGTGGGCTACGGGCGGCCGCCGTGGATCTCGCTGACGCTGGCGTTCTCGTTCGCGACGTACGGCCTGGTCAAGAAGAAGGTGAACCTCGGCGGGCTTGAATCGCTGGCCGCCGAGACCGCCGTGCAGTTCCTGCCCGCGCTGGTCTACTTGCTGTGGCTGAGCGGCCAGGGCCGTGCCACCTTCGCGAACGGGGGCGCCGGGCACTCCGCGCTGCTCGCCGCGACCGGCATCGTGACCGCGATCCCGCTGGTCTGCTTCGGCGCGGCGGCGATCCGGGTGCCGCTCTCCACGCTGGGCCTGCTCCAGTACCTGGCCCCGGTCTTCCAGTTCCTGCTCGGCATCGTGTACTTCCACGAGGAGATGCCGCCGGAGCGCTGGGCGGGCTTCTCGCTGGTGTGGCTGGCCCTGTCGATCCTGACCTGGGACGCCCTGCACACGGCCCGGCGCAGCCGCCGGGCACTGGCCGAGGCGATGGCAGCGGCGGTGCCGGAGGCGCGGAAGGCGGGGCTGCCGGAGACGGCGCAGCCGTCGTAGCAGGCATTCGCCCGCCTGGCGCCGGGCGGCGCGACCCGGCACAAGGGGCGCGGGGAACTGCGCGACCAGCCACGACGGGCCCGCAGCTGACGCACTGCACGTCCCGCGGAGCGCTCAGCCCGCGAACCTGCGGCGGTACGCGGACGGGCTCAGCCCCGTCGCGCGGTGCAGCCGGGCCCTCAGGTTGGCCGTGGTGCCCAGGCCGCTGAGCCGGGCGACCCGGTCGAGGCCCTCTTCGCCGCGTTCGATCAGCCGGCAGGCGAGCGCGACCCGCTCCGCGGTGAGCCAGGCCAGCGGGGTGGTGCCGAGCTGGTCCTGGAACCGGCGGTGCAGCGTCGCGGCGCTCACCGCCGCCCGCCGCGCCAGATCGGCGACGCTGAGCGGCTGGTCGAGGCGCTCCTGCGCCCAGGCGAGCACACCGGCCAGCGAGGTCTCGGGCACGGCGGGCACCGGCCGCTCCACGAACTGGCGCTGGCCGCCGTCCCGGTGGGCAGCGAAGACGAGCCGCCGGCTCACCGCGTTGGCGACCTCCGCACCGTGGTCGAGACGGATCAGCCGCAGTCCGAGGTCGAGCGCGGCGGCGCTGCCCGCCGCCGTGTGGAGGTTGCCGTCGGTCACGAACAGCACATCGGGTTCGAGCAGCACCTCGGGGTGGCGGGCGGCGAACGCCTCCGCCCAGCGCCAGTGCGTGGTGGCCCGGCGGCCGTCCAGCACCCCGGCCGCGGCCAGCGTGAACGTACCCGTGCAGAAGCTGACCAGCCGCGCGCCCCGGGCGGCCGCGCCCCGCACCGCGTCGAGCACGGCCGGAGCGGGGGCGCACAGCGGATCGGGCCGGTTGGGCACGATCACGGTGTCGGCGGCGTCGACCGCGTCGAGACCCGCCACCCCGGACAGCGTGAACATCCCGCCGTGCATCCGCACCGAGGCGGCGTGGGCGGCGAGCGTGAAGTCGTACCAGGGGCGGTCGAGTTCGGGCCGTCGAAGCCCGAACAGCTCGGTGGCGACGCCCAGTTCAAAGGGGTTGGACCCGTCATCGACGATCACCACCACCCGGTGCGGTCCGGCATCGGAACGCTGCTGCTCACAACGGTGCGAGGATCCTTGCGACATAAGCGATTCCTAGCACTCGCGGCATCCCCGGGCCACCCCCGACCATGGGTGACATGACCACTCACCCCACCCTCCTGAAGACCGCGCTCGCCGGGTTCGAGACCCTGTGGAGCCCCCGGATCGTCGCCCAGGTGAACGACTACGACGTACGGATCGCGAAGGTCGCGGGCGAGCATGTGTGGCACGCCCATGACGACACGGACGAGTTCTTCCTGGTCATCGAGGGCGAGCTGACGATCGCGCTGCGCGAGGCCGGCGGGGAGCGCGAGGTCACCCTGGCGCAGGGGGCGGTGTTCGTCGTCCCGCGCGGCGTCGAACACAAGCCGTCCTCGAAGGCCGGAGCCTCGCTCCTGCTCTTCGAACCGACGGGCACGCTGAGCGTGGGCAACCGCCACGAGACGGTCCCGGCCCACGTCGACGCGACCACGGGCCACCCGCTCGCCTGACCCAGCGCCCTCGGGGGCAGAGCCCCCAGGACCACCGGCCCGCGCCCACCCCACCAACCCCGGAGGCCACGCGGCGGAGCCGCAGAGTGTCACAGCGGGAAGGGGCGGGTAGGGGAAAAATCAGGCGACGCCCACACCCACCCCCTCTACCCTGGCCGCATGCCCGTGTACTCGTACTACTTCTTCCGCTGACCCCCAGCGCGAACAGCGGCGCGTGCCACCCCGCACCGCCGCCCACCCGCGCTGCCCCGGCACAGGAAGAAGCCCACATCGAGTACCCAGGGAACCCCCATGCGCCCGCGCGCCCATCACCCTTCCCAGCTGACCCTCAGCAACGTCTCCAAGGCCTACGGCGACCGCACCGTGTTCGACCAGGTGTCGTTCACCGTCCGCCCCGGCGAGAGGGCCGCCGTCATCGGCGAGAACGGTTCCGGCAAGTCGACCCTGCTGCGGCTGCTCGCCGGGGCCGAGCACCCCGACACCGGTGAGGTCACCGCCGTCTTCCCCGGCGGCACCGGCCACCTCGCCCAGACCCTCGGCCTCGCCCCCCACCGCACCGTCCAGGACGCCGTGGACCTCGCGCTCGCCGAGCTGCGCGCCCTCGAAGCGGACATCCGCGCGGCCGAGGCCGCCCTTGCCGAGGCCGACGAGGCCCAACTCCTCGCGTACGGCGAGCTGTTGAGCGCGTACGAGGAACGCGACGGCTACCGGGCCGAGACCCGTACCGACGCCGCGCTGCACGCGCTCGGCCTCGGCCACCTCACCCGGGACCGCGCCCTCGGCTCGCTCTCCGGCGGCGAGCAGTCCCGTCTCGCGCTGGCCTGCGTGCTGGCCGCCGCCCCCGAACTGCTCCTGCTGGACGAGCCCACGAACCACCTGGACCGCCAGGCCACCGACTGGCTCGCCGAGCAACTGCGGGCCCACCGGGGCACGTTGGTGGTGGTCACCCACGACCGCGCCTTCCTCGAACGCGTCTCCACGACGATCCTGGAAGTGGACCGGGAGCTGCGCACGGTCGTGCGGTACGGGGACGGCTGGGCCGGGTACCGCGCGGCGCGGGCCGCCGCGCGCCGCCGCCGGGAACTGGCGCACCAGGAGTGGCGGGAGGAGCTGGCCCGGACCCGCGAACTCGTCGCGGCCGCCGGGCAGCGGCTCGCCGCCACCGGAAGGGACCCGCGCCAGGGCTTCGGCAAGCACCGCCGCTCCTCGGAGGCCAAGCTGTCCGGGCAGGTCAGGGCGGCCCGGACCCGCCTCGACCAACTGGAACGCGAGCCGGTCGCGGCCCCGCCGCCGCCCCTGCGCTTCCACGCCCGGCTCACCACGGCAGCGGCCACCTCCGACGGCCCGCTCATCGAGCTGACCGGGGTGAAGGTCGGCGACCGCCTCGACGTACCCGCCCTGACCGTCAAACCGGGCCACCGCCTCCTGGTGTCCGGTCCCAACGGCGCGGGCAAGACGACCCTGCTCCGAGTCCTCGCCGCCGACCTCACCCCGGACGAGGGCTCCGTCCGCCGAGCGACCCGCCATATCGGCTACCTGCCACAGGAGTTGAGCCACAACCCGTCCCGCCGCCCCCTCCTCGACGCGTACGCGTCGGGCCGGCCCGGCGCTCCCGACGAGTACGCCGATGAACTCCTGACGCTCGGCCTGTTCCGGGAGGAGGACCTGGCGGTGCCGGTCGCGGCGCTCTCCGTCGGACAGCGCCGGCGGCTCGAACTGGCCCGCCTGGTGACCCGCCCCGCCGATCTGCTCATCCTGGACGAGCCGACGAACCACGTATCGCTCGCGCTGGTGGAGGAGGTGGAGGAGGCGCTGGCCGGCTATCCGGGGGCGGTGGTCGCGGTCTCCCACGACGACCGCTTCCGGTCCTCCTTCGCGGGCGACCGCCTGGAGCTTCGCGCGGGGACACCGATGCACTGACAACGCGGCGGCGCCCGGCTACGGGATCAGAGAGTTGTGCAGTTGGACCACCGTCATGTCGAAGGGCGGTGCTCCGAGTTCCTTCGCCGCCGGGAAGACCGACTCCTCCATGAAGCGCTGGATCGCGTCTTCCGACTCCCACACGTCGATGACCTGCCAGCCACCCGTCACCAGAGGCGCCGCGAAGTGGGCGATGAGCCCGGCGGGCGGCTTCGTACGGTCCGGGATCACCCGGTCGAATGTCGCCTCGTAGAGCTCCTGGTTCCAGTCCGGGCTCTGGTTGTGCACCAAAACAGCCATCTCGTTCCTCGATTCACGTGAAGGGCGGCTCGTTCGTGACGCTACGACCGCGGATGGACGGCAGCGAGTGGTGACGAACCGCCCCTACGCCATCTGTCGCAACGCCGGTGTCACGTGCGTGCAGCAGGGCAAGCCCTTCGCAAGAAGCATGCGTGTGCATATACTGCACACGCATGCTTCTTTGGGGTTACGTGACGGAGGGGACCATGGCCCGCGACTTTCTTTTTCTGCTTGGCAGCACCCGCAGCGGCGGCAACACGGAGGCGCTCGCGCGGCAGGCCGCCGAGCAGCTGCCGACCGGCGACACCGCCCGGTGGCTGAGCCTCGCCGATCTCGAACTCCCCCCGTTCCGCGACCGGCGGCACAGCGAGGAGCGCGTCCAGCCGGCCCCCACCGGGGACGCGGCCGTCCTGCTCGACGCCACGCTGGGCGCCACCGATCTGGTGATCGCCTCGCCGCTGTACTGGTACAGCGTCACCACCCCGGTCAAGCACTACCTCGACCACTGGGTGACCTGGCTCTACAACCCCGAGCTCGACTTCAGGCAGCGCATGGCGGACCGCACCCTGTGGGGCGTGACCGCGCTCTCCGGGCGCGACCACTCGGTGGCCGACCCACTGGTGGGGACCCTGCGGCACTCCGCCGCGTACATGAAGATGAACTGGGGCGGGGTACTGCTCGGTTCCGCCACCCGGCCCGGCGAGATCGCGGACGACAGTGCGGCGGCCGCCCGCGCCAAGACCTTCTTCAGCTCCACGCCGGTGCCCGCAACGCACGCATGACATGGGCCACCAGCGCCTCGATCCGCTCCGGCTCCTGGAGCGGCCGGCCCAGCGCGTTGCGGTAGTAGAGCGGGCCGTAGAGCATCTCCACGGCCAGCGGCAGATCGGCGTCCGGGGGCAGTTCGCCCTGCTCCTGGGCGCCGCGCATGCGCTCGACGACCAAGGCGGCGCGCGGGATGACGAGTTCGTCGTTGACCGCCCTGGCCAGCCGCTCGTCGTGCAGCAGCGCGGCGAGGATCCCGCCGTAGGCCGGACCGAACACCGGTGAGGTGAACAGGCGCACCAGGCTGGCGATATGGGTGCGCAGATCGGCGGCGAGGTCACCGGTGTCGGGGAACGGCGAGTCACTGACCACCGTCTCGATCACCGCGTCGAGCAGGATCGCGCCCTTCGTCGGCCACCAGCGGTAGATCGTCTTCTTGCTCACCCCCGCCCGGGCCGCGATGGCCTCGATGGTGACCTTTCCGTACCCGCTCTCCGCGCAGATCTCGAGTGCGGCCTCCAGGGTCGCGCGACGCGACTTCTCGCTGCGACGCCTGGGGTTGGGGGCGGATTCGGACGACGTGATCACACCCTCACTCTACGAGTGCGCCGGGGACCGGATTGACAGCAGCGGCCGGGGCTTCAAGAATGGCACAGGAAACGGCACGTGTCGTGTCGAGCCGCCACGGGGGTCGGCTCGCACGACCGCTCCGTCCCCCCGGGCCGCGATGTCCTGCGCTTCGCCCAGGCTGTGCCGGCCTCGTCGCACTCAGGGCCTGATGGCTCATCCCGCTCAGGGCGTCATGGCCTCGTGTCTGCCTCAGGCCGTGATGTCCTTCGTCGTGAAGCGTGCCCAGGCCGCCGAGCCGAAGACCGCCACGTACAGGGCCTGGAGCTCGAAGTTCTTCACCAGCTGGTCCCAGTAGACGGGCTCGCGCAGCACGTCCGCGAAGGACAGCCAGTAGTGCGTGAAGAGGTACGGCTGCATCGCGTGCAACTGCGGTATCTGGTCCAGGATCTGGACCGTGACCAGCAGCCCCACGGTCGAGGCCATCGCCGCTATCCCGCTGTTCGTCAGCGTCGAGATGAACAGGCCGAGCGCGGCCAGGCCCGTCAGCGAGGCCGTCACCACGGCCGCCATCGCGATGGCCCGCAACAGCCCGTCGGCAAAGGAGATCTGCGTACCGGAGATCGTCGTGACCTCGCCGAGCGGGAAGAGCAGCGCACCGACGGCGAGCGCCGAGACCGCCACCGCGAGGGTGGCCATCAGACAGAACGCGAGCACCGAGGCGTACTTGGCGAGCAGCAGCCGGCTGCGGCCGGCCGGGGCGACCAGCAGATAGCGCAGGGTGCCGGAATTTGCCTCCCCGGCCACCGCGTCGCCCGCGACGACCCCGACCGCCATCGGCAGGAAGACCGGCAGGGTGACGGCGAGGGCCGCGAAGACGAGGAACAGGCCGTTGTTGGTGATCTGCGCCGTGAACGCGGGCCCACCGCCGCCGTCACCACGGCCGCCTCCCCCGTCGCCATGCGTCTGGATCCGCACCGCGATGCCGATGAGGACCGGCACGGCGGCGAGCACCCCGAGCAGCGCGAGCGTGCGCCAGCGGCGCAGCACGGTGACCAGCTCGGAGTGGAAGAGACCCAGCGACCACAGGACGCTCGGCTTCCGCACGGGCTGGGGCGCCGGATCCCCCTCCGTTTCCCGGTCCGCTACGTCCATGACCTCAGCTTCGTGTCCACTCCCGACCTCAGCCCGCGACATCGAAGCCCTCCCCGGTCAGTGCGACGAACGCGTCCTCCAGCGAGGCCCGCTCGGCCGCGAAGCCGCGCACCCGCACACCGGCCCGCACGAGCTCGGCCGTGAGGTCCGCCAACTCCACGTCCGCGGGCGGCAGTTCAGCTGTTACGCGGTCGTCGCCAGCCACCGTCACATCGGCGATCCCGCGCTCCTTGAGGACGCGGGCCGCCTGCGAGGTGTCCGGTGTGGTCACCGCGAGCCGGCCGCGCGCGTTCGCGGCGAGCTCGGTGACCTCGCCCTGGACCACCAGTCGGCCCTGGTTCATCACGGCGGCGTGCGAGCAGACCTGCTCGATCTCGTCCAGGAGGTGCGAGGAGAGGAAGACGGTCGTCCCGTCATCGGCCAACTCCCGGATCAGGGAGCGGATTTCACGCATGCCCTGCGGGTCGAGGCCGTTCGTCGGCTCGTCCAGGACGAGCAGTTCCCGGCGCTGGAGCAGCGCCGCCGCGAGGCCGAGGCGCTGCTTCATGCCGAGTGAGTACGCCCGCGCCTTCTTGCCCGCCGCGGCGGTCAGGCCCACCCGGTCCAGGGCGGCCGCCACCCGGGTGGTGCGGGTGCGCGGGTCGGCGGTGGGGTCGGCCGCGTCGTACCGCAGCAGGTTGTCGCGGCCCGACAGGAAGCCGTACAGGGCGGGGCCCTCGATGAGGGCGCCCACCTGGGGCAGCACGGTGCGGGCGGCTTTCGGCATGGGGCTGCCGAGGACCCTCGTGGTGCCGGCGGTCGGCTCGATGAGGCCCATCAGCATGCGGATGGTGGTGGTCTTGCCGGAGCCGTTGGGGCCCAGGAAGCCGAAGACGCTGCCGCGGGGGACGGTGAGGTTCAGCGCGCTGACGGCCAGCTGGCCGCCGCGGTATCGCTTGGTCAGGCCGTGCGTCTCGATGGCCGATTGTTCGTTCCCCACCCCGCCCCTTCCCGAACTGGGGGCTTTGCCCCCAGACCCCCAGTCCTCAATCGCCGGACGGGCTTGATGTTTGCCCTGAGCGGGCTGGATGAGCGCCCAGGGTTCTGGATTGCCGCGCAGAGTTCGGGAGGGGGCCCCAGCCCCCTCCCAACTCCCCTACTACTTCGCCGAGTTGGCCGCGTTGACCAGTGCGTCCTGCGTCACCGCGCCCACGTACACCTTGCCGTTGTCCGTGATCAGGGCGTTGACCAGGCGGGTCTTGAAGACCGTGCCGGTGCCGAACTTGCCGGAGACCTTTGCGCCGAGAGAGTCAAGGAACTTCTGGGCGTCGCCTCCCGCCTTGCTGTTCTTGTCCGCCTTCGGCATGCCCTTGCCGCCGGTCTGGAGCTCGGCGATGGCGGTCCAGCCCTTGCCGATCACCTTGGCGTTCTTGGCATCGCCGAAGTTGCCCAGGCCACCCGGCAGGCCCTGCTCGGGCATCCGCTTGTGATCCTGCTTCTGCTTGCCGTCGTCCTCGGTGACCTTCGCGCCCTTGGGCGCACTGAACGTGAAGGTGTCCGCGCTCGGCTTCGAGAAGTCGACCTTGGTGAAGCCCGCGTCGACCACGGCCTTGCCGCCGCCGCTCGGCGAGAGCGTGAACTTCAGCGGCACGCCCGTCTTGGCGTCCACCGCTATCCGCACCGAGCCGATCGTCGAGCCGGACTGCTTGGGCTTGATCAGGAGCTGGTACGCGTCGTGCCCGGCCACCTGGGCCGTGCCGTCGACCGACACCGAGGTGGTGGGGTCGACGTTCTTCAGGAACTGGTCGGCCAGCGCCTTCGGCGTGGTCGGAACGCCCGGCTCGGGGGCCCTCTTGCCGTGCTCCTTCGCGGCGTCCGCCGCGGACTTCTTGGAGTGGTACGCCTGGTTCGAGCCGCTGTCGTACGCCCAGACGTCACTGCCGTTGTGGATCAGGCTGTACTCGGCCGCGTTCTCCAGGATCGACACCTTCTGGCGGTCGGGGCCGTCGGCCGCGACGCGCAGGGTGTGGGTGCCCGAAGCGAGCTCGGTGAGCTTCGCCTGCGGGTCGGCCGACTTGCCGGAGCCGCCGCTCTTGGGCGCGAAGGAGCCGAGGCTGCCGAGCCCGGGCAGGCCCAGGTCGGTACTGATCTTGACCGTGCCGGAGAGCTGCTGCGTGTCCGATGCGGCCATCTTCTCGATGAGCTGCTGCGCGCTGATCTTCGGCAGACTGGGGTCACCGGATGCGGCGAGCGCCGGGACCAGTCCGATGGTCGCGGCCGCCACCCCCGCCACTCCGACCGGGACGAGATAGCGCGCCGCCTTCCGGCGACCCGCGCCGGGGTCCCTGGTCTCGTCGGTGGCCTGTGCGCTGTCGTTCGGTGCCATGTGTGCCCTACCTCCGTGGTCGGCGGCGTCCGTCCGTCGTGCTCACTTGCCCACCCCCCGCGCCGCCATTCTCACCCGAATTGGTCAAGGAGTGGTGTATCCATTCGACCAAAATGGACGCCCTGACGCGTCAGCCCCCGGGAGCAATGTCACGTACCTCTCTGGGATGACAAAACCCGGCGGCACCTAACCCGACCAGTAGGGGGCCCGCCGCCCAAAGATGATCTATGTCATGAATCGGCCGGGTTTGTGGTGAGTGCCGGGCGGCCCGGATCCGTACCTCCGGGTGAGAGCAAGCGGCACTACGAAGGGGGATCGCCATGCTCAGGACCCAGCGCTACGCCGTGGGCGCGGCCGCGGGGGCGTTCGTTCTCGCGCTCGCCGTCAGCGGCTGCGGCGGCAGTGGCACCAGTTCCATCCCGAGCCCCTCGGGAAGCAACTCCAGCAGCAGCGCGACCCAGCCGGTCGCGGACACCCTGTCCACCGCCAAGGCCGACAAGGTCGGCACGGTGGTCGTCGACAACAAGGGGTTCGTGCTCTACCGCTTCGACCAGGACACCGCGAAGCCGACGTCCAAGTCGAACTGCTACGGCACCTGCGCCACGTTGTGGCCGCCCGCCACGGTGACCCGCGACATCACGGTGAAGGGCATCGACAAGTCCCTGGTCGGCACGGTCACCCGGGCCGACGGCAGCAAGCAGCTGACCCTCGCGGGCTGGCCGCTCTACCGGTACTCCAAGGACGACCAGCCGCACGAGGCCTACGGCCAGGGCGTGGCCGGCACCTGGTTCGCGGCCACGCCGACCGGCGCGAAGGCCGCGAGCAGCACCGGCGGCGGCTCGGGAGGCGGCTCGGGCTACTGATCAGCCCGCGCGGTGCACGACCGCGTCGCAGAGCTCCTGGAGCGCGGACTTCGCGTAGCAGGCAGGGAGCGGCGCGAGGGTGGCCCTGGCCTCCTCCGCGTACCGCACGGTGTCCCTGCGGGCCTGCTCAAGGGCCGGGTGGACCCGCAGGCGGCGCAGCGCCTCGGCGTGCCGCTGGTCGTCGCTGAGGTCGCCGTCGAGCAGCGCGACCAGGTCCAGGTCGTCCTGGCGGCCGTACTGCGCGGCCTGCGCCCGCAGGTGCAGCACGGGCAGCGTGGGAATGCCCTCGCGCAGGTCGGTGCCCGGGGTCTTGCCGGACTCGTGCGAGTCGCTGGCGATGTCCAGGACGTCGTCGGCGAGCTGGAAGGCGGTGCCCAGGCGCTCGCCGTACTGCGTGAGGATGTCGACGACCGACTCGTCGGCGCCGGACATCATCGCGCCGAACCGGCCGGAGACGGCGACCAGCGAGCCCGTCTTGCCGGACAGCACGTCGAGGTAGTGCTCGACCGGGTCGCGCCCGTCGCGGGGGCCCGCGGTCTCCAGGATCTGGCCGGTGACCAGCCGTTCGAACGCCTCGGCCTGAATACGTACGGCCTCCGGGCCCAGATCCGCCAGGATGTGCGAAGCGCGTGCGAAGAGGAAGTCGCCCGTGAGGACGGCGACGGAGTTGCCCCAGCGGGCGTTGGCGCTGTCCACGCCGCGCCGCACATCGGCCTCGTCCATCACGTCGTCGTGGTACAGCGTCGCCAGATGCGTCAGCTCCACGACCACGGCCGAAGGCACCACGCCCGGCGCGTACGGATCACCGAACTGTGCGGCCAGCATCACGATCAGCGGGCGGAATCGCTTGCCACCTGCGCGGATGAGGTGCTGCGCGGCCTCCGTGATGAACGGGACCTCGCTCTTGGTGGCATCGAGCAGTCCCGCCTCGACAGCCGCCAATCCGGTCTGGACATCGGCTTCAAGTGCCTGGTCCCGCACGCGCAGCCCGAACGGCCCGACGACGGTCACGAGGGGTACTCCTGTCTGCTGACGATCACACGGTTTGTCGATGTGTCGCTGCCTTCACTCAACTCAGCGTATCGGGTCGCTGTTCGATCACCATGGGCGCCTTCCCGTCACCCCTCGCGCACTGCCCCTTAGACCCCGGTATGTTCTTGATCAGCTCATACGATCAGGAGTAAGCGTTTTGTCCGGAACGATGACCGACACCAGCGACGAACCGGCCGCGGAGCAGCCGCCTCCGCAGGACGACCACGCCTTCTTCGGTCAGCCGCGCGGCCTGCTCACCCTCTCCGGCCTGGAAGTCTGGGAGCGCTTCTCCTTCCTCGGCATGCAGGCGATCCTCGTCCTGTACTTCGCCGATTCCGTCACGAACGACGGCATGGGCATGAGTCCGGCGACCGCCGCCTCGGTCTCGGCCGCGTACGGCACGCTGGTCTATCTGGTCTCGGTGGCCGGCGGCTGGCTCGCCGACCGCATCCTCGGCTCCTACCGCGCGGTCCTGTACGGCGGCGTCCTCATCGCCTGCGGCCACTACGCGATGGCGGTCCCCGCCCAGGCGATGACCTGGATCGGGCTCGGTCTGATCAGCGCGGGCACCGGTCTGCTCAAGCCGAACGTCGCCTCCATGGTCGGCAAGCTCTACCGCACCGACGACGAGCGCCGTGACGCCGGATTCGCGCTGTACTACATGGGCATCAACATCGGCGCCTTCCTCGGCCCGCTGATCACCGGCTGGCTCGGCGACCACAAGGGCTGGCACTGGGGCTTCTCGGCGGCCGCGATCGGCATGACGTTCGGCCTGGTCCAGTACGTCCTGGGCAGGCGCCATCTGGCCGGGCGGGGGCACGCCGCCGAGTTCGCGCTGCCGCCCGAGGGCATGCGCCGCGCCGTGCGCCTCTTGGTGCTCGGCGCCGTGGTGGCCGCGGTGCTCGCGGTGGCCCTCTCGCTGGCCGGCCGGCTGACCATGAGCCGCTTCGTCGACCTCCTCACGCTGATCTCGGTGATCGCACCGGTCGTCTACTTCGCGGTGATGTTCCGCAGCCCGCGCGTCACCGCCGAGGAGCGCGGCCGCCTCAGGCCGTACGTCGTGCTGTTCCTCGCCTCCGTCGCCTTCAACTTCATCCTCTTCCAGGCGTACTCGACCATGATGCTGCTGGCGTCGACCAACGCCGAGACGACCATCCTCGGCTTCCACTTCCCGGCGAGCTGGTACGCCTCCGCGCTCGGCGCGTTCGAGGTGGCGCTCGCGCCGGTGGTGGCCGCCGTGTGGGCCCGCATGGGCCGGCGCCAGCCGCACGCCTCCAACAAGATCGCCTTCGGCGTGGTCCTGGGCGGCCTCTCGTTCCTGCTGATGGTGCTGCCGACGGCCGGGCACGGCGGCGACACGTACAAGATGGCGGCCTGGTGGATCGTCGGCTCGTATCTGCTGCTCGGTCTTGGCGACATCCTGCTCGAAACCTCCGGCATGTCGGCCACCACCAAGCTGGCCCCGAAGGCCTTCGCCAGCCAGACGATGTCGCTCTGGTTCCTCTCCCTCGCGCTCGCCAACGGCATCCAGGCGCAGACCGTGAAGGTGTACGGAAAGGTCTCCGACCCGGCGTACTTCGGCGTCAACGGCGCCATCGCGGTGACCGTCGGCGTCGCCGTGATCCTCGCCGCCCCCTGGCTCAAGCGCACCATGCACCCCGTCCACTGAGGTCGCCGCCATGCACATCCGCACCGAATTCCCCTACGAGACGCGTCGCGAGGATGTCCGGATCCCGCTCCCGGACGGCACCCTGCTGTACGCCCGGATCTGGCGCCCGGTCACCGGGGAGCCCGTCCCGGCGCTGCTCGAATACCTCCCCTACCGGCTCACCGACTGGACGGCGCCGCGCGACTGGCAGCGCCACCCCTGGTACGCCGGGCACGGCTACGCCTCGGTACGCGTCGACGTGCGCGGGCACGGCTGCTCGGAGGGCATGCCCGGCGACGAGTACGACGCGACGGAGCTCGCCGACGGCGTCGCGGTCGTCAACTGGCTTGCCCAGCAGCCCTGGTGCACCGGGAAGGTCGGCATGTTCGGCATCTCGTGGGGCGGCTTCAACAGCCTCCAGATCGCCGCGCTCGCGCCCGAGCCGCTCAAGGCGATCGTGACGGTCTGCTCGACGGACGACCGCTACGACAACGACGTGCACTACATGGGCGGTTCGGTGCTCGCCGTGGACATGCACGCCTGGGCGGCGACGATGCTCGCCTTCGTGTCGCGGCCACCGGACCCGAAGTTCGTCGGCGAAAAATGGCGCGAAATGTGGCTTGAACGGCTCGAAGCGGTGGAGCCGTTCATCCACACCTGGCTCGCGCACCAGACCCGGGACGACTACTGGAAGCACGGCAGCGTCTGCGAGGACTACGCGGCGATCGACGCGGCGGTGCTCGCGGTGGGCGGCTGGCACGACCCCTACCGCGACACGGTGCTGCGGCTGGTCGAGCACCTGCCACCCGACCGGGTACGCGGCCTGATCGGCCCCTGGTCGCACCAGTACCCGGACCGAGGACTCCCGCCCGGGCCCGCGATCGGCTTCCTCCAGGAGACCCTGCGCTGGTGGGACCACCACCTCAAGGGCGAGGAGACGGGCGTGATGCGGGAGCCGCTGCTGCGGTCCTGGATCAGCGAGTCGCACCCGCCGGCCACCGTGTACGCCGAGCTCCCGGGCCGCTGGGTCGGCGACCCGGCCTGGCCCTCACCGCACGTGACCCCGGTCTCGTACGCGCTCGGCGGGCCGCCTGTGCGGGTCCGCTCGCCGCAGCACACGGGCCTGGACGCGGGCCGGTTCTTCCCGTTCGGCAACGACGGCGACCTGCCGCCGGACCAGCGCGCCGAGGACGCCCACTCGGCCTGCTTCGACTTCCCGGTACCGGCCGACGCGGGCCCGCTGGAGATCCTGGGCCGCCCGCAGGTCACCCTGCGGCTGCGCATGGACGTCCCGTTCGGACAGGCGATCGCGCGGGTCTGCGACGTGGCCCCGGACGGCTCCTCGACCCTGGTGACGAGGGGCGTACTGAACCTGTCGGCCCGCCACGGCCGCGACCGGGCGGACGCCTGGCCGCTGGGCGCGACGGAGCCGGTGACGTTCGAGCTGAACGGCATCGGCCACGCCTTCGCGCCCGGCCACCACATCCGGCTCGCCGTGTCCTCCGCGTACTGGCCGTGGATCTGGCCGCAGGCCGACTCGGTGGGCTTCACCCTCGACCCGGCCGGGTCCTCGCTCCAACTCCCGCTGCGTGAGCGGACCTTGGACGACACGATCGCCTTCGCGGACCCCGAGCAGTCGGAGCCGCTCGGCGTGTCCTTCCCGGCCCCGCTGGACGAGCCGCGCCCCGAACGGCTCGTCGTACGCGATGTGGCGAAGGGCGAGTGGCGCCTCGAAGTGGACCCGGGCTACGGCGGTACGCGGGTCTACCCCGACGGCCTCGAATTCACCGAGGACGCGCTGGAGACGTACACGATCGACGAGGCGGACCCCCTCTCCGCCCGCACCCGCTCCGACTGGCACCTGCGCCTGCACCGCCCGGAACTCGCCTGGGACGTGACGATCGACACGCGGTCGGAGATCACCTGCGATGCGGCGGATTTCCTCACGGTGAACGAGGTGCAGTGCCGGGAGGGCGGGGAGGTGGTCTTCCACCGCACGTGGGAGCGGCGCATCCCGCGCGGGGCGGGGTGACCGGATCTCGGCTGCGGACCGTGCGTAGCTGGTCGCGCAGTTCCCCGCGCCCCTGGCAGGGCGCATCGCCAGGCGGGGTCGAGGGGCGCAGCCCCCGTGGGGAAATCAGCCCGCTGCCACCGACGCGGCCAAGCGCGGCGACGCGTACTCCGTGCCGCACACGAACCGCATCACCGGGCCGAACGACGCCGCCGCCGGAAGGCCGGTGAAGTAGAGGCCGGGGACCGTGGACTGGTACCCCGCGTCCAGGACCGGCGCACCGCGCGAGGTCGACAACTGGGTGCGCAGACCGTGGCCGAGGAAGTCGAGGGCCGCGACGTCCATGCGGTAGCCGGTCGCGGCCATGACGTGGTCGGCGGACAGTTCGCGCTGGGGGCCGGTGCCACCGCTCAGGGTGAGCACCGGACGCCCGTCCTCGACGCGGGCCCGCACGATGCGGCGGCCGTCGGTCACCGCCACCCGCCCCGTGAAGCGCTCGCGCAGCCACCAGGCGCCCAGCGGACCCAGCACATTGCGCACCAGGTAGTGCCGGGCGGGCGGGGGCAGCTGGCGGAAGTGGGTGGCGTGGCGGGAGAAGGCGTACAGCGACCAGGCCCGCCCGAAGGGCGAGTTGGGGCTGAACCGGGGCTGGTGGTCGGGCGCCGCGCCGAACCGCACCGCACCCTGCGCCCGCGCCACGATCCGTACGCTCGCACCCGCCTCGGCCATCAGCACCGCGTTCTCCAGGGCGGACTGGCCGGCCCCGATCACCAGCACCTCCCGGCCCGCGAACACCGACAGGTCGCGGTGCTGGGCGGCGTGCGAGACGGGGCCCGTCGCCGACGGGCCGTCCGGGACGGCCGCGGCCAGTTCGCGCGGCAGCCGGGCCAGGCCCGAGAGCCCGGTCGCCACCACGACCGCCCGCGCCTCGAAGCTCTCGCCGGAGTCCAGCTTCAGCGCGAACGCGCCGCCGGGCATCCGGTCCACCGAGACCACCCTGACCTGCTCCAGATCGGGGAACAGCTTCGCGGCGAACCACTGCCCGTACGCCGCGAAGGCCTCCACCGGGATCAGATCCCAGTCCGATTCGAGCCGCCGCGCCCCGGTGTCCGCGCAGAAGTCGAGCAGCCCGGTGCCCTGCTGCGGCGCGTCGATGCTGGAGGCGACCGGCGTCGACTTGAGGACCATGCCCGCCGGCATGTGCTCGCGCCAGCTCACCATCGGCGAGCCGAAGACACGCACCGGTATGCCCCGGGCGCGCAGATGGGCGGCGGTGGACAGGCCGAACGGCCCCGCCCCGATGACGGCCACCGGACGTGTCGCAGTGCTCACTTGCAGTCCCCTTCTCGGCGTGTGGCTCGCTGTGCGGCGGCACCGACTGCGGTTCCGCGCACGGCAGTTCAGCGGTTCGTCTACTTCGTCACTGCGCGGCGGTTGCTCCGCCAGAGCCGGTACAGATGCTGTGCACCGGGGCGTACAAAGCGGGCCATCATCGTGAAGAAGGGTCTGAGATCGTCCCGCGCGACCCACGCGAGCTCGGTGCCGGTCGGGCGCTCGGGCGCGTGGGGGGTGGTGTAGCCGCTGCGCCGGTAGGCGAGCAGCGCGGGCAGGTCGATGTTCTCGACCACGTAGCGGTGCCCCGCCCGCTGTTCGCCCTCCGGGACCCGGCGGCCCGTGAGGTGGAGGTGCTGGGCGCGGATGACGTCGACGCCCGCCTCGCTCTCGAAGAGGCGGAACTGCGCGCCCATCCGGGGGTTGAAGTCCAGGAGCTTGTACCGGCCGTCCCGCCGGTCGAAGCGCAGATCGAGGTCGACGATCCCGGTGAAGCCGATCCGCTTGACGAACTGCTCGGCCAGCGCGGCGAGTTCGGGATTGTCCACGACGTACGCGTTGGCCGTCATCCCGGCGTGCGGCGGCCAGGAACGCACCTTCACCCCGGTGAACAGGGCGAGCGGGGCGGAGTTCTCGTCGAAGTAGGCGTGCACGATCCAGTCCTCGGCCTGCTCGCGCGGCAGGTACTCCTGGAGGATCACCCCGGGGTGCTCGCCCCAGCCGCGGGCGAGCGCCAGCAGATGCGCGCGGTCCTCGATGCGCGTGGTGCCCGGCACGGCGGGCCTGCGCCGCCGCACGAAGGCCTCCCGGTTCTTGGCGACCACCGGGTAGCGGGCGTGCCGCGCGAAGTCCTCGACGTCGGCGTACGTATCGGGAAAGGCGGCCGCCGGGGAGGGCACCCCGTGCTCCACGCACAGCTCGTGCAGACCTTGCTTGCTGGCCAGGCGCCGGGGCAACTCCGGGGCCACGGGCGGGAAGAGGAAGAGATCCGCGAGCTCCTTCTGGTGCTCGGCGATCAGCACTGCCGCCTCTTCGTCGGTGGGGATCAGCACGGCCGGCCGCCCGATCCGCCTGCCGATCCTGACCAGCCCGTCCACCAGCGCGGCCGGCTCCTCGGTGCCGGTCGTCGGCCAGGCGAACGCGCGCTCCAGGTATCGGGAGTGGGCCGCCGGCGTCCAGCGGTCCTCGGTGATCGCGTACATCGGCACACCCAGTCTGCCGAGACTGCGGATGGCACCGACCCCTCCGTGGTGCAACGGATAGTTCCCGAACTTCACCAGAAGTCCCGGTACGTCCCGGTCCAGCCTGAACAGCACGCTCCTGCTCGTCACCAGTCCCCCCTCGGGACAGAGAGCCCGCACGCCCCGCAGGGCATGCCGACCCCCTCGCCGGTAATGCCCCGGACAGAGACGCTACGGGGGAACGACCGCATCCGGAGACGGAATTTCCGGACATTGCGAACTCTTTAGGCACTGCCGTCCCGAGCACCGCCGACGTAACGTGTGACCCACACCCGTGGAAAGCGAGGCAGGCACCGATGTCCGAGCAGAGCCCGCTCGAACTGGCCGAGGGCGACCCCTTCGGCCCGCACAATCTCCCCTACGGCGTCTTCTCCACGCCGGACCGTCCGGCCGACCGGAGGGTCGGCGTCCGCATCGGCGACCACGTCCTGGACGCGGGAGCGGCGGCGCACGCGCTGGGCTCCCCGTACGCGGCACTCCTCGCCAAGCCGAGCCTCAACCCGCTGCTCGCGGCGGGGCGCACGGCCTGGCGCGATGTGCGCCGGGCGCTCACCGCCTGGGTGACGGTGCCCGCGCACCGGCCGGTCATAGAGCCCCTCCTGCACCCGCTGTCCCGCGTCGAACTGCATCTGCCGTACGAGGTCGCCGACTACGTCGACTTCTACGCGAGCGAGCACCACGCCACGAACGTGGGGCAGATCTTCCGCCCGGACGGCGCCGCGCTGACCCCCAACTGGAAGCACCTGCCGATCGGTTACCACGGCCGGTCGGGCACGGTGGTCGTGTCGGGGACGGAGGTGGTACGTCCGCAGGGCCAGCGCAAGGCTCCGGCGGATCCGGCGCCCGTCTTCGGCCCGTCCACCAAGCTGGACATCGAGGCGGAGGTCGGCTTCGTGGTGGGAACGCCCTCGGAGCTGGGGCGGCCGGTGGAGCTCGGGTCCTTCGACGACCACGTCTTCGGCCTGTTCCTCCTCAACGACTGGTCGGCGCGGGACATCCAGGCCTGGGAGTACGTACCGCTCGGCCCCTTCCTCGGCAAGTCCTTCGCGACCTCGGTGTCGGCGTGGGTCACCCCGCTGGAGGCCCTCACCGCGGCCCGCACCGCCCCGCCGGCCCGCGACTTCCCCCTGCTGCCCTACCTGGACGACTCCGCGGAGGAGGTTCCCGGGGGCTTCGACCTCCGCATCTCGGTGGCGATCAACGGCACGGTCGTCGCCGAGCCGCCGTTCTCCTCGATGTACTGGACTGCCGCGCAGCAACTGGCCCACATGACGGTGAACGGCGCGTCGCTCCGTACCGGGGATGTGTACGGCTCGGGCACCGTGAGCGGGCCCGAGCGCTCGCAGCGGGGCTCGTTGCTGGAACTCACCTGGAACGGCACGGAGCCGCTGGAACTGCCGTCCGGGAAGCGGACGTTCCTGGAGGACGGCGATGTGGTGACCCTGACAGCCTGGGCCCCGGGCCCGGACGGCGTACGGGTGGGGCTGGGCGAGGTGACGGGCCGGATCGTGGCAGCGGGCTGAGCTCTTTCCCCACCCCGCCCCGAAAATCAAGCCCCTCATGGGGGTCCCGGTCCCCCCTGGCCCTTCAGGCCTTGGGGGAGTTTGAGGAGCGGGGGTCCGGGGGCAGAGCCCCCCACGCGGCGGAGCCGCGTAGAGTCACAGCGGGAAGGGGCGGGGTGGGGAACTACTCCAGCTCGGCCAGCACGGACAGCACACCCTCCCCATACTTCGCCCGCTTGTTCTCGCCCACGCCGCTGATCGTGCCCAGCTCCGCCAAGGAGCCGGGCCGCACCGTCGCGATCTCCCGCAGCGTCGCATCGAGGAAGATGATGTACGCCGGAACCCCCGCCTCCTTCGCCTGCGCCGCCCGCCACGCCCTCAGCGCCTCGAACACCGGCACCGCGTCCTCGGGCAGATCAACGACCGCGGCCTTCTTGCCGGCGGAACTCCGCGCCGCCCGCACCGGCTTCTCCGGCTCCGTCCGCATCCGGACCTCCCGACGGCCGCCCAGCACCTCCCCGCTCGGCTCCGTCAGGACCAGCGTCCCGTACTCCCCCTCCACCGCCAGCAGCCCCAGGGCGAGCAACTGCCGCACCACACCCCGCCATTGGGCCTCGGACAGGTCCGCCCCGATGCCGAAGACGGACAGCGCGTCATGGTCGAACTGGATGATCTTCGCGGTCTTGCGGCCGAGCAGAATGTCGATGATCTGGCCCGCACCGAACTTCTGGCCCCGCTCGCGCTGAAGGCGTACGACGGTGGAGAGCACCTTCTGCGCCGCCACCGTGCCGTCCCAGGTCTTCGGCGGGGTCAGACACGTGTCGCAGTTGCCGCAGCTCTCGGCCGAGGCCTCCTGGCCGAAGTAGCCGAGCAGCTGGGCCCGCCGGCACGAGGCCGTCTCGCAGAGTGCCAGCATCGCGTCCAGATGCGCGGCCGCCCGGCGCCGGAACGCCTCGTCGCCCTCGCCGCCCTGGATCAGCTTCCGCTGCTGGACGACGTCCTGGAGCCCGTACGCCATCCAGGCCGTCGAAGGCAGCCCGTCGCGGCCCGCGCGGCCGGTCTCCTGGTAGTAGCCCTCGACCGACTTGGGCAGGTCGAGGTGGGCCACGAACCGTACGTCCGGCTTGTCGATGCCCATGCCGAAGGCGATGGTCGCCACCACCACCAGGCCGTCCTCCCTGAGGAAGCGCGCCTGGTTGACGGCGCGCGTCCCGGAGTCGAGCCCCGCGTGGTACGGAACGGCCCGCACCCCGTTGTCGCTCAGGTACTGCGCGGTCTTCTCCACCGAGGCGCGCGAGAGGCAGTAGACGATTCCGGCGTCCCCGTCGTGCTCCTCCTTGAGGAAGGCGAGCAGCTGCTTCTTCGGGTCGTTCTTCGGCACGATCCGGTACTGGATGTTCGGCCGGTCGAAGCTCGCCACGAAGTGCCGGGCGTCGGGCATGCCGAGGCGCTGGGTGATCTCGCGGTGGGTGGCGTCCGTGGCGGTCGCGGTCAGCGCGATGCGCGGCACGTCCGGCCAGCGCTCGCCGAGCAGGGACAGGGTGAGGTAGTCGGGGCGGAAGTCGTGGCCCCACTGGGCCACGCAGTGCGCCTCGTCGATCGCGAAGACGGAGATCTTGGCCCGCGCGAGCAGGTCGAGGGTGGCCTCCACGCGCAGCCGCTCGGGCGCCAGGTACAGCAGGTCGAGCTCGCCCGCGAGCAGCTCGGCCTCGACGGTGCGGCGCTCGTCGAAGTCCTGCGTGGAGTTGATGAACCCGGCGCGCACGCCGAGCGCTCGCAGCGCGTCCACCTGGTCCTGCATCAGGGCGATGAGCGGTGAGACCACCACGCCGGTGCCGGGTCTGACGAGCGCGGGGATCTGGTAGCAGAGGGACTTTCCGCCGCCGGTCGGCATGAGCACGACGGCGTCGCCGCCGGCCACGACGTGCTCGATGACCTCGCCCTGCGCGCCGCGGAATGCCTCGTACCCGAAGACGCGGTGCAGCGTCTGCCGGGCCTCGCTCTCCGCGGCCACCGTCTGCGTCCCGCCCGTCCCGCTCATCGCTCTGTCCCCCGCACTGGTCCGTCGACTGCCTCACCGTTCACCCCAGCAACGATAGGCGCCCGGGCCGACACCCCGCGAAGTTATCCACAGGCCGGTGGTCGCCTGCGGCGCAGAATTCCCCCTACCCGGGAAAAAGCAAAAGCCCCGGCGCCAAACCTCCGCACCGGGGCCCCGCCAACCGCACGACACCTACCGCACAAACACCCCCGCGCTGTGCGCCAGATCCAGGAAGTACTGCGGCGCCACGCCAAGGACCAGCGTCACCGCAACCCCCACCCCGATCGCCGTCATCGTCAGCGGCGAGGGAACCGCCACCGTCGGCCCGTCCGCCTTCGGCTCGCTGAAGAACATCAGCACGATCACCCGGATGTAGAAGAACGCGGCGACCGCCGAGGACACCACACCGACCACGACCAGCGCCCCGGCACCCCCCTCAGCCGCCGCCTTGAACACGGCGAACTTCCCGGAGAACCCGGACGTCAGCGGGATGCCCGCGAAGGCGAGCAGGAAGACCGCGAAGACCGCCGCGACCAGCGGCGAACGGCGGCCCAGGCCCGCCCACTTGGACAGGTGCGTCGCCTCACCGCCTGCGTCCCGGACCAGCGTGACGACGGCGAACGCCCCGATCGTCACGAAGGAGTACGCCGCCAGGTAGAACAGCACGGACGAGATACCGTCCGCGTTGGTCGCGATGACACCCGCCAGGATGAACCCGGCGTGTGCGATCGAGGAGTACGCGAGCAGCCGCTTGATGTCGGTCTGGGTGATCGCGACGACCGCGCCGCCCAGCATCGTGATGATCGCGACGCCCCACATGACCGGCCGCCAGTCCCAGCTCATGCCGGGGAGTACGACGTACAGGAGGCGGAGCAGCGCGCCGAAGGCCGCGACCTTGGTGGCCGCCGCCATGAAGCCCGTCACCGGGGTCGGGGCGCCCTGGTAGACGTCCGGGGTCCACATGTGGAACGGCACCGCGCCGACCTTGAACAGCAGGCCCATCAGGATCATCGCGCCGCCGATCAGCAGCAGCGCGTCGTTACCCATGGTGCCGGCGAGCGCCGGGTCCACCGTCTGCACCGAGCCGCTCACCACGTCCGCGATCGTGGCGTACGAGACGGAGCCCGCGTAGCCGTACAGGAGCGCGATGCCGAACAGCAGGAAGGCGGAGGAGAACGCGCCGAGCAGGAAGTACTTGACCGCGGCCTCCTGCGACATGAGCCGCTTGCGGCGGGCCAGCGCGCACAGGAGGTAGAGGGGGAGCGAGAAGACTTCCAGGGCGATGAAGAGCGTCAGCAGGTCGTTCGCGGCCGGGAAGACCAGCATCCCGGAGATCGCGAACAGGGCCAGCGGGAAGACCTCGGTCGTGGCGAACCCGGCCTTCACGGCGGCCTTCTCGCTGTCGCTGCCCGGCACCGAGGCCGCCTGCGCGGCGAACGAGTCCACCTTGTTGCCGTGCGCCACCGGGTCCAGGCGCCGCTCGGCGAAGGTGAAGACCGCGACGATGGAAGCCAGCAGGATCGTGCCCTGGAGGAAGAGCGCCGGGCCGTCGACCGCGATCGCACCCATGGCCGCGATGTGCGCCTTGGTCGTGCCGTAGCCGCCGGCCGCCAGGCCGACCACCGCGGCGAAGGCGGCGGCGAGCGCCACCACCGACAGGAACACCTGCACGTAGTAGCGGCCGCGGCGCGGGACGAAGGCCTCCACGAGGATGCCGAGAACCGCCGCGCCCACCACGATGAGCGTGGGCGCGAGCTGGGCGTACTCGATGTGCGGCGCCGGGATCTTGTCCAGCTTTCCGCCGGCCGCCGTGGTCCACAGGCTGTGGACAGCTGATGTGCTCACTTGGCCGCCTCCACCACCGGGTTGGGGTCCTTCTTCTGTACGTCCGACATGGTCTGCCGCACCGCCGGGTTGACGATGTCCGTCAGCGGCTTCGGATAGACGCCGAGGAAGACCAGCAGCGCGATCAGCGGGGCGACCACGAGCAGTTCGCGGACCTTGAGGTCCGGCATGCCCTGGACCTCCGCCTTGACCGGGCCGGTCATCGTCCGCTGGTAGAGGACGAGGACGTACAGCGCGGCCAGCACGATGCCGAGGGTCGCGACCACACCGGCCGTCGGATAGCGGCTGAACGTGCCGACCAGGACCAGGAATTCGCTGATGAAGGGCGCGAGGCCGGGCAGTGACAGGGTGGCGAGGCCGCCGATCAGGAAGGTGCCGGCCAGGACCGGGGCGACCTTCTGCACCCCGCCGTAGTCCGAGATGAGCCGGGAGCCGCGGCGCGAGATCAGGAAGCCGGCCACCAGCATCAGCGCGGCCGTCGAGATCCCGTGGTTGATCATGTAGAGCGTGGCGCCGGACTGGCCCTGGCTGGTCATCGCGAAGATGCCCATGACGATGAAGCCGAAGTGCGAGATCGAGGCGTACGCCACCAGGCGCTTGATGTCCCGCTGGCCCACCGCGAGCAGTGCCCCGTAGATGATGCTGATCACCGCGAGGACCACGATCACCGGCGTCGCCCACTTGCTGGCCTCCGGGAAGAGCTGGAGGCAGAAGCGGAGCATCGCGAAGGTGCCGACCTTGTCGACCACCGCGGTGATCAGCACGGCGACCGGGGCGGTCGCCTCACCCATCGCGTTGGGCAGCCAGGTGTGCAGCGGCCACAGCGGGGCCTTCACCGCGAAGGCGAAGAAGAAGCCGAGGAACAGCAGCCGCTCGGTGTTGGTCGCCATGTGGAGCGAGCCGTTGGCGCGGGCCGCGACGATCTCGCTCAGCGAGAACGAACCCGCCACGACGTACAGGCCGATGACCGCGGCCAGCATGATGAGGCCGCCGACCAGGTTGTAGAGCAGGAACTTGACGGCCGCGTACGAGCGTTGGGTCGCCGCCGCCTCGTCGCCCTGGGCATGGGCCCGGTCGCCGAAGCCGCCGATGAGGAAGTACATCGGGATGAGCATGGCTTCGAACAGGATGTAGAAGAGGAAGACGTCGGTGGCCTCGAAGGAGAGGACCACCATCGCCTCGACGGCGAGGATCAGGGCGAAGAAGCCCTGCGTCGGACGCCAGCGGCTGCTGTGGGTCTCCAGGGGGTCGGCGTCGTGCCAGCCGGCCGCGATGATGAACGGGATCAGCAGCGCGGTGAGCCCGATGAGGGCGACCCCGATGCCGTCCACGCCCAGTTCGTAGCGGACGCCGAAGTCCTTGATCCAGGCGTGCGATTCGGTCAACTGGTAGCGGGCGCCGCCCGGTTCGAACCGTACGAGCTGGATCACGGAGAGCACCAGGGTGCCCACCGAGACCAGCAGGGCCAGCCACTTGGCGGCGGTCCGCCGGGCCGCCGGGACGGCCGCGGTGGCGACCGCGCCGAGCGCCGGGAGCGCCGCCGTCGCGGTAAGGAGGGGGAAGGACATTGCGTTACACCGCCCTCATCAGCAGAGTCGCGGCGATGATCACCACAGCACCTCCGAACATCGAGACCGCGTAGCTGCGGGCGAAGCCGTTCTGCAGCTTGCGCAGCCGGCCGGAGAGCCCGCCGACCGAGGCGGCGGTTCCATTGACGACTCCGTCGACCAGACTGTGGTCGAGGTAGACGAGCGAGCGGGTGAGGTGCTCGCCGCCGCGGACCAGGACCACGTGGTTGAAGTCGTCCTGGAGCAGGTCGCGGCGGGCGGCCCGGGTGAGCAGCGAGCCGCGCGGGGCGACGGCCGGGACCGGCCCCCGGCCGTACTGGGCGATGGCGAGGCCGACGCCGAGCAGCAGGCAGACGACCGTGGCGCCGGTGACGGTCCACTGGCCGACCGGCGAATTGCCGTGGTCGAAGGAGGTGATCGGCTCCAGCCACTTCACGAACCGGTCGCCGATGCCGAAGATGCCGCCCGCGAAGACCGAGCCGAAGGCGAGGACGATCATGGGGATCGTCATGGACCTCGGGGACTCGTGGGGGTGGACCTCCGCCGCGTCCCACCGCTTCTCGCCGAAGAAGGTCAGGATCATCACGCGCGTCATGTAGTACGCGGTGATCGCGGCGCCGAGCAGGGTGACCGCGCCGAGGATCCAGCCCTCGGTGCCGCCCTTGGCGAACGCCGCCTCGATGATCTTGTCCTTGGAGAAGAAGCCGGACAGGCCGGGGAAGCCGATGATGGCGAGGTAGCCGAGCCCGAAGGTGGCGAAGGTGACCGGCATGTACGTGCGCAGACCTCCGTACTTGCGCATGTCCACCTCGTCGTTCATGCCGTGCATGACGGAGCCCGCGCCGAGGAAGAGCCCGGCCTTGAAGAAGCCGTGCGTCACCAGGTGCATGATCGCGAAGGCGTAGCCGATCGGACCGAGGCCGGTGGCCAGGATCATGTAGCCGATCTGCGACATCGTGGAGCCGGCCAGCGCCTTCTTGATGTCGTCCTTCGCGCAACCGACGATCGCACCGAACAGGAGCGTGACCGCGCCGACGACCACGACCGCCGTCTGGACATCGGGCACCGCGTTGAAGATCGCGCCGGAGCGGGTGATCAGGTAGACGCCCGCGGTCACCATGGTCGCCGCGTGGATCAGGGCCGAGACCGGGGTCGGGCCCTCCATCGCGTCGCCGAGCCAGGACTGCAGCGGCACCTGCGCCGACTTGCCGCAGGCGGCGAGCAGCAGCATCAGGCCGATGGTGGTGTTGCGGCCCCAGCCCGTCTCACCGGTCTCGTTGAGGACGGTCGAGAAGGCGAACGAGCCGAAGGTCGTGAACATCACCATGATGGCGATCGACAGGCCCATGTCGCCGACCCGGTTGACCAGGAAGGCCTTCTTCGCGGCGGTCGCCGCGCTGGGCTTGTGCTGCCAGAAGCCGATGAGCAGGTAGGACGCGAGGCCCACGCCCTCCCAACCGACGTACAGGAGCAGGTAGTTGTCGGCGAGGACCAGCAGCAGCATCGCCGCGAGGAACAGGTTGAGGTAGCCGAAGAAGCGGCGGCGGTTCTCGTCGTGCTCCATGTAGCCGACCGAATAGATGTGGATCAGGGTGCCCACACCGGTGATCAGCAGGACGAAGGTCATCGACAACTGGTCGAGGTGGAAGCCGACATTGGCCTGGAAGCCCTCGACCGGCACCCAGCTGAACAGGTGCTTGGTCAGCGTCCGGTTGTCGGACGAGCGGCCCAGCATATCGACGAAGAGCACCGCGCCGATGACGAAGGACGCGCCCGCGAGCAGCGTGCCCAGCCAGTGGCCGATCCGGTCCAGTCTCCGTCCGCCGCACAGCAGGACGGCCGCTCCGAGCAGAGGCGCCGCGATGAGCAGCGCGATGAGGTTCTCCACGATTCAGCGACCCCTTACAGCTTCATCAGGCTGGCGTCGTCGACCGAGGCCGAGTGGCGGGAACGGAAGAGCGACACGATGATCGCGAGCCCGACGACGACCTCCGCGGCGGCGACGACCATCGTGAAGAACGCGATGATCTGGCCGTCCAGATTGCCGTGCAGCCGGGAGAAGCAGACGAACGCGAGGTTGCAGGCGTTGAGCATCAGCTCGACGCACATGAAGACCACGATCGCGTTCCGCCTGATGAGCACTCCGGCGGCGCCGATGGTGAACAACAGGGCCGCGAGATAGAGGTAGTTGACCGGATTCACTTGACCGCCTCCCCGTCCCGGCCGAGCCGCTCCTCGGAGCGCTGCTCCAGGGCCTTGAGGTCGGCGAGCGCTTCGTTCGACACGTCGCGGATCTGGCCGCGGCCGCGCAGCGTCTGGTTGACGGTGAGTTCCGAGGGCGTGCCGTCGGGCAGCAGGCCCGCGACGTCCACCGCGTTGTGCCGGGCGTAGACGCCGGGGGCGGGCAGCGGGGGCAGGTGCTTGCCGCGTACGCGCTCCTCGGACATCTCACGCTGGGTCTTGGCGCGCTCGGTGCGCTCCCGGTGGGTGAGCACCATCGCGCCGACCGCCGAGGTGATGAGCAGGGCGCCGGTGATTTCGAAGGCGAAGACGTACTTGGTGAAGATGAGGGTCGCCAACCCCTCCACGTTTCCATTGGCGTTGGCCTGGCCGAGGCCGTTGAAGGTCTTCAGCGAGGCGTTGGCGATGCCGGCGATGAGGAGCACTCCGAAGCCGAGCCCGCAGGCCGCGGCCCACCAGCGCTGCCCCTTGATGGTCTCCTTCAGCGAGTCGGCGGCGGTGACGCCGACCAGCATGACGACGAAGAGGAACAGCATCATGATCGCGCCGGTGTAGACGACGATCTGGACGACGCCCAGGAAGTACGCCCCGTTGGCGAGGTAGAAGACCGCCAGGATGATCATGGTCCCGGCGAGGCAGAGCGCGCTGTGCACCGCCTTCTTCATGAGGATGGTGCACAGGGCGCCGATCACGGCGACCGTGCCGAGCACCCAGAACTGCAAGGCCTCCCCGGTGGAGGTGTGCGAGGCGGCCGCGGCGAGCGACATCATGCCTCCACCCCCTCGGGACGCTCGCCCTGGGAGCGGGCGACCTGGCGCTCGGTGCCGGGCGCGGCTTCGGTGACCAGGCCGCGGTAGTAGTCCTGCTCGTCCATGCCCGGGTAGATCGCGTGCGGGGTGTCGACCATGGTGTCGTCGAGCCCGGCGAGCAACTGCTCCTTGGTGTAGATCAGGCTCTCCCGGGAGGAGTCGGCCAGTTCGAACTCGTTGGTCATCGTCAGCGCCCGCGTCGGGCAGGCCTCGATGCACAGGCCGCACAGGATGCAGCGGGCGTAGTTGATCTGGTAGACCCGGCCATAGCGCTCGCCCGGCGAGTAGCGCTCCTCGTCCGTGTTGTCCGCGCCCTCCACATAGATGGCGTCGGCCGGACAGGCCCAGGCACACAGCTCGCAGCCGATGCACTTCTCCAGACCGTCCGGGTGCCGGTTGAGCTGGTGGCGGCCGTGGAAGCGCGGCGCCGTGGTCTTGTGCTGCTCCGGGTACTGCTCGGTCAGCCGCTTCTTGAACATGGCCTTGAAGGTCACGCCGAAGCCGGCCACGGGGTTCAGGAACTTGTCCCCGGACACGTTCGTGGAATCCGCAGACCCCGCGGGCCCTGTCGGTTCGATCGATTCAGACACCGTCGCCCTCCCTTCCTTCTCGGTCACTGTCAGTATCCGCCCCGCCACTGACAATCAACTCGCGCTCCTGGCGCGGCCGTCGGCGGGGCACCGGCGGGAGGGTCTGTCCGGGCAGCGGCGGCACCGGGAATCCGCCGGCCATCGGGTCGAACGCGGCGGGCGGCGCCTTCGCCTCCTCGGCCTCCTTCTTGCCCCGGAACACGTCCGCGACGAAGGAGAGGAGCAGCACCGCGACGACCGCGCCGCCCACGTACAGCACGATCTTCGAGAAGTCGTAGCCGTCGTTGCGCAGCGCCCGTACGGTCGCGACCAGCATCAGCCAGACCACCGAGACCGGGATGAGGACCTTCCACCCCAGCTTCATCAGCTGGTCGTAGCGGACCCGGGGCAGCGTGCCGCGCAGCCAGATGAAGAAGAAGAGCAGCAGCTGGACCTTGATGACGAACCAGAGCATCGGCCACCAGCCGTGGTTCGCGCCCACCCAGAACGTGCTGATGGGCCAGGGTGCGCGCCAGCCGCCGAGGAAGAGGGTGACCGAGACGGCCGAGACGGTGACCATGTTGACGTACTCGGCGAGCATGAACATCGCGAACTTGATGGACGAGTACTCGGTGTTGAAGCCGCCCACCAGGTCGCCCTCGGACTCCGGCATGTCGAACGGGGCCCGGTTGGTCTCGCCGACCATCGTGATGATGTAGATGATGAACGAGACCGGCAGCAGCACGATGTACCAGCGGTCGCCCTGCGCCTCCACGATCTTCGAGGTCGACATCGACCCCGAGTAGAGGAACACCGAGGCGAAGGCCGCGCCCATGGCGATCTCGTACGAGATCATCTGCGCGCAGGAGCGCAGACCGCCGAGCAGCGGGTACGTCGACCCGGACGACCAGCCCGCGAGGACGATGCCGTAGATGCCGACCGACGCGACCGCGAGGATGTAGAGCATCGCGATCGGCAGGTCGGTGAGCTGCATCGTGGTGCGCTGGCCGAAGATCGACACCTCGTTGCCCGCGGGCCCGAAGGGGATCACCGCGATCGCCATGAACGCGGGGATCGCGGCGATGATCGGGGCCAGGACGTAGACGACCTTGTCGGCCCGCTTGACGATGACGTCTTCCTTCAGCATCAGCTTGATGCCGTCGGCGAGCGACTGGAGCATGCCCCAGGGCCCGTGCCGGTTGGGGCCGATGCGCAGCTGCATCCAGGCGACGACCTTGCGCTCCCACACGATGGAGAACAGCACGGTCACCATCAGGAACGCGAAGCAGAAGACCGCCTTGACGACGACGAGCCACCAGGGGTCGCGGCCGAACATGGAGAGGTCCTCCGCAGCGTATGTGATCACGCCTCCACCACCTCCGAGGGGGCTTCCGTAACGGCCGGGCCGATCCGGACGACCTGTCCGGGGACCGCGCCGGTGTCCGCGGTGACCCCGCCGCCGACGGAGTTCAGCGGCAGCCACACCACCCGGTCGGGCATCTCGCTGACCCGGAGCGGGAGTTGGACGCTGCCCAAGGTGCCGGTGACCTCCAGGAGGTCGCCGTCCTTCACTCCGGACTCGGCCGCGGTGGCCGCGGAGAGCCGGGCCACGGCGGCGTGCCGCGTGCCCGCCAGCGCCTCGTCGCCCTCCTGGAGCGAGCCCTGGTCGAGCAGCATCCGGTGACCGGCGAGAACCGCCTCGCCCTCGGCCGGCCGGGGCAGCGGCTGCGCCGACTCCATGGGCTCACTCGCGCGCGGCCCGTCCCACATGCCGAGCCGCCTCATTTCGTTCCGTACGGACTTCACGTCCGGGAGCGCGAAATGCACGTCCAAGGCATCCGCCAGCATGTGCAGCACCCGTGCGTCCGTGGGCGCCGGGGTGCGGGTCAGCTGCTCGGGCTTGAGGGCGGCCTCGAACGGCCGTGCCCTGCCTTCCCAGTTGAGGAAGGTGCCGGACTTCTCGGCGACGGCCGCGACCGGCAGCACCACGTCGGCCTGCGCGGTGACCGCGCCCGGCCGCAGTTCGAGACTCACCACGAAGGCCTCGCCGAGCGCTTCGCGGGCGCGGGCCGGGTCCGACAGGTCCGCCGGGTCGACGCCCGCGACGAGCAGCGCGCCCAGTTCGCCGGTGGCCGCGGCCTCGACGATCTGGCCGGTGTCGCGCCCGTAGCGGTGCGGCAGTTCGCGTACGCCCCAGGCCGCCGCGACCTCTTCGCGGGCGCGGGGGTCGGTGGCCGGGCGGCCGCCGGGCAGCAGCGACGGGATCGCGCCCGCCTCCACCGCGCCGCGCTCGCCGGCCCGGCGCGGGATCCACACCAGTTCGGCGCCGGTCGCCGAGGCCGCGCGCACCGCGGCGGTCAGCCCGCCGGGCACCCCCGCGAGCCGCTCGCCGACGACGAGGACGGCGCCCGGGGAGCGCAGCGCCTCGGCGGCCTTCGCGCCGTCCGCGTCCAGGCCGACGCCGCCCGCGAGCGCGTCCAGCCACTCGGTCTCGGTGCCGGGCGCGGCGGGCAGCAGCGTGCCGCCCGCCTTCTCCAGACCGCGCGTCAGGTGGGTGGCGAGCGAGAAGGTGCGCTGGCCGTGCTTGCGCCAGGCCTTGCGCAGCCGCAGGAAGACGCCGGGCGCCTCCTCCTCGGACTCGAAACCGACCAGGAGGACGGCCGGTGCCTTCTCCAGGGAGGTGTAGGTGACGCCCCGGCCGTCGAGGTCGCGGCCCCGCCCGGCGACGTGCGCCGCCAGGAAGTCCGCCTCCTCGGCCGAGTGCACCCGGGCCCGGAAGTCGACGTCGTTCGTGTCGAGGGCGATCCGGGCGAACTTGGCGTAGGCGTAGGCGTCTTCGGCGGTCAGCCGGCCGCCGGCGAGCACTCCGGCCCGGCCGCGCGCGGCGGCGAGTCCGGCGGCGGCCGCCGCCAGCGCCTCGGGCCAGCTCGCCGGTTCGAGGACGCCCTCCTCATTGCGTACCAGAGGAGTGGTCAGACGGTCCGGCTTCTGCGCGTACCTGAATCCAAACCTGCCCTTGTCGCACAGCCATTCCTCGTTGACCTCGGGGTCATCGGCCGCGAGGCGCCGCATGACCTTGCCGCGCCGGTGGTCGGTGCGGGTCGCGCAGCCGCCCGCGCAGTGCTCGCACACCGAAGGCGACGACACCAGGTCGAACGGACGGGAGCGGAAGCGGTACGCCGCCGAGGTCAGCGCGCCGACCGGGCAGATCTGGATGGTGTTTCCGGAGAAGTACGACTCGAACGGGTCGCCCTCGCCCGTGCCGACCTGCTGGAGCGCGCCCCGCTCGATCATCTCGATCATCGGGTCGCCGGCGATCTGGTTGGAGAACCGGGTGCAGCGGGCGCACAGCACGCAGCGCTCGCGGTCGAGGAGCACCTGGGTGGAGATCGGGACCGGCTTCTCATAGGTGCGCTTCTTGCCTTCGAAACGCGAATCCGTGTCACCGACCTGCATCGCCTGGTTCTGCAGCGGGCACTCGCCGCCCTTGTCGCAGACCGGGCAGTCCAACGGGTGGTTGATCAGGAGGAGTTCCATCACCCCGCGCTGGGCCTTCTCGGCGACCGGCGAGGTGAGCTGGGACTTGACCACCATGCCGTCGGTGCAGGTGATGGTGCAGGACGCCATCGGCTTGCGCTGGCCCTCGACCTCGACGATGCACTGGCGGCAGGCGCCGACCGGGTCGAGCAGCGGGTGGTCGCAGAACCGCGGAATCTCGATGCCGAGCTGTTCGGCGGCGCGGATCACCAGCGTGCCCTTGGGGACGCTGATGTCGATGCCGTCGATGGTCAGCGAGACGAGGTCTTCCGGCGGCACGGCCTCGCCGCCCCCGGAGGGAGCGCTACTCGTCGTCACAGTCATGCGTTCACCTCCGTGCTGTTGTCCGCCCAGACCGTGGACCTGGCGGGGTCGAAGGGGCAGCCCCTGCCCGTGATGTGCTGCTCGTACTCGTCGCGGAAGTACTTCAGCGAGGAGAAGATCGGCGAGGCGGCGCCGTCGCCGAGCGCGCAGAACGACTTGCCGTTGATGTTGTCGGCGATGTCGTTCAGCTTGTCGAGGTCGCTCATCGAGCCCTTGCCGGCCTCGATGTCGCGGAGCAACTGGACCAGCCAGTACGTCCCTTCGCGGCACGGCGTGCACTTGCCGCAGGACTCGTGGGCGTAGAACTCGGTCCAGCGGGTGACCGCCCGCACCACGCAGGTGGTCTCGTCGAAGCACTGGAGCGCCTTGGTGCCGAGCATCGACCCGGCCGCGCCCACGCCCTCGTAGTCCAGCGGCACATCGAGGTGCTCGTCGGTGAACATCGGGGTCGAAGAGCCGCCCGGCGTCCAGAACTTGAGCCGGTGGCCGGGCCGCATGCCGCCGCTCATGTCGAGCAGCTGGCGCAGCGTGATGCCGAGCGGCGCCTCGTACTGCCCGGGGCTCGCGACGTGCCCGCTCAGCGAATACAGCGTGAAGCCGGGCGACTTCTCGCTGCCCATGGATTTGAACCAGTCCTTGCCCCGGTTCAGGATCGCGGGAACCGACGCGATGGATTCCACGTTATTGACGACAGTGGGGCACGCGTAGAGACCGGCCACCGCAGGGAAGGGGGGACGCAGCCGGGGCTGACCGCGACGGCCTTCGAGGGAGTCCAGGAGTGCGGTCTCCTCGCCACAGATGTACGCGCCCGCGCCCGCGTGCACGGTGAGTTCGAGGTCGAGACCGCTGCCGAGGACGTCCTTGCCGAGGTAGCCCGCCGCGTAGGCCTCCCGCACGGCCTCGTGCAGCCGTCGCAGTACGGGGACGACTTCGCCCCGCAGATAGATGAAGGCATGCGAAGAGCGGATCGCGTAACAGGCGATCACGATCCCCTCGATGAGGGAATGCGGGTTGGCGAACAGGAGCGGGATGTCCTTGCAGGTCCCGGGCTCCGATTCGTCGGCGTTGACAACTAGATAGTGCGGTTTGCCGTCACCCTGCGGAATGAACTGCCATTTCATTCCGGTGGGGAAGCCCGCGCCGCCGCGGCCGCGCAGACCGGAGTCCTTGACGTACGCGATGACGTCGTCGGGCGTCATCGCGAGCGCCTTGCGCAGGCCTTCGTAGCCGTCGTGCCGCCGGTAGGTCTCCAGGGTCCAGGAGTCCGGCTGGTCCCAGAAGGCGGAGAGGACCGGTACCAGGAGTTTCTCCGGGCTGCTGCCGTTCCCGTTGCCTTCGATCTCGGTTGCCAAGGTCATCACTCCCCCTCCTCGGTGGCCGCGTCGCGGGGCACCTCGTCACGCGGGTGCACCACACGCGCCCCCGTCGTCTCGCCCTTGGCCAGCTTCAGGCCGACCAGCGAGGCCGGTCCCGCGCCGCCGGTCGCCTCGACGGCGCCGGGGCGCTCGTCGGGGAAGCCGGCCAGGATCCTCGCGGTCTCCTGGTACGTGCACAGCGGCGCGCCCCGCGTCGGCTCCACCTGGCGGCCCGCGCGCAGGTCGTCCACGAGGCGCTTGGCGCTCTCGGGAGTCTGGTTGTCGAAGAACTCCCAGTTGACCATCACGACGGGCGCGAAGTCGCAGGCCGCGTTGCACTCGATGTGTTCGAGCGTGACCTTGCCGTCCTCGGTGGTCTCGTTGTTGCCGACGCCCAGGTGCCGCTTCAGTTCGTCGAAGATGGCGTCACCGCCCAGCACCGCGCACAGGGTGTTGGTGCAGACGCCGACCTGGTAGTCGCCGGACGGCTTGCGCCGGTACATGGAGTAGAAGGTGGCGACGGCGGTGACCTCGGCCGTCGTCAGCTTCAGGAGGTCCGCGCAGAAGGCCATCCCGGTGCGCGAGACGTATCCCTCCTCCGCCTGTACGAGGTGGAGCAACGGCAGCAGCGCGGAACGGCTGTCCGGGTAGCGGGCGACGATCTCCTTGCCGTCCGCTTCGAGCCGGGCGCGCACATCGGCCGGATAGTCGGGCGCGGGCAGTTGGGGCATGCCCAATTGGATCTCTGTCACCGGTCGACGCCTCCCATCACGGGGTCGATGGACGCGACGGCGACGATGACGTCGGCGACCTGGCCGCCCTCGCACATGGCCGCCATGGCCTGCAGATTGGTGAAGGACGGGTCGCGGAAGTGGACCCGGTAGGGGCGGGTGCCGCCGTCGGAGACGACGTGCACGCCGAGTTCGCCCTTGGGCGACTCGACCGCCGCGTAGACCTGTCCGGCGGGCACCCGGAAGCCCTCGGTCACCAGCTTGAAGTGGTGGATCAGGGACTCCATCGAGGTGCCCATGATCTTCTTGATGTGGTCGAGGGAGTTGCCGAGTCCGTCCGGGCCGAGCGCGAGCTGCGCGGGCCAGGCGATCTTCTTGTCCTCCACCATGACCGGTCCCGGCGCGAGCCGGTCCAGGCACTGCTCGACGATCCTGAGCGACTGGCGCATCTCCTCCAGGCGGACCAGGAAGCGGCCGTAGGAGTCGCAGGTGTCGGTGGTCGGGATGTCGAACTCGTAGTTCTCGTAGCCGCAGTACGGGTCGGTCTTGCGCAGGTCGTGCGGCAGACCCGCCGAGCGGAGGATCGGGCCGGTCGCGCCGAGCGCCATGCAGCCGGTCAGGTCGAGGTAGCCGACGTCCTGCATGCGGGCCTTGAAGATGGGGTTGCCGGTGGCGAGCTTGTCGTACTCCGGCAGGTTCTTCTTCATGGTCTTCACGAACTCGCGGAGCTGGTCCACCGCGCCCGGGGGCAGGTCCTGGGCGAGTCCGCCGGGCCGGATGAACGCGTGGTTCATCCGCAGCCCGGTGATCAACTCGAAGAGGTCGAGAATGAGTTCACGATCGCGGAAGCCGTAGATCATGATCGTGGTCGCGCCGAGCTCCATGCCGCCGGTGGCGATGGCCACCAGGTGCGAGGAGAGCCGGTTGAGCTCCATCAGCAGGACGCGGACGACCGATGCCCGGTCCGGGATCTGGTCGGTGATGCCGAGGAGCTTCTCGACGCCGAGGCAGTACGCCGTCTCGTTGAAGAACGGCGTCAGATAGTCCATGCGCGTGACGAAGGTGGTGCCCTGTGTCCAGGTGCGGAATTCGAGGTTCTTCTCGATGCCGGTGTGCAGATAACCGATTCCGCAGCGGGCCTCGGTGACGGTCTCGCCGTCGATCTCCAGGATCAGCCGGAGCACGCCGTGCGTGGAGGGGTGCTGGGGGCCCATGTTGACGACGATGCGCTCGTCGTCGGCCTTGGCCGCGGACTGGACGACCTCGTCCCAGTCGCCGCCGGTGACTGTATATACAGTCCCCTCGGTGGTTTCCCGAGCAGACGCGTGAGAAGTGCTCATCAGGTGTACGACCTCCGCTGGTCCGGAGCCGGGATCTGGGCGCCCTTGTACTCGACCGGGATGCCGCCGAGGGGGTAGTCCTTGCGCTGCGGGAAGCCCTGCCAGTCGTCCGGCATCATGATCCGGGTGAGGGCCGGGTGGCCGTCGAAGACGATGCCGAAGAAGTCGTAGGTCTCGCGCTCGTGCCAGTCGTTGGTCGGATAGACCGCGACCAGCGAAGGGATGTGCGGATCGCTGTCCGGCGCCGAGACCTCCAGGCGGATCAGCCGGCCGTGGGTGATCGAGCGCAGGTGGTAGACGGCGTGCAGCTCGCGCCCCTTGTCGTCCAGGAAGTGGACGCCGCTCACCCCCGTACAGAGCTCGAAGCGCAGGGCGGGGTCGTCGCGCAGGGTGCGGGCGACGCGTACGAGGTGTTCGCGGGCGATGTGGAAGGTGAGCTCGCCGCGGTCGACCACGGTCTTCTCGATGGCGTTCTGGGGCAGCAGATCCTGCTCCTCCAGGGCGCCTTCGAGTTCGTCGGCCACCTCGTCGAAGTATCCGCCGTACGGCCGCGAGGTGGCGCCGGGCATCGACACGGTCCGTACGAGACCGCCGTAGCCGGTGGTGTCGCCGCTGTCGCCGGCCCCGAACATGCCCTTGCGTACGCCGATGACCTCGCCGGTGTCCCCGCGCGGTGCGGGTACACCGTTGTTTCCGGGAGTGTCCGGAGTATCGGGAGAGCTCACCGCAGCAGCCCCTTCATCTCAATGGTGGGGAGCGCCTTGAGGGCCGCCTCCTCCGCCTCGCGGGCCGCCTCCTCCTGATTGACCCCGAGCTTGGAACTCTGGATCTTCTGGTGGAGCTTGAGGATGGCGTCGATCAGCATCTCGGGCCGGGGCGGGCAACCGGGCAGGTAGATATCAACCGGGACAATATGGTCAACACCCTGAACAATTGCGTAATTATTGAACATTCCGCCCGATGAGGCGCAAACCCCCATGGAAATGACCCACTTGGGGTTGGGCATCTGGTCGTAGACCTGCCGCAGCACCGGCGCCATCTTCTGGCTGACCCGGCCGGCCACGATCATCAGGTCGGCCTGGCGCGGGGAGCCGCGGAAGACCTCCATACCGAACCGGGCCAGGTCGTAACGGCCCGCGCCCGTCGTCATCATCTCGATGGCGCAGCAGGCGAGGCCGAAGGTGGCGGGGAATACGGACGCCTTGCGCACCCAGCCCGCGGCCTGCTCAACAGTGCTCAGTACGAAGCCGCTAGGCAGTTTCTCTTCGAGTCCCATGAGTGTGAACCTCAGCCCCTCAGTCCCATTCCAGGCCGCCGCGCCGCCACACATACGCGTAGGCGACGAAGACGGTGAGCACGAAGAGCAGCATCTCCACGAGCCCGAAAAGCCCCAGGGCGTCAAAGGTGACGGCCCAGGGGTAGAGGAAGACGATCTCGATGTCGAAGACGATGAAGAGCATCGCCGTCAGGTAGTACTTGATGGGGAAGCGGCCGCCGCCGGCCGGCGTGGGAGTGGGTTCGATACCGCACTCGTACGCCTCAAGTTTCGCCCGGTTATACCTTTTTGGGCCGATAAGCGTGGCCATGACCACGGAAAAGATCGCAAACCCTGCCCCGAGGGCGCCGAGCACGAGGATGGGCGCGTAGGCATTCACGCTCCTCGCTCCTTCCAGTCGTCCTTGACCGTTGGACCGCACACGGGCACCGCGAACGCCTCGCCACCCCTTCGCCGCGCGAAGATCGCGTACATGTGAGGCAGTTCACAAGCCCGACTGCCCCGCATCCTATGCCCGCCGGTCTGTGATCTGCGACACGGGGTGCGACAACGCCTTTGTGATCTCCACCACCTGACGAAGGATCATGAAGTCGGATGAGCGGTGATCTTCATACGCGAAGCGCCTGAGTGATCACGAGACGTCACATTCGGAGGCGTTACCCCTGGTCGGCGACCGTCTGGCTTTATCAAGAGGTGTGCGCTACAGGCAAATTGGCGATGGATACGCATTCGGTGATAAGCGGGCGCCCATCACTCACCAGAGGGACTTCGGCACCGAAAGGTGGACGCGCGCCCGCGTTCACGAAGCCGCGCCTCCTGCCCCCGACCCAGCGGATCACTCCCGATGTGACCTGCATCACTCGGCGGCGGTCCTGAAATCAACGGGGCTTGGCCATCGACGTGAGGGGATGGTAAGCGCCGGGCAATTCGGACCATTCATGGAAAACACATGATCACAGCCCTGATCGCGCATGCCAGCTTTGTCCGTTACGGCGTCAATAAGCGCTGGCAGGAAGCGGATTCGCGGCTTCCGTCACCAACTGTGGCGCAGCACACGTTTCTTGAAGGGAACCCTGAACCCCTGATAGCGGTTGTACCCATGTCCCACACCGCTCACATACCCAGCCACCGGAAGCCCCGCCGCAGCGCCTCGAAGGTCTCGCTCCGGGCCGGAGTTGCCGGTGGCGTACTCAGCACCATCGCGCTGGCAGGTGCGGCCGCCCCGGCGAACGCCGCGCAGCCCGTGACCGAGACCATCGAGATGCCGACGCTGACCGGCGACCTCGCGACCACCGCCGCCGCCACGGTCCAGGCCACCAAGACGGTTGCCGCCGACCTCCAGCTCCACGCCGCCCAGGACGCCGCCGCGTCCAGCGCTGCCAAGGACGCCAAGAAGGCCAAGGACGACGCCGACCAGAAGGCCGCCGAGGCCGAAGCCAAGGCGAAGGCCGAAGCGGAGGCCAAGGCGAAGGCCGACGCCGCCGCCCGCGCCTCCCGTTCGGCCGCGCGCACCAAGCTCAGCTCCTCCTCCTCGGACGGCAGCACGTCGAGCACCACCACCTTCAAGTCCTCCTCGGCCACCGGCTCCGCCGCCTCCATCGTGAACTTCGCGCTGGCCCAGGTCGGCAAGGCGTACGTCTCGGGTGCCACCGGCTCCAGCGCGTACGACTGCTCCGGCCTCGTCCAGGCGGCCTACCGCCAGGTCGGCGTCGACCTGCCGCGGGTCTCGCAGGACCAGTCGGCCACCGGCACCCAGGTCTCGCTGTCCAACCTGCAGCCGGGCGACATCCTTTACTGGGGCAGCTCCGGCTCCGCGTACCACGTGGCGATCTACGTGGGCGGCGGCAACTTCGTCGGCGCGCAGAACCCCTCCAGCGGTGTCGTCGAGCGCAGCCTGGACTGGGACAGCCCCACGGGTGCCGTCCGCGTTCTCTGAGCCGTACAGCGGCCTTCTGAGCCGTACCGACCACGCTCGCAAGGGCCGTCGCTCCCCCGCTCGGGAGCGACGGCCCTTCGGCATGCCCGGAATGTGTTGAACTCTGCCTGGTGCGGGGCACCATCCCTCTAGCAGGGGGTGGGCGCATGGAAGAGCAGGTGCGGGTCCCGGAGCCGCAGTCGTACGAGGTCTACGCCGACGGGCTCGGCATGTTCGCCGCCATCGGGATCGTCTTCATCGTGCTCGGCCTGTGGATGCTCACCGGGATCCGCCCCTGGCAGGGCCCGGCCGACTGGGCCCAACACGCCTTCGGCTGGGGCATCGCGCTGTTCGTCCTGGGCGCCGGCGCGTTCCTGGTCCTGGCGTGCGTGTACGGGGCGGTGCGCCCGGTCATCCGCGCCGACGCCGCCGGGATACACCTGGCCACGCGCTTCTACGCGCCCTGGTCGGAGGTGCGGGAGATCGAGGTCGGCACCGTGGCGATCTGGGAGCACGGCGACGAGAGCGCCGCGGGCGGCTACGAGCACCACCGCGCGGTGTGGGTGACGCTGCACAGCGGAAAGCGGCACGAATACATCGCGCGCCGCCAGGGCGAGAACCTCTCCGCGGCCGAACTGCACACCGGTCTGTCCCGGTTCGCCGGAGAGGTCCCCGTGCGCTGGACGGACACGGTGGAGCGCCGCGCGTAGCGGCCGCCCCCGCTCAGGCCTTCGGAGCACCTTGGTAAGGCCGGGTCAATGGTGATCCGGCCTTGAACGATCAAGCTTTGGGTGCCACCTTCGAGAGGCCGTTGATGATGCGGTCCATCGCGTCGCCGCCCGTCGGGTCGGTCAGGTTGGCCAGCATCTTCAGCGTGAACTTCATCAGCATCGGGTGGGTGAGCCCGCGCTGCGTGGCGATCTTCATGACCTTCGGGTTGCCGATGAGCTTCACGAAGGCGCGGCCCAGCGTGTAGTAGCCGCCGTAGGTGTCCTTGAGGATCTTCGGGTAGGCGTGCAGGGCGAGTTCGCGCTGGGCGGGGGTCGCGCGGGCGTGCGCCTGCACGATGACGTCCGCGGCGAGCTGCCCGGACTCCATGGCGTACGCGATGCCCTCGCCGTTGAACGGGTTGACAAGGCCGCCCGCGTCCCCCACCAGCAGCAGGCCCTTGGTGTAGTGCGGCTGGCGGTTGAAGGCCATGGGGAGGGCGGCGCCGCGGATCGGGCCGGTCATGTTCTCGGGGGTGTAGCCCCAGTCCTCCGGCATGGACGCGCACCACGCCTTGAGGATCTCGCGCCAGTCCAGCTCCCGGAACGCGGAGGAGGAGTTGAGGATGCCGAGGCCGACGTTGGACGTGCCGTCGCCCATGCCGAAGATCCAGCCGTAGCCGGGCAGCAGCCGCTCCTGCGGCCCGCGCCGGTCCCACAGCTCCAGCCAGGACTCCAGGTAGTCGTCGTCGTGGCGCGGCGAGGTGAAGTACGTCCGCACGGCGACGCCCATCGGACGGTCCTCGCGCCGGTGCAGACCCATCGCGAGGGAGAGCCGCGTGGAGTTGCCGTCGGCGGCGACGACCAGCGGGGCGTGGAAGGTGACCGGGGTCTTTTCCTCGCCGAGCTTGGCGTTGACGCCGGTGATCCGCCCGGTCCGCTCGTCGAGGATCGGCGCGCCGACGTTGCAGCGCTCGTAGAGCCGCGCCCCGGCCTTCTGCGCCTGCCGGGCGAGCTGCTCGTCGAAGTCGTCGCGCTTGCGCACGAGTCCGTAGTCCGGGTACGAGGCGAGGTCCGGCCAGTCGAGCTGGAGCCGCACGCCGCCGCCGATGATCCGCAGTCCCTTGTTCCGCAGCCAGCCGGCCTCTTCGGAGATGTCGATCCCCATCGAGACGAGCTGCTTGGTGGCGCGCGGGGTCAGCCCGTCGCCGCACACCTTCTCGCGCGGGAACGCGGTCTTCTCCAGGAGCAGCACGTCGAGTCCGGCCTTGGCCAGGTAGTACGCCGTCGTGGAACCGGCCGGGCCGGCCCCGACGACGATCACGTCCGCGGTGTGTTCGGAGAGCGGCTCGGTCACAGCGGGATCTCCCGAAGACTCGAATTTGCGTGCCGAGAAGCACAGGACATGTGCAGTCTATGGGTGGCTGTTGATCGACATCGCGAAGGGTTGCCCGCACCATGAGCTCTGTGTCAGAGAAGTCCCTGCCCGCCGTACGGCTGCGCGTGCCCACCGAGGAGGACGCGTACGCCTGGCACCGGGTGTTCGACGACCCCGAGGTGATGGAGTTCCTCGGCGGCGGCTCGGCGGAGGTCTCCTTCTACGAGGAACTGACCGCCCGCCAGCGCAAGCACGAGGCCGAACGCGGCTTCTGCCTGTGGACGTTGCTGGACGAGGACGACGAGGTCGTCGGCTTCACCGGCGCCCAGCCCTGGCCCCGCGACTGGGGCCCGGCGGGCGAGATCGAGATCGGCTGGCGCCTGGGCCGCGCGCACTGGGGCCGCGGCTATGCGACGGCGGCGGCGAGAGCCACCCTGGCCCGCGTCCGCGCGACGGACCTCGACCACGTGGTCGCGATGGTGAACCCGTTGAACAGGAGATCGGTGGCGGTGACGGAACGGCTGGGGATGACCCTGTCGAGGACGTACACGTCGCCGGTGTCGGGGGTGGAGGCGCTGTGCTTCCGGTTGGACCTGGGCGAATGATCCAACCCTGACCGGGGAGATCGAGGAGCGGGGGTGTGGGGGCAGCGCCCCCACCGACCCGGTTCAGGCCTTGAAGCCCCGGTGCAGCGCGACAACCCCACCCGTGAGGTTCCGCCAAGCCACCCTCGACCACCCGGCCTGACGCAGCTTCCCCGCGAGGGGAGCCTGCGCGGGCCAGGCCCGAATCGACTCCGCGAGGTACACGTACGCCTCCGGGTTGGACGACACCGCCGTCGCCACCGGCGGCAGCGCCCGCATCAAGTACTCCGTGTACACCGTCCGGAACGGCTTCCAGGTCGGCTGCGAGAACTCGCAGATCACGACCCGTCCGCCCGGCTTGGTCACCCGGTACATCTCCCGCAGCGCCCCCTCCGTGTCCTGTACGTTGCGCAGCCCGAAGGAGATCGTCACCGCGTCGAACGTGTCGTCGCGGAAGGGCAGCTTCGTCGCGTCGCCCGCCGTGAACGGCATGTGGGGGTGACGCTGCTTGCCGACCCGGAGCATCCCGAGCGAGAAGTCGCACGGCACGGTGTACGCCCCGGCCGCGGCGAAGGGCTGCGAGGAGGTGGCCGTACCGGCCGCGAGGTCGAGCACCTTCTGCGCGGGCCGCGCGTCGACCGCCTTCGCGACCTCCTTGCGCCACAGCCGGGCCTGGCCGAGGGAGAGCACGTCGTTGGTGAGGTCGTAGTGTGCCGCGACGTCGTCGAACATCGTGGCGACTTCGTGCGGCTGCTTGTCCAGGGATGCGCGGGTCACCCACCCATTCAAGCAGTACGCCCCGGCCGCCCGGGTGTCCGGCCCTGACAGGGACGGCACGTACATTTTGCCTCCCGTGCCGCGGCACACTTCACGAGAGCGGGTGCACAAGAAATGCGGAGTTTCCTGAGGGGGCCCGTCGCCGGGCTCGGCGTGCTGGTCGCGCTGGCGTGCGCGGGGTGCTCCACATCCCCATCCCCGGACCCCGCACCGGACGACACGGCGCAGAGCCCCGCCCCCCGGGCGAGCGGCTCCTCGACCATGCCGTACGCCCCGTACGTCAGCGCCTCGACGGCCGCGGCCACCGACAGCGCCGGGTCCCCGGTCGCGTACAACCTCGCCTTCGCGATCGCGGCCGGCGGCGCGTGCCGGCCCGCGTGGGACGGCACCACGCCCGTCGGCGACAGCGATGTGCGGGCGCGCATAGCCGCGCTGAAGTCGAAGGGCACCGCGGTGCGGGTGTCCTTCGGCGGCCAGGCCGGCAAGGAGCTCGCGCAGACCTGCCACACCCCCGCCCAACTGGCCGCCGCCTACCGCTCGGCGCTCGACGCCGCCGGATCCACCGAGGCCGACTTCGACATCGAGGGCCCCGCGCTCACCGACGCGGCTTCCGTCGTCCGGCGCGCCGAGGCCGTCGCCCTGCTCCAGAAGGAACGCGTCCTGAAGGTGACGTTCACGCTGCCGGTGATGCCGACCGGGCTCGACGGCGACGGTACGGCGCTGCTCAAGTCGGCCAAGAAGCACGGTGTGAACGTGTCGACCGTCAACATCATGACCATGAGCTACGGTTCGTCGTTCGGCGGTGACATGGCCGACTACGCCGCGCAGGCCGCGACCGCCACCCACAGCCAGGTGCAGCAGGCCCTCGGGCTCTCCCCCGAGGCCGCCTGGAAGAGCCTCGCGCTCACCTCGATGATCGGCGTCAACGACGTCAAGAACGAGACGTTCACGCTGGACGACGCGGCCCGGGTAAGGGAGTTCGCCGCGCAGAAGGGCATCGGCTGGCTGTCGATGTGGACGACCTCACGCGACCAGAAGTGCCCGCACGGCCACAACTCGGCCGCGGCACAGGACAATTGCAGCGGGGTCGCGCAGACTCCGGGCGCTTTCGCGTCGGCCCTGTCGGGACACTGAGCCCGCGGGCGGCCCTGTTCGGGGCGCCCGGGCCGCAGACGTTCAGCGGCGCCGGTGCAGGAGCCGCCCGCCGATCACCGTGGCGACGCAGGTCCGGGCGCCGTGCGCGGCCAGACCCGCCTCGTCCGGTACGTCGAAGACGGCCAGCCGGGCCGGGCCTCCGACGGCGAGCGGCGCCCGGAAGGCGTCCGAAGGACTCCCGTCCGCGAACGGGTCCAGCGTCGCCGAGCCCGCCCCCGCGCCGCCCGGCACCACCTCAAGTCCCGCCCGCCGCACGGCAGTTCGCACCGCCGGGACGGTGAGCGGCCCGGTCACCGCGACCACTCCGTGCGCGAGGAGCTTCTGGGTGCAGCGGCGGGCGCTGTTGCCCCGGCGCGATTCGGTCGGGGCGAGGGCGGCGAGCGCGGCGCCGGAGATCGGATCGGTGCCCAGCTCGTCGGTCTCGAACGGGTCGTCCGGGAAGTAGGTGTGCTCCAGGAGGTCCGCGCCGTGCCGGTTGACCAGGCCCGGCGTGAGCACGCCGGGCCAGCGCCGGACCCGGGCCGAGGGGTGGCCGGCGGCCACGTCCTCGTACGCCCCGATCGCCGCGATCCGGTCGCCGTCGATCAGTACCGCGCCGCCCGGGACCGGGTCGGAGTCCCCGGGCAGCACCAGATCGGCGGCGTGAATCGTCAGCACCTCAGGAACACGGCCTCAGTTGGAGGGGAGGAGCTTCAGCTCCGGGTGGGCGGTGCCGCCCTCGATCGCGGTCGAGGAGATGTGCGACTGGACCCGGGTGTCGACCGGGTCGTTCGCCGGGTCGTCGTGCACGACGAGGTGCTCGTAGGTGGTGGCCCGCTGGGCCGGCACCCGGTCCGCCTTGCGGATCATGTCGATCATCTCGATGAGGTTGGAGCGGTGCTTGGCCCCGGCCGACGAGACGACGTTCTCCTCCAGCATGACCGAGCCGAGGTCGTCGGCACCGTAGTGCAGCGACAGCTGGCCGGCCTCCTTGCCGGTGGTCAGCCAGGAGCCCTGGATGTGGGCCACGTTGTCGAGGAACAGCCGCGCGATGGCGATCATGCGCAGGTACTCGAAGAGGGTCGCCTGGGTGCGGCCCTTGAGGTGGTTGTTCTCGGGCTGGTACGTGTACGGGATGAAGGCGCGGAAGCCGCCCGTACGGTCCTGCACGTCGCGGATCATGCGCAGGTGCTCGATGCGCTCGGCATTCGTCTCACCGGTACCCATGAGCATGGTGGAGGTGGACTCGACGCCAAGCCCGTGGGCGGTCTCCATGATCTCCAGCCAGCGCTCGCCGGACTCCTTGAGCGGCGCGATCGCCTTGCGCGGCCGCTCCGGCAGCAGCTCGGCACCGGCCCCGGCGAAGGAGTCGAGCCCGGCGGCGTGGATGCGCGAGATGGCCTCTTCCACCGGCACCTTGGAGATGCGGGCCATGTGCTCGACCTCGGAGGCGCCGAGGGAGTGGATGACCAGCTGGGGGTACGCCTTCTTGATCGCCGAGAAGTGCTCTTCGTAGTACTCGACGCCGAAGTCGGGGTGGTGGCCGCCCTGGAACATGATCTGGGTGCCGCCGAGCTCGACGGTCTCCGCGCAGCGGCGCAGGATGTCGTCCAGATCCCGCGTCCAGCCCTTGGCGGTGTCCTTGGGCGCGGCGTAGAAGGCGCAGAACTTGCACGCCGTCACGCAGACGTTCGTGTAGTTGATGTTCCGCTCGATGATGTACGTCGCGATGTGCTCGGTGCCGGCGTAGCGGCGGCGGCGCACGGCGTCGGCGGCCGCGCCGAGCGCGTGCAGCGGAGCGGAGCGGTACAGGTCGAGCGCTTCCTCGGGGGTGATCCGCCCACCCTCGGCGGCGCGGTCGAGAACGGACTGAAGATCGGCCTTCTCAGTCACCGGGGGTGTCCCTTTCATAGGGGTTCGAATCTGGAGGGGCGGCGCGAAGCGCCTCGTTTGGGGTGGTGGTGGGAGACGGGCGGGCGGACCGATCCAGCCTACGCCAGGGCCTCCGGGCTCCTGTGCCGGACCCGGGAGTCAGGAGGTCAGACCGCCGAGCAGCAGCCCCCCGAACGCTCCCGCGATCATGAACGGGCCGAGCGGGATGGCCGTTTTGCGGCTCGCCCGGCGGACCACCACGAGCCCCATCCCGTACACCGCGCCGAGGACCAGTCCGAGCAGGGCCCCGGCCAGCAGGATCGCCCAGCCGTACCAGCCGAGCAGCACACCGAGCCCGACCGCGAGCTTCACGTCGCCGAAGCCCATGCCTGCCGGGTTGATCAGGAACAGCACGAAGTACCCGCCGCCGAGCGCGAGCCCGCCGAGCAGTGCGGTGGGCCAGGATCCGGCGTGCCCGGGCAGCAGCGCTGCCAGGCCGAGCAGCGCGGCGGCGGCAGCGGCGAGCGGGAGGGTGAGGACGTCGGGGAGGCGGTGCACGCGGAGATCTACGAGGGCGAGCAGCACGGTCACCGGAGCGAGCAGCAGCCAGACCGCCGCCTCGGGGCGGAGCCCTGTGGTGGCGGCGAGCGCGGCGCAGGCGAGCGCGGTGAGGACCGCGCCGGCCACCGGCGGGCCACCCTCCCCGCCGCAGGCCCGGCACCGGCCGAACCCCAGCCACCCGCCGAAGGGATGCCCCGCCGGGCAGGCGGAGCGCCAGGGTTCGTCCGGTTCGACGGAGAGTCGGTGCACGGGCCGGCCGAGCAGCAGCCCGGCACCGGCGCCCCACGCGGCCGCGGCGAGGGTCAGCGGTAGGTTCACGGGACCAGGGTGCCGGTCAGCCGGCCGTCGCGGGGGCGGTGCCGCCGCGCCAGGACGGGAGCAGCTCGTCAAGGAGGGCCTCGGTGCGCGGCGGCAGACCGCGGGGGCCGCTCCGGGCGGCGAGATCGGCGACCAGCGCGAGCAACCGGTCCTCGTCCCCGGTCGCATGGGTGGTCCGCAGAATCTCGTTCCAGAGCCGTTCGTCCGAGGGCGAGCTCGCCAGCGCGGTGCGGAGCGCCGCGATCGCCTCCTCCGCCCGGCCCTGTTCCATGCGATGGGCGCAGAGCGCGAGCGCCACGTCCGCCACCAGGAGCGGCAGTTGGGTGTCGATGATCTCGTGGCCGAGCCAGCCGTAGCGGCGCTCGTCGCGGTCGGCGAGCAGCGGGCCGCGCACCAGGCCGAGGGCGTCGGTGAGCAGCCGTTCGCGCACCGAGGCGCGCCGGGCGCCGGAGCCCTCGGTCGCCTCGTAGTGCAGCGAGCGCAGCACATCGAGGTCGGAGACGACGGACCGGGCGAGGGTGAGCCGGCCGCCGGCGTCCGTACGCAGCCGGGGCGAGCCGTCCTCGTCGGTGCCGAGCCAGTCCCGCAGCCGGTCGAGGAGCGCGTCCCGTACCTCGTCGGTCACCCCGCGCGGCCACATCGCGGAGGCCAGGACCAGCGGGTGGACACCCTCGCGGTGCAGGAGCAGCAGGGCGAGCGCCTCGTGGAGCAGGGCGCTGCGCTCGTCGTCCGGCGCGTCCAGGCCGATGATCTCGTACGTTCCGACCAGCCGGGCGTAGACGGCGGGGCGGCCCTGCTCGGTGATGTCCACCAGGAAGGCGTGGGGTGCGGGCGCCGGGTCGTCGCCGTCCGGTCCGGACATCGCGTCGGCGGCGGCGAAGAGGCGTACGACCGCGTCGTGCACGGCGGCCGGGAGCAGTTGGGCGGTGAGTTCCAGGCCGAGCAGCGGGGCGGTCAGGCGGCCCGCCTCGGTGACCGCCAAGTCCCAGGATGCGCCCGGGAGTTGACCGTCGCTCGCCACGCCGACCAGGCACCCGATGCCCAACCGGCTCGCACCGGCGGTCAGTTCGGCCAGAGCGGCGGCCTCGGCCGCGTTCGGGGTGTCGGCGATCAGTACGAGGTGCGGGGCCCACCGGGTGTGCTGGGCGGGGCCGGTACGCCCGGTGAGGACCGAATCGTGGCCGGCCGCTCCGAGTGCCGCCCCGCGCTGCTGGATCTCGGCGCCGAGGTCTTCGAGGAGCACCGCCACGGAGTCGAGGTGGCGCAGCCGGGTCGGCGCGAGGGCGCCGAGTTCGCGGCCGAATCCGACCACGGTGACCGTCATCCGGTCCGACCAGCCGTTGGTGGCGAGCTCGGCGGCGACCGAGGAGAGCACGGCGGCGCGGGCCCCGGCCGGGCCGCTGAGCGAGACCGGGCCGGGGGCGGCTTCGAGGTTGAGGAGCAGCCGGGCGCCGTCGAGCGTGCCGAGGCTCACCAGACCGGGGTACGGCGCCGACACCGCGTCGAGCTCCGCCCCCGGGTGGTCGGACACGGCCGTGCGCTGCAGGCTCCACAGGGTCGCCTCCCGGCCCTGTCGCCACGGGGCGGGCGGCTCGCCGGACGGCTGGGCCAGCTGGAGGTGCAGCTCGGTGGCGGTGAACCAGGCGGCGTACACGACGGGCAGCGGCCGGTTCGCGTCGTCGAGCGACGCGGACAGCCCCCGCAGCGCCTGGTCGAGGAAGCGTACGGCCGCCGGGTCGGCGCCGACCAGCAGGGCGTCGTGGACATCGGCGTCGGCGCCGGTGGGCACCGGCGGCTCCATGCCGCGGCGCCCGGCGACCGCCGTCATCGCGGACTGCCACAGCGCCATCCGGCGCCGACGGCCGAGCGCGCCGAGCACACCGGCGGCGAGCAGCGGTGCCCCGATGAGCGCGTCGGACAGCCCGAACCCGCTCTCGGACGAGGCCGGGGTGGCGGCCTGCGGGGTGTGCTCCTGCGCCGGGGCCGGAGTCTGCTGCTCCGGTACGGCGCTGGGGGCGGCCGGCGTCTGGGCCCGCGCCCCGCCGCCCTGCTGGGCGGGCTGGGCGGGCTGGGCGTGGTCGCCGGACTTGCTGTACTCGGCGATCTGCTGCTGGAGTTCGGGCGAGACCTCGGGCGCCTGGGTGGGCGCCTCGACCAGATCGCCGCCGTGCGCGTCCGCCGGCATCTCCATGATCCAGCCCGGTCGGATCAGGCTGGCCTCGGACAGCTTGGAGCCGTCCGGCTGCACCCGGTCCTTGTTGAGCTGGTAGATCTCGTGGTACCGCCGCCCGTCTCCGAGGTGCCGCTCGGCGACCTCCCAGAGCGAATCGTGGTGACGGCCCTCGGGCGGGTGGATCCGGTAGAACTTGGTGGCGCCCGCCTCGGCCCCGCCCCCGTGCTCCCGCGCCTCCACCGCGGCATGCTCCTGCGCCGCCGCCTGCTGCTGCATCGCCTCGGCGACGGTGGCGGCCTGCTGCTGCCCCGGCAGTTGCTGGGCCGCGGCGACGGCCGGCTTGTGCGTGACCTCCTGCTGCTGCCCGAAGCCCGGCGCGAAACTGGCGGCCGTGGCGGTGATGAGCAGCACCGCCGCGATGAGCTGGCGCGCGAGCAGCTGGCTGGGGCCCGCGCCGGGAACCCGCGAAGGCAGCCCGACCCCGGACACGGCCGCCTTGACCTCCACCAGCACGCAGGCGGTGAACTGCGCCCAGGCCAGCCACACCACCAGCGTGAGGACCTTCACGAACACCGTCACGGAGATCTGCTGCTGGACCATGTCCAGCGACGGCATCCGGTGCGGCAGCGGCCACCCGACGAACGACGCGAGCGCCCCCGGCACCCCCACCAGCAGCACGAGCAGCGCGACGAACGCGAGGAACGCCTTGGCGAAGTCGCCGGGCGTACGACGGCGCGGCAACGGCTGCGGCGTCCGATTCGCCGGACCCGTCGCGCGGGAGGGGGTGCGTGCCATGGCGGGGTTCCTGGGGTTGAGGGGGTGGGCGGGGCATGATGGGCGACCAGGAGCTGGCCGCCCCAACTCCCGCTCGGTTGCTAACGGTTGATGGACTGGATTTCCTGGACGGTCACGTTCTGGGGCGGCGTGGTGAAGATGCTGTCGGGCAGCGCACCGCCCTCGCCGTTCGAGGCGGACCAGCTGACCTTCCAGGTGATGCTCGCCTTGAACGAGTACGCCCCGGGCCGCTGGTACGTCACGCCGCACGGCGGGGTCTGCCCGGCCTTGCCGGCCGCGAACGGCTCACCGATGCTGCCGTCCGCGTTGATCGGGCAGTCGCCGGACGCCGGGAAGACCGTGGCGTCGGACGTGCCCGGATCGATGTGGAGCGCGACGGGCTTGGCGGTGGCGGTCGAGGAGATGCCCGCCAGGGAAGCGGTCACCTTCTTCTCCGTGAACTTGTTCCCCGGCGCCCAGATCCAGGTCGGCAGGTTGACTGTGGAAGTACCGCTTGGCGCCATTGACACCACGGTCGAGGGGAGCGCTATGGAGTCGGAGGCGTATTCGCCGAGGATCTTGGCGTTGACGGCGAGGGGGACGTCCGGCGTCTTCCCGTTCTCCACCCAGAACGGGAACCTGTCGCACTTCTGGGCCGCGGGGTCGTCCTTGCGGTTCGGGTTCACCACCGCGGCCCAGAACATCCCCCTGCCCTCTTGGTCGAGGTTGTAGTTCTTGTAGCCGCCCTTCGCGGGGTCGCCGGTCTTGTACTGGCGGTCGTAGGCGCCAGCGATGAAGTCGCCTATGCCGAAGAACTTGAAGGCGCGCCACTGAGTGACCATGGCCTCCATTTCCTTCGGCGAGTACGTGGGCTCGTACCAGCAGGCGGGCGGCGTCCAGTTGCTGTCGCTCGACGCCAGGTCACCGGTCGGCTTCGTACCCGACTGCTTGGTGTCCCCGGACGTCGTCGCCTTCGACACGCCAGCCTTGACCTGACCGTTGTCGTTCTGGGCGGTCGCGTCGTTACGGCCGGACGTCTTCGAATTACCCTGTCCCGCCCAGGCGGATGAGGCCTGCAGCACGATCAGCGCCGCAGTGAGCATCGGAAGAGCGACGGCCTTCGCTACACGCGTCACGGCTGGCACTTCTGGTCTCCTCGCTGGGAACGCTCCCTGGTGGTCTGCCAAACGCCCTTGTCGTTCTTGCGCAACCGCGTCACGTACGAGATGTACGAATCCTTGTCCGGCGGGGTGACGTTGACCTTGCCCGTCTTCCGGTCTTTCGTGAATCCCTTGGTCTCGTCACCGCAGTAGGTGAGTCCGGCTGACCCGTCCTTGTCGAGGGTGACCTGGCGGTTGAAGTAGCGGACCGTACCGGTGACTGTGGTGCCGTCCTGGATGAATCCGCCGATCCACTGCGCGTCGCCGATCAGCGCCGCGTCCACGGAGTAGTACGCCACGTTCTTGCTCTTCGGGTCCTGCTTGTCGATCGCCTCGTCGATGGCCTTCAGGTACTCCGCGTTGTCGCTGAGGATCGCGTCCTTCACCGGATCACCGGTCTTCTCCGGGTCGAAGGTCAGCACGTTGCCCTCGGGCAGCACCACCTTCGGCCGGTTCGCGGCGTCCGCCCCCGCGGCGGACGCCGACGCCGAGGGCGTGGCAGAGGCGGACGAGCCGTTGTCCGCGCCCGCGATCTTCTTCGGGTCCTTGGCCCCCGCCGAGCCCCCACCACCGCACCCGGTCAGCAGAAGCGCGCCCGCGGCCGCCAGGGCGGCTGCGGCCGTCGTGGCCTTGTGGTTACGCATCAGGGAGTCCTACCTCCGTAAGGGAAAAGGGGGTCACGTCAGCCCACCTCGTTCTTCGCCACGGACCGCCCGTGCACGACGACCTCGCCGCCGTAGAAGAACCCGGTGAACACGGGCTTGTACGTCAACTGGATCTCGACCTCGACCTGTTGGGCGTTGCCGCCCAGGCAGCGGGAGGCCGCGATGTCCGTTCCGGAGAGCCCGGACGCCCGGGCGAAGGACTTCACGCGGGCGCCGCAGTTCTCGTACCGGATCGGCGCCCCGGCCCCGGAGCCGTTGTACAGGGCTTCCTTGTCGATGTCCTGGGCGGCGTAGCGGGCGGCCTGTTCGGCGATGTCCGCCGCGCGCTCCCGCTTGGAGATGGACAGACCGCCGTCGATGACGAACGCGGCGAGGCCGAGGAAGACGATCGCGAAGATGATGACGGCGGCCGCGCCCGAGCCCCGATCGTCCAGGCGCGTGCGCCGCGCCGCGATCCAGGAGAGCGGGGCCCCGGCCCAGGAGGGCGGCCGCGCCGCGATCCAGGAGCGCAGGGCCGCCCCGGGCCCGTCCGTGTTGCGCAGCACCCTCATGCCGTCTTCCTCTTGAACGGGTCGAGCGGCGAGGTCGACGTGCCGGTCAGGGTCTTGGGGACGTTCAGTCCGAGCATCGCCAGACCCCGGATCCGGCAGCTGACCTCGACGGTGAAGAACTCGGCGTCGGCCCAGCCCGCGCTGGTCTGCCGGACGCTGACCGGGCCGGAGCAGACGTCCGCCAGATCGGCCTCCGCCGCCGCCTTCGCCTCGGACAGCGCCGTGCCGTGGTCCTTCTGGATGGAGCCGGCCCGCGCCGCGTCCCGGGCCGCGCTGTCCACCGCGCCCCGCCCGTCCACGAGTTGGCCGAAGGCCACCAGGACCAGGATGAAGAGGATGATCACCGGGGCGAGGACGACCACCTCGATGGTGGAGAGGCCGCGGTCGCCGTGGTGACGGGAGGAGCCCCGGTCCGATGCGGCCTCGGCAGGGCGGCGTACGGCTTCGGCGACACGGCGGCGTACCGCGTCGGCGAACCGGGTCGGCGTGGCGCGTACCGGCTGCGCACCCATCAGTTCGCCCCCTCGCGTACGAATCGTTCCACCGGTCCCTGCGACCGCGCGTGCACCGTCAGGTGCAGGCCGGGGAAGATTGTCGGAACCTTCGCCGTGATCTCCACGCCCACCGTGTTCGCCCTGGGCTCGACCGCCTTGACATCGGGAGCGAGCACGAGCTGCGGGCCGAGCTGCCGGATGTAGCTGGAGGCCTGGTCGCGGGCCTCGCCGCGCCAGGCGCCGGGCTGCTCGTCGGCCATGGCCCGCGCCTTGCGGGCGCCCGCCTGGGCCGCGGCCTGCGCCACGTGGTCCGCGAAGAAGTACAGGCCGAACTGCACGGTCGCGAAGATCATGAAGAAGAGCACCGGGGTCAGCAGCACGAACTCGATCGCGGTCATGCCGGAGTCGCCGCGGGCGGAGGCTGCCTCCACCCGGCGGCGTACAAGAGCCCGGAGTCTGTCGCGCAAGGTTCCCGCGCCTCAGCAGGTCTTGTCGGCGCTCGCGCCCTCGATGCACTTGCCGACCTTGTCGGCGCCGCCCTTGAGAGCCTGGTTGATGATCGCGGCCACCACGCCGACGATCGCCACGACGACCGCGGAGATGATGACCCACTCGACCGCGGACGCGCCCCGGTCGAGCTCGCCGGAGCGGGCACGCTGGACGCGGCCCCGCAGGAAGGTGACCAGGAAGTCGACAGCCGGGTGGCTGATCTTCGGGAACTGCGGGCGGTTCATGGTGTGTTTTCCTCTCAACAGGAGTGGGGGGACGGCGCGTTCAGCCCGACGTCAGACTTGAAAGACGCGCATCGCGGCCGGGAAGATCAGGAAGACCAGGAAGCCGGCACAGAGCAGCAGTTGGGCGACGAGCATCGACTGGGACTTCTCACCCGCCGCGCCCTCGATCTCGGCCATCTCCCGGTGTCGCATCGTTTCGGCTCGGGACGCCAGCGACTCTCGTACCTTCGCGCCGTCGTCCGCCACCAGGGCAAGCGACGAGGAGAGGTCCTTCAGCTCCTCCACGCCCAGCTCCTCGCCGAGCCGGCCGAGCGCCAGCCACTGGCTGGTGCCGGTGATCCTGGCGTCGGCGAGGGTGTTGCGCAGCCGGCGCAGGGCCCAGCCGTCGCTGACCTCGGCGGCGGCCATCAGCGCCTCGGGCAGCCCGCGGCCGCCGGCCAGGTTCATCGCCACCAGGTCGAGGTACGCCCCGATGACGCGGCGCAGGTCCCGGCGCTTGTCCGCGGCGTCCCGGCGGATTTCGAGGTCCGGCAGGAAGAAGAAGACCGCCCCGCACATCAGCGCCAGCCAGACCGGAATGATCGGGCTGCTGCCGAAGCCGAGCACCGCGACGATCACGAAGAGCATCGGTCCGAAGACCAGGCCCGCGACGCCGAGCAGCACCTTGGTCGCCAGGAACCGCTCCCAGCCGCGGTCGAGCACGGCGAGGTCGGCGCGGATCGAGCGCTGCTCCCAGCCCTGCTTGAGGTACAACTCGGCGACCCTGGCACCGATGCCGGACCGTACGCCGGAGAGCCGGCCGGAGTCCCGCGCCTCGGCCTGCGGGGCGTACACCGCGCCCGACGAACGCATCGCGTCGATCCGCGCGACCTGCGACACCGAGGAGCGCTTCGTCCGCGACAGCGCTCTGACCAGGACGTAGACGCCGAGGCCGAGAACCGCGCCGATGAGCGCCGGCATGGTGATGGTGTCCGTCACTGCACTCCCTCCCCAGCGGAAACAGGACGCTGCGGGGCGACGTCCCGGTTCCCGAGCGGCCCTTGCTGGGGCACGTCCGGGCGGACGAAACGGGGCTCCGGCTCGTCCCGGACCAGGAAGCGTTCCGGCGTCTCGATCACCGACAGCTTGCGCAGCCACCAGAAGCCGAGCCCGAACAGACCGCACACGCACGCAAGCACGAGCTGGCCGACCGGCGAGCTGTACGGCTGCACGAAGTCGCGGTTGAACACCGAGAGCCCGAGGACGAACGCGATCGACACCCCGACGACGATCTGCACGCTGCGTCTGGTGGACGAGCGCTGCGCCATCACCCGGTGGCGCATGTCGATCTCCTCGCGCGCCGACTTGGCGAGCGCGCCGAGCACCTGGCGCAGACCCGGGCCGCGCAACCGCGCGTTGAGGATCAGCGCCGCGACGATGATGTCGGCGGACGCGTCGTCGATCTCGTCGGCGAGCAGCTGCAGCGCGTCGGGCAGCGGCGTACGCGCCCGCAACCGGTCGACCAGGGCGTCGAGATGGGGCCGCAGCGCGGGAGCGGCGGCCCGCGCCGACGCGGGGATGGCCTGTTCGAGTCCGACCGCGCCGGCGATGGTGTCACGCAGCGACTCGGTCCAGGCGGCGAGCGCCTCGACGCGCTTCATCGCGGCCTTCTCCTGCGCGGCCCCGCCGAAGAGCCGGTCCCAGAAGAAGACGAGCAGACCGGTGGCGACACCGGCCACCGTCCACCGGGTGAGCAGCAGCACGAGCAGGCCGACACCGACCGCGATCGAACCGCGCTTGCCCACGAACTGCAGCAGTTCGCCGGCCCGTTCACTCCGGCCGCCCTTGCCGCCCGGCTTCGCCTCGAAGCCGCGGATCGCGAGGACCAGCAGGGCGAGGCCGCCGCCGACGGCGAGGCCCGCGGCGAGCGCGTACAACGTCTGGGCCTCGAAGAGGCCTCCCATGGAGGGAATGCTGTTCATACGGCCCCGCTCACCCCCAGGCCCCGGAAGGCCGATAGCCGTGCACGGCGAGGTCCTCGATGCACGAGACCGGGGCGTGCGGCACGATCCGCCCGTCCGGGGTCTCGGCGAAGACCTCGCTGGACAGGACGCGCCCGTCGCAGCCGTTCACCTCGCGGACCGAGGTGACCATGCGCTGCAGTCGGCCGCCGCTCTCGTAGGCGTTGCGCCGCTCCACGAAGACGACGAAGTTGACGGCGCCCGCGACCAGCATCTGGCTGGCCTCGATGGGCAGCCGCTCGGCCGCCTGGAGGGCGTAGGTCGAAATGCGGTTGAAGACCTCGGCGGAGCTGTTGGCGTGGATGGTCGACAGCGAGCCGTCGTTGCCCTGCGACATGGCGTTCAGCATGGTCACGATCTCGTCGCCGAGTACCTCGCCGACGATGACCCGCGAGGGGTTCATACGCAGCGAACGGCGCACCAGCTCCGCCATCGGGATCATGCCCAGGCCCTCGGAGTTGGGCAGCCGCTCCTCGAACGCCACGACGTTCGGGTGGAGTTCGGGGAACTGGTCGAGCCCGAGCTCAAGGGCCCGCTCGACCGTGATCAGCCGCTCGTGCATGGGGATCTCATTGGCGAGCGCCCGCAGCAGCGTGGTCTTTCCGGCGTTGGTCGCGCCCGCGATCATGATGTTCTTACGGGCCCGCACCGCACAGGCCAGGAAGTGCGCCACCTCCGGTGTGAGCGTGCCGTTTCCCACCAGGTCCGCCATGAAGACCTTGCCCATGCGGGCCCGGCGGATGGACAGCGAGGGCCGCCGGGCGACCTCCATGACGGCCGAAAGGCGCGAGCCGTCCGGCAGCCGCAGGTCGAGCTGCGGATTGGCGGAGTCGAAGGGCCGCGACGAAAGGCCGGAGTAGGCGCCGAGCACCTGGATGAGCTCGATGAGCTCCTCGTCGCTCTCGGCGACGGGCTCCCCGCGCACCTCGCGACCGTCGGCGTACCCGACGAAAACCTGATCGCAGCCATTGATGTCGATGTTCTCGACCTCGGGGTCGTCGAGCAGCGGCTGCAGCCGGCCGACGCCGAAGAGCGCCGCGTGCACGGCGGCCGCGTACTGCTCCTCGGTCTCCGCGTCGAGCGGCGTACGCCCGGAGTTGATCTCCGTACGGGCGTACTCCTCCAGTATCTGGGCTATGACGGCGCGCGCGTACTGCCGCTCGTCCTCGCCCGACATGGCCGGTACGCCGCGCACCTGGTCGAGGCGGCGCTGTTCGGCGATGCGGTCACCGGCCTCCTGGCGGAACCGCTTGACCAGCGAGTGGTCGACCGCGCTCATCGGCCGGCCCCGGCCCATGCCGCGCCGAACTGCTGGTACAGGTCGGCGGAGACCTTCCGCGCGCTGCGGATGAGCAGCGACTTGTCGATCCGCCCGCGGCCCCGCCCGGCGAGCAGGGCCGCGCCCGAGGGGTCGTGTGCGAGGGTTCCGACGATCCGGGCGCCGGTCTGCCCGGCCACCAGCATGTCGTTGACCTGGTGCGCGAGCTTGGCGGATACGCCGGCCTCGGCGACCAGGACCACGCCGATGAGCGGGGTGGCCAGCGCGTTTCCGCGCGGGCCGCCGTGCAACTGGGCGGAGAGGGCCGCGGCCCGGTCCCGTACGCGGGCGAGGTGTTCGGGTTCCGTACGCGATACGAGCAGGGCGAGCGCGGCGTGCGGCAGCAGGTCGAGCGCGGGCGAGCCGCCGCTGATCCGGCCGAGGTCGGCGATCACGTCGGCGGGCGCGTGCGGCGACTCGCCGAGCGAGGCGAAGGCCCGGCCGAGCGTCGGCCAGGCGCCGGCGAGACCGGCGGCCTGCTCGGCCGCGCCGAGCCCCACCAGCAGTTCCAGGCCGCCGGCCATCGGCTGGGCGTGGTCCCAGAGCTGGTCGGCGGCGAGTCCGCGGCGGGCGGCCGCGGCCAGCGAGAGCATTCCGGTGTTCGGGTTGAGGGGACCGCCGTTGGTGGCCGTACAGCGGTACACCAGGTCCCCGCCGGCCGGGTCCGTCTCGGCGAGCAGCACGCGACGGGGCCATACGGCGGCCAGGGCCAGGGCCGCCGTGGTGACACCGGGGGAACCCTTGTCGGAGGCGAGTGCGATGAGCGCCATGTCTTCTGGGTCTTCTGTCTCTTCTGCGCCGCTGCGTCGCCGCGCGGCTCAGCCGTTGTCCGGCGCGGCGCCGTTGTCCGGCGCGACCCGCACCACGGCGGCTTCGCCGGCGGAGGCGGCCTGCGCGAGGGCGGCGGCCTCGGCGGTGTTGACGGTGAGCGTGACGGCGAGGTTGCCGCTGCCGAAGGACTTGTCCCGGGTGCCCGTGTCGCTGACGACGGCGCGCTGAACGACCACCGAACCGGCACTGCCGGAACCGGAGTTGCCCGAACCGCTGCCCTTGCCCGCGGAATTCGCGGAGTTGCCGACCCGGTAGACGGTGACCGTCTCGCCGTCCTTGAGGTTGGTCGGGTACTGGCCCTCCTTGAGCGAGACGCCGACCGCGGCCTTGCCGGCCGGGACGCCGCCGTCGGCCGCGAACATCTCGCCGACGAGGAGGGAGCCCGCGTAGAGGTTGGACTTGGCCCGGAGTTTGGTCAGGCCGTCGTACTGCCCCGGGGTGATGTAGTGGGCGCTGCCGGCGGCCACCATCACGGTGGTGAGATCGTGCTTCGTCACGGCGTGCCCCGCGGGCACGTCGCCCGCCAGCTTGTAGACCTCGACCCGGTCGCCCGCCCGCAGCACCAGAACGGTCGCCCCGAGGGCTCCGATCAGGATGAGCAGTACGGCGAGGGCGGCAAGGGCCGGCTTGCGCTCACGAGGCGGCGCCGGAAGCCGTTCACCAATCGGCTGGCCGGGCGCCGAGCCCCGGTGGGTCCCCGCCCCGCCGCGCTCCTGGACCTTCACGTCGCTTCTCCCCGAGGTAATTCTTTTGCGACAGCGCCGAGTTGAGCAAAGCCGCATCAATGCGAACCGACTTGAACAAAGCCGCCTGAAGTCGAACCGAATCGACCCCGATTGACCGCTTCAGCCCCGCCAGGGGCCGCGCCCCGAGGCCACCGGCACACCGTCAGATCACTTGATCGCACCGTAGCAGCAGCACATAAGCACCTCAAGGCGAGTTAAAGATCGCGAACATCACCCGCATCAGCGCCACCACCGCAAACCGGACAGAAGGACCCGATTCCCGGCCTCGCGACCCCGCCCCGCTATCGCTGGGCGATCCTCACGAACCGGTCACCGAACCTCCCCACGAACCACAAACGAACGACTCCAGGCACTAGTTGTGCACGTAGTTGCATGCGCAACCATCGGTTACCTCCCCCAAGCCCGCCGACTGCGCCGGCGCAACACGGGCAACAGGACGAATCCGGCCACCGCGAGGGCGGCGAGCACCCCGCCGACAACGAAGAAGTCCCAGGGCCAGTCGGGACTGCGGTAGCCGTCCTGGTAAGGCGTCTTGGCGCAGTCGGCGGTCACGTCACAGACGACGTGCTTCCCACCTTTGAGCATGAGCCCAGCGACGACACCGAACGCCGACACCACCAGCGCGCCGGCTAGCAGCCCGCCGGGGAGCGCGTACCAGGCCCCATGCGGCCGAAGCCGAGGCAAGGGCGGACGCGGGGCCCACATGGGCGGGGCGCCGGGGGGCGGGCCTTGGGGAGGAGGTCCCTGCGAGGAGTACGGCCCGTGCGGCAGGTTCGGCCACTGGGCCGGGATCGACCCGTAGGCCGGCGGCGGCCCCTGCTCACATGCCGATCCGTGCGCCGCGGCCGGACCGTACTCCGGCCCCGAAGCCCCATGACTCGTCCGACTCATCGAACAACTCCCCCCTCCGCCGTGCTCCGACCGAACACCACCATCCTCACCAGCGGCCACGCGCTCGTCTTGAGTACCCCTACTCATTCGGTACGGGCCCACCGCCCAGGACAGGGAGCGCTCCGACGCCCGCCGTCCGGCGAAGTTCCGAACGACACCCGACAGCCCATGCCGATAGGCGACACCAGGCCGCCATTCCCGTCAGGGAAGCCGAACACAAAGTTCCAGAAGGGGAGATCGTGGGAGATCACCTCACGGTTGCATACCGGTGCGCCCGCTATGCCCCACCCTGCAGGGGACTTTGCCGTGGCGAAGCCCGCCAAGCATCGGTAGCGTCCAATCACTCGCGACCACATCTGTCCCACCGGGAGCATCCGTGAACCGCCGCACCCTGACGCCGGCCGCCGCCGCACTCGCCGCGACGGCTGCCCTGTTGCTGACCGCATGCAGCAGCAACGACGCCAAGCCCAAGGGGTCCGGGGAGATCGCCGGAGCCGAGGAGGGAGGCAAGCCGTCCTCCTCCGCAAGCCCGGTCACCTCACCGGACGCCAAACGTCCCGACATCACGCTGCCGAATGACGTGAAGGACGTCTTCGAGGGCTGGCAGACGGGCGACCCGACGAAGGACGCGGTGCTGGCGGATGCCGCCCGTGCCCAGACCGCGACCAACTACGCCATCATCAAGGGCAATCCTGACGAGCCCGCCATGTCCTTCTACCGGCATCAGGACGCGCTGGTCAGCGGTCAGGTATGGGTCAAGTCATTCGTCGATGCGGGAATGATCTATACCGGCACGCTCCGGTACTTCACTCCCGATATCAAAATGTTCGACCAGAAGTCCGCCGGACTTTCCTTCTGTCTGGATTCGAGCAAAGCGTTCAACAAGAACCTCAAGACGGGAAAGCTCGACACCAGTCCGGCTACCAAGGACTCATACATCCTCTACAGCACACGTCTCGAGAAGAATGCGCAGGGAATCTGGCAGACGACCAAGCTCCAGTCAGAGATGGGGAACAAGAAGTGCACGCCATAAGAGCACACCGCACTCGGCTGGCAGTTGCTGCAGTGGCCGTGGCTTGCGTCCTCCTGGCACCGGGCACAGCCGTGGCCGGATGGGGCCCGGGTCACTCCGACGGAGAGTCCCAGCCAAGCAACAACCAAGGCGGCGCCCCCAGCATTGCCTCGCGGGTCACTTACGCCCCCGTACCTTCATCCGCCCCGGCGGGAGGCCCCTCGCGCGCCACTCCGGTCGGCAACTGGGCACCGCCGGCCTGCTGGTACGAACCCCGCACCGCCGACGAGTTCGCCAAGGAAATGGAAGACGGATACAACTCCGTCGCCAATGACCCACGGCAGCCCAGCTATGCGAAGTCGGCCGTTGGCCAGTACCGGGGAATCTACAAGGACGGCAAATACAAGAACTACAACTTGGACAAGGCCAACGAGGGAACCTTTTATGTCGCGGTCAGGGACCCGGAGCGCTGGCTGACGCCTGAGGCTCAAGCGTGCAACGAAATGCCCTTCTGGGTGAAGAACGGGGAGACGCCACCTGTCAAAAATGTTGTCACCCCTGAGATCCTGGCCCAGCTTGCCTACAAACAGCTCCCGTTGCCCACGGAGAAGGCCCAGCTCAAACCCGACGGCGGCAGCAAGGTCAATCTCCCCACCTGGGTCTGGCTTTCGAAGCTCTACCACGCGTACTCCGTGACCGCCCAGCTCAAGGTCGGCGGCGTCGACATCAGTGCGACCACCACAGCGACGCCGGTCTCCGTACAGCTCGACCCGGGCACGAAGGACGCCACCCTCTTCCCCTCATCCGGAGAGTGCGCGCCGAATTCGGACGGCTCCATCGGAACGGCGTACGAAGCAGGCGACGCCAACCAGAATCCGCCCTGCGGCGTCGCCTATCTTCGAGCCACCGGTGGCGGCTCATACAAGTTCACCGCCACGGTCACCTGGAAGGTCTCCTGGACCGGCACCGGGAACCCCGGCGTACACCCCCTGCCCGACGCCACTTATGGCACACCCCAGGACGTCACGGTCCAGGAGATCCAGGCCATCAACCGCTGAGGCTCAGTCCCTACCCAGCGGCATATAACCCCGTCAGCCGGGGCCTCACACGCCCCGGCTGGCCGGCGGAGGCCGGGCCGTTGGGAAGGGACTCGGGCCGCACCCGTCAGGCGGAACGCCGCCCTGTGATCCGCTCAGTCTTCCGCTCTCATTACGAGAGGTGCGGCTGCGAATACACGAGCAAGGGAACACGAGGCGCAAAGGCGTCCACCGCGGCCTGTAGGCGTTCGGGGTCGAGTCGCCAGAAGTTGATGGGGCGGCTGGCCAGAAACAGCTCATAGTCGACATGCGGAGCCAGCTTCTCGGCCCGCTGCCGGCTGAGGTGACTGTTCATGCCGGGCAGATGAGGAGCCCCGGGCTTGCGCTGCACTCCGATGTGATCGATCCCATGGCCGGCCGTGCGCTGATGCCACACCACCACCGTGGTGACATCCCCCCACGGTACGAAAGCCAGCTGGCGTTCGTACCGTGCGGGAGCACCCCCGAGCAGTACTCCCTCACCGTCGACACGGAAGGCAACCAACTTTTTCCACTTCATGCCGCCGAGCAGTTGGAAAGGAGTGCGAGTGAAGTACGCCTCGTAGACGAGCGAGCTGTCATCGGTCATCAGGAACCTCTTGAGCGGCTGTGGTGCGGACAGTCGACACCACAACCTACTTCGCAGCGCCGGTCTTCTTCTTGTTCTCTTCGTCCTGCACGCGCTGGAGGATCTTGTTGTACTGCCCCCGCGCCGCGTCCAGAGCGTCGTGGATGGCTTTGCGTCGGCCGTTCCACTCCTTTCGGAAACGGTCACCCGCCGGACCCTGCCAGGCATCGGGGCCGGATGTCGCGTCCACCGCGTCCAGCGTCTTGTCGAGCTCGTCGGCGAACCGCTTCAGGTTGTTGAGATCTTTCCTGCACTCTTCGACGCGATCGCTCATCGTGCCCTCCCCGTGAGTACTGACTTACGCAGTCGGCTGCTTGATCAACTTGGTGATGTACTCCGCGAGCGTGCGCTCGCTGACGGCCTGCGCCGTAATGCCTGTCGGTGCCTGCGGCGAGTCCACGTTCACGGCCCACACCTCGCGGTCGGTCGCGTACGTCGTGAGGAGCGGACCGGGCTCGTCGGCGAGCACGATCAACTGACCGACCACCAGGGCCTTGTCGATAACTCGAGCCAGCGACTTGTCCATCGCGTCGGTCGTCAGTGCCGACGGGTCCAGCTGCAGCTCCTTGCCGTCCCGGTCGGCCATCCCAAACGGGTCCACCAGCGCCTGGACGATTCTCGCAGCGTCCCGCACCTTGCTGGCCAGCGTGAAGATGTGCATGCCGCCGCCAGTGACCTGCTCGATCAGCATGAGCTCAGGCGAGTGCACGAAGACAAAGGCCGTCACGGTGCCGCTGGACGTCTGCTGCTCGACTGCGAGCGCCCGCGAAGCCGTGCGCCGAAGTGTCAGCGCCATGCTGACCTCCGGAGTGACTCTCATGTCCACGTCTGCGGTGAGACCCGACTCGGTGCCCTCCGACCGTAGGACGGTGTCGAGTTCGGCGATGTTCGCGACCTCTACCGCTCCCCTGGAGACCAGTGAGCGAAGCGCCGTCCCAAGCACCCACTCACGCTGCTCGTCCGAGAGCGTCGCCAGGTGCGGCGTCGGCACCACCACGTCTTCGAGCGCGCTGGGGTCCAGCACGGCGAGTTCCTCATCGGTCAGCTTGATGAGCGGCTGAGTGCCGCCTTCTGCGAGGGCTTTGCCGATAAGTTCGCGAAACTTGTCCAGCTCGATGTCGAGTTCAGGATTTGCCATGCCGAGTCCTAGAGTCGTTTGAGTTTTTTAGAATGCATCAGGTTACGAAGCGGTCAGGCCGAGCCGACGCGCGGGCCGGTGGTGTCCGCGATGCACACTCCGGCAAAATCGAGCGGGGGCGCTTCACTACCGCCCAGAATGAAACCGAGGGGCAGGATCGTGAGGCCGTACGCGATACCGCCGGCCCACCGGATGAGGAGCTGCCACGGCCTCGCCCGACCACCGTCAGCCAGTCGCACGACGCGAGTGCCGACGATCAGCTTGCCTATGCTCCCGCGGAACAGAAAGACCAACAAGACTTGATTCACCAGGGAAAGTCCCACGCCGACTGCTAGGATCCGCATCCACAACGCTCCGTCGGTGAGCGGGAGCGCCTCCGATGCCGGCAAAGTGATCACATAGAGCAGCCCGGAGATGCCACCGGAGACAATCGCCAGTGTCCCATCGATGGCGGCCGCCCCGTAGCGTCGAGCCATCGAAGCCGGTACCGGATCGGGATCTCGACTGCCTCGCGGCTCCCGTACCACACCGAACAGGTCCTTCGATTCCATCCGAAGATCCGCCTCCTACCAGAATTTGAACTTCTTGATGGTGTTGGGGACTAGGTTCGTGACTGCATTCTTGGCACCATTCGCGATCTCCTTGCCCTTGTCGGCAACACCGCCGGCCCATTTCGTCGTCGCGTTCCAGGCTTTCTTTGCGCCATCCTTGATCGCTTTGCGGTTGTCATAGGCCCAGGTGCCCAAGAAGTATGCTCCGGCTACGCCCAGAGCTGCCCAGCCAACCACTGGTACGGCCGCCGCCACACCCACAGAAGCGCCGATACCGAGAGCAGCCGCCTCGCCCCCGATGGCTGCCGCCGCACCACCCGCTTCCACGAGCCCCATGCCCCGGTCGAACCCGCCCAGCGTGCCCTTGTGATCAGGGAGGACCATCTCCTTGACACCATGGACGATCGCCAGCGGCAAGCCGACCTTGTCGAAAATGCTGAGGCCGGGCGCTTGGTTAAAGATCTTGGCCGGCAGGGGGATCTTCAGCTTTGTGGTGAGGAAGGCACGAAGTCCCTGCTGCCACTTCCAGGGCTGCTGGAAAGCATTCTCGATCTTCTGGAGCTTCAGAAACTCGGACATGTACTGGATGTTCTTCAGCTTCAGCTGGTCGCCGGTGATACCGAAGTACTTGTTCAGCTCAAGGACAGCCTTTGCCCCAGCCACGTTCTGCCCCTGAGCCCACCGCTCGTATAGCTGAATGGATGCTTCGATTCCGGAGGCGACCTTTGTAATCCTGAGTGCGGTCTGAGGTTTTGCCTTCTTGAACTCGTCTACGTATTCGGCGATTTCACCCTTGTGCTCTTCATAGTCTTTCCAGGTATCGAGCACGTGGGACAGCCCCATGAACATGAGCTCCGCAGCCGGGTCAGCATCCAGGATCCCGAGCCGGTTACGTACATCCTTGGCCTGATCGCGAGACCAGGACGCATCCTGGGGAAAGCGCTTGAGGTTTCCCTGGTCGCCTTCCCATTTTGCGAGAAGACCGGAGACCAGCGGCCCCTGGATGGAGAGCGCACCGTCGACGATGTCCAGCGCGGCCGACAGGCGCCGAGCCTTCTCCTTGGTCATTCCTCTGAACGTCATGCAGAAACCCCCCGTTGACGGTGTCCGTAATTGCCACACTGGTGCGGAGCTTCGTCGCCACTCCGCCATCGATGCACTTCCGAAGCACATCGCCACAGGTCTTGACCGGGCCCCTGGACCCGTTACCCGCCTCCTCCGGCGCGTGGTTGCGTCGGGCGCGACAGCAAACAGCACACTCGGCGCGCGTGAGCGGATCCCTGGTGGGGCAAGGGCGTAGTCAAGGGTATTGACGTTAGCCGTGGTACGCATGGTTTCGCCAGCGCGAACTCGCCACGCCAGAACACCACTCCGACTCAACTACCCTGACCCTCGGTCGACTTACCGGTCAGATCGGGACAATGGGCACCTTCTTCGCTCCCTCCGGTCGGCTATTCGCACGCCCTTTACTGGAACCATCGATGGTGCGGTAGCGTCCGTTGTTGCCGAAGGTTTTATCGTTAACACAGTGACACGGGGAGGAACGCCATGGATCGCGGTGCAAGTCTCAAGGAACTCAGGGACCTTGCCAAACTGTTCGGTCGAAGCGCAGGCGACCTGCAGACGCTCATCAACAACCTGAACTCGGCGACGTCCAGCAGCCACGGCTACTGGAAGGGCCCCAAGTCGGACCAGTTCCGTAAGGACTGGGAGGACGCCCGAGGCACGTTCTCCAAGTGGGTCGACACGCTGCACGACGCACAGAAGTCGGCGTCCACGAACGCCGACAACATCGAGCGCGCCACCTGATCCGTACCGGATCGGTTGCCGGATGACGCACCCTGGGGCGTCCGCCTCCTGAGGTGGGCGCCCCAACGCATGTACGCACACCGGCGGTTGCAGGAACAGCGAGCTTTCGGCAGCAATAAGGCCGCTCGCCACCGCCCGCCCGCCTCATGCGCGGCTCACCCCCGCATCACCCCCTGCACCGGCCGGAACGCCCCGCCCGAGACCAGTAGTCCGCTGCCCGGCTGGCCGCTGCCGGTGTTGGAGGGGAGGCGGATGCTGAACAGCTCGCCCTCCTGGGAGTTCTGGGGGTTGAGGAGCAGGCCGTTGCGGGACTTGCGGGCGGCGGTGACGAAGCCGCGGTACTGGGAGGCCAGGCTGTCCGTCGTGCCGGCCGCGATGAGGCCGAGGCCGCCGTCGGCGCCCTTGCGGATGACGGCCTCCAGGGCCTCGTCGAGCCGGGTGTCGTAGAGCAGTTCGGCGTCGTCGGCCAGCACGACGTACGGGCGGCCTTCCGACTTCTCCAGGAGTTCGTCCAGGTCGTCCTCCCTGGCCTCCGCGTCGAGGACGCCGAGCACGCCCTCGCGCCCCTCCAGGTCCCGCAGGGGCGAGCGGCGCGGGGTGACCAGGACCACCGGGGTGCCCTGGGCGAGCAGCGACTCGGCCGCGCACATCAGGGCCGTCGAGCGGCCGGACTTCGGCGGGCCGCCGATGACGAAGCCGGGGCCCGACTCCTCCAAGTCGATGCCGACGGGAGCCAGTTCGTCGCCGCCGACCGCCAGCAGCGCCCACAGCCTGGACGGTGGTACGAAGTCGGGGTCCAGCGCCATCGCCTCGCGGGCCGTGATGCGGGCCGGCAGCGCGTCCACCCGCATCGGCCGGAAACGGGCGGGCGTCCGGCCGTGCGTCGCCCGCGCCTGCTCGGCGATCTCGCGGAGCACCCGCACCTGGGCCTGGCCGCCCGGGTCCGCGTCGAGGAGGGCGATCTGGGTCTCCTCCATGCCGGTGTCGGTGATCCGCAGCGCGCGGCCCGGCGGCATGTTCTTGGGCACCTCGCGCGGCTGCAGACCCGCCATGGAGTAGTCGTTGGGGTCGGCGAACCGCATGATCAGCCGGTCCTGGAAAGCGGAGGCGACCATGCCGCTGAGGCCGCTGCGGTCGGCGGTCATGACGACCTTCAGGCCGACCGCCGAGCCCTCCCGGAAGATCCGCTGGGCCTGCTCGATGAGCTGGCCGTAGTTGTAGTTCTCGAAGGTGGAGAAGAAGCCCTCCCAGCTGTCGAGGAGCAGCACCATCCACGGCAGCCGGTCCTCCGGCGCGGCCGAGGACCGCTGCTCGGCGGTGCTGGACGCGCCCTCCATGGCGAGGAGTTGCTGGCGTCGGCTGATCTCGGCGAGCAGCCGGTCGAGAAGACGGCGTACGCGGTCGGGTTCGTCGCGGTTGACCACCGCGCCGACGTGCGGCAGCCGCACCAGGGGCAGCAGCGCGTTGGAGCCGCAGTCGATCGCGTAGACGTGTACGTCGCGCGGGGAAGCGGTCCTGGCGAGCGCACCGGCGAGGGTGCGCAGGGCCGTCGAGCGGCCGGAGCGGGCGCCGCCGGCCAGCATGGTGTGTTCGCCTTCGACCAGGTCGAGGGCGAAGGGCTTGCGGGCCTGCTGGGCGGGCAGGTCGGTCAGGGCGTACCCGATCGGCGGCACGTCGCCGTGAGTGGGCGCGGGGCCCCTCGCGGCGGCGAGTGCTTCGAGGGTGACGTGCTCGGGCAGCGGCGGCAGCCACGGGCTGCGGGGCGGCGGGAAGCCCATCTTCTCCGAGCCGTCCCGCACGGCGTCGACCAGCACGGCGAGGTCGGTGACCATCGTGCCGTCGTCCTCCGCCTCCCCCGACTTGGGCATCGGGCGGCTGAACGAGGCCCAGGGCAGCGGGGAGAGCATCGCCTTCGGGCCGCTCTTTCCGGTCGCCGGGCGGCGGCCGCCGATGCGCGCGGACTGCACGCCGACCAGGGACTGCGCGCCGGAGCGGACGTAGGCGCGGCCGGGGGTGGACTTGGCGATGGCCCCGGCGTCCGCGGCGTCGATGACGTCCATGGACTCGGTGCCGTCCGTCACCCGCAGCGCGATGCGCAGGTTGGTGTTGGCCCGGATGTCGGCGCTGACCACACCCGCCGGGCGCTGGGTCGCGAGCACCAGGTGCACCCCGAGCGAGCGGCCTCGGCGGGCGATGTCGACAAGTCCCGCGACGAAGTCGGGGAGTTCGGCGACCAGCGAGGCGAACTCGTCGATGACCAGGACGAGTCGGGGCATCGGCTCCAGGTCGGGCTGGAACTTACGGGTGTCGTTGTAGTCCTCGATGTCCTTGGTGCCGGTGTTGAAGAGGATCGTCTCGCGGTGGTGCAGCTCGGCCGCCAGCGAGGCGAGTGCCCGCTCGGTGAGGTGCGCGTCGAGGTCGCTGACCATACCGACGGTGTGCGGGAGCCGGGCGCAGTCCATGAAGGCGCTGCCGCCCTTGTAGTCGATGAGTACGTAGTTGAGGGCGTCCGGGCGGTTGGCGACGGCCAGCGAGGCGATGATCGTCTGCAGCAGCTCGGACTTGCCGGCACCGGTGGTGCCGGCCACCAGCGCGTGCGGGCCGTCCCTGCGGATGTCCAGGGTGAAGACGCCGTCGGCCGCGATACCGATGGGAGCCGCCGTGGTCGAGCCGCCGGCCCGCCAGATCCGTTCGATGTCGGCGCCGGTCGGGTCGGGCATGCCGAGCAGGCTGAGCAGCCGGGCCGCGGTGGGCAGGGCGCCGCCGGCGTCGTCGCGGCTGACGTCGCGGACCGGGGCGAGCGAGCGGGCGAGCAACTCGCACCATTCGGGGCCGACTTGGTCTGCGAGGACCTCGCCGACGGCTTCGAGGCCCGAACCGCGCAGCCGTACGTGGGTGGGCGACTGCGGGGTCCAGCAGACGACCGCCTTGCACTCCTCGGGAAGCAGCCGGTCGTCCTCGTCGAGGCAGAGCGCGAAGATCCCGTACTGCGGCCCCTCCTGGAGGAGTTGGGGCACGCCGGGCATGCGGCGCAGCAGCCGCGCCCCGTCCAGGACGAGCAGGACGTGCGGCTCGCCGCCGGGGGCGCCGCTCATCATGCTGCCCGAGTTCTCCTTGGCAGCCTTGCGCCGGGCCAGCTCATTGAGGAGCTCGTTCACCCGGCGGGCGATGGTTTCGCTGTCGGAGCCGACCAGGGCGACACAGTCCTGGCCCTGCTGCGGCGCGGTGTGCGGCAGCCAGTGCGCCCAGCCCCAGTCCGCGCCGGACTGCGGCGAGGCCGACAGGAGTACGAGCGAGAGCTCGCGGGGGCTGTGCAGCGCGGCGGCCTGGACGGCGAGCCAGTGGGCGGTGGCCAGCGCGCGCAGCCGGTCGCCGGAGACGCCGATGACGCCGAGTTCGGGGAAGGACACGATGACCGGCACGTCGGGCAGCAGCGGCGGCTCGGGCTTCTCCTCGCCGTAGGCCGCGCCTTGGCCGTGGGCGAGTTCGATGTCGGCGGGCAGACTGCCGACGCCGACCCGCAGCCGCAGTACGTCGACGTCGGTGAGCCGGCGCTCCCACAGCCGGCGCCGGGGGCCGGTGGCGAAGAGCAGCACCTCGGCCGGGTCGGGGTTGTCGGCCCGGCGATTGCGCTGGTCCTCCTTGCCGAAGCGGGCCAACTCGGCTTCGTGCTCGGCGAGATCCTTCTTGTACTGCTTGAGGGACTTCTTGTTCTTCTGCTTGCCGTCGCGGTTGTCGCTGACCCACTGGCCGAGCATCATCACCGGGGTCATCGCGCAGAACAGCAGCATGTAGACCTGCTTGGTCATGAAGTACATGGCCAGGCCGAAGACCATCGGGGTGAGCGCGGCGATCATCTGGAAGCGGGCGCGTTCGGACTTGGACGGCGGCACCGGGATGAAGAGCCGCGGCCGCGGCCGCACCGGCGAGAGCCGCGGGGGCCGGTTGTAGGCGAGTCCGCCCTCGCCGGTCGGTGACAGGTGCGCGTCCGGTTCGCCGACCCGGTCGAGGACGAACAGCGAGTCCCCGGCCCGTACGACGCCGCCGAGCGGCCAGTCGTGCGTGCCCTCCACTTGTTCGTCGTCGAGCAGTACCGCGGCCCCGTTCTGCGGGGTGAGGACGGCGCCGCCCCGGACGTCGACGGTGACCTGGGCGGCGACGGGCGGCAGCAGGGGGTCGGGGGCCGACAGGGTGCAGGTCGCGGCGGAGCCCAAGGTGGCGGTGCCGACCGCGAGCCGGACGACCCGGCCGGCGCCCGGGCCGCCGGCGACCCGCAGCTCGTACCAGCCGACGGGCTCGCCCCTGCGGAGCAGCGGGCCTATGGAGTCGTCGACCGAGATCCGCATGCCGTCCCGCAGGACCTGGCCGGCCGGGGTGTCCGGCTCGCAGCGGTGACCGTCGGCCCAGAGGGTCGGCTCGGCACGCCGGCCGCCGTACCTCGGGTCCAGGACGGTGCCGGGCAGCGCCACCACGACCGGCAGCGGCTGCCCGGTCTGCCCGGGGGCCGCCGCCAGGGCCTGCGCCACATCCCGTGCGGTCGCGTCGTCGTCGGCGTTGACCATGACGTCGTGCGGGGGTGCCCCCTCCTGCACGACGGTCACCAGGACTCGCATGGTCGTCTTCCTCCCCCGTCGGCCCCGCCCGGCCCATCGCTCGGTACTGGCCCACCCGAGGCTAATGGCTGCCCCGGCCCCGGGAAGACCGAGGGTAGGGGGATGGGTGCGTATCCGCCCCGGCGGGCCGCGACCGGCCCCTCAGCCGCTCTGCTTGGCGAGCGTTCCCGTCGGCTTGCCCGCCGCCGCCTCCTGGGACTCGAAGCGGAGCCCGCCGCCGGGTTCCAGGGTGTACGTCATCGTCGCGGTGGCCCCGGTGCAGCCGATGGTCGACGGCTTAGCGGGGTCCGTGCGTTCGGTGATGTGCAGCACGCGCGCGGTGGCCGAGTCCAGCGTGCCGATGCCGTGGCATTCGAGCGGGCCGATGGTGGTGGTCGTACGCACCACGTCCGCGCCCTTCGCGCCCTTGGTGATCACCGCTGTGTAGGCGTAGCCGGAGGTGCCGTTGTCCTGGGTGAGTACGCCCTTCCAGGTTCCGATGAACTCGCCTGGTACGTCGGTCAGTTGGCCACCCTCGGACGGCGAGGCCGACGGTGCGCCCGACGGGGACGCGCTCCCCGGCGGCTCCGCCGATGCCGTCGCCGGGCTGGACGCAGGCGGCTTCGCCCCCGTGGGGTTCGCGCCGCCGCCCGGCATCAGGTCGAACAGGAACGCCGCGCCGAGGGTGACGGCCGCCAGCGCGCCCGCCACGGCGAGGGCCACCGTGCAGCTGACCTTGCGGCCCCGGCCGCGTTCGCCCGGTTCGGCGGCGGTCGCGACGGAGAGCGCGACGCGTCGGCCCCGGTCTGCGGGATCCGGCGGACCGGCCGGTCGCGGGGGCGTACGGGGACCGGGCGGCGCCGACCCCTCGGCGCTCCGGTAGGGCGCGTCCGGCGGATCGGCCGGCCGCGGCCCGGGAAGCGCCGCGCTCCCGTACGACGCGTCCGGCGGCCCGAACGCGCCCACCGCCGGGCCATCGAACGGAGCCGGCCCCGAACCCCGCCCCGCTTCCGCCGCCCCGCCCACCGCCGGGCTGCTGAACGGGATCGGGCCCGAGCGCCACTCCCCGTCCTCCGGCTCCAGGTCGAGCAGCCGCACCGCCGACCGGCTGACCTCCTCGACCAGCGGGCCCGGCAGCCAGCCGTCGCTCGCCAGCGCGGCGGCCCCGGCCGGGGCGAGGCGGGCCGACAGGGCGCCCGGAGTCGGCCGCTGGGCCGGGTTCTTGGCGAGGCAGGCCGCGACCGCCTCGCGGAGCTCGCCCGCCAGGGCCGCGCCCAGCTCGGGCTGTTCGTGCACCACCTTGTAGAGGAGCGCGGCCGAGGAGTCCCCGGGGAAGGGCGGCTCGCCGGTCGCCGCGTACGCGAGGACCGCGCCCAGCGAGAACACGTCGGCGGCCCCGGTGACGGCGATGCCCCGGCCGAGGATCTGCTCGGGCGACATGTAGCCGGGCGAGCCGATGGAGACGCCGGTCGCGGTGAGCGCGGCGGTGCCGTCGGTGGCGCGGGCGATGCCGAAGTCGATGAGGCGCGGCCCGTCGAGGGTGAGCAGCACGTTCGACGGCTTCACGTCGCGGTGGACCAGGCCCAGCGCGTGGACGGCGGCCAGCGCCTCGGCGAGGCCCGCGCCCAGGACGCGTACCGAATGACCGGGCAGGGGGCCGTGGCCCGCGACGGCCTGGGCGAGCGAAGGGCCCGCGACATAGCCGGTCGCCACCCACGGAACCGGCGCGTCCGGGTCCGCGTCCAGGACCGGCGCGGTCCAGGCGCCGCCGACCCGCCGGGCCGCCTCGACCTCGTGCCGGAAGCGGGCCCGGAACTGCTCGTCAAGCGCGAAGTGCGGGTGCACCACCTTGACCGCGACCGTGCGGCCGCCCGCGCTGCGGCCCAGATACACCCGGCCCATGCCGCCGGCCCCGAGCCGGCCCAGCAGCCGGTAGGCGCCGATGGAGCGCGGTTCGCCTGCTTCCAGCGGCTGCAACGTCTGCATCGCGGTGCTCCCCCAACGCCAACTGGTCAAGCCGGTCCGACAGCAGCGTAGAGCCGTATGTGCGCCGGATCGCCCTCAGGGCCGGTGGCTCTCGATCGAGACTGATCCGATGCACATCCCGGCGAACCGAATGGCGCGTTCCGCACTCTTGACTGACGTAGTTCGTGCGTAATCGCCCGAAGGGCGACCAAAACGGTCCGCCCGGAACGCCGGTCACAGCACCACCCGCCGCACCGTCCGAACCCCCAGCCAGATTCACGGAGCCCCGAATGAACCGTCGCCGCCCCGCCGCTCTGATAGCAGCCGCCGTCATCGGCTCGGCCGTGCTGGTCTCCGGCTGCTCGGACGAGGGCAAGCCGGTCAGCTTCGACTCCGGGGCCGCCAGCCCCTCGGGCAAGCCCTCGGCCCCGCAGGCCCCGCAGCAGAACGACGACGCCTCCGCCAAGAACGGCGCGGGGGCGCAGACGCTCCTGCCGACCGGCCCGAAGGCCGAGTTCACCACGCAGAGCACGCTCGCCGACGGCACCAAGATCGGCGTGACCACGCTCACGGGTGCGAAGTCCGGGTTCACCGGCAAGGTGTGGGTGTGGGCGCCGAAGCAGTACTTCGAGGAGAAGTACAAGAACAGCGGCTTCCCGGTGCTCATAGCGCTGCCGGGCGGAAACGGCTACCCCAAGAACTACTGGATGGGCACCGACCTCAAGCTCCAGAGCAGCATCAGCGAGTGGTCGAAGACCGGCAAGAGCCTGCCGTTCATCGTCGTGATGCCGGTGCTCAACCCCGACACGAAGCACTACTACGACGGCAGCGACATCCCGGGCCAGCAGAAGATGGGCACCTGGATGACCGATGACGTACCGGACCTCGTGAAGGCCAACTTCCGCACCTTCAAGTCCCGCGACGGCTGGGCGTTCATGGGGTCCTCGTCGGGCGGCTTCGTCGGCCTGAAGTCGGTGCTCAAGCGGCCCGACCAGTTCAAGGCCGTGATCGCCTCGGGCCCGGACATCGTGCCGGACTCCCCGCTGTGGGCCGGCCACGACGCCGAGAAGCAAGCGAACAACCCCGAGAAGCTCGCCCAGGACCTGATCGACAAGAACGGTCCCGAGGTCGACCTCGCCTTCCAGGTGGGCACCAAGGAGGGCATCGTCGTCCAGAACGTGCAGAAGTTCATCGCCACGTACGGCAAGGGCCCCGTGAAGACCCACCTCCAGGTGATCGAGGGCGGCACCCACAACGCCCACACCTATGTGAAGGGCATGGGCGAGGGGACCATGGAGTGGATCAGCAAGCAGCTGCTGGCCCCGGTCCCGTCCTCCTGACCCCGCTCCCCTCGTCCTGACGCGGGTACGACGCCTTACGGAGCGAGCAGTTCCACCTGCACATCGGCGGGGAACCCCGTCGTCGGCCCGGTCCGCCGGGCGAACTCCCGTACCCCGTCGAGCTGCTGGGCCCCGAAGCGGAAGTCCAGCGTCGTGAAGTAGCGCTCCAGGAGCTCGGCGTCGAAGACCTCCCAGCGCGCGGCCTGCTCGGCGACCTTGGCGACCTCCTCCAGGGAGAGGTCCCGCGACGCGAGGAACGCCTCGTGCACCTGCTGTACGAGGCCGGGCTCGCGGGCCAGGTAGTCCTTGCGGGCGGCCCAGACGGCGAAGACGAACGGCAGCCCCGTCCAGTCCTTCCACATCTGGCCGAGGTCGTGGACCTGGAGCCCGAGCCGGGGCGCGTCGTGCAGCGAGGCCCGCAGCGCGGCGTCGCCGATCAGCACGGCCGCGTCCGCCTCCCGCATCATCAGACCGAGGTCGGGCGGGCACGTGTAGTAGTCGGGGCTCACCCGGTACCGCTCGGCGAGCAGCAGCTGCGCCAGGCGTACCGAGGTGCGCGAGGTGGACCCGAGCGCGACGCGCGCCCGGTCCAGGTCCTCCAGCGGGCGCTGCGAGACGATCACGCAGGACATGACCGGCCCGTCGCAGCCGACGGCGATGTCGGGGAAGGCGACCAGATCGTCCGCGTTGCGCAGGAACTCCACGAGCGTGATCGGTGCGATGTCGAGCTCGCCGCTCACCAACTGCTCGCTGAGCTTCTCCGGGGAGTCCTTGGTCAGCTCAAGGTCGAGCAGCGTCCCGGTCCGTGCCAGGCCCCAGTACAGGGGCAGGCAGTTGAGGAACTGGATGTGACCGACGCGCGGCCGACCGCCGTGGTGCTGGGGGCTGGTTGAATTGTCCACATGCCGAGGCTAGACCCGTCCCGGAGTGTGGACGGCGCCGGGCCCTCGCGCGGCACTCCCTCACCAGCTCAGAGGCCTGCCAAACGCATCGGATCAGGTGATCTTTCCCTCTACCGCGGCACACATTCTGCGTGCTACGCTCAGCGCAAGTTGCAGTTTGGTTTCCCTTGCAGTACAGAGCCTGCGGAGCATGTAACCCGCAGGCTTTTGTAGTTTTCAGACTTGTTTGCAGGTTCTGGAGCAGGGCAACCCTTTGGCCCAAGGAGGGCTTATGGCTACCGGAACCGTGAAGTGGTTCAACGCTGAAAAGGGCTTCGGCTTCATCGCCCAGGACGGCGGCGGCCCGGATGTCTTCGTCCACTACTCCGCGATCAACGCGTCTGGTTTCCGCTCCCTGGAGGAGAACCAGGTCGTGAACTTCGACGTCACTCAGGGCCCGAAGGGCCCGCAGGCGGAGAACGTCACCCCGGCCTAACCTGCCCGGGTTGGCGATCGCTGACTTAGCAGTACCCAAGGAGCCCCCGTCCTTCCGGACAGGGGCTCCTGCCTTTGTGCCCGAGGCGCCCGCTAGGCCTGCCGGTACAGCTCCTCGATCTCGGCCGCGTACCGCTCCAGAACGGCCCTTCTGCGCACCTTCAGAGTCGGGGTCAGCTCCCCGCTCTCCACCGTGAAGTCCGCGGGCAGCACGGCGAACGCGCGGATCCTGGCCGGGCGGGACACCTGGGCGTTGGCCGCGTCGACCGCCTCCTGGACCAGCGCGCGGACCTCCGCCGCGCCCCGCCCCGCCGACTCCGGCCCGTCCACCGTGATCAGCGCGACCGGATACGGGCGCCGGTCGCCCGCCATCACCGCGTGCGAGACGATGCCCGACCGCTCGATGGCGAGTTCCACGTGCGAGGGGGGCAGGTTCTTCCCGGCGGACGTGATGATCAGGTCCTTCTTTCGGCCGGTGATGGCGAGGTAACCGTCCGGGTCCAGCTCGCCGAGGTCCCCCGTGTGCAGCCAGCCGTCCGCGTCCAGCGCGTCCGCCGTGCCCCGTTCGTTCGCGTGGTAGCCGGGGAAGACCATCGGCCCCCGGGCCAGCACCTCGCCGTCGTACGCGATCCTCACCTCGCAGCCCGCGACCGGCCGGCCCACCGTGCCGTACCGCACCGCTCCCGGGTGGTTGAGCGAGATCACCCCAGCGGACTCGGTCATTCCGTACCCCTCGAAGACCGCGATGCCGCAGGCCCGCAGGAAGTCCAGGGTGGCCGGGTCGATCGGGGCCCCGCCGGTCAGCGCCCACCGCAGACGGCCCCCGACGGCCGCCCTGACCAGGCTGAACAAGGCCTGCTCGGCAGCCTCGTACTCCTCCTGCCGCTCTTGCGGAAGCTGACCGTCCGCCGCGAGGACGCCGATCGCGACCGCCGCGTCGAACCGCTCGCGACCGCCCTCCTGGGACTCGGCGAGCGAGCGCACCACCGAGTGGATCTTCTCGAACAGCCGCGGTACGGACGGCAGATGGGTCGGCCGCGCCTCGGCGAGCTCGCTCACCACGTCCTCGATCCGCCCGCCGAAATAGCAGAGCTCACCGCCGTACAGCAGCGTCGAGAACTGGATCAGCTGGGCGAGGAGATGCGCGAGGGGCAGGTAGAGGTACGTGCGGTCGCCCGGGCCGCCCTCGATGAGATGCAGCGTCGCGTCCTGGACGGCGCCGAGGTTTCCGTGGGTGAGCCGGCAGCCCTTGGGCAGGCCGGTGGTCCCTGAGGTGTAGACGAGCTCGGCGTCGTCGCCGGGCCGCACGGCTCCGGACCGGGCCAGCAGCTCGGCGAGCGGCACGGCGGACCCGTCGGGCAGCCCCGGAAAGCGCGTCCCGGCGCCGTCCGCCGACAAAGCGCCGTCTCCCGTCACAGCGCCGTCTCCCGCCAGAGCCCCGTCTCCCGTCATCAGGAGTACGTGATCGAGCGCGGGGAGCTTCCCGCGCAGGCCCGCCACCCGGGCGGCGGAATCCGGCCCCTCGCAGATGACGGCCTTCGCGGCGGAGTCGGCGAGCACCCAGGCGGCCTCCTCGTCGCCCGCCGTCGGATACACCGGCACCACCACCGCGCCCACCGCCAGACAGGCCAGCTGCGCGTACGTCCACTCGGGCCGCGTCTCGGCGAGGATCGCGACCCGCTCACCGGCCCGGATCCCGAGCGCGAGCAGCCCGCGCGCGGTACGGCGCACGGTGTCGCGCAGCTCGGCGTACGTGACCGAGACCCAGCCCCCGTCCGCGTCGCGGAACCGGAGGGCCGGCTGATCGGGGTGGCGCCGCGCCGCCCACTCGGCGAACACGGCGAGCGTCTCGGGACGCGGGTGCGGGCTCTGCTGGGGGCTCTGGGGGGTCATGACCCGACGGTAAGTACGGGGACGGCCCACGCGGGATGACGGGAAGCGTCAGCCCGGCTGACCTCAGCGCTCAACCCGGGGTCCGCGACCTGACAGTACGTACCGGCCCCGCCCGCGCGGGATGGCAGGAAACGTCAGCCCGGCTGACCCCAGCGCTCAACCCGGGGTCCGCGACCTGACAGTACGTACCGGCCCCGCCCGCGCGGGATGACAGGAAACGTCAGCCCGGCTGACCTCAGCGCTCAACCCCGCTACCGTCGTTGACCGTGGCGAAGCCGACGATCACCGTGCACCATGTGCGGGCCGTGCTGCGCGGGGCCGAGCGGCACGGCATCGACACTGTGCCACTGCTCCAGGCGTCCGGCATTCCACCGCTGCTGCTCGGCGACGACCGCGCGCGGGTCACCCCGGCCCAGTTCGCGCTGCTCTTCCGCGCGCTGTACCGGGCGACCGGGGACGAGTTCCTCGGGCTCGGCGGCGCCCCCAGCCGCCCCGGCACCTTCGCGATGATGTGCTACGCGGTCCTTGCCTGCCGCGACCTCGGCGGGGCGATGCGCCGCGGCACCGCCTTCTACGGCCTGTTCGCGCACGGCCCCGACCTCACCCTCCAAGTGACCGGCACGGACGCGGTGTTCGCGATCCGCAACGAGCTGGCGGGCCACGACGAGGACCGGTTCCTGACCGAGTGCCTCGTGATCATCTGGCACCGGCTGTGCAGCTGGCTGGTGGGCCGCCGGATCCCGCTGACCCGCGCCGCCTTCGGCTATCCGCCGCCCCCGCACAAGGACGAGTACGAGTCGCTGTTCGGCTGCCCGGTCCGGTTCGGGGACACCCGCACCGAGGCGGTGTTCGACGCGCACTGGCTGACCGCTCCCCTCGTACGCGACGAGGCCGCCCTGGACCGGATGCTGCGCCGCTCCCCCTTCGAACTGCTGAGCCGCCGCGCGTACGGCACGACCGTCGGCGAGCAGGTGCGCCGGGCGCTCGCGGGCGCCCTGCGCGACTCGCCCCGGCTGCCCACCCTGGACGAGACGGCGGCCCGGCTCGCCATGTCCCCGGCGACCCTGCGCCGCCGCCTGGCGCAGGAGGGCACCTCGTTCCAGCAGCTCAAGGACGCGGTACGGCGCGATGCCGCGATCGCCGGCCTCGCCGAGGGCCGCGAGCCGATCGCGGAGATCGCGGCCCGGCTCGGCTTCTCGGAGGACACCAGCTTCCACCGCGCCTTCCGCCGCTGGACGGGGACGACGCCGGGTGCCTATCGGCTGAACCAGTAACGACTGTCGACCGGCTCGGCGAACCCGGTTCCTGTCGCCCGGGTCAGTGAAGGTGAGCGGTACGGTCAGCGCCGTACCTACCGGTCAGTCACTACCTTCTCCTCAACTGCCCGCGCCCCACCAGACCGTTGGGAGAGCCGCATGCACGTCCGTACCAGAGTCGCCGGTGCCATCACCGCCGCACTCCTCCTCTCGGCAGCCACCCCCACCGCATTCGCCGACGACCCCGCGACCGCCGCACCCGGGGACATCGTCACCCAGTCCCCCACCGAGTTCCATCCACTGCCCGGCCAGTGGACCAACACCCGTTCCTGGCACGTCACTTACCGCTCCACCACCGCCAAGGGCGGCCCGAACGTGGTCTCCGGGACCGTCATCGTGCCCAACGACGGCCGCACCGGACCGCGCCCGCTCGTGACGTACGCCGTCGGCACGGTCGGGCTCGGCGACTCCTGCGCGCCGAGCGCCAACTTCCCGTACGGAACGGCCGTCGAGGCCACCCTGATCAACCAGGTCGTGCAGAAGGGCTGGGCGGTCGCGGTCACCGACTACGAGGGCCTGGGCACCCCCGGCGACCACACCTACACGGTCGGCCGAGCCGAGGGCGCCGCCGTCCTGGACGCGGCCCGCGCCGCCGAGCGCCTCGGCATCCCGGGCGTCGACGCCGACTCCCCCGTGGGGATCATGGGTTACTCCCAGGGCGGCCAGGCCAGCAGCTGGGCGGCCGAGCTGCACGATTCGTACGCCCCCGAGCTGAAGGTGAAGGGCACCGCGACCGGCGGCGTCCCGGCCGACCTCATGAAGGTCGCCGCCTCCAACGACGGCGGCCTCGGCTCCGGCCTCATCTTCATGGCGGCGGCGGGCCAGAACGCCGCCTTCCCCGAGCTGAAGCTGGACTCGTACCTGAACCCGGCGGGCAAGGCGCTGGTCGACTACTTCAAGAACAACTGCGTGGCCGCCGACACCACGGTGGGCTCCTTCAAGCACATCACCGACCTGACCGTGAAGAACCCGCTCCAACAGCCGGACTGGCAGGCCCGGTTGGCCGAGTCGAAGCTCGGCACGCACCGCCCGGACGCGCCGGTGTACCTGTACCACGGCACGGTGGACGAGCTGATCCCGTACGCCGTGGGACAGCAGCTCCGCTCCGACTGGTGCGCCAGGGGCGCGAACGTGGAGTGGCACGCACTGCCGCTGCTCGGCCACATCGGCGGCGTGACGGTGGGCGGCGTCCCGGCCGCCAACTGGCTGGCGGACCGCTTCGCGGGGAAGCCGGCAGGGGGTAACTGCTGAGCGTGGGCCGCTAGTTGCGCGCGCGAGCCCGCCCCTCGTTGCATGGCAAGAGCCCGCCCCCTTCACTGCGACATGGGGGCGGGTTCATCGCTGCGGCATGGGGCGGGCCCATCACGTACCTGCCTACAGCCCGTACCGGCGGGTGGACTCCTCCTGCTGGGCGAGGCGGTGCAGTGCGCGCAGGATCGGTTCGAACAGAACGGTCGCGGCGACGGCGGTCTCGACCTTCTCGGCCTCGGAGGGATGGGTCTCCACGAAGTCCAGGTCGCGGACGGCGGCCTGGTACATCAACTGGGCGTACGGAGCCATCAGTTCGGCGTCCCAGGGGTAGCCGAGCCGGATGAGCGCGGCCACCGCGACGATCAACGCCCTATGGTCGGGGGAGAGTTCACCGAGCTCGCGGGTGGTCGTCCAGCCGAGCATCCCAAGGAGCCGGTGCACCTCGGTGCGGGCGATCGCCACGGACTCGTCGGCGTCGTCGGGGTCGGGCCCGTGCGGCAGGGCCCACAGGGCCGCGCCCAGGCGGATCGTGCGGTCGAGCGAGTCGTCGTCGACGTACCCGATCACCTCCTTGGCGGTGGCCACCGGGAGGCGGCCGACCTCGATCAGGGCGCGCACCAGGCGGAGCCGGCGCAGATGGCTCTCGTCGTAGTCGGCCGTGGTCGGACCGACCTTGCGGCCGGGTGCCAGCATCCCCTGCCGCAGGTAGTACTTGATCGTCGCCGTGGAGACACCGCTCCGCTCGCTCAACTCCGCCAGCCGCATCCCTTGCGCCCCTTCCTGGATAACGCCATTATCCAAGACACAAGGCATGGATAACTCCGTTATCCAACAAGGGACTTGCCAGGATTCTGGAGGCAGCATGTTCGCCAAGCCGATCCCGGGCCGCACCACTGCGGCCGTCGAGGGCGATGCGGTGGTTCTGCTGATCGGGATGCGGATCAACCACTTCTGGGCGGTGCACCAGTGGCTGCCGGTGTTCCTGGCGATGCCGCGGATGCTCCGCGAACTCGCCAAGGACAAGCAGCGGGGCCTGCTGGGCCACGTCCTGCTCACCGCGTCACCGCGTACGTACTACGTGGTCCAGTACTGGGAGTCGAAGGAGAAGCTGTACGCCTACGCGCACGCGCCGGACATGTTCCACCGCCGGGCGTGGGCGATCCTCAACGGCAAGGAGCGCAAGGGCAAGCTGCGCCAGCACGTGGGGCTGTGGCACGAGACGTACGTCGTGCCCGAGGGCTCGTACGAGTCGATCTACGCGGACATGCCGCCCTTCGGCCTCGCGGCAGCCACGGGGGTGCTGCCGATCGAGAGCCGGGGGCGGCGAGCCGCGGACCGACTGGCCCACCGCAGCGGGGCTCGGGCTGGTGCGAAGTAACTGCGGGTCGCTGCACGGGGGTTGATCGGGCTGGGGGCCAACCGCAGTGCGGCTCGCGCTCCGGGCGCGAGTAACTGCGTCTCGCTACCTGGGAGTTGACCGGGCTGATGGCCCACCGCAACGGGGCTCACACTCCGGGCACCGAGTAACTGCGACTCAGCGCCCGGAAGTTGATCGGGCTCACACCGCGACGTGGATCACACCCCGGGGTGCCGAGTAACTATGGCTCGGCGCCCGGGAGTTGACTGGGGTCAGCCCTCGGCGGAACGGCGCCGACGGGCGGCGACCAGCAGGCCCGCACCCCCGGCGAGCGCGACGACGGTACCGCCCGCGGCCCACGGCAGCGCGGATCCGGCGCCCGTGGCGGCGAGGGAGGTACCGGCGGCGGCGGCGTTCTGGGCCGCCGGGGCGGACGGCGTGGCCGAGCCGGTGGCGACCGGCTTCGCGCCCTGGTCGCCCTTCTCCGTCACACCAGCGGTGCCGGTGTCCTTACCGGCGCCCTTGGAGGCGTCCGGCTTCGGCGTGCCCTTGCCCTTGTCCTTGCCCTTCGCGGCCGCAGCGTCCGCCTCGTCCTTCTTGCGCGCCTCGAACTGCCCCTTGTCGAGGAAGGCCTGGACGTCCTCGGGGGTGCCGAGGAGGGCCTTCTTCGCGGCCGCCTTCACGGACGGACCGCCCACGCTGTGGATCTGCATTGCCAGCACCCGGTTGTCGATGATGCGGGCCTCGAACTGGCCGACTTCGAGGAACTGCTTGATGGCCTCGCGGGTGTTCGCGTCCAGGGCCTTGCTTGCGGCTTCCCGCACCGAAGGCCCACCGGCATTGATGATCTGGAAGACGTGCACGCGGTCATCCTCGAACCGGGCGTCGTACTGGCCCTTCTCCAGGAACTTCACTCGGTCCTCGGGGGTGCCGTTGAGCGCCTTGTCGCCCTCCCGGCGTACGCCGCGGCCACCCTGGTCGATGATCTGGGCGATCGCGACCCGGTTGTCGTCGTCGCGGGCGATGAACTGGCCGACCTCAAGGAACCGCCGCATCGCGGCCGCGCCGCGGTCGATGGCATCGCTCCCGAACTCCTTGAACACGGGCCCCGCCCCCTTGGCCCCCATGAGCCGAAGGATCTCGGCCCGGTCGTCCTCCTCCTGCTGTGCGGGGGTCTTCGACCCGGCGTCGGGCGCCGAAACAGCGGGCGCCTTGGCGTCGGCGGCGTACGCCGGAGAGGCGAGCAGAACGGCCGGCGCGATGGCGGCAGATGCGACAAATGCGGATATACGCGTGAATTTCATGTGGTTCCCCCAGTTTCACTGGAAACTCATAAACGGTCACCCGCATGATATGTCGCCCTTGACTTTCTCTTTACACTACCCCCCGCCTCTGATCGTCCGGATGCAATTCGGCCCACACGACCTTCCCCACCCCGGGCCGCGCCTTCACGCCCCACGCCACGGCGACCGCCGCCACGAGCAGCAGCCCGTGCCCGCACTCGGCCTCGCCCGGTACCGGCGCGGACGGAGCGGGCTCGCGCTCGCCCCGAGCGTCGCCGACCTCGATCCGCAGCAGCTCCCCCAGCGTGATCCGCAGCTCGAAGTCCCGCCCCGGTACATGACCGTGGGTCACGGCATTGGCGGCGAACTCGGCGACGACGAGCGCGGCGGCGTCGGAACGCGGGCTCCCGTACGGGATCCCCCACGCGTCCAACTGCTGCACCGCCAGCCACCGCGCAAGCCGCGCGCCGCGCCGCGTACTGCTGAATCTCTGGACGAACTCGGTTGCCGTGACGGCGGATTGGGGATTCATGTCACCGAGCGTGACGATGTGTGCGTACGCTGAACAGGGGCGGCGGCGCAACACCCGTTTCCTGTACGGGTAAGTGCTGCGTTCTGTAAGGGTTGTTGACCGTAACCGCGTGCGCGGAGGCATAGGTGGATCAGGAACGCCGCCCGGAATCGCCGGGCGAAGCCGAAGGTACGTCCGAGCTCTTCAGCGCCCTGGGCAAACAGATCCGGGTGCTGCGCGAGCGGGCGGGCCTGACCCAGCGGGAATTCGGCCGGTCGGTGGGGTACGGCGAGGCCCAGGTCTCGGCGATGGAAAGGGGCGTACGCATTCCGCAGCCCGACTTCCTGGACCAGGCTGACGAACTCCTCAGCGCAGGCGGCCTGTTGAGCGTCGCCAAGGACGACGTACGCAAGGCCCAGGCGAAGGCCCGCACGCGGCACCCGGCGTGGTACCGGGATTACGCGAAGCTTGAAGCTGAGGCCATCGAGTTCCACAACTACAACAACCAGGCAGTGCACGGGCTGCTCCAGACCGAAGACTACGCGCGAGCCATCTTCACGCATCGGCGCCCGCTGCTGAACGAAGAGACCGTCGAAACCCGCGTGGCCGACCGGCTGGCCCGCCAGCAGATCTTGGAGCGCTGGACGTCGGCGACGTACAGCTTCGTCCTCGAAGAAGTCATCCTCCAGCGCCCTGTGGGCGGACGGTCCGTGCTCGACGCGCAGTTGCGGCAACTATTGCGGATCGGCCGACTGCGCAACGTGGAGATCCAGGTGCTGCCGACCGATCGCGAGGAACACCCGAACATGGACGGCTCGTTCACCCTCATCACCACCAAGAGCGGCCACCAGGTGGCATACACCGAGATCCAGGGCTACCCACGCCTGATCACCACCGCGAAAGAGGTCCGCCACATCACGGACCGCTATGGGATCATCCGGGCGCAGGCTCTCACCCCACGGGAGTCGCTGTCCCTGATCGAGAAGATGCTGGGGGAACTATGAACACCACCGAACCGGTCTGGTTCAAGAGCACGTACAGCGGCGGCGAGGGCGGCGAGTGCATAGAACTCGCCTACACCTGGCGAAAGTCGAGCTACAGCGGCGGCGAAGGCGGCGAGTGCCTTGAACTCGCTTACGCCTGGCGGAAGTCCAGTTACAGCAGCGGAGCGGGAGGCGAGTGCATCGAAATCGCCGCCCACCCCTCCACCGTCCACATCCGGGACTCCAAGGACCCGCAGGGTCCTCAACTGGCCGTCGCGCCGGAGGCATGGGCGGCGTTTGCCGCGTACGCCGCGCAGTGAGCGCCGGCATGACGACGCGGCCGCACCCCCTTCGGGTAGGGGTGCGGCCGCGCCTTGGCCCGACTCAGGCCTGCTCGAAGATCCACTTCTGGAAGCGGAGCCCCTCGAAGGGCTGGACGGTGAGCTGGGTGCCCCGCTGACCGTCGGGGAGGGTCACGACGCCGTCCATGTACGGGAAGGCGATGCGGAACAGGTTCTCGCCGACGGGCTCGACCGACCACCGCTCGGGGAAGGGCTGCACCGCGACCCGCGGCGGGTAGATGCGCAGGGCGCTCAGAGCGAAGAACACCTCACCACTGCCGAGCGAGCTCCTGATCTGGTACTCGTTGATGCCGTTGATGCAGGTGAACCGCCACTTCTGGTTGGGCTCCTTGCTCAGCGGCCAGCCGATGATGGGCGCGTTCGGCAGCGGGCTCCCGCCGGAGACGTCCGCGTACAGGTCTTCGGCGGCGTTCTTGATCAGGTACTCGCCATCGGGCAGGATCGGCATGAAAGCCTCCAGGTCAGGACGGTGTACGGGTCTGATCGAGCTCCCTCACCCTATGAGCGGACTGGTCGGAGCGTAACGGTCGGATCCGGTCGGTCCCGCATCAATCAACATGGCTTGCCGATAAGGGACTTGAGCGCATACGTACGCCCGGAACGGCACCATCCACCGCCCGGAACCAGCCAGGCCGTGCTTCCGCATACCGACCCAACCACCCCCGGACCGGCCCCGCGCCCGCGTCAAGCCGCCTCCGCGCCACACCGCACGCAGGCGTCCCCGCCCGGCCACGGGGCCCGGTGGAGCTCCGCCCGGTTTGCGTCTACGAGGTGAAGTGGGCATCCACGCCGCAGAGGGCGCGGCGTACCAGCCCTCCTGACGATTCACCCCCCGCCGCACACACGCCAACGCCCGCGCCCCCGGCAGGCGGGGCGCGGGCGTCTCAGGGGCGGGGCGGTCAGGCAGCGGCCGGGACGGCCACCTTCTGCTCCGGCTCGCGAGCGTCGTGGTCGTCGTCGACCGGCGAAAGGTGCACCGCGTTGAAGACATCGCGGTCCAGGATGTTCTCCCGGGCCGCCACCACGACCGGCACCAGCGACTGCCCCGCCACGTTGGTCGCCGTACGCATCATGTCCAGCACCGGGTCGATCGCCATCAGCAGGCCCACGCCCTCCAGGGGCAGGCCAAGGGTGGAGAGGGTCAGGGTCAGCATGACCGTGGCGCCGGTCAGGCCCGCCGTGGCCGCCGAGCCGATGACCGACACGAAGGCGATCAGGACGTAGTCGCCGACGCCGAGGTGCACATCGAAGATCTGGGCGATGAAGATCGCGGCGAGCGCCGGGTAGATCGCCGCGCAGCCGTCCATCTTGGTGGTCGCACCGAACGGCACCGCGAAGGACGCGTACTCCTTGGGTACGCCGAGCCGCTCGGTGACCTTCTGCGTCAGCGGCATCGTGCCCACCGAGGAGCGGGAGACGAAGGCCAGTTGGATCGCGGGCCAGGCACCCTTGAAGAACTGGATCGGGTTGACCTTGGCGACGGTGGCGAGCAGCAGCGGGTAGACGCCGAACATCACCAGGGCGCAGCCGATGTAGACGTCGGCGGTGAAGGTGGCGTACTTGCCGATGAGGTCCCAGCCGTAGTCCGCGATGGCGAAGCCGATGAGGCCGAGGGTGCCGATCGGGGCGAGCCGGATGACCCACCACAGGGCCTTCTGGAGCAGCTCCAGAACGGCTTCGCTGAGGGTCAGGATCGGCTTGGCCTTCTCGCCGAGCTGGAGCAGCGCGATACCGGCGACGGCGGCCATGAACACGATCTGCAGCACGTTCAGTTGGGTGAACGGCGTGATGATGTCGGTCGGGATGATGCCGGTGAGGAAGTCCAGCCAGGAGCCCGTGTGCTTGGGCAGCTTGCCGTCCTTCGGGGTGAGGCCGGTGCCGGCGCCCGGGTTGGTGAGCAGGCCGATGGCGAGGCCGATGGCCACCGCGATCAGCGACGTGATCATGAACCAGAGCAGCGTGCGCGAGGCCAGCCGGGCGGCGTTGTTGACCTTGCGCAGGTTGGTTATCGACACCAGGATCGCGAAGAAGACGAGCGGCGCGACGGCCAGCTTCAGGAGCTGGACGAAGATGCTGCCGATCTGCTCAAGGGTGGACTTGAGCCAGCTGATGTCCTGGCTGCGGGCGAGCCAGCCGAGCAGGCCGCCGAGGACGAGACCCGCGATGATCTGGGCCCAGAACGGGAACTTGGACGATATGGAGAAGCCGCGCTTGGGCTTCTCGTCGGTGGTCGCGGTGGACGCGGACACGGACACACTCCCGGGTGAGCGGAGACGGAGACGTTCGAAGAAGAGCGCGGCGCCCGTTCACAGAGGACTGGTCAGCGTGGACCGGTCGCAGAAGGCTGGGGACACCGCCGCATGATGCCGGGGTCAGACGTCGCGGCAACAGACCGCGGACATGCAGCGGCAGAGGTCGACATGCAGACGCGCCACGAGCGGAACGGCTCCGCCGGTGGGGTGCTGGTGCACTGCTGCTGTCGTCATGTCGAACACGTTAACACTTGAACTTTGAGAACCTCAAAGCAGTTCTTTTACCCGGGATGACCCGAACCCCGCCCCGGGTTCGGCGTGAACTGGCCGCCCCACGGCCGGAAATGGCGATGGCCCCGCCCCGAAGCGTTGGCTTCGGGGCGGGGCCGTCGGAATGTGTGAGGTGCCTTACTCGGCGACGCGGCGCCTACTGGACGAGACCGTCCTCCTGGGAGCGGTTCGCCTCCAGCTTCGCCTTGGCGTGCTCGACCTTGGTGACGAGCTGGGCGGACATCGCGTCGCGCTGCTTGCGCAGGAGCACGAAGCTGAGCGGCGCCGAGATGACGAGCGCGAGCAGGATGACCCAGACGAAGTTGGCGTGGCCGAGGCCCTTGGGCAGCACCCCGAACTGGACCAGCAGGCCGACGAAGACCAGGCTGCCGATGAAGATCCCCACGCGCAGCATGGTGTACCAGATGGTGGCGCTCGGCTTGGCGGCGTTCACGACTGACCTTCTCTCTACGGTTGCCCCTGCCCGACTAGTGAAGCACGCCCGCAATTGGATCTATTGGGCGGGCGCCCGCCGGCCTCGGCTCAGTGCAGCGGGAGCAGCATGATGATGTCGTCCCGGTCGTCTCCGTCGGCGACCCGGATGGCGCCGGGCACCCGCCCGACCTCCTTGTAGTCGCACGAGGCGTAGAACCGGTCGATGCCGGTCCCGCCCCGGCAGGTGAGCCGGATCGCCTCGATGCCGTCGAAGCCGCGTACGGCATCGGCGGTCGCCGCCATCAGGTCGCGCCCGTATCCCTTGCCCTGGTGACCGGGGTGCACCATGACCGTGTACAGCCACACCCAGTGCTTCATCAGGCGGTGCGCGTTGTACGCGACGAACGCGGTGGCGGCGACCCGCCCCTCCTCGTCGTACCCGACGAGCAGCCGCATCCGCCCCTCGGCCATGGCCGCGAAGTGCTTGACGAGTTCGGGGCGTACGTCCTCGACGGTGACCGGCGGTACGAATCCGACGGCCCCGCCCGCGTTGGACACCTCGGCCCACAGGGCGAGGATGCCGTCCCGCAGGGCGGGCGTGACCGGCGGGTCGAGCTGGAAGGTGAGTGCCATGGCGGCCACGCTCAGAAGCGCATCGGCTGCGGCGTCTCGCGCAGCTCCGTGTCCGGGCCCGGGTACTCGCGGATGATCTCGTACCGCGTATTGCGCTCCACGGGGCGGAAGCCGGCCTCGCGGATGAGGTCGAGCAGGTCGTCCCGGGTCAGCTTGTTCGGCGTGCCGTAGTTGTCGGCGTCGTGCGTGATCTTGTACTCGACGACCGAGCCGTCCATGTCGTCCGCGCCGTGCTGGAGCGCGAGCTGGGTGGTCTGGAGGCCGTGCATGACCCAGAAGCACTTCACGTGCGGCACGTTGTCGAACAGCAGGCGGGAGACCGCGAAGGTCTTCAGGGCCTCGGCGCCGGTCGCCATCGTGGTGCGCGCCTGGAGCTTGTTGCGGACCTTGCCGTCCTGCATGTCCACGAAGTCGTGCTGGTAGCGCAGCGGGATGAAGACCTGGAAGCCGCCGGTCTCGTCCTGGAGTTCGCGCAGCCGCAGCACGTGGTCGACGCGGTGGCGCGGCTCCTCGATGTGCCCGTACAGCATGGTCGAAGGGGTCTTGAGGCCCTTCTCGTGGGCGAGCCGGTGGATGCGCGACCAGTCTTCCCAGTGGGTCTTGTGGTCGACGATGTGCTGGCGTACTTCCCAGTCGAAGATCTCGGCGCCACCGCCGGTCAGCGACTCCAGACCGGCGTCGATGAGCTCGTCCAGGATTTCACTCGCGCTCAGCCCGGAGATCGTCTCGAAGTGGTGGATCTCGGTCGCCGTGAACGCCTTGAGCCCGACGTTCGGCAGCGCCTCCTTGAGGGCCTTGAGCGAACGCGGGTAGTAGCGCCAGGGCAGCGTCGGGTGCAGCCCGTTGACGATGTGCAGCTCGGTGAGGTTGTCGTTCTCCATCGCCTTGGCGAGGCGGACGGCCTCCTCGATGCGCATCGTGTACGCGTCCTTCTCGCCCGGCTTGCGCTGGAACGAGCAGTACGCGCACGACGCCGTGCACACGTTGGTCATGTTGAGGTGACGGTTCACATTGAAGTGGACGACGTCGCCGTTCTTGCGGGTGCGCACCTCGTGGGCGAGCCCGCCGAGCCAGGCCAGATCGTCCGACGCGTAGAGCGCGATACCGTCCTCGCGGCTGAGCCGCTCACCGGCCCGGACCTTCTGCTCCAGCTCGCGCTTGAGTCCCGCGTCCATCAAGGCCGCCTCCCATACGTGTGTCTTTCAGGCTCCACCAAAGGTACGCCCCGACCTACTCGGGCAGTTCTCCGACCCGGTTCTCCCACTTCGTGGAGAGCACGATCGTGGTGCGGGTGCGCGAGACGCCCTTGGTCGATCCGAGCCGGCGGATCGTCTTCTCCAGGCCGTCGACGTCGCCGGCCCGGATCTTGAGCATGTACGAGTCGTCGCCCGCGATGAACCAGCAGTCCTCGATCTCGGCGAGGTCGCGCAGTCGCCGGGCCACGTCCTCGTGGTCGGCGGCGTCGGAGAGCGAGATGCCGATCAGCGCGGTGACCCCGAGGCCGAGCGAGGCCGCGTCAACGGTGGCGCGGTATCCCGTGATGACCCCGGCCGCCTCCAGCCGGTTGATGCGGTCGGTGACGCTGGGGCCGGAGAGCCCGACGAGCCGGCCCAGTTCCGCGTACGAGGCCCTGCCGTTCTCGCGCAGTGCCTGGATGAGCTGCCTATCGACGGCGTCCATATGCCTGAAGCCTTCCATTGTTCAGCGATACCGCGAGTTTACGTGTAGAATCTAAGGCATGCAGGGTCAACACCCTGTGATTCATGCAGCTGTGTGGATAAATTTCCAGCAGATCAAAGACGATCTTTCAGGAGTTGTCACCGTGTACACGATCGAGATGGCCTACGCCCGGATGCGCGAGCTTCAGGACCTGGCCAACCGCTCTCGTGCCCACCAGCCGTCCGCGACGAAGCACCGCGCCGTGAAGCGCGCCGCCAAGAAGAAGCGCTGACCCCGGCGGGAGCCTCCCCCAGGTCTCGGCTTCACTCGACCAGGGGGCGCCCCGATCCGATCTCTCCCTCCCAACGGCGGTACAGGCCGTGCGGCACCCCTGCCGCATCCAGCACCCGCCCCGCGACGAAGTCCACCAGATCCTGGATGTGCGTCGCCCCCGCGTAGAACGCCGGAGAGGCGGGCAGCACCACGGCGCCCGCCTCGTCCAGCGTCACCAGATGCTTGAGCGTCTGGCCGTTCAGCGGCGTCTCACGCACCGCCACCACCAGCTTCCGCCGCTCCTTGAGCGTCACGCTCGCGGCCCGCTGCAGCAGATCCTTCGAGAGCCCCAGCGCCACCCCGGCCACGCAGGCCGTCGAGGCCGGCACGATGAGCATCCCCTTCACGGGGTACGAGCCCGACGAGGGCCCGGCGGCCAGATCCCCGGCCGCCCAGTGCCGCACGCCCTGCGTGCTCACCTCGAACGCGTGCGGCTTCCCGTCCGCGCCCCGCGCCAGCCAGGTCCGCAGATCGTCCTGCCAGTGCGCGTCCCGGAACGCGATGCCGGTCTCGTCGAGCAGCGTGAGCCGCGCGGCCCGCGACACCACGAGATCGACGCTCTCCCCGGCCGCGAGCAACCCCCGCAGCACCGCCGCCGCATACGGCGTCCCGGACGCACCCGACACGCCGACGATCCACGGGGTGCGCTGCTGACTGTGTACGTTCACGTGCTCCACGTGTCCGAGCCTATCGGGGCACCCCTAGACGGTGAGGCCCCGGACCAGGAGGTCGAGCAGCGCGCACCCGAACAGGGCGATTCCGATGAAGCCGTTGACCTGGAAGAACGCCCGGTTGAGGCGGGACAGATCGTGCGGCTTGACGAGGGTGTGCTCGTACAGGAACGCCCCGAGCACGATCAGCAGGCCGAGCCAGAAGAAGAATCCGGCCCCGGTCGCCACGGCGTACCAGACCAGCAGCGCCATCGTCACGCTGTGGCAGCCGCGGGCACCCTGGATCGCGGCCGGGATGCCGAACCGGGCCGGGACCGACTTCACGCCGTGGCCGCGGTCGGCTTCGACGTCCTGGCAGGCGTAGATCAGGTCGAAGCCGCCGATCCAGATGCCGATGGCGAGGCCGAGGATCACCGAGTCCCAGGACCAGGCCCCGGTGATCGCGATCCAGGCGCCGACCGGGCCCATCGCCTGCGCGATGCCCAGGATGGCCTGCGGGAAGTTCGTGAACCGCTTCCCGTACGGATAGACCACCATCGGGATCACCGCGACCGGGGCCAGCGCCAGGCACAGCGGGTTCAGCGCGGCGGCCGCGCCGAGGAAGACGACCAGGGCGATGAGCGCGCCCGTCCAGGCGGAGCGCACCGACACCGCGCCGGTGACCAGTTCGCGGCCCGCGGTGCGCGGGTTGCGGGCGTCGATCTCGCGGTCGATGATCCGGTTGCAGGCCATCGCGAAGGTGCGCAGCCCCACCATCGCGAGCGTGACCAGGAGCAGCCGCACCCAGTGGATGTTCTTGTCGAGCTGGAACATCGCGGTCAGCGCGGCGATGTAGGCGAAGGGCAGCGCGAAGACCGAGTGCTCGATCATGACCAGGCGAAGAAACGCCTTGGTGCGACCGGGCTGCGGGACTGCTGCGGCGGCGCTGCTCACAGGCCGTACTCCGGTTCATCCCCGCGCGGGCGGGGAAACCCCGGCTCCGCGCTGCCGTTCTCCATCATCTGCCTCCGCCTCACAGCCCGTATTCCTTCCAGCGCTTGGTGACCCGTTCGGCCGTCTCCGGGTCCGACTCGACCATCGCGGGCCAGCCGCCGTCCCGCGTGTAGCCCTCCTCGGGCCACTTCGCGGTCGCGTCGATGCCCGCCTTGCCGCCCCAGAACTGCTGGTAGGAGGCGTGGTCGAGGTGGTCGACCGGTCCTTCGACGACGGTGAGGTCGCGGGCGTAGTCGGTGTTCCCGAAGGCCCGCCAGGACACCTCGTGCAAGTTGTGGACGTCGCAGTCGGCGTCCACGATCACGATCAGCTTGGTGAGCGACATCATGTGCGCGCCCCAGATCGCGTGCATGACCTTCTGCGCGTGCTTGGGGTACTTCTTGTCGATCGAGACGATCGCGCAGTTGTGGAAGCCGCCCGATTCCGGCAGGTGGTAGTCCACGATGTCCGGCACGATGATCTTGAGGAGCGGGAGGAAGAACCGCTCCGTGGCCCGGCCGAGCGGACCGTCCTCGGTCGGCGGCCGGCCGACCACGATGGACTGGATCAGCGGGCGCCTGCGCATCGTCACGCAGTCGATCGTGAGCGCGGGGAACGGTTCCTGCGGGGTGTAGAACCCGGTGTGGTCGCCGAAGGGCCCCTCGGGGAGCATCTCGCCCGGCTCCAGCCAGCCTTCGATGACGACCTCGGCGTTGGCCGGGACCTGCAGCGGCACGGTCTTGCAGTCGACCATCTCGATCCGCTTGCCCTGGATGAACCCGGCGAACAGGTACTCGTCGATGTCCCCGGGCAGCGGCGCGGTGGAGGCGTACGTCACGGCCGGCGGGCAGCCGAAGGCGATCGCCACGGGCAGCCGCTCGCCCTTCTTGGCGGCCACCGCGTAGTGGTTGCGGCTGTCCTTGTGGATCTGCCAGTGCATGCCGATGGTGCGCTTGTCGTGGCGCTGGAGCCGGTAGAGCCCGAGGTTGCGGACCCCGGTCTCGGGGTGCTTGGTGTGGGTGAGCCCCAGGTTGAAGAACGAGCCGCCGTCCTCGGGCCAGGTGAACAGCGCGGGCAGCCGGTCGAGGTCGACATCGTCGCCGGTGAGCACGACCTCCTGAACGGGCGCGCTGTCCTGCTTCACCTTCTTCGGCGGCACGTGCACCATCGAGCCGAGCTTCCCGAAGGCCTCCCGGATCCCGACGAAGCCCTGCGGCAGCTCCGGCTTGAGCAGCCCGCCGATCCTGTCGCTGATCTCCGCGTACGACTTCAGGCCGAGCGCCTTGAGCAGGCGCCGGTCGGTCCCGTACACGTTCATGGCCAGGGGCATCGCGGCGCCCTTGACGTTCTCGAACAGCAGCGCCGGACCGCCCGCCTTGTTGACCCGGTCGACGATCTCGCCGACTTCGAGGTACGGGTCGACTTCGGCCTTGATGCGCTTGAGGTCGCCCTCGCGCTCCAGCGCCCTGAGCAGCGAGCGGAGATCGTCGTAAGCCATGGGGTCAAGTATCGGGCACCCGATACCCTGGGCCCGTCACCGGGGCCGAGGCACGGCCCGCAACCGCTCCCGGGGGGACCGCCCAACCATGCTCAGGTATCTGCCGTTCCTGCTGGTCCTGGCGCTGTGGATCTACGCGTTCATCGACTGCCTCAACACCCCGGAACAGGACGTCAAGGGCCTGCCCAAGGTGGTGTGGATCATCATCGTGCTGCTCTTTGGCGAGGTCCTGCTCGGCCCGGTCGCCTGGCTGGTGGCCGGCAAGGTGCGGCGGGCGCCCGCGCGCTACGTCGCTCCCGACGACAACCCGGAGTTCCTGGCCTCCCTGAACAGGGACGAGCCGTAGCAGTCCGCCGCGTCGATGCCGTCACCGCCGGTTGACGTACGCGTCCCTCAGCTTCCGCCAGTGCTCCGGCGACCAGGACGACCAGTCCTTGGGGCGGCCGTCCAGCGCGTCGGCCAGGAACTCGAAGTGGTTGTGCCAGCCGGCGAGGCAGTCCAGACGCATCGATTCGCTGCCGGGGAACCCGTTGGTGAAGCGGACGGCCGTGCCGTCCGGGCCCTCCGGTTCCAGGTGGAACCTGATGCGGCCGTGCAGGTCGACGGTGTACTCGGCGACGCGGTCGACGTCCCAGGCCGTGACGGTCCCGCTGTGCACCCCGTCGGCCTCGTTGTTCAGCCAGCGCAGCGTGACCGCGCCGCCGAGCCGGGGTTCGAGGACATCGGCGGCGGCGAGCCAGCCGGGCAGCCCCTCGGGCGTCGCGACGGCCGCCCAGACCTCTTCCACCGGATGCGGCAGATGCAGCTCGTAGTGGAGCAGCCAGGCGCCGTCCTGAAACGCGCTGGTGCCATAACCAAGGAGCTCGGTCATGGCACCAGTGTCTCTCCGTACGGAACTACACGCCTGCGTAGGAGTGCTTTCCGTTCACGAAGATGTTGACGCCGTAGTAGTTGAACAGCCAGCAGCCGAACGCGATCAGCGCGAGGGTGGCGGCCTTGCGGCCCTTCCAGCCGGCGGTGGCGCGGGCGTGCAGGTAGCAGGCGTACGCGACCCAGGTGATGAAGGACCAGACCTCCTTGGGGTCCCAGCCCCAGTAGCGGCCCCAGGCGTCGCCCGCCCAGATCGCGCCCGCGATGATCGTGAACGTCCACAGCGGGAAGACGGCCGCGTTCACGCGGTACGCGAACTTGTCGAGCGAGGCGGCGGCCGGCAGGCGCTCCATGACCGAGGTCGCGAAGTTGCCCGGCGTGCCGCCCTCGGCGAGCTTGGCCTCGTACTTGTCGCGGAAGAGGTAGAGGATCGTGGCGACCGCGCCGACGTAGAAGACCGCGCCGCAGAAGATCGCGGTGGAGACGTGGATCCACAGCCAGTACGAGTGCAGCGCGGGAACGAGCTGGTCGCTGGCGGTGTAGAGGACGGTGACCGCGAGGCCGAGGTCGAGCAGGACCGTGGTGACCAGCGGCAGTCCGAGCCAGCCGATGTTCTTCTTCAGGGCGAGGAGCGTGAGGTACACGCCGACCGCGACCGTGGAGAAGGTCAGGTTGAACTCGTACATGTTGCCCCACGGCGCCCGCTGCACGGACAGCGCGCGGGTCAGCACACCGGAGAACTCGATGAGGAAGGCGAGGACCGTCAGCGAGACGGCGATGCGGCCGTAGAGGTCGCCCTTCTCGTCGCCGCCGGAGGCACCAGGGCCGTCCGGCACGTCGCGGGCGCCCGAGACGGAGCGCGTCACGATCTTGGGCCGTTCCAGGACGGCGGTGCCGCCGTTCTTGGTGGCGACCTCGACCTTGACGGTGCCGGCGTCCTGGCCGTCCTGCGCGGCGCCGGTCAGCGCGGCCGCCGTGCGGGCGACCTTGCTGCGGCTGCCGAAGAGCCACTCGGCCATGTTGGCGAAGAAGGCCAGCAGGTACACGGCCATCGACGAATAGATCAGGTAGTTGCTGGTGTGCGCCAGGCTCTCATTGGTGGCGGCGGCGAGATTCACTTCTCAGCCCCTTCGGCAGGAACAACTGAGGATTCGGGTTCGGGATCCGGCGCGGTCGGCGCCTGCGGGATGAGCGTGACCGCGAGATCGGCCAGCTCCTCGGGTAGCTTCGCGGACTCACTGCGGCCGAGTCCGGCCATCTCGACGACGGTGACTCCGTCGTCGCCCGTGACGGCCCGGACCCAGATCCGGCGCCGCTGGATGAACAGGGAGCCGGCGAGTCCGGCGATGGCACCGATCGCACCGGTGAGGGCGAGACCGTTGGCCGGCTGGTGGGAGATCTGGAAGCTCGCCCACTGCTTGATCGCGCCGGGCCCCTTGTCGAAGGTGATCGACCCGGCGCCGTCGGGCAGGTCCAGGCTCTCGCCCGGCAGCAGCAGCTTCTTCAGGATGTTGCCGTTGGCGTCCTTGAACGGCTTGATGGAACGGCTGCTGGTGTCCAGCTGGTACACGTTCTTCGGCAGTCCCGAGTCGACGCCGAGGTCGCCGTGGTAGGCGCCGACGTTGAGGACCGGGAAGTCGAGGGCGGGGAACTGCGAGAACATCTGGCCGGTGCCCCTGCCGCCGAAGGTCGGCACGAAGAACGCGGCGAAACCGAGCTGGTCCTTGTTGCCCTTGGCGTCCCGGTAGCCGTCGAGCACCTTGATGGCGCCGCTGGACGTGATGTTGTTGTCCATCGGCAGCAGCGGCACCGCGCCGTGGAAGACGACCTGGCCCCGGCCGTCCTTCACGGTGACCGTCGGCGCGTAGCCGTGCGCGAGCAGGTAGACCTTCGAACCGTCCACGTCCAGCGGCTTGTTGACCTCGACGGTCTTCTCCTGGGGCTTGCCGTTGGCGCCCTCGGAGTAGGTGAGGTGCGCCTTGAACTCGCGGGCCGTGCCCTTCTCGGGCCCGGTGCGCTGATACGTCGCGTCGAACCGGTCCAGGGTGAAGCTGAACGGCGCCAGGTCCTCCGTGTTGAACAGCGAGCCGGACTTGAAGTCGTCGAACTGCGTGAGCGTGTTGGAGAACCCGTCGCCCTGGACGACGAGCTTGTGGCCCTCGGACTTGAAGAGCTGTCCGGTGGCGAACGCCACCAGGATCACGATCAGCGAAACATGGAAGATCAGGTTGCCGGCCTCGCGCAGATAGCCCTTCTCGGCGGCGACCGCGTCCCCGCTGATCCGGGACCGGAAGCGGCGCTTCTTGAGCATCGCGAGCGCGGCCTCGCGGACCTGCTCGGGCTCGGCCCCGGTCCGCCAGGTCGTGTACGCGGGCAACCGGGTCAGGCGGCCGGGCGCGGCCGGCGGCAGACCGCGCAGCTGGCCGACGAACTGCCAGGTGCGCGGCACGATGCAGCCGATGAGCGAGAGGAACAGCAGGATGTAGATCGCGGAGAACCACACCGAGCTGTAGACGTGGAACAGGCCGAGCTTCTCGTAGATCGGCGAGATGGTGTCGTGCCGCTTCTGGAAGTCGGCGACCTTCATCTCGTCGACGCTGGTCTGCGGGATCAGCGAGCCGGGGATGGCGCCGAGCGACAGCAGGAAGAGCAGGATCAGCGCGACCCGCATCGACGTCAACTGCCGCCAGAACCAGCGGATCCAGCCGATGACACCGATGCCGACGGGGCCGTTGGACCGCTCCTCGGTGGGGGCGGTCGAGAGCTGCGCCCCGGCTGCGCCGAGGTCGGGCTCCGTACCCGCTTCCCCGACGTCGGGCTCCGGCCCGGCTTCACCGAGGCCGGGCCCCGGGGTCGATTCGGTCTTGCTCATGCGTCAGACACCCACCTGAAAGCCTTGGGACCAGCCCTGCACCTGCTGGACGAGCTCCGCCCAGGCGCCGGTCAGCAGAAGCACACCGGTCACGATCATCATGCCGCCGCCGACCCTCATCACCCATGCGTAGTGCCTCTTGACCCAGCCGAAGGCGCCGAGCGCCTTGCGGAAGGCGACCGCCGCAAGCACGAACGGCAGCCCGAGGCCGAAGCAGTACGCGACCGTCAGTATCGCCCCGCGCCCCGCGCTCGCCTGGTCCATCGCCAGCGCGTTCACGGAGGTGAGCGTCGGCCCGAGGCACGGCGTCCAGCCGATGCCGAAGAGCGCGCCGAGCACCGGCGCCCCCGCCAGACCCGTCACCGGCCGCTTGTGGATGCGGAATTCGCGCTGGGTCATCCAGGGCATGAGGCCCATGAAGAAGACGCCCATCAGGATCATCAGCACGCCGAGGATCTTGGAGAGCGTGCTCCCGTGGTCCTGGAGGTTCTTGCCGAAGTAGCCGAACAGCGCGCCGCCGGAGACGAAGACCGCCGTGAAGCCGAGCACGAACAGGCTCGCGCCCGCGACCATCCGGCCGCGCCGCGCCTCGGCCAGGTCGGTTCCGGTGACTCCGGTGACGTAGGAGAGATAGCCGGGGACCAGCGGCAGTACGCAGGGCGAGAAGAACGAGACGAGGCCACCGAGTACGGCGACGGGCAGGGCCACGAGCAGGGCCCCGCTGAACACCGTCTCGTTCATTCCGCCGACGGCGGCCAGTGCCATCACAAGATCACTTCTCCGCGATCAGCGGGTCGATCATCTGGTGCAGCTTGGTGTCGTCCAGCGCCATCAGGGCGCGTGCGGCGATCTTTCCGTTCCGGTCGAGAACGATCGTCGAGGGAATGGCCTGCGGATTCAGGCTGCCCTTCGGAAAACGCAGAATGAGCTTGCCGATCGGGTCGTACAGACTCGGATAGTCGACGCCGAATTGCTTCTCGAACTGCTGGGCCGGGCCCTTGTCCGTGTCCCGGGTATTGATCCCGACGAACTCGACGCCCTTGGCCTTCGTCTCCTTGGAGACCTTGGCCAGATACGACGCCTCCGCCCGGCAGGGCGCGCACCACGAGCCCCACACATTCAGGACGACGACCTTGCCCTTGAGGCTTGCGACGTCGAACTGCTTGCCGTCGACGGTGTCGCCGGAGAGCTCGGGGGCGTTCTTGCGGTCGCCCTTGGCCACGGTGGAGATGCCGCCGGTGCCGGTGACGAACTTGGTGTCACCGGAACCACCGGACGTACCGCCGGAACTGCAGGCCGTCAGGGTCAACGCACCGGCGGCCGCGGCAGCCGCGGCCAGCGTCAGGGGGCGACGGCGTCGGAAGGCAGGACTCACGGACATGTGAAAAGTTTCGCATGGCGCTTTCGGGGATCTTCCGCGCCCCCCTGGCTGCCCGGAAAGCCCCTTGTCAGGGACGCCTAAACAGACGTCATGAACGTGTTCCAGCCACCGGCGGGGGCCTGTCCCACGTTGAGCGTACGGAGCTTGGCGAGCACCTTCGGGTCCTGAACGTCGAGCCAGTCGACGTACTGCTTGAAGGAGACGAGCCTCACATCCTTCTTCTCGTCCCGCTGCGCCACGATGCCCTTGAACGCCTCCTCGACGGCATCCATGTAGATGCCGCCGTTCCACTGCTCGAAATGGTTTCCGATGTAGAACGGCGCGCGATTGGTTTCGTAGGCGCGCTTGAATCCGGCGAGATACGCCTCGGTTGCCTGCTTGCGCCAGCCGGGATAGTTGGCCGGCGGCGCCTTGGTCGAATTCTGCGACTGGTTGGCGAGGATGTTGTAGTCCATCGACAGGACCTGGAAGGAATGCCCGGGGAAGGGTATTTGCTGGAGCGGCAGGTCCCACAGGCCGTGCCGCTTGACCGGCCACACCTGGGTGCCGCCGGGCGAGGAGGCGTCGTAGCGCCAGCCCAGCTTCTGCGCGGTCGGCAGCAGGTTGTCCTGGCCGAGCAGACAGGGCGTGCGGCCGCCGGCGAGCTCGCGCCGGTAGTCGAACGGCAGCGGGTCCTCGTCCGTCCAGCCGGTGTTGGTCTTCCACTTGGTGACGAAGTCGACCGCCTGGTCTATCTCGCTCTGCCACTGGGCCGGGGTCCAGTGCTCGACGGTGCCGCGCCCGGAGCAGAAGTGGCCGTTGAAGTGGGTGCCTATCTCATGGCCGTCGGTCCACGCCTGGCGGACGTACTTCAGCGTCTCCTTGATGTGCGGATCGGAGAGGTAGCCGATGTCGGAGGCGCCGACGGGGTTGTTCGGCGGCTGGTAGAGGCGCTTCTTCTCCTCGGGCAGCAGGTACAGCCCGGAGAGGAAGAACGTCATGCCTGCGCCGTGGTCCTTGGCGAGCTGGAGGAAGCGCGGGAAGAGGCCGTTGCCGACCTCGCCGGCGCCGTCCCAGGAGAAGACGACGAACTGGGGCGGGGTCTGGCCGGGTTCGAGCGGGACGGGCTTGTCGGGCTGGTGCGGCTGCTTACCGGTGTCCGAAGTGGAACCGTCGCCTATCAGTTTCGCGTCGGCCTTCTTGGCGGCCGCGTCGTCGCCCTTGCCACCCGATCCGCCGCCCGATCCGCCCTTGCCGCAGCCGGCCAGCCCGGCCGCCGCGGCAGCCCCGAGTCCCAGTCCGAGCATGCCCCTTCGGCTGAAGTTCCGACCGATCTCCCGCATCTGTCCGTCCGTCCCCATCGCGTCGCACCGTCGTCTCGTCGTCCACGAAGCCCAAGCGCGTCACCGCAGTTGGACAATATGTGGGATGCCGGGAGGGACGGGATGGTTCCCCCTCCATCGCACAAATCTCCGTAAACCGTACGAGAGGTGGGGCGGGGATGGGGAGGCGGGGGGGGCGGGTCGGGCGTGGCTTGAGGCGGGTCGGGCGCGCGGCACGGCGGCGGGCGCCCGGGCTGCCGGGCCGCCCGGTGGGGGCGGGTCCGGCTGCCGGAGGCGGCAGGCGTCAGGCGCCGAAGGCCTTCGACTTGCCCTTGACCGGCTTGGCGCCGGCCAGCAGATGCGCCGGTACGAGATCGCGGGCGGGCTCGCTGTAGCCCACGGACACGATCCGGTCACCCTGATAGGTGAAACTGGTCAGCGAGGCCAGGGTGCACTGCCGCTTGCGCGGGTCGTGCCACAGCCGCCGCTTCTCCACGAAGCTGCGCACGATCCAGATCGGCAGCTGGTGGCTGACGCACACCGCCTCGTGACCGCGGGCCGCCTCGCGCGCCGCGTCAAGCGCGCCCATCATCCGTACGACCTGCTCGACGTACGGCTCGCCCCAGGACGGCCGGAACGGGTTCGTCAGGTGCTTCCAGTTGGCGGGCTTGCGCAGGGCGCCGTCGCCGACCCCGAAGGTCTTGCCCTCGAAGACGTTGGCCGCCTCGATGAGCCGCGGGTCGGTGGCCAGGTCCAGGCCGTGCACCTTGGCGATCGGGGTCGCCGTCTCCTGGGCACGCTCCAGGGGAGAGGCGACGACGTGGGTGATGTCGCGCCCCGCCAGGTGCTCGGCCACCCGGTCGGCCATCTGCCGGCCGAGCTCGGAGAGGTGGTAGCCGGACCGGCGCCCGTAGAGCACTCCGTCCGGGTTGTGCACCTCGCCGTGCCGCATCAGGTGCACGACGGTGAGGTCGCTCTTGCTGTCACTCATGCGGTGGCCTCCGCTGCGGCACGGGCGGCGGCGGGCAGCGCGGCCGCGATGCGCTCGATCGCGCGCTCGTCGTGGGCGGTCGACACGAACCAGGACTCGAAGGCCGACGGCGGCAGGTAGACGCCCTGCGACAGCATCGAGTGGAAGAACCCGTTGAAGCGGAAGGCTTCCTGCTTCTTCGCGTCGTCGTAGTCGCGGACTTCGCCGTCCGTGAAGAAGACGGAGAACATGTTGCTCGCGGTCTGCAGCCGGTGGGCGACGCCCTCCTTGCTGAGCGCGGCCGTGACGAGCGCCTGGATCTCCCTCGACACCGCGTCGACCTTGGCGTACGCCGCGTCGTCGAGCAGCCGCAGCTGGGCGAGCCCGGCGGCGGTGGCGACGGGGTTCCCGGAGAGGGTGCCCGCCTGGTAGACGGGGCCGGCCGGGGCGAGGTGGCCCATCACGTCGGCTCGGCCGCCGAATGCCGCGGCCGGGAAGCCGCCGCCCATGACCTTGCCGAAGGTCATCAGGTCCGGAGTGACGCCGTCGACGCCGAACCAGCCCGCCTTGGACGTACGGAACCCGGTCATCACCTCGTCGGAGATGTACAGCGCGCCGTTCTTCGCACAGGCCGCCTTGAGCCCGGCGTTGAAACCGTCCTTGGGCGGTACGACGCCCATGTTGCCGGGCGACGCCTCGGTGATCACACAGGCGATCTCGCCGGGGTGCGCGTGGAAGGCGGCGTGCACCGCGTCCAGGTCGTTGTACGGCAGCACGATCGTGTCGCCGGCCTGCGCGCCGGTGACCCCGGGGGTGTCCGGGAGGCCGAATGTGGCGACCCCGGAACCGGCGGCGGCGAGCAGCGCGTCCACATGACCGTGGTAGCAGCCGGCGAACTTGATCACCTTGGCGCGGCCGGTGAAGCCGCGGGCCAGGCGGATCGCGGACATGGTCGCCTCGGTGCCGGAGGACACCAGGCGGACCTGCTCGACCGGCTCGACCCGGGCCACGATCTCCTCGGCGAGCACGACCTCGCCCTCGCCGGGCGTACCGAAGGAGGTGCCGCGGGCGACGGCCTCCTGCACGGCGGCGATGACCTCGGGGTGTGCGTGCCCGAGGATCATCGGACCCCACGAACACACCAGGTCGACGTACTCACGGCCGTCGGCGTCGGTCAAGTAGGGACCCGTACCGGACACCATGAACCGGGGCGTACCGCCCACGGCGCGGAAGGCACGGACGGGGGAGTTCACGCCGCCGGGCGTCACGGCGGAAGCGCGGTCGAAGAGGTTCTGCGAAACTGGGGCGTCGTATTCGTACGGATAGCTCACACACGCCATGGTGGCAGAGGGCCGGACGTTCTTGCGGACTGGTGTTTCACCGCACCCGCGCGGGGGAGGTCAATGACACGATGATCCGCAGATGATCGAGTTGCATCGGCGGATCATCGGGTTGCGCGGTGGGGGCCGCGCCGTCTACAAAGCAGTCGGGCTACAAGCAGTCGGGTGAAGGATATGCATCGCGGTGGCGGACTGGGCGAAGGGACCGACGACCGGGGTCCCGAGCGCGCCCACCGTCGGGGACGGCACAGGCGACGCGACGCCCAGGACCGGATCGAACGGGTCGCGGGCGGCGCAGGGGCGGGGAACGGGAGTGGCCGGATGGGGGTGACCTATAAGTACTTCGGCGCCCCCGACGGCGCCACGGCCGCCCGGGTGCCCGTCACCATGCGCCCCGAGGAACTCGGCGGCGACGAGCTGGGCATGGGCGGCATGTTCACCAAGATCAAGCCGGAGACGGTGGCCGCGATGGTCCTCACCGGCATCCAGGGCATACCGCTGCACAAGGTCCCGCCTCTGGAACTGGTCGTCCTGCACCCCGACTACGCGGTGGTCAAGCTCCCCATGACGGTCGTCGACCCGCTGCGCGGCGTCGGCGAGGAGTCGGTCGGCGCCGCCGCCTTCATCTGGTCCACAGTCCCGGACCGCGGCGGCCCCCGCGACGCCTTCAACGTCTACCAACTCCTGCACGAATGGCAGGATTTCAGCCATCGCCTGCACGATGCGGGGCACCAGGCTTACTGCCTGGTCTGGCCCTGACCACCTGAAGCGCCTGCCCTGGGCCCGGATACGGGCCGGGGTTCGCGGGGCGGGGCCGGGGTTCGGGTGCGGGGGCCGGTGCGGGGCAGGGGCTTCGGCCGGGCTGCCGGGGTCAACAGGGCCAAGGCGCGGGGGCAGCCTTGGGGACGCCGACCTGTGGGGACGAGCCCGCCGTGCGGGGGCTGCCGGGGCGATCTGCGGGGCCGGGGCCGACGAGCCGACCCGCCCGGCCGATGTGCGGGCCGACCTGCGGGGCCGAGTCCGCAGGGCAGGGCCGGGGCCGTGAGGGCCGGGTTCTCTCACGGCTGGCTTATTCGGCGCGGCTCCCTGAGCCGGGCTCCGGGTCGCCCGCGCATCGCTTGGACCTTCGTCCACTTGGCTTCGCATCTGCGACGTACCTTCGGACAGGCCCTTTGTATATGCGAGCTCCGGCCGCTTATCTTGTCGCGCATGCAGTCCTACACCATCGGCCAGGCAGCGCGTCTGCTCGGCGTCAGTCCCGACACCGTGCGCCGCTGGGCCGACGGCGGCCGCGTCACGACCCATCGCGACGAAACCGGTCGCCGACTCATCGACGGGCAGGATCTGGCCGCCTTCTCCATCGAGGTCGGCCAGTCCCCCAATGGCGAGGAGGAGGAGCCCTACACCTCCGCCCGCAACGCCTTCCCCGGCATCGTCACCGCCGTCAAGCTCGGCGATGTCGCGGCCCAGGTCGAGATCCAGGCCGGTCCGCACCGGCTGGTCTCCCTCCTGACCCGGGAGGCCGTCGAGGAACTGGGTCTGGAGGTGGGCATGCAGGCCACCGCGCGGGTGAAGTCCACCAGCGTGCACATCGACCGCACCTGATCGACCACATCCAGAGGTACCCGGCGGGTGCCGTGCGGGGCGTCGCAACCCGCGCCCACGCCCCGCCCGACATCCCTCCCAGGCCGAACCAAGGCCACTAACGTACGTCCCCGCGGCGTCGCCCTTCCCCCCCCAGCTCTCCCATGACTGCAAGCGGGGAACCCCTCACCTCCGGCGCGGCTCGACAAGCATCCGAAGGAGCTCCACCCATGTCTGTCATGGCCCTCAGCACCAAGCGCCGCCGCGCCGCCGCGGCCGTCGTCTCCGCCGCCCTGCTCATTCCGCTGGCCGCGGCCTGCGGCAGCGACAAGTCCGGTGGCAGCGCCAAGACCGCAGCCCCGTCCGACAGTTCCGCCTCGGCGCCGAAGGCGCAGCTCACCGTCCTCGCCGCGGCCTCGCTCACCGACGTCTTCAAGACGGCGGGCGCGGCCTACGAGAAGGAGCACCCCGGCACCAAGGTGAAGTTCTCCTTCGCGGGCTCGCAGGAGCTCGCCGCCCAGGTGAAGCAGGGCGCCCCCGCCGACGCGCTGGTCACGGCCGACACCAAGACCATGGACGGCCTCAAGGCGGACACCGGCAGCCCGTCGGTCATCGCCAAGAACCGTCTGGTCATCGCGACCGGCAAGGGCAACCCGAAGAAGGTCGAAGGCCTCAAGAACCTGGCCGACACCAACCTGAAGGTCGTCCTCGCCGCCCCCGAGGTGCCGGTCGGCCGCTACAGCAAGCAGGTCCTCGACGCCCAGAAGATCACGGTCAAGCCGGTCTCCCAGGAGGCGAGCGTCCGCGCCGTACTCAGCAAGGTCGAGCTGGGCGAGGCCGACGCGGGCATCGTCTACAAGACCGACGCCGCCTCCGCGAAGGGCAAGGTCGCCGAGGTCGACATCCCGGACGCACAGAACGCCGTCGCCAAGTACCCGGCCGCTACCCTCAAGGCCTCGAAGAACGCCGATGCCGCCGCCGCGTTCGTGAAGTGGCTGTCCTCCCCCGAGGCGCAGAAGATCCTCCAGGGCGCCGGATTCCAGCAGCCGTAAGCCACAACTCCCTTATGGGGTCTGCCCGTTCACGGGGGGACGGGCAGACCCCATGACGATCAGGACGCCGTGACCGCCAGGACCTCATGGCCGTCAGGACACCGTGGCCACCACGGCCTCGTAGCCATCAGAACACCGTGACCACCACAACCTCGTGGCCGTCAGGACACCGCCATCACCACCGAGTCGCCGTAACCATCAGGACGCCGTAGCCATCAGGACACCGGGGCCAGTCATGACTCGCAGCCGCACCCGCACCCGCCCGCGCACACCCGTCGCACTGGCCGTGCCCGCGCTGCTCGCCATCGCGTTCCTGCTGATGCCGCTGCTCGCCATCCTGGCCCGGACCTCGTGGGGCGAACTCGGCACCCACCTGACCAGCCCCGACGTCACCGAAGCCCTGCGGCTCTCGCTGGTCGTCTCCTTCTGGGCACTCGGACTCTCCCTTCTCCTCGGTGTGCCCCTGGCCTGGCTGCTCGCCCGGGTCGACTTCCCCGGCAAGGCCCTGGTGCGCTCGCTCGTCCTGCTGCCGATGGTGCTGCCGCCGACGGTGGGCGGTGTCGCGCTGCTGCTCGGCTTCGGGCGGCGCGGGCTGCTCGGCCCCTGGCTGGAGGGCGCCTTCGGCATCACCCTCCCCTTCCACACGTCCGGCGCGGTGGTCGCCGCCACCTTCGTCGCCATGCCGTTCCTGGTGATCAGCCTGGAAGGCGCGCTCGGCGGACTGCGGCCGCGTTACGAGGAGACCGCCGCCTCGCTCGGCGCCTCCCCACTGCGGGTCTTCCTCACCGTGACCGTGCCCATGGTCGCGCCGGGCCTCGCCGCCGGCGCGGCGCTCACCTGGGCCCGTGCGCTCGGCGAGTTCGGCGCGACGATCACCTTCGCCGGCAACCTCCCCGGCACCACGCAGACCCTGCCACTCCAGGTCTACCTCCTCCTCCAGGACTCCCCCCAGGCCGCGACCTCCGTCTCCCTGCTCCTGCTGGCCATCGCCATGGCCGTACTCGTGACCCTGCGCGGCCGCTGGGCCGGCCCCGCCGCACTACGGGGCGAGGCACCTGCCGCTCCCGCGCTCCCGGACCCCCCGGCGGATTCCGTCCCGGGGCAGCCGGAGCCAGCGGCGGACCTCAATCCGGCCGAGCCGACGCCCAGTTGGGGACTGCACGCCGACATCTCCGGCTTCAATGAGCTGACCCTCGATGCCGAACCCGGCACCACCGTCGCGGTCGTCGGTGAGAACGGCGCCGGAAAGACCACCCTGCTGCGCGCCCTGCTCGGACTCACCCCGCGCGCCCACGCCGCACTGCGCCTCGGCGACCTCGATGTCACCGCGCTGCCGCCGCACAAGCGCGGGGTCGCCTGGGTCCCCCAGGACGGTGCGCTGTTCCCGCATCTGAGCGCGCTCGCCAACACGGCGTACGGGCTGCGCGCCCAGCGCGTCCCCCGCGCCGAGGCCCGCGCCGCCGCCCAGCGCTGGCTGGACCGTCTCGGCGTCGGCCACCTCGCCCAGCGCAGGCCCGCCCAGCTCTCGGGCGGCCAGGCGCAGCGCGTCGCCCTGGCGAGGGCGCTCGCCGCCCGCCCCCGGCTGCTGCTCCTGGACGAGCCGCTCGCGGCGCTCGACCAGACGACCCGCGCGCACGTCCGCCACACGCTGCGCACCCATCTCGACGGCTTCGGCGGGGTCTGCCTGATCGTGACCCACGATCCGGTCGAGGCGCTCTCGCTTGCCGATCGCGTCCTCGTACTGGATGCCGGGCGCACCCTTCAGGACGCGCCGCCCGCCGAGGTCACCCGGCATCCGCGCTCCCCCTGGGTGGCCCGGATGCTGGGGCGCAACGCCTGGGCCGGGGAGGCCAGCGGCGACGGACTCGCGCTGGCCGGCGGCGGGCGGATCGTGGCGGCCGAGCAACTGCCCCAGGGCAGCCGGGCGTTGGCGATCATCGCGCCGGAGTCGGTGTCCGTGCACCGCAAGCGTCCCGATGGCAGCCCCCGTAATGTCTGGCCCGGCACTGTGCGGGAGATCACGGCGAGCGGGAGCCGGCTGCGGGTACTCATCGGGTCCGCCGAGTCGCCCGACCTGATCGCGGAAATCACCCCGGAGGCCGCCGCGGAGCTGGGCCTGGTGGAGGGTGCGGCCGTGTGGTCGAGCGTGAAGGCGACCGAGGTAACCCTCGTGTCGCTGTGAGCGGTCACCCCTAGACTGGCTGCCCGGGGCGACAGGAACAGCCACCACACCGAGGAGACGGGAGGCGATGGTGACGAAGACGGACACCGACCCGTCGGCCGAGGTGCTCGGCGAGGCAGCGGGGGTCTTCGGACTCCTTGCCTCGCCCGCGCGGCTGCACATCGTGTGGGTGCTGAGCCATGGCGAGTCCGATGTGTCGGGGCTGGCCGAGAGGGTCGGCGGTGCGCTGCCGGCCGTCAGTCAGCATTTGGCGAAGCTGAAACTCGCGGGGCTCGTCCGGTCCCGGCGGGAGGGTCGCCGGGTCGTCTACTTCGTCGACGATCCCGATGTGGCTCAGATGGTGTGCTGGCTGGTCGCCCGGCTGGGCGAGGGCGTGAGGTTGCCGGGACCGTCGGGACTCGTCCGTGACCTGGGCGCCTGAGCGGATCTCTTCTCTGCAGTTGTCAAGGAGCACTCCTTTGCAGCTGCTGCGTTCGCTGGGCTCGGGGCCACGGGGACTGGTGGAGTCCGAAGCCGAGGAACGACTCGTGCGGTATGGGGAGAACGTCCTGCCCACGCGCCGAGTTCCGTCCCTGCCGATCATTTTTCTCCGCAGTCTCCGCGACCCGTTCACCGCGGTCCTCGCCTGCCTGGCGCTGGTCTCCGCGGCGGTCGCCGCCTGGGCCACGGCCGCGGTCATCGCGGTGCTGGTGGTGGTGAGTTGTGCGCTGCGGGCGGCCGGTGAGCACCGCGCGGACCGTTCGGCGGCGGGGCTGCGGGAGTTGGTGGCGAGCACCGCGACCGTGCTGCGCAGGGCGGACGAGGCCGCGGTGCCGGTGTCGCGGGAGATCCCCGTGGACCAGGTGGTGCCAGGCGATGTGGTGCGGCTGGCTCCTGGCGATCTCGTACCGGCGGACCTGCGGCTGCTGCGGGCCACCGGACTGACGATGCATCAGGCCGCGCTGACCGGGGAGTCCGCGCCGGTGCCCAAATACCCGGTGGACGAGCCCGCGCCGGACGCGGCGGATGCCCTGCCGTCCGCCGCATCGCGCGAGCGGCCGCTCGACGTGCAGGACTTCGACCGGCCCGAGGTCTGCTTCCAGGGCAGCAGTGTGGCCTCCGGCAGCGGCACCGGTGTGGTGATCGCGACCGGCGCGGGCGCCCGGTTCGCGACGAGCGACAAGTTGCCGGGGAACGATCGCCGCACGACCGCTTTCGACCGGTCGGTGTACGGCATCTCCTGGATCCTGATCCGTTTCATGCTGCTCACTCCGCCGCTGGTCCTGATGGCCAACGCGGCCCTGCGCGGCCGCGGCCTGGAGACGCTGCCGTTCGCGGTGGCGGTGGCGGTCGGGCTCACGCCCGAGATGCTTCCCGTGATCGTGACGACCACGCTGGCCCGCGGCGCGTCCGCGCTGGCCCGCACCCACCAGGTGATCGTCAAGCGGCTGCCCGCGCTGCACGACCTGGGTGCCGTCGATGTCGTCTGCCTGGACAAGACGGGCACCCTGACCCAGGACCGGCCGGTCCTGGACTGCGCGCTCGACACGTCCGGCGCGCCCGACGACTCCGTACTGCACTGGGCCGCCGTCAACAGCCTGTGGACCTTGCAGCTCGCCGAACTGCCCACCGCCGACGCCCTCGACGCGGCTCTCCTGGACGCCGCGGAGGAACACTTCCCCGAGGGCCTCGACGCCCTGGAGTACGACGCCGTCACCGCCCTTCCCTTCGATCCCGTACGCCGTCTCTCCACCGCCGTCGTCCGAACCCCGCACCGGCTCGGCCGCCACACCCTGGTGGTCAAGGGCGGCGTGGAGGACGTACTGGACCGGTGCGTGCTCACCGCCGACGAGCGGGAGCGGGCGGTCGCGCTCGCGGACCGGCTCGCCGCGGACGGGCTGCGCGTCCTCGCGGTGGCGCTCGCCGAACGGCCCGCCGCCGCGCGCCCGTACACCACCGCCGACGAGCGCGGGCTGACCCTCCAGGGCCTGGTCGGACTGCGCGACGCGACAGCGGAGACGGCGGCCGACGCGCTCGCGGCGCTCACCCGCAGCGGGGTCGCCGTGAAGGTGCTGACCGGCGACCACCCCGGCACGGCCGCCCGCGCCTGCCGCGAACTCGGCCTGGCGCCGGGCGAGGTCGTCACCGCCGCCTCCTTCGACGCCCTGACCGACGCCGAACTGGGCGAACTCGCCGACAGCAGTACTGTCTTCGCCCGCTGCTCCCCCGAGCACAAGGCCCGGATCGTACGGGTCCTGCGCGAGCGCGGACATGTCACCGGCTTCCTCGGCGACGGCGTCAACGACCTGCCCGCGCTGCGCGCCTCCGATGTCGGCATCTGCCCGCCCGAGGCGGTGGACGTGGCCCGCGAGACGGCCGACGTCGTCCTCGCGGCGAAGGATCTGACCTCGCTCGACCACGCCATCATGGCGGGCCGCAGCAGCGGCGCCACCATCGCGACCTATTTGCGGATCACTCTCTCCTCAAACCTCGGCAACGTCATCGCGATGCTGACCGCCGGTCTGCTGCTGCCGTTCCTGCCGATGCTGCCGTCCCAGGTCCTGGTCCAGAACCTGTGTTTCGACGCCGCCCAGCTGGCCTTCGCGTACGACCGCCCGCAGGCCGGGGCGCTGCGCCGCCCGCTGAAGCTGCGCCCGAGCGAAGTCCTCGCCTCCGTCACGGGGTTCGGCGTCCTGAACGCCGCCGCCGACCTCGCGACCTTCGCGGTGCTCGTCTGGGCGGTGAGCCACACCCGGGCCGAAACCGCCTTCCACGCGGGCTGGTTCACGGAGAACCTGCTGACCCAGGCCCTGGTGATGGTCCTGCTGCGCACCGGACGCGGCGGCGGGGTCCCGGTCACCGCCGGTCTCCTCGCGCTGACCGGTCTGCTGCTCCCGCTCTCGCCCCTGGGGCCGCTGATCGGCATGGCCGCGCTGCCCCTGGCGTACTACCCGCTGCTCACCCTGGTGCTCGCCCTGTATGCGGGGGCGTTGTACTGGTTCGACCGATCGGGCCCGGCGCAGCGGCACTCCGTAGGAGACGACGACTCCGTAGGATCGCCCCATGGCAGCGCACAACCCCGGACCACGCCGTGACACCCGGGGCATCGTCGACGCCGCCGACCTCTTCACGCACGTACGGTTCCGCCGCCACGAACCGGCGCCCGCGCTGCGCCCGTACCTGGAGCACTACTGGCTGATCGACTGGGATCTGCCGCAGCCGTACGCCTCACACGTGGTGCCGCACCCCTCCGTCAACCTGGTCTTCCAGCGGTACGACGACGGGCGCCCCGACTTCCTGGAACTGTCGGGGGTCGGCCTCTCCCTGGCCACGCGGAAGCTGTCGGGCCGTGGACGGGTGTGCGGAATCCAGTTCCGGCCGGGCGGGTTCCGGCCGTTCGCGCCCGTCTTCCCCGTGTCGGAGTGGACGGACCGGGTGATCCTCGCGGACCCGGTGTTCCCGGCCGCCGACCCCGCAGCGGTGCTCTCGCCGGACCGGGACGAGGACCGGGTGGCGGCGCTCGACGGCTTTCTGCTGGGCCTCGATCCGCGGCCCGATCCGCAGGCGGAGCTCGCGATGGAGCTGGTCGACCGCATCCGCCACGACCGGACGGTGCGCCGGGTCGACGCGCTCGCCCGTGAAGCAGGGCTGTCCGCCCGGTCCCTGCAACGCCTCTTCGCGGCCTGCGTGGGCGTCGGCCCGAAATGGGTCGTCCTGCGCTACCGCATCCATGAGGCCCTCGAACACGCCGAGTCCGCCGCCATCGTCGACTGGACCCGGCTGGCCGACGAGCTGGGCTACGCCGACCAGGCCCATCTGGTACGGGACTTCACGGCGACGTTGGGCGCACCGCCCTCGGCACTGCGCCCAGCGGCCTTCCGCCCCTGGTCAGGGGCCGTTGTCAGACCCGACGCCTACAGTTCTGGACATGAACGACACAGTCCGTGACGAGTTGACAGCGAACCCGCGGCCTCCGCCCGCCACCCTGGGCAGCTGCTCAGTCGAGCCGCTTGTAGAAGTTGAAGGCCGTCACCGCCATGCGCTCGCGGAAGTAGAAGCGGTGCGCGTCGGTGCGGTGGGTTCCCGAGTCGAGGCCGAGGGAGATGCAGCCGGCCGCCCGCGCGCGGCTCTCCAGGTGCGCGAGGAGTGCGTGTCCCACCCCGGTGGAGCGGGCCGTGGCGGCGGTGACCAGGTCGTCCACGTACAGGCTCCGGACCGCGCTGGTGTTGACGACGATCCGCCACCCGGCGGCGCCGACGCACACCCCGTCGTCGCCGTACGCGGCGGTGAAGCGCAGCCCCTGGCCGTGCCCCTCCCCGTAGATCTCGGCGAAGAGCTCCTCAGTGAGGTGCGGGCGGAGTTCGCGGAGCACCGGCAGCAGGTCGTCCGTCAGACGCCGGTCGCCCGGCTCAAGGTCGGTGATCTTCATGCGGGAAGGGTAGATGCCGCCACCCCGACAGCCCCCGCCCGGTCCGCTGCACGTGCCGGGCGGCTCAAAACCCCCTTGACGGGCAGGCGCGCAGTCGCCCATATTTATCTGCGCAACGCAGATTCTGTACGATGCAGGATAATGTCCAGGGCGCCGAGCCACCGGAAGCCGCCCGCCTGCCCGCGCCCGCAAGCCGCACCCCTCGCGGCCGCGCCCGCCGACCGGGCCCGCGCCGCTTCAGCCCCCCGAAGGCAGACCGCGACGTACGCTCGTTCTCTGCGCGTCAACCCTGCTGCAGGGCATCAACTTCCTTTTCCCGAAGGGTATTTCCACCATGACGGTTCTCATCACCGGCAGCCGAGGCAAGGTCGCCACAACCCTCATCCCGCTGCTGCGCGAGCGCGGTCTCAGCGTTCGCGCGGCCTCCGCGAGCCCCGACAAGCTGACCCTCCCGGACGGCGTGGACCGCGTCGTCTGCGACCTCGACGAGCCGGCGACCTTCCCGGCCGCCCTGGCCGGCGTCAAGTCGGTCTTCCTCTACGCCAACCCGAAGCACATCGAGGCGTTCCTCGCCGCGGCGAAGGCCGCCGGAGTCCAGCACATCGTGCTGCTCTCCTCCAGCTCCGTCCTCCAGCCCGACGCCGACACCAACGCCATCGCGGCGATGCACAGCGGCGTCGAGCGCGCCCTCGAAACGTCCGCCATCGAGTCGACTTTCCTGCGGCCGGGCGCCTTCGCGGGCAACGCTCTGGGCTGGTCCTGGGCGATCAAGTCGACCAGCACCGTGGACCTCCCCTACCCCGAGGCCCAGTCCAGCCCCATCCACGAGGCGGACATCGCGGAGGCCGCGCTCGCCGTCCTCACCACTCCCGAACTGCGCGGCCGCGCCTACCACCTCACCGGTCCCGCCTCCCACAGCGCCGCCGAGCAGGTCGCGGCGCTAGCCGAGGCGGCCGGCCGGCCGATCACCGTGAACACCGTGACCGGCGAGGCCTGGAAGGAGTCGATGGCCGAGTACATACCTCCGAGCGTGGCCGACTCGCTGCTCAGCTACTTCGCCGCCAGCGAGGGGCGCCCCGACACCGTCACCACCGCCGTCGAAGAGCTCACCGGCCACCCGGCCCGCACCTTCGCGGCCTGGGCCGGCGAGAACGCGGACGCCTTCCGCCCCTGATCCACCGAAGCGCCTCCGGCGAATACCGGTGCTCGCGCCGGAGGCTCCGTGCCCCCGGTGCTCCGGCGCGAGCGCCGGGGCGCGCCCCGAAATCCCTGGTCCCCACACCCGTACCAATGCGATCCTGACGGCGTGAACGGACCGGAGATCCACCTCGACTTCGCCCCTGAGCTGCGGCTTTTCGTTCCGACGAAGCGCCGCCAGGGGCGCAGCGCCGTCGTGACCGACGGCGCGTCCACCCTCGGCCACGTCGTGGAATCGCTGGGTGTCCCGCTCACCGAGGTCGGCCGACTGCTCGCGGACGGCCGCGAGGTCACGGTCTCCCACATTCCGGCCGCCGGAGAGTCCATCGAGGTACGCGCCGTCGAGCGCCCGCAGCAGGTCCCGGGGGCTCCGCTCCGCTTCCTGCTCGATGTCCATCTCGGCACGCTGGCCCGGCGGTTGAGGCTGCTCGGCGTCGACGCGGCGTACGAGAGCGAGGACATCGGCGACCCGGCACTCGCCGCGCTCTCCGCGCGGGAACAGCGCGTCATGCTGTCCCGGGACCGGGGGCTGCTGCACCGCAGGGAGCTGTGGGCCGGGGCGTACGTCTACAGCCACCGCCCCGCGGAGCAACTCCGGGACGTACTGGGCAGGTTCGCGCCCGCCCTCGCGCCCTGGACCCGCTGCACCGCCTGCAACGCGCCGCTGCGGAAGGCGGACAAGGACTCGGTGGGCGACCGCCTGGAACACGGCACCCGCACCACGTACGAGGTGTTCGCCGAGTGCACCGCTTGCGAGCGCGTGTACTGGCGCGGCGCCCACCACGCCGGCCTGGAGGCGATCGTCGACGACGCGGTCCGGGAGTTCGGCGCGGCCGGAGCATGCCCGGCGGACCGGGCCGGATAAGAGCCTGCGCCTGGGTGGTGAGAGCCTGCGCCTGGGCCCCGCCCGGATCACGCCGCGGACCCGGGCGGGTTTTGACACAGGCTCCAAACCCCGGGCCGACGCGCTTCCGTACGTCAGAACTCGCCACTCCTGAGGCGTTCGATCTGGCTGGTGCTGAGCTCCATGGTCCGGCGCATGTGCCTCGCGATGAGCGCGATCTCGTCGTCCTCGTACCCGTCGAACATCTCCCACCAGGCACCGTTGAGCCGGCCCCAGACCTTGCCGAACTCCGCCATCCGCTCGGGCACGAGCTCCACGAGCACCTTCCTGCGGTCCTCGGTGCACCGGCGCCGCGTCACATATCCGGCCTTCTCCAGGCGGTCCGCGAGCCGGGTCGCGGAACCGGTGGTGAGCCCGGTCAGTTCGGCGATCCGGCCCGTGGTGACGGGCCCGGCTTCGAGGCCCAGCAGATTGAGGCACTGGAGATCCGTCGGGTGCAGCTCCAGACAGTCGGCCAGGGCCTGGTTGAAGAGCACGTACGAGGCCATGTAGCGGCGCGACACGACACCCAGGTCCCGCATCAGCCCGGCCCGGTCGGTGTGCTCCCGATCCTGGCCGGTTTTCTTCTGTGCCATGCAGAAAGTGTACGGCGCAGGACTCGCGCGAGGGCAGCGCGCGGCGTGGCCTGCGCCGGGCGGGGGCCTGCGCGCGGCGGGGCTAGCCGGCTGTTTCGGCTGTGAGGTAGCGCTGGATCGTGGGAGCCAGCCAGGCGATCACCTCCTCGCGGGCCATCGCGACCGCGGGCGGGAAGCGCAGCACATAGCGGGCCATCGCCATGCCGAGTATCTGCGAGGCGGCCAGTGCGGCCCGGCGCGGGGCGTCGGCCGGGTCGGGGCAGACGCCGGCGGCGAGCGGGACCAGCTGCTCGGCGAGCACCAGCTGCACCCGCTCGGCGCCCGCCGCGTTGGTGACTCCGACCCGGAGCAGCGCGGTGAGCACGTCGTCGGCCTCCCAGCGGTCGAGGAAGTGCGCGACGAGCACGGCGCCGATGTGCTTGCCCGGCAGCCCCCCCAGCTCCGGCATGCGCAGGTCGATCTCGGAGGCGGCGGCGAACAGACCCTCCTTGTTCCCGTAGTAGCGCATCACCATCGACGGGTCGATCCCCGCGTCGCGGGCGATGGCCCGGATGGTCGCGCGCTCGTAGCCATCGGCCGCGAAGCGCTCGCGCGCGGCTTCGAGGATCGCGGCCTTGGTGGCTCCGGAGGTGCGGCGGGGGCCTCCGGCGGGGGCTTCGGTCGTCATGCCAACAACTGTAGGCCAACAAGTGTTGACATGCCACTCCCGAGGGTTCTACATTTGCCAACAAGCGTTGACCAACAAGCGTTGGCACCGAGGAGGCAGCCATGAACGGCACCACCAGCTCGACCGGCTCCACCCGCTCCACCGGCCCCGAAGACACCTTCACCACCGATGTCCTCGTCGTGGGCTCGGGCCCGACCGGGCTGCTCCTCGCGGGCGACCTCGCCGCAGCGGGGCTGAACGTCACGGTCGTCGAGCGCCGTGCGCACGGGGTCAGCAACATGACGCGCGCCTTCGCCGTCCACGCGCGCACGCTGGAAATGCTCGACGCCCGCGGCCTGGCCGACGAACTGGTCAAGCGAGGCAGGACGATCGACCACCTGCGGCTGTTCGGCCGCCTCTCCCTCGACCTGACCCGGCTGCGCTCGCGATTCCCGTACGTGCTGATCACCCCGCAGTACGAGGTGGAGCACGTGCTGGAGCAGCGCGCGCTGTCCGCCGGGGCCGAATTCCGTTACGGCACCGAGCTGTTGAGCCTCCAGCAGGACACCGAGGGGGTGACCGCCGAGCTGCGCGACACCGCCACCGCACGGCCCGCCACGGTCCGGGCCCGCTATCTCGTCGGGACCGACGGAGTGCGCAGCCGCGTCCGCGAGGCGCTCGGCCTCCCGTTCCCCGGAGTGTCCGTGATCCGCTCGATCGTGCTGGCTGACGTGCGGCTCGCCGAGGAGCCGGAGGGGCTGCTCACCGTCAACGGCTCGGGGGATTCCTTCGCGTTCATCGCCCCCTTCGGCGACGGCTACTACCGAGTCATGGGCTGGAACCGGAAGCGCCAGGTCCCCGACACCGCGCCCGTCGACCTCGATGAAGTCCGCACGATCGCCCGCGAGGCCCTCGGCTCCGACTACGGGATGCATGACGCCCGTTGGATCTCCCGGTTCCACAGCGACGAGCGCCAGGCTCCCGCCTACCGGGCCGGCCGGGTCTTCCTCGCCGGGGACGCCGCGCACGTCCACTCCCCCGCCGGTGGCCAGGGCATGAACACCGGCCTCCAGGACGCCGCGAACCTCTCCTGGAAGCTCGCCGCCGTGCTGCGCGACCGCACCGCCGATGCCGAGGCCCTCCTCGACAGCTACCAGGCGGAGCGCCACCCCGTCGGCGCGATGGTGCTGCGCAGCAGCGGCTCCCTCGTGCGGCTCGCCATGGCCCACAACCCGCTGCAACGGGCGGCCCGTTCACTGTTCACCCGCTTCCTCAACGCCGTACGGCCCGCCTCCGACCGGGCCATCGCAATGATCAGCGGCCTCGGCGTCTCGTACCACGCGGAGCGCGGATCCCACCCGCTGGCCGGAAAGCGCGCCCCCGACCTGGACCTTGCGGAGGGCCGCCTCTACGAGGTGCTGCGGCGGGGCGAGTTCGTCCTGGTGACGCCGCGGGACGGCGACGTGGCAGCACCGTCGGGGGCGATACGCGCACATTGGAAGAGCGGGCGCCGCAGCACGCTCCTGGTCCGACCCGACGGATACGTGGCCTGGGCGAGCGACCGCCCGGACGCGCCCGGCCTGGATGCGGCTCTCGCCCGCTGGACGGGGTGCGCGTAACGGCGGGCGGTCGCCCGGGGCGGGGTTCCGGGTGGGCCGGCCCCCGCGTGACCGACCCCCGCGCCGCTCGCCGCCCAGGGGTCAGAACGTGTACGGGTCGCCCGTCGCAAGCGCCAGCACGCGGTGGGTGTTGTTCACCGGGTTGCGGTCGGTCAGACCGCCGCTCCAGACGGTGTCGATGTCGACGGTCACCTGGGCCGGGGTGCCGACGACCGCTGCGTCCAGGGCAAGTTGGACGCCGGTCCCTGCTGCCCGCATCGGACCGGTGCTGCACTGCACCACCGACGGGCCGGTCCGCAGACAGGTCGGCGGCAAGGTGACGCCGTCCGCGAGAGCCACCGAGAACCGCAGCCGCACGGTGGCACCGGGGACCGCCGCAGGACCGTGGTTCGCGGTCTCCACCCAGACACCGACCCGACCGTTCCAGAGGGAGACGTGCCCGTGATACGACACATCCGCCTCGGTCCCGACGCCCCCGGCCACCCCCGGAACTGGCTCCACGCCACGATTGAGGCCGGCCGCCCCGCTGGGTGTACCGGTGGCGATCAGCGTCGCCGCCGCCAGCACGGCGACGGCGACCGTTGCCAGAGTTCTGCGGGCCCCGGCCGGGCGCAGAGCTCCGGCGACCTCGCCCGACCCGCTGGACACGCCGACCCCACCGGAGCTGCCGACACCGCCCGACCTGCCGGACCTAGAGGCTCCGGCCGACCTGCCGACTCCGCCGGAGTTAGAGGCTCCGCCAGATCGACCGGATCCGCTGGAGCTACTCGATCCACTGGAGTCACTGGATCCAGCGGATCTACCGGATCTGTCCGATCCACCGACCCTGCTCAATCCGCTCAATCTGCTCATCACATGAACCACCATGAGCGAAAGGTACCTTTCACCCCTTATATCCCCGGAACGCCATCCCGTCCCGTGCCACCCTGGGCACATGCTTGTCGCCCGCTCAGCTCTCCTGTTCGTCGTGGCCGCCCTGTTCGAGATCGGCGGGGCGTGGCTCGTCTGGCAGGGCGTCAGGGAGCACCGGGGCTGGATCTGGATCGGCGCCGGAGTCGTCGCGCTCGGCATCTACGGATTCGTCGCGACGCTCCAGCCGGACGCCGAGTTCGGCCGGATCCTCGCAGCGTACGGCGGTGTCTTCGTGGCGGGTTCGCTCGCCTGGGGCATGGTCGCCGACGGCTACCGCCCCGACCGCTGGGACGTCACCGGCGCGCTGATCTGCCTGGCCGGTATGGCCGTGATCGTGTACGCCCCGCGCGGTCGCTAAGAGTCGGCTCCCTCCCGCCGCGCCACCGGCCCGCCCCTGCCGCACGGCCCACCCCGCCCGTCCCGACCAGTCCGCCCGCCCCGCCCCGCCTATCCTGACCGCATATCGGCTTCGATCACCCCTTCGACTGCCGCGTCTTCGGCTGCGGCATCTTCAACCGCCCCACCCTCGACCGCAGCGCCGGTCACCACACGCGCGAGGAGCACGACATGACTGCCGCCGGGACCCCGATCGCCGTCGTCACCGGAGCGAGCAGCGGAATCGGTGCCGCCACGGCCCGCCGACTCGCCGCCGCCGGCTACCGGGTGGTGCTCACCGCCCGCCGCAAGGACCGCATCGAGGCGCTCGCCGCCGAGATCAACGAGGCGGGCCACCAGGCGACGGCGTACGCGCTCGACGTGACGGACCGCGCCGCCGTCGACGAGTTCGCCACCGCCTTCCGCACGATCGGGGTGCTCGTCAACAACGCGGGCGGCGCGCTGGGCGCCGACCCGGTCGCCACCGGCAACCCGGACGACTGGCGGCAGATGTACGAGACGAACGTCATCGGCTCGCTCAACGTCACCCAGGCCCTGCTGCCCGCACTCGAAGCCTCGGGCGACGGCGCGGTCGTCATCCTCTCCTCCACGGCGGGCCACGCCACCTACGAGGGAGGGGGTGGCTACGTCGCCGCGAAGAACGGGGCCCGCGTGCTCGCCGAGACCCTCCGCCTGGAGATCGTCGGCCGCCCGGTACGGGTCATCGAGATCGCGCCGGGGATGGTGAAGACGGACGAGTTCGCGACGACCCGCTTCCGTGGCGACACCGAGAAGGCCGCCAAGGTGTACGCGGGCGTGGCCGAGCCGCTCACCGCCGACGACGTCGCCGACACCATCACCTGGGCGGTCACCCGGCCCAGCCACGTCAACATCGACCTGCTGGTGGTCCGCCCCCGTGCCCAGGCCTCCAACACCAAGGTCCACCGCGAGCTGTAGGCGGGAAGCCGGGCCCCCGCCCAAGGTCCCGGGACCAGCTCGGTAAGGCCCGGGAGCAGTGGGCCGCACCCACCCCGACTACTGCACCTGCGTCGCGCGCAGCATCGGTGTGCGGGTGTGGCGACGCTTCTCGCCCGCGTGGAAGACCAGAATGATCATGCGGGCGCCCGGCGCGGCCATCGGCTGGGCGGCGCACATCGTCACCCAGCCGGGCCCGAGCACCGCGTGGTTGAGGGGCCGTTCGTCGCCGTCGAGGTGGAGATAGGCGCTGGCCCGGTTGTAGATGCCGGCGGCGAGGGGGTCGGCGAGGACCTCCTTCTCGATCTGCGCCAGCGTCTGGTCGGCGGGGTCGGCGGCCAGCGCGGCCCGCAGCTGGGGCAGCACCAGCGGCGCCCAGGACCGCTCCCAGTCGGTGAGGGTCTCCCGGGCGCCGGGGTCGAGCGCCATCCACCGCATGGTGTTCTGCGGCACCTGCCGGTCGGGGAACATCTCGGTCCAGCGGTCGTTGTGGGCCAGCAGGTTCCACGAGCGGTCATTGACGTACGCCATGTGCCCAATGCCATCGACGGCCTCTTGCCACACGCCGGGGATCTCCTCTCCGGACTGCGAGTTCAGCGGGAACGGTGGGTCCTGGCCCAGGCAGTACCGCCACAGCGCGATCCACTCCTGCTCGTTCATGCCGAGCAGTCGGGCCACGTCCTGGAGCAGGTCCGCGGGCGGGTTGGGGTAGCGGCCGGACTCCAGACGCCCGTAGGTGTCCGGGGCGCGGTGCAGGATCTGGTCGATCTGGGCCTGCGACAGGCCGGGCGCCCGCCGTCCCTGCCGGGTGGGCCTGCTCAGCCCATGGCTCTCGGGCTTGATCAGCGCACGGCGTTCGCGCAGCAGAGAGCGCAGAGCGGGCTTGTCCATCTGTGGTTCTCCCCCGGATACGGGCGGCCGGCAACTTCGCCGATGGCCGCGCGGTTGGAACGGCCGCTCCCGACTGTCGGTCCCGACTCTGCCATCAGCTCCGGGCCGGGTGATCGGCGTACACCGGGTTGTCGGTGCACATCCAATGCTCGGCGTACGTTCCATTGTGGGAGCGGATCGATTCCTCGATGTGCACCGGGTGGTCGAAGAGCGCCGTTCGACCGGCGTGGACCAGCGGGGGCACGGCCCGCCGACAGCGCAACGGCCCCGGACGAGATCGTCGGGGGCTGGCACCGCGGTCACTGCGGGCGGGGCGAGGGCGGCGGCCATCACGGCCGGGGCGAGGGCCGGGAGGTGGTTGGCGAGGCGTGCCCTTTCGTGGACGGGTCGGGGTACGGTCGGCCCCTCCGGGCACAGCGTTGGCGCCCGCAGCTTCGGGCCGGCCGCCGAGGCACCCGCCGGGAGAGACCCCACAGGTACGCTGACTGATGGGCCATGCATGGATCAAGCGGTAGCGGGGTGCGCGCGTACGCCGGGCGCACACACGCAGCGGCACAACGGGGGCAGTTATGGGCGAACCGGACAACTGGGCGGCCACCGCCGGTGGGTTGTCGCCCGAAGCCGTCGACGTCTACGGCCGGGTCACCCGCCATGAGCACATCGACCCGGAGCGGGACGCCCCGGCGCTCGCGGAGCTCGCCGAGTGGGGTCTGGTCACCACCGATCCGCGGCTGCCGCATCTGCCCATCGCGCTCGACCCCCAGGAGGCGGGCCGGCGCCGCCTGGACGACGAGCTGCGGCGGGTGGCCGCCAAGGCCGCGCACGTGGCCCGCATCCCGCAGCTCACCGATGAGCTGAGTCTGCACTTCGATCGGGCGAAGTGGCGTTCGGGCCGCGGCTCGGAGTTCCTGGCCGAGCCCGAACTCGTCAACGCCCGCATCGAGCAGGCCGTCGGCCAGGCCCGCGGCGAACTCCTGACCGCGCAGCCCGCCGGCCCGCGCACCCCGGCGCAGCTGGCGGCCGCCGAGGAGCGGGACGGCGCGGCGCTCGCCCGCGGGGTGAGCATCCGCACGCTCTTTCTGGACACCGGCCGCGACGACGCGGTGACCCGCGCGTACGTGACCGCTATGGCGGGCCGGGGCGCCCAGTTCCGTACCCAGGTCACCCAGTTCCAGCGCTGTGTGGTCATCGACCGCCGGCAGGCGTTCATCTCCGATCACATCGTCAACTCCGCACCCAGCCACGCCTCTTGGCACGTTCGGGACCGGGCGGTGGTCGCCTTCATCGCCGAGGTCTTCGAGGAGGGGTGGCGGCGCGCCGACCCCTGGAACGGCGACCCGCGGACCGGCGCGCCCCGCACCGCCGAGCGTTCCGGTACGCGTACGACGCTGCTCCAGCGCGAGATCCTGCGCGACATGGCGCGGGGCATCGAGCAGCGGCTCACGGCGCAGCGGCTCGGGATCGGGCTGCGCAGCCTGTCCAAGGAGGTGCACACGCTGCGGCAGCTGTTCGGGGCGTCCACGCTCCAGGAACTCACCTATCAGTGGGCCCTGTCCGACGAACGCCTCATCGACGACCCCGCGCCCCACCGCAACCAGGCCACGGCCTGAACCAACGGGCGCCACCCGGAGAGCCCGCGCCCCAGCCCACCCGGGAGAACGCCCCGCACCCCCCGACCGCATCTCGGCCAGCCCACCCACCCCTATCGCGCCCGCCGGGCCGGATCTTTTCCCATCCCGCTTTTCAGCGGATAAATCTTCAGCGGAAAACCCCGCCCGCTTCCTGCATGCTGAGTGAGGACGATCAACTGCACACCCCGTAAAGGGGGAAGCTGGATCGCCGTACGTCCGCTGTCACGAGGACGTTGTCCGCGCCACGCCAGAACCGGCAGTGCAGGGCATGGGCAGACGATGCCCTGCCGGGCGTCCCGCGGACACCGGGCGGCTTCTGCCACGGCCGCCCGGGCAAAACCGGACCCCTCCCCGGTACGTCCTCGTGATACGGGCAGTGCCCGGCAGCCCCTCGGCTCGCCGACGGCACAGCCGTGCGCCCTTCCGGCGCTTTCCCGGCATGCGGGCCGGGAAGAGGCGGCGGCCGGGGGCGAAAGCCCCCGGCCCGGCCGCCCTCCTCACACGCGAGACCCGGCCGCGCCCCCCTCACGCGCGAAATCCGGCCGCGCCCCCCTCACGCGCGAAATCCGGCCGCGCCCCTGACACGCAGAACCGGCCGCCCCCCACGCACAACACGTCAGCCCTTGACGCACACCACCTGCTTCAGCTTCGCCACGACCTCCACCAAGTCGCGCTGCTGGTCGATGACCTTCTCGATCGGCTTGTACGCGCCCGGGATCTCGTCCACGACGCCGGAGTCCTTGCGGCACTCCACGCCCCGCGTCTGCTCCGCCAGGTCCCGCGTCGAGAACGTCCGCTTCGCCGCGCTCCGGCTCATCCTGCGGCCCGCGCCGTGCGAGGCCGAGTTGAAGGACGCCGGGTTGCCGAGGCCCTTCACGATGTACGAACCCGTGCCCATCGAGCCCGGGATGATCCCGAAGTCCCCGGAGCCCGCCCGGATCGCGCCCTTGCGGGTGACCAGCAGGTCCATGCCGTCGTACCGCTCCTCCGCCACGTAGTTGTGGTGGCAGGAGATGACCGGCTCGAAGGTCACCCTGGCCTTCTTGAACTCCTTGCGGACCACGTCCTGGAAGAGCGCCATCATGATCGCCCGGTTGTACTTCGCGTACTCCTGCGCCCAGAAGAGATCGTTGCGGTACGCCGCCATCTGCGGGGTGTCCGCGACGAAGACGGCGAGGTCGCGGTCGACCAGGCCCTGGTTGTGCGGCAGCTTCTGCGCCTCGCCGATGTGAAAGTCGGCGAGCTCCTTGCCGATGTTCCGGGATCCGGAGTGCAGCATCAGCCAGACCGAACCCGACTCGTCCAGACAGAATTCGACGAAGTGGTTGCCGGATCCGAGCGTTCCCATCTGCTTGACGGCCCGTTCCTCGCGGAACTTGACCGCCTCCGCGATCCCCCCGAACCGCTCCCAGAACCCTTCCCAGCCCGCCGTCGGGAAGGCGTGCAGCCGGGCCGGGTCCACCGGGTCCGCGTGCATGCCGCGACCCACCGGGATGGCCTGCTCGATCTTCGAGCGGAGCCGGGACAGATCGCCGGGGAGATCGTTGGCGGTCAGGGAGGTCTTGACCGCGGACATGCCGCAGCCGATGTCGACGCCCACCGCGGCCGGGCACACCGCGCCCTGCATGGCGATCACCGAGCCGACCGTGGCGCCCTTGCCGTAGTGGACGTCCGGCATCACGGCCAGACCCTTGATCCACGGCAGCGTGGCGACATTGCGCAGCTGCTGCAGAGCCCCCTCGTCGACCGACTCCGGGTCGGTCCACATCCTGATCGGCACCCGTGCGCCGGCCATCTCCACGTACGACATGATTCCTCGATCCCCCGAAAGCTGACATCTGCCGCCGATGTCTACAGCTGACATCCACGGCCGGTATCCACAGCCGGCATCCACAACTGATACCTACAACCGATACCTACACGAAAACCCCAAAACGCACGTAAGGCAAAAACTGGAGCCAAGGCCCACAAGCAGGACAGTGGACCGGCGTTCACAGGTGCGCGTGCGATACACATTGTGTCCGGCCACCGCCTTCCGGCGGCAACCGCTTTTTCTTACGTCGTCCTCTTATGTCGTCTTACGTCGTCCTGCTGAAAGGAGCCTGGGAACCGTGCAGCGAAAGGCGTACGTGCCCGGTCTCGCGCTCCTCGTGGCGCTCGTGTCCGGCTGCTCTGCGGCCTCCGGTACCGACAGCTCCGCCACCGACTCCAAGGCGGGCGACACCAAGGCCGCCCCCGCGCCGCCCGGCAAGTACCGCACCCTGCCCGAACCCTGCCGCGCCGTGAGCAAGAGCGTGCTCAAGGGCATGCTGCCGGGCGCGGCCGCCCTGCCGGAGGCCGACGCGGCGAAGGAGTACGCGGGCACCGCCGACCTCACCTACGACACCGACCGGCGGGTCGGCTGCCGCTGGAAGGACGAGACGGCCGAGGGTGTGCGCAGACTCACGGTCGACTTCGAGCGGGTCGTGTCGTACGACCCCGCGGTGAGCGACGACGACACCGCGAAGGCGCTGTACGGGAAGAAGGAGACCGCGGCGAACCTGCCCGCTCCGCAGAGCTCCGCGCCGGTGCCGAGCGGATCCGCCACCCCGAGCACGTCCGGCTCGCCCGCCCCCGGCACCCCGTCGGCCACCCCCAGCGGCAGCCCGGCGGCCGCCGGCACCCCGAGCTCGCCCAGCCCGTCGACCGGCACCGGCGGAGCCGGGCTTCAGCCGCGCCGGCTCAGCGGCCTCGGCGACGCCGCGTTCCTGAACGAGGTGTCGTCCCCGCTCGGCTCCGACGCCGGGACCGAGGCCGGACGGCGTACCGTCTCTGTGGTCTTCCGTACGTCCAATGCGATCGTGACCATCGAGTACACCGCCCAGTCCGCGGCATCCGCCGCGGTCCCCGACAGCAAGGAGCTGCAGGAGCAGGCCCAGGCCCTGGCCGGCAAGCTCGTCGAGCAGTTCAGCGAATAGCGCGCCAGCGCGAAGAACGAAGAGCGAAGGAATCATGCACCGATCAGCCCCGGCCACCCCCGAGAAGGCCCACGCCCCGGCCCCGCGCATCCGGCTCGCCCGTGTCCTCGCCTGTGCCGCCGTCCCTGTGATGCTCGTCGCGGCGGGCTGCTCCTCCGGCTCGGGCGGCGGCAGTACGAAGAACTCGGCGTCCGCCTCCGCGTCCGGATCCGGCGGCAAGCAGGCCTCGCCGTCAGGCTCGGCCGCCCCCGCACCGGCGAAGTTCGCCAAGCTGCCCGACCCGTGCAAGGCGGTCACGGCGGCGTCGGTCGACAAGTACGTCCCCAACGCGAAGACGAAGGCGGGCGAGGTGGGCAAGACCTCGGACCCGCAGACCCAGGCGAGCTGCACCTGGAACGGCCTGGAGGACAAGGGCGTCAAGGGCTCGCTCTACCGCTGGCTCGACGTCGACCTCAAGCGCTACGACTCCACGCCGGCCCTCGGCAGCGGCGACTCGCTGGCGCAGAAGCAGTTCGACCGGGCGGTCTCGGCCGCGAAGTCGACGGCCGACGCGAAGAACGTGAAGACCGCCCCGGTCTCCGGCCTGGGCGACCAGGCGACGGCGATCACGTTCGAGCTGAAGAAGACCGACACGAACTTCAGGTACGCCGTCGTGGTGGTCCGTACCGCCAACGCCGTCGTCGCGCTCGACTACAACGGCACCGGCTACCAGGGCGCGGACGCCCCCCCGGCCAACGACGTGCAGGACGGCGCGACCGCCGCGGCCAAGGAGGCGGTGGCGGCAGTGGCCGCCGCGAACAACAAGTAGTCCAAGCACGACCGTACGGAGTCCGGCCCTCCCCTGTGGGCCGGACTCCGTACGCATGTGCCAGGCTGTGCCCGCCAGTTGCTTGACAAGGCGACCAGTTGCTTGACATGGGGAGGGGACGCGGGTGGCCGCGACTCAGCTGACACGTACGCACCGCATTCTGATCGGAGTGGTGGTCGCGGGCGCGGTGGTCATCGCCGGGATCGGTTTCGCGGGATCGTACGCGGCGGTCCGGGCGCTCGCGCTGCAAAAGGGCTTCGGAAGGTTCTCCTACGTCTTCCCGGTCGGCATCGACGCGGGCATCTGCGTGCTGCTCGCCCTCGACCTGCTGCTTACCTGGCTGCGCATCCCGTTCCCGCTGCTGCGCCAGACCGCGTGGCTGCTCACGGCCGCCACGATCGCCTTCAACGCCGCCGCGGCCTGGCCGGACCCGCTGGGCGTGGGCATGCACGCGGTCATCCCGGTGCTGTTCGTGGTCTCGGTCGAGGCGGCCCGGCACGCCGTCGGCCGGATCGCCGACATCACCGCCGACAAGCACATGGAGGGCGTCCGCCTCACCCGCTGGCTGCTCTCGCCCATCCCCACCTTCCGGCTGTGGCGGCGCATGAAACTGTGGGAGCTGCGCAGCTACGAGCAGGTCATCAAGCTCGAACAGGACCGCCTCGTCTACCGGGCCCGCCTCCAGTCCGTCTACGGCCGCGCCTGGCGCCGCAAGGCCCCCGTCGAGTCCCTGATGCCGCTGCGGCTCGCCAAGTACGGCGTCCCGCTCGCCGAGACCGCCCCGGCGGGACTCGCCGCGGCCGGCGTCGAGCCGGTGCTCCTGCCGCCCCCGCCGGTGATCGTGAAGCACGAGCCGCAGCCCGAGCTGCCCCCGGCGCACGCGCACTCCGCCCCCGAGGAGCAGCCGGTCGAGACCCCCGTCCACGACCCCGCTGCCGCCCCGGAGCAGCCCACCACGCACGAGAGCCCCTGGTTCGCCGCCCAGCAGATCTCGCAGGAGGCGTACGAGGGCACGTACGACCCGGACTTCATCGAAGCCGAGCCCCAGCCGCAGCAACAGCCGCAGCCTGAGCAGCAGCCTCAGCCGGAGCCGGTGATGGTCCCGGCGGGCCCCGGCCGAGAGCGCCGCCTCGGCGTGCCCGACCCGCGCGCGGCCCAGCCGCAGCGGGTGCCGGAGCAGGAGCCCCAGAAGACCGCAGAACCCTCCGTGGAGGACGCGGAGTTCGCCGAGATGGCGTACGTGGTGTTCCGCCAGTACGCGCACCAGCACAACGACTACCCGAGCGTCGAGGTCCTCGACATACACCTCTCGGACGGCCACGGAGTGACCCACCCCCGCAGCACCGCCCTGCTGCGCGGCCTGATCCCCGGTTTCAAGCAGCGCTACGACGCCGAGCTGACCGAGGACCACATCGCCTGAGCATCCGCCTGAACATCGCCTGACGGTGCGTCAAGAAACCTTCTGCGGCGGCTTCTTGCCCATCTCCGCCCAGACGGCCACCCCGGCACCCAGTACGGCGAGAGCCAGATAGCCGGCCGTCGGGATGTCGGTGATCTTGTGCAGGAAGCCCCAGGGTCCGTTGCCGAACTGCGCCCCGGCGAAGCCGAGTACGCCCTGGATGCCGACGACCCAGCCGATGGGCCCGACGACCTGCTTGGTGATGTTCGCGTTCATGGCTCCACGGTCTCGCGAGAACCCGCCCGGTTCCTCCTGCCGGAGGCCGAAACCGCCGTACACCCAAAGATGCAGTACGCCCCGAAGACGCAGCGAGGGCCGCCACCCGGAAACGGATGACGGCCCTCGGCCACGTCTGCTTCTGCGCGGTCAGACGGCGAGCAGCTTGCGCACCCGGTCCGCGCCCACGGCGAGCAGCAGGGTGGGCAGGCGCGGCCCCGTCTCGCGGCTGACCAGGAGCGTGTAGAGCAGCGCGAAGAAGGTGCGCTGGGCGACCTTCAGCTCGGGCGTCGGCTTGGCGTCCGGCTCCAGGCCCGCCATCACCTTCGGCACGCCGTAGACGAGCGTGGTGAGCCCGTCGAGCGACCAGTGCGAGTCCAGGCCCTCGACAAGCAGCCGCAGCGACTCGCGGCCCGCGTCGTCCAGCGAGGCGAGCAGCTCGGTGTCGGGCTCCTCGCGGACCAGGGTGCGCTGGTCGGCCGGGACCTGGGTGGAGATCCAGTTCTCGGCGCGGTCCAGGCGCGGCCGCACCTCGTCCAGGGAGGTGACCGGGTTCGCCGGGTCCAGCTCACTGAGGATGCGCAGGGTCTGGTCCTCGTGGCCCGCGGTGATGTCCACCACGGAGGCGAGGGTGCGGTACGGCAGCGGGCGCGGGGTGCGGGGCAGCTCACCGGCGGCGGTGCGGGCGGCCCGGGCGTACGCGGCCGCGTCGGCCGGCAGCACCGAGCCGTCGGCGACCTTCGCCTCCAGCTTGTCCCACTCGTCGTAGAGCCGCTGGATCTCCTGGTCGAAGGCGATCTTGAAGGACTGGTTGGGCCTGCGGCGCGCGTACAGCCAGCGCAGGAGCTGCGGCTCCATGATCTTCAGCGCGTCGGCCGGGGTCGGCACGCCGCCCTTCGAGGACGACATCTTGGCCATGCCGCTGATGCCGACGAAGGCGTACATCGGGCCGATCGGCTGCACGCCGTCGAAGATCGAGACGATCTGGCCGCCGACCTGGAAGGAGGAGCCGGGCGAGGAGTGGTCGACGCCGGACGGCTCGAAGATCACGCCCTCGTACGCCCAGCGCATCGGCCAGTCGACCTTCCAGACCAGCTTGCCGCGGTTGAACTCGCTGAGCCGGACGGTCTCCGAGAAGCCGCACGCGGAGCAGGTGTAGGTCAGCTCCGTGGTGTCGTCGTCGTACGCCGAGACGACCGTGAGGTCCTTGTTGCAGCCGCCGCAGTACGGCTTGTACGGGAAGTAGCCCGTCGAGCCCGTGCCGTCGTCCTCGGCCGCGGCGCCGGAGCCCTCGGCGGCCTCCAGCTCGGCCTCGTCCACCGGCTTCTGCGACTTCTTGCCCGGGGCCTTCTTGGTCCGGTACTGCTCAAGGATCGCGTCGATGTCACCGCGGTGCTTCATCGCGTGCAGCACCTGCTCGCGGTAGACGCCGCCGTTGTACTGCTCGGTCTGGCTGATGCCGTCGTACTCGACGCCCAGCTCGGCGAGCGCCTCGATCATCGCGGCCTTGAAGTGCGCGGCCCAGTTCGGGTGCGCGGAGCCGGCCGGGGCCGGGACCGAGGTCAGCGGGCGGCCGATGTGCTCGGCCCACGACTCGTCCACGCCGGGCACGCCGTTGGGCACCTTGCGGTACCGGTCGTAGTCGTCCCAGGAGATCAGGTGACGGACCTCGTACCCCCGGCGGCGGATCTCGTCCGCGACCAGGTGCGGGGTCATGACCTCGCGCAGATTGCCCAGGTGAATGGGGCCGGAGGGGGAGAGTCCGGACGCGACGACGACCGGTTTGCCAGGCGCACGTCGCTCCGACTCGGCGATGACATCGTCCGCGAAACGGGAGACCCAGTCGGTCTCGGTGCTGCTCTGAGCCACGGTCGGCACGTCCTTCTTTCTCGTAATGCCCTCGTCTGCCTGGGAGAGGCCGGCACGCCCATTCTCCCAGACGGAACGAGCTCCTCCGGGGTTGCCCGATATCCCGGCGAAAGGGATGGGGCCCCCGTGGGAGAATCGGAGGGCAATCGTCCCCACCCTCGACAGGAACGGCACCTCAATGGCCTCGGTCCATTCCCTCGCTTCCACGGTCCAGCAGCGCCTGGCGGACGCCCTCTCGGCTGCGCTGCCGGAGGCCGGCTCCACCGACCCGCTGCTGCGACGAAGCGACCGGGCCGACTTCCAGGCCAACGGCATCCTGGCGCTCGCCAAGAAGCTGAAGGGCAACCCGCGCGAGCTCGCGACGAAGGTCACCGACGCGCTCGACACCGGTGAGCTGCTGAAGGACGTCGAGGTCTCGGGCCCCGGCTTCCTCAACATCACGCTCACCGACCGGGCGATCACCGAGACGCTGGCCGCGCGCGCCGCCGACGACCGGCTCGGCGTGCCGCTGAAGGCGGACCCGGGCATCACCGTCATCGACTACGCCCAGCCCAACGTGGCGAAGGAGATGCACGTCGGCCACCTGCGCTCGGCGGTCATCGGCGACGCGCTGCGCGGCATGCTCGACTTCACCGGCGAGCAGACCATCGGCCGCCACCACATCGGCGACTGGGGCACCCAGTTCGGCATGCTCATCCAGCACCTGATCGAGCACCCCGGCGAGCTGGCCCCGGCGGCCGACGTCGACGGCGAGCAGGCGATGAGCAACCTGAACCGGGTGTACAAGGCCTCGCGCGCGGTCTTCGACGCCGACGAGGCGTTCAAGGAGCGGGCCCGCAAGCGGGTGGTCGCCCTCCAGTCCGGCGACAAGGAGACGCTCGACCTGTGGCAGCGGTTCGTGGACGAGTCGAAGGTCTACTTCTACTCGGTCTTCGAGAAGCTGGACATGGAGATCCGCGACGACGAGATCGTCGGTGAGTCCGCGTACAACGACATGATGGCCGAGACGGCCCGGCTCCTGGAGGAGTCCGGTGTCGCGGTCCGCTCCGAGGGCGCGCTCGTGGTCTTCTTCGACGAGATCCGCGGCAAGGACGACCAGCCGGTGCCGCTGATCGTGCAGAAGGCGGACGGCGGCTTCGGCTACGCGGCGAGCGACCTCTCCGCGATCCGCGACCGCGTCCTCGACCTGCACGCGACGACGCTCCTGTACGTGGTGGACGTACGGCAGTCGCTGCACTTCCGGATGGTCTTCGAGGCGGCCCGCCGGGCGGGCTGGCTCAGCGACGACGTCACCGCGCACAACATGGGCTACGGCACGGTGCTCGGCGCGGACGGCAAGCCGTTCAAGACGCGTGAGGGCGAGACGGTCAAGCTGGAGGACCTCCTGGACGAGGCCGTCGAGCGGGCCACCGCCGTCGTGCGCGAGAAGGCCGAGAAGGTGGGCCTGTCCGAGGAGGAGATCGTCGAGAACGGGCGGTACGTCGGGATCGGCGCCGTGAAGTACGCGGACCTGTCGACGTCGGCGAACCGGGACTACAAGTTCGACCTGGACCAGATGGTGTCGCTGAACGGCGACACCTCCGTCTACCTCCAGTACGCGTACGCCCGTATCAAGTCGATCCTGCGCAAGGCCGGAGACAAGGGCCCGGTCGCCCACCCGGAGCTCGAACTCGCCCCGGCGGAGCGGGCGTTGGGCCTGCACCTGGACGCGTTCGGGGAACTGCTCGCGGAGGCCACGGCCGAGTACGCGCCGCACAAGCTGGCCGCGTACCTGTACCAGCTGGCGTCGCTGTACACGACGTTCTACGACCAGTGCCCGGTCCTGAAGGCCGACACCGAGGCGCAGGTCGAGAACCGCCTGTTCCTGTGCGACCTGACCGCCCGCACGCTCCACCAGGGCATGGCCCTGCTCGGCATCCGCACGCCCGAGCGCCTCTAGCAACTCCCTTGCGGGGAGCGGCTGTTCACGACTGCAGCCGCTCCCACACATGGGTGTCGGTCCGGTACTCGTACGCGGGCCGGCCCTTCAGCGCGGCCGAGCGGAACGGCTTGCCCTTGTCTTTGACCTCGATCGTCCCGGAGCGGTCGCCGCTGCTCCAGTCCAGCTCCAGGTACCACGTCACGTCGTGCGCGTCGGTGTGCACATCGAGGTTGAGCACCTGCGGATCGGTCGAGGACACCTTGTACGGGAAGTCCACGGCCGGGAGCTTCGTGTCGCCCTGCTCGCCCGCGACGGGCTTCGGGCGCGGCTGCGCGGCGTCGAGGTCGATGTCGAAGAACTGCGGGGTGACGCCGCCTCCGCATCCCGAACCCATCGAGTACGCGGTCCAGTTCAGCGGCGCCTCGCGCCCCACGACCCGTACGTGAAGTCCCGTGAGCACCACGGAATCCTGCGTCTTGCCGGTGGCGGTCAGCTCCAGCGTGAAGTGCCCGGCGTCGACCCCGCCCAGCGCCCTGGCCCAGGGCCGGCTGTCCTGCGGGGCGGGCGGCGGCGGCACCGCGCCCGGTTGCTGGTCGAGCAGATAGTACTTCCCGCAGGGCCCGTCCCATTGGTACGAGCTGACGCCCACGCTCACCGGCGTGCCGGTGGCGCCCAGCTTGGACGAGGGTGTCGAGCGGGCGGCGGACGCCGAGGGGCTCGGCGTCGAAGCCGACGGGCTGGGCGTGGCGCTGGGCGAGCCGTTCGGCGTACGACCGGCGGGGCTCTTCACCGCGGCGTCGGCGCTCTGCTTGGCGTCCGCGACCGTGCCGCTCCTGCCGCCCTCACCATCCGGCCCGGACAGGCTGGCGTAGGCGACGGCGGGCACGGCGAGCGCCACGACGGCCGCCCCGATGAGCGCGAGCCGCACCTTCTTGCCGCCGAACCGGCTCGTACGGTGCGGGGCGGGCGGGTCGGCCGCGACGACACCGGGCAGCTCGACTTCCTCAGATACTTCAGGCTCCGGCCCCGGCTCGGACTGCCGTGGCACCGCCGGGACTTCAGCGGGCGCGGGGCCCGAAGCGGGCCCGGCCTCCGCGGTCGGGGCCGCGGCCGGGTTCGCCCCGCGCGAGCGGCGCCGCGCCTCGTCCGCCAGGATCCAGCGCCGGTGCAGTTCGACGGACTCCTCGGGGGTCGCCCCGCACAGCCGGGCGAGCCGCTCGACGGGGGCGTACTCGTTCGGAACCGCGTCGCCGTTGCAGTACCGGTGGAGCGTGGACGTACTCATGTGGAGCCTGCCCGCGAGGACTCCGTAACTGCGTCCCGAGCGGTCCTTCAACTCCCGCAGCAGCGCCGCGAACTGCTCGGACTCGGTCGTCGCCATGCCCCGGTTCCCTCCCCATCCATCCCAGGAACGCATTCCAGGGACAGGTCGTTTCCCCAGGTCAAAGGGTGTTCCAGCGTTCCAGCTTCCCCCATTGTCCCTTGCTCGTTGCCCGGCAGTCCGGCCGCCCCGCAAGGTAGTTGCAGCAAGCAGCCGAACAGCTCGCTCCGGGAGCAGTCCATGCGATTCCGCATCCGGTTCAACCTCGCGGACTCGATGGCCGTCGTCATCCTGGCCGCGTCCATCGCCACCGTCATCACACTGATCCACCAGCTGCGCCGCTGACGCGTTCACACCGTCAAGCGGACGTACTCACACGAAGACGTACTCACACGGGGAGCACCAAGCATCATGCGCACCAACTTCCGCATCGCCGCCGCCGCGACCACCACCCTCGTCGCCGCGCTCGCCCTGACCGCCTGCGGAGGCGGCTCGGACGCCGCGAAGGCGAGCGACAACCCGTCCGCCGCCGCCCCGGCGACCGGCGACGGCCAGTCCCCGGCGGCGGGCGACAGCAAGGGATCGGGTTCGGGCTCCAGCACGGGAGCCGACAAGCACGGCACCCCCGCCAAGTCGACAGGCAAGACCGGGAAGAAGCCCTCGTCCGGGGGCGCCGCCACCGACGTGCCCTGCACCGGCGCCAAGGTCAAGCTGACCGCGACCCCGGTGACCCGCCCGATCAACCACATCCTCCTGACGGTCACCAACACCGGCAAGACGGCGTGCAACGCCTACGACGCCCCCGCCGTCGGCTTCTCCAACGCCCAGTCCCCGATCCCGGTCGACAAGGAGACCATTCCCCAGGCGGTGGTCACGCTGTCTCCCGGCGCCTCCGCCTACGCGATGGTCCGCACCCAGGGCGAGGGCGACGGCAGCAAGGCGTACAACGCCGGCCAGGTCGTCGTGTACTTCCGTGGCAAGGTCGGCATGGAATCCACCGGCCCGTCCGCCTACGCCGCCCTCGCCAAGAGCGTGTCCGTCGTGGACAGCCAGGCCATGGCGACCTACTGGCAGTCGGACCTCTCGGCGATCGAGGCCTGGTAGCCGGAGACCTGGTAGCCGGAGGCATGGTCCTCAGTGGGGGGTTTAGACACAGGCTCTCAGCCCTTGAGGGCGCGCCCCAGCCGGTCCAGGCCCTCCCTGATCTCGTCCGGCGCCGAGGTCACGAAGCACAGCCGCAGCGCGGCCGCATCGGGCACACCGGCGAAGAACGGCGCGCCGGGAACGTACGCGACGTCGTGCTCAACCACCGTACGCAGCAAGGCAGTTGCGTCGCTGCCCTCGGGCAGCCGGGCCCACAGGAACATGCCGCCCTCGGGCCGGTTCCACGTCGAGCCCTCGGGGAGCGCGTCGGCGAGACCCGCGAGCATGGCGTCCCTGCGCTCGCCGTAGGCGGCCCGCACCTTGGCGACGTGCGCGTCCAGGTCCCGGTCCGCGAGATAGCGGGCGGCGGCGAGCTGGTTCACGGTCGGGGTGTGCAGGTCGGAGGCCTGCTTGGCTATGACGCAGGCGCGCAGCAGTTCATGCGGCGCCCGCACCCAGCCGATGCGCAGACCGGGCGCCATGATCTTCGAGTAGCTGCTGAGCAGCACGGTCCGGTCGGCGGCGTCCTCGTACGACGAGATCCACGGCACGTGCTCGCCCTCGTAGCGCAGCTCGCCGTACGGGTCGTCCTCCACGATCCACACCCCGCGCCGCACCGCCACATCGGCGACCGCCCGGCGCCGCTCGGCGCTCATGGTGCGGCCGGTGGGGTTCTGGAAGGTGGGCACGCAGTAGAACAGCTTGGGCCGCTCGCGCACGACCAGCTCGTCCAACGCGACCGGGTCGGGCCCGTCCTCGTCGCACGGCACGGCGACGATGCGAGCGCCCGCGAAGCCGAACACCTGCAACGCGGCGAGATAGCAAGGGTCTTCAACGAGCACCACGTCACCGGGTTCGAGCAGCGCGGCGGCGAGAAGGGTGAGGCCCTGCTGCGAACCGGTGGTGATCAGCAGGTCGTCGGCACCGGTCGCAAGCCCGCGCTTGGCGAGCCGCGCAGCGGTGGCGGCCCGCAGCGCGGGGGCGCCCTCGGTCGTGGAGTACTGAAGTGCCGTCGCCGCCTGCTCCTCCATCACGGCCCGGAACGCGGCGGCGATGCCTTCTGCGTCGAACAACTCGGGCGCGGGCAGACCGCCCGCGAAGGAGATCACCTCGGGCCGGGCGGTCAGCGCCAGGATCTCCCGTACGGGCGAGGCCCCGACGGATGCCGCGCGAGCGGCGAGCGCGGGCACGGCGGCGGCGGCCGATGAGGCAGCGGCGGGCATGGGGCAGCTCCTGTCAGTTGCTCGGACGTCCAACTACCCAGCACCTTACGCAGACCGCAGCCATCGCGATCAGGCCATCCCACGATCCGGGCCGGCGTATGGGTCGGCGTCCGGGCCTGCGCACGGGTCGGCGTACGGGCCACCGCCTGCCCCGCTGCCCGGGCCGCTGCCCGAGCCACCGCTTGTCCCGCCGCCCGAGCCACCACCTGGCCCATGGCCGGAGCCAGCACCTGGCCAGCCGCCCGGACCACCATCGGAGTCTCCGCCAGGGCAGACGAACTCGCACCAGACCACCTTCCCCGGGTCCCGCTCCCCCACCCCCCACTTGTCGGCCAGCGCGGCCACGAGCAGCAGCCCCCGCCCGCCCTCGTCCGCGACATCCGCCCTGTCCGCGACCCGGGGCACCCCACCCCCGCTGTCGTGCACCTCAACCCGGAACACGGCCCCGTCGCACAGTTCCAGCCTCAGCAGAAACCCCCGCCCCGGCGGCACCCCGTGCACCAACGCGTTGGTGGCGAGCTCGCTGACGCAAAGCAGTACGTCATCGAGCCGATGAAAGAACCCCCAGTCGGCAACAGCCCCCACGCTGAACTGCCGTGCTGCGGGGATCGATTGGCGCTGGCGCGGGTAGAAGCGCTCGCGGAATTCGTTCTCGGTCGTCTCGGTCATGGGGGGAGGGTGGCGGAGCGGGTGCCTGATGCCGGAGGGATTGGACCCGTACAAGAATTCTGTACGGGTCCGGTGTGCATAAGGCACCTTTGCGGGTGGGGAGTTGGGGGTTATGCAGCCCAGGAAGAACACGTCCGCAATGCGCATGGTGGGCGCCCAGCTCGCCTGCTTCAGGCGAGCTGCCGGCCACACCCAACGGACACTCGCCGAGCTGGTGTGCGCGGAGCCGGAGACGATCGCCTCGATCGAGCAGGGGCGACGGGTCCTGAAACCCGAACTGGCCCGGGAACTGGACGCGTTGCTGGACACCAAGGGCGCGCTGACGGTGGCGGTCGAGAACATGCCGGAGGTGGACCGCTATCCCTTGTGGGCGGAGAAGTACATGGACGAGGAGCGGGTGGCGATCGCGCTCAGCTTCTATGCGAACCAGGTACTGCCGGGCCTACTCCAGAACGAGGAGTACGCCCGCGCGGTGTTCCAGAGCCGCGTACCGGCATACGGCGAGGACGAGATCACCTTTCAGGTCGGCGCCCGCCTCGACCGCCAGGCCATACTGCACCGCAAGGTGCCACCCTCGCTGAGCTTCGTCCTCTCCGAGGCGATCATTCGCGACCGGCTCGGCGGTCACGCAGTACACAGGGGGATGCTCCGCCACCTCCGCGAATGCGCCGAACTACCGGGCCTGGCCCTCCAGATCATGCCACTCGGCCGCAAATCTCATGCGGCCTTGGCAGGGCCGTTCATCCTGCTGGAAACACCACAACACCAGCACCTCGCCTACACCGAGACCCAGCGTGGCAGCCAGTTCGTGGCCGACCCCGATGAGGTCAGCATCCTGGCGCGCAAGTATGCGATGCTGCGAACACAGGCCCTCAACACCGAAGCGTCGATGGGCCTGTTGGACCGGCTACTAGGAGAGCGATGAGCGACACACTGGAGTGGTTCAAGTCCAGCTACAGCAGTGATGAGGGCGGCGAATGCCTCGAAGTCGCCTGCGTCTGGAGGAAGTCGAGCTACAGCGGAAGCGACGGCGGCGAGTGCGTCGAGGTAGCAACCCACCCCTCCGCCATCCACATCCGGGACTCCAAGGATCCCGAAGGCCCCACCCTCACCCTGAGCCCGACCACATGGCAGGGCTTCGTAGCGGAACTCTGAGCTCCACACTGTGAGCTGAGGGCGTTGTCAGTGGCGGGACATACATTCAGGACATGGCGATGCTCCCGAATCCACTGCCCCACCTGACCGACGACCCGACCGGCAAGGTACTGGGCCTCGACCTGCCGCCCGGCAGACTGATCGGCCCGGCGAGCGAGCCGCTGCTCTGGCTCGCCGATGAAGCGGCAGGCCCGGAGGACTGGGCGCGGCTGTCCCCGGCCCGCAGAGCAGCGGGCCTGCATCCCGTACTGCTGGGCGGGATACGGGAGTTGGCGGACTGGGACCTGACACCTCCGGACCTGATGACGTACCCGGGGGACCACGACGCCGAGGACGTACTGGCCGACTTCTGGGAGGCGTACGCCGAGGAAGAGCTGGGCTACGAGAGCGAGGAGTGGCCCGGCCTCGCACTCGCCCCCGCACTCCAGGCGGACCCGGACCGCAGGGCAGCGGAAATAGCCGGAACGGCAACGGCCGAGGGCCCCCTGAAGGGCGCCCGCCTGGCCCTGATCCCGGCCCGCCGCAGCGCCGACATACCCGCTGCCATCGGCTGGCGCGGCCCCCTGAACCACGAGCACGACGTGGCAAGGCTGTGCGCGGTGCTGCGCTCGTGGGAGGACAGGTTCGGCATACGGGTAGTGGGCCTCACGAGCAACGAGCTGACGCTCTCGGTGGCGTCCCCACCCACGACCAGCGAGGAGGCCCTGATCCTCGCAGCGGAACACTTCGCATTCTGCCCCGAGGCGATAGAGACCGACCTGCACGAGTACGCCAGCTCCCTTCTGAAAGGCGGGAGTTGGACCTTCCAGTGGGACAAATAACCGGGCATCCAACGCGTGGCCGTTGCCGTGGCCGTGGCTGGATCCGTGTCAATAGGCCCGGAACCTCATTGCGTATGCAACGCATGTTCGAGGAAGATTGGCCCTTGACCGGTGGGGCGTACGGGGCGCGGGGAGCAGGGAGTGGGGGGTTCGGTGTCGGGTTGGGATGTCAGTGTGCCGGGGGTTCAGGGCGCGCTGAGGAAGACGGCGGTGTCGGCGGAGGGTTTGTCGACGGCAGGGACGAACCTGAGTGACACGTTGCCGCGTACGGCGACCGCTGCGGGCACGGTTGCGGCCGGGTATACCGGTCCGGCGCTGGCGACCGGTCCGGTGGCGGCGGCACTGGGTGAGTTCATGCAGCACTGGCAGAAGGACCTTCGGTACGTCGTGGAGCGCACGGGCAAGTCCTTGACCGGGGCGGCCGAGGCGACCAACGAGTACGTCAAGGGCGACTTGAAGATGGCTGCGCAGGCACAGCACACTGCTGCGGAGGAGCCGACGCCTGCGCCGCCGGGGTTCTCGGGGAAGCGGGCCGGCAGTGAGTGACCCCGAAGCGATCGTGCCCTCGGGTATCCCCCAGTTCACCGGCGACCTGGACAGCCTGGACATCGACACGCTGCTCCTGAGTACGGAGGCAGGGGCATTTCGCGATGCCGGAGCGGGCATCCATTCCAACTTCCAGGGTGTGGCGGCGTTCTACAAGGCGCCGGAGGCGGACCAGTTGTTCGCCACGACCGCGCCGGTGGCCGCGAAGACCGCCACCTTCGCGGACAACTTGGAGAAGGTGTCCGGTGCGCTGAGCGCCTACAGCCAGCAAGTGCGGCCGCTGGCGAAGAAGCTCGAAGACCTGCAACGACAGGCGTTTGCGTTCACCGCGAGCATCGAGGGCGACGACCACTGGCGCCGAGACGAGAAGAAGCGGGACCACAACGACGGCCTGAAGAACGAGGTCCAGGCCACCTTGCAGGCGTTCTACGAAGCCGAGATCGCCTGCCACAACAAGATCACCGCTTTGGTGGGCGGCAGCACCCTGGTCCTGGGCAAACTCAGCGGCGGGCAGATGTTGCCCAAGGGCACCAGCGCGTACGGGGCCAGTGCCGATGACCTCAACCACCTGGACAACGCCCCCTGGGGCAACTACGCGGAGCCCGAGTACACCGGCCTCAGCTGGCTGTACCACCAGGGCAAGAGCCTCGTGTGGGACGGCTTCATCGTCGACGGCATCTGGGGCACGGTCACCGGCCTGGACATCCTGCTCGGCTGCCAGGGCTGGGACGCGGCCGGCGAGGCCTGGAAAGGCCTGGCAAAACTCGCCACCGGCCTCGTCCTCATCAGCCTCCCCGGCGGCCCGGCGGTCCTGGCCACTCCCAGCAGCCAGCTGCCGAAATGGTTCCGCGACTCCCGCACCGCACTCAAAGAATCCGCCAAGGCCATGGTCGCCTACGACGAATGGGGCAAGAACCCGGCCCGCGCCGCAGGGTCCGTCAGCTTCAACATCCTCACCGGCGTCTGCGCCGGCGGCGCCGGCAACGCCGCGAAAGCGGGCGCTGTCGCCAAGACCATCAACGCCCTCGGCAAGGTCGGCCGCGCGGTCGACCCCATGACGTACGTCTTCACAGCGGGCAAGTTCGGCGCCGTCAAGGTCGGCGACCTGTTCGGCGGCGTCAAGAACGTGTTCTCCGGTGCCTCCAAAGACATCCTGTCCGGCACCGGCCACGTCCAGCCCGACGGCACAGTCCTGAAGTTCAGCGACGACATGCCCGTCGTCAAGGGCAACACCCTCGAATGGCCAGGCGGCACCCGCCTCAACCTGGACGACAGCACCGTCACCCTGCCCAACGGCGTGAAGTCCGCAGCCCACATCGAGCTCTCGGCCGCCGACCGAGCGTTGCTGGAACAGAGCCTTCCGCACCATGAACCAGCCATCGTCGGCACCCACCCCTGGGAGAACGCAGCGGGCCACGCCGGAGACCACCCGCGCCCGGAGGGACCGCGCAGCCGGGCAGGCCATACGCCCGGCGGAACGGCTCACGGCCTGGGACGGGGACCGGAGGCCTCCCAGGCCGCCGGTCACGGCTCGCCTGCCCAACACGCCGGATCCAGTCCCACCAACTCTGCGCACCATGGGTCCACCGCCACGCACCAGGGAAATGGCTCTGGCGGCGCTGCAGCTCATGGCTCAGGATCTGCAGCGGCGCACGTTCCGCCCTCGGGAGGCGGTGGCCACGGCGCTGGCCCGGCAGCGAGTCCAGGGCCCCACACACCCTTGGACCCTCAGGTTGTTGATGACCGCATTAAGGAGCTCGACGATCGCCAGGGGGGTGAGGGGCACGCGCCCGGACGTCACCTCTACCCCGACGACCAGGCGTTGAAGGCTCGTCTGGGAACGGTCCTCACCGACAGCGGCGGCGCACCGAAGATTTACGGGTCGAACTCCGACTACGCCGGGCTCCTCAAGTCGGAGAACAACATCGACCCGCTGACCGGCACTACCGTGGACGGCGTCCATGGTCGCGTTCACCGCGTCGGTCCGTATGCCACCAAGTTCGACAACCCTGGAGACATGGTCCGGGCCGACCAGTATTTCCGCGACGAGATTGCGCGCACTGGCGAGCCGCCGGACGCGACACCGATCGACCAGGTACTCGGCACAGAAGGGCACGAGCGCCTGTCCGGCTACTATCGGAACCCGGCAAACCATGGCGAATTCCTGCCCGTCGACTTCGAGGGTGGAACAATTGTGCCGGTGTATAGACTCCATGACGGAAAATGGAACCTGCACACAATGTTCAGCAATCCGGCACCCGGCCGCCACCCTTGATGGAGCCCATATGAATCGCGAACTGCAGAAGTTCATCAGGACCTACTTGCAACTGGAGCAGGCTTACGACACCAGCGGTTACCTTCGCCCCACCCTGATGGCGTTCAGCGAGAACTTCGTCCAGAACGTGCAGATCGGGCTCAGCGAAGTACTGCGCGAAAGAAGCCTAACAGTTGCCGACTACGAGCGCCTGACAGATATTGAGTTTCCCGACCCGGACACGCTGTACGAGTACCTTCGCGAGATCTATGCATATCTCTTCGAAGGGCTTTCTCAGCAGCCCTCACCTCCAGAATAGGTCGTCCGTGACGGTGCCCTTGGATTCTCTAGCGATGGCGAGTGGGCATGGCCGACTCAAAATTCGACGACGGGTCTGTCACCATTTATCCGACCAATGCCCCCAGGCCGCCCGCCACCGCCGCACCGACCGGTCGCTGACCCACAACCCAGCCGCGATGCCCCGCGTGCCCTCGCCGGCCTAGAACCGCTGCGCCGCCTCTCGGCGCACCCGCTCCTCCTGCTCGGCAGGCGTCATCCCGCCCCCTTGCGCGTACCGCATGAGGCGGTCATACCGCAGGCGTCCAAGTATGACATGATCATGATGTTTCGAAGTCGGTGGTGAATGCGCCGTAATGCGCATTCACCACTCTTCCGTCGCTACACACAAGTTTAGGTAAGGGATCATGGCTCTAAGGCGCGTAGCCGCACTCATGTCCGGTCTTATGCTTACTGTCGTCGGGGTAGCGCTTGCCCCTTCTGCTTACGCGGTTAACCCGGATATTCGCAACAAGAACTCCGGGCTGTGTCTCGGTGTTATGGGGGGGAGCACAGTACGCGGGTCGAGCGTGGCCCAGTGGGAATGCAACGGCAACGCTGACCAGAAATGGGTTTACGAGTACATAGGTAACGGCTTCTACAACATCCGAAATGTTGGCTCTAACCAGTGCCTGGCCATCAAGGGGGGAAGCTGGAATCAGGGCGCCCCTATAATCCAGTGGGACTGCAACGGCAACGGGGATCAGATGTGGTACATACGCCAGGGCAGCGGGGGCTATTTCGAGCTGCTCAACGGAAACAATACGGCCACCGGTGGCAGCGTTGATCTCTGTCTCGCTATTGACGGTGCTCGAACGGACTGGGGAGCTCCCGCGATTTCCTGGGAATGCAACGGCAGAGACGACCAGAGTTGGACTTAAGAGGCAGTGGCGCGGCTGGCGAACGCTGAGCTAGCCGCGGCGCATTTGGTGTCACCGCGCTGTGCGATGACACCACTGCTCTTACCTCTTAGGCGTTGGCCGGGGCGGTCTCTGGCTTGGGGCCGACAGGGGTCCAGACTTTCGCGTCGCCGACGCCCGTGATCTGCGCGAGTTCGGAGCCCGCGGCCGGGTAGTCCGACTTGCGTCAACCTGAGTAACCGGTAGGAGCCTTAAGTCCGGCGCCGTCCACCCGACTGCTCGCCACCGGACACGCCGAGCGGCCTGCTGCAGCCGCCAGAGAGTCCCGGCCCCCATGAAGCGCCGAGGAAGGCATCGTCCTCGTTCCGGGTCCCCAGAACGAGGAGATGCTGCCGCCCTCGAAAGCCGCGGCACCTGCCGCAGGCGAACTGGTCGCGCCACACGGCCTGACCAGCACTCAGACTCAGAGCCCCCACGCCACCTCCGTCGCCCAGTACGTCAGAATCATGTGCGCGCCCGCCCGCTTGATGCTGGTCAGGGTTTCCAGGATGGCTCGTTCGCGGTCGATCCAGCCCTTTTCCGCGGCGGCCTCGATCATCGCGTACTCGCCGCTGATCTGGTACGCCGCGACCGGCACGTCCACCGACTCGGCGACCTTGGCCAGGACGTCGAGGTAGGGACCGGCCGGCTTGACCATCACCATGTCCGCGCCCTCGGCCAGGACGAGCGCCAACTCCCGCATGGATTCACGGGAGTTGGCCGGGTCCTGCTGGTACGTCTTGCGGTCACCGTGCAGCGAGGAGCCGGCCGCCTCGCGGAAGGGACCGTAGAGCGGCTCCCGGCTCCGGTAAAGAGCCGGGCCGTCCGCTCCTCAGACGCCGGGCAGGGTTCGTATCGTCAGGCGCATGGAGGTCACGTAGGCCAGGACTGGGCGCGGTCGGCGCGCATCCTGCTCGCGGGCCCTCGGGCACGCGCCGCCGAACACAGTCGCCGTCTCGAAGATCAGGCGACCAGTTGGCCTATCCACTTGAGGCCAGTGGGCAGCTTGTCCTTGGCGCAGCGTTTCTCCACATAGCCGATCAGCTGGTCGACCGCCTGATCATGCGTCAGGCCGTTCTGGGTGTCCGCGACGTATTTCGCGGCGGCTTTGGCTCCGGAGACGGACCGGTCCGCGGCGCTCGCCTCGTCGTAGCCCGAACCGATGGCACGCAGCAGGAATTGGTGGTCAGTGAAGACGGTCGCGAGATCGGCGAAGGCGACTGTGACCCCTTCTCCTATCCGGTCCTTGATCGGGCCCGACTGCGCAGTGTCGTCCAGAATTCCAGTGACCTCGGGGCTGTTGTGGTGGGCTTGACGGAATCTCTGGAGGAACCTGTTGATGAACGCGTTGTCGTGGGCGGGATCGCGAAGCATCTTCAGGTAGCCGAGCTTCGCCGCAAGCCTGTCGTCCAGCTTCTTACCGCCCGCCCGGGTGGGAAGGACCTCCGGGGCCGTGAACCGGGAGTTGTTGTCGATCGCAGTGAGCTGTGCCGTCGGAGCGATGGCTGTCGCTGCCTGGTAGAGGAAGTTCCCGAGGTTGACCCGGCCACCCACCACCCGGTCATCGTTGCCGAGGAAGGCATCGGCGACCATCGTGCGGCCGGTTTGCCGCAAGGCTGCCTCGTCGCCCAGAAATCGCAGTGCCGCATCGGCGTCCATGCCTTGCAGCGTGGCTCCCGGGGCCGTCTCCATGACCAGGAATGCCTGAGCCGTGCGCAGCTGATTCGGGATCTCTTCGGGGGTCCGGCCAGCTGCCTGGTTGTTCATCAGGAGGTCGTGGAGCGCCCGTCCCTCGGGTGAGGTGACCGCATGGCGTTCGATCCGGGGCGCCCGGATGTCCATGTGCTCCAGAAACCGATGGGCGTATTCCACATTGCCCGTGGACGACAGCGGTTTGACCACGACCGCCGCCCCCGGCGGGCCCACGAAGAAGACTCCGTCGACTCCCTCGCCCGAGCGCCGCACCGCTTGGCCGTGCCACGACGAAGGTGCGTCGTCAATGGTGAGGCGCTGGACGGAGAGGTCCATCGGAGCGGGCACGCGCTGCACCTGACCATGGGCGGTGTCCTGGCGAGCGGGCTCGCCTGGAGCGGTCCGCTCCGGCGACGGGCCGGAGAGCGCGCGCGTCGCCCGGGCCTCGGCCTCCCTCTCGAAGGCGTCCGACGGATCGCTGACGCGGAGCCCGTCGGCGGTGGGCGTTCCCGCGACCGGACCGCGGCGCTGCTGGATCACGTGGGTGAGTTCGTGGGCGAGGGTGTGTTTGTCGGCGCCGCCGTCGCCGATGACGACGTGGCTGCCGGAGGTGTAGGCGCGGGCGCCGACCTCGGCGGCGGAGGCTTTGGCGGCGCTGTCGTTGTGGATGCGCACGTCGGAGAAGTCGGCCCCGAGCCGGGCCTCCATGTCGGTGCGGATCGCGTCGTCGAGGGGGCGGCCGGGGGCGCGCAGGACGTCGTGGACGGATGAGCGCTGCACAGCGGGCTGTTCGGTCTGCTGGTGGCCGCAGCCGGCGCCGTGCTGGTGCTGCTCCTGGGCCCAGACGTGGCCGGCCCCGCGGAGCATCTGGACGACGGCGGCGTTGCCCGCCGTGCTCTGCAGGGCGAGGAGGGCGGCAGGGGCCCCGCTGCCCGGCGCTGCGGTCCTCGCGGCGCTACGGGCGGGCTTGTTGCCCTCGGAGGTCCGGGCCTGTTCGTTGGCGTACATAGGCATAGGGTCCTTTCGGAGGCACCACGTCCGGCATGGGGAGCCTGCGGTGCCGTGCCGGCCGAGACGGGTAGCCCGACACCCGCAGCCGCAGCCGCAGCCGCAGCCGACCCTCTCACCACACGCCAACGTCCCCCTAACGCCGCCGCTCCACGCTGTTAGGGCGCGTATCCAGTCGTGATCAATCGGTTCGGGTGAGGTCTTTGAGGAGAGGACCCCATGGCCTGAGCACGGCATGAGCACCAACTGATCGACGGGCGACCTCGAAGCACCCAGCCACGGCGTTGCGGTGGCAGCGGTCGTCGCCCGCAAAGGGCCCGGCTACGTCCCCGTACACCCGAACTACCCTACTTCTGCACGGAGTTCGGGGGTTCGTGACCGTACGGCATCGGCAAATGACCCGGCTGTCCCGCCTCCCTGGCGGCGGGTAGACGGGACAGCAAAGTAGTGGGCAGGCAGCCGCGTTCAAATCCCCCGGGCTCAGAGCCCGCGTGCGACCTCAGTCGCCCAGTACGTCAGGATCATGTGGGCGCCCGCCCGCTTGATGCCGGTCAGGGTTTCCAGGATGGCTCGGTCGCGGTCGATCCAGCCCTTTTCCGCGGCGGCCTCGATCATCGCGTACTCGCCGCTGATCTGGTACGCCGCAACCGGCACGTCCACCGACTCGGCGACCTTGGCCAGGACGTCGAGGTAGGGACCGGCCGGCTTGACCATCACCATGTCCGCGCCCTCGGCCAGGTCCAGCGCCAACTCCCGCATGGATTCACGGGTGTTGGCGGGGTCCTGCTGGTACGTCTTGCGGTCACCGCGCAGCGAGGAGCCGACCGCCTCGCGGAACGGGCCGTAGAAGGCGGAGGAGTACTTCACGGTGTAGGCCAGGATGGACACGTCCTCGTGGCCGGTCTGGTCCAACGCGTCGCGGACGACGCCGACTTGGCCGTCCATCATGCCGGAAGGGCCGACTACGTGGACCCCGGCGTCGGCCTGGACCTGGGCCATCTCCGCATACCGCTCAAGGGTGGCGTCGTTGTCGACGCGGCCGTCCGCGTCCAGCACTCCGCAGTGGCCGTGATCCGTGTACTCGTCCAGACACAGGTCGGACATGATGACCAGCTCGTCGCCGACCTCTTCCTTCACCGCGCGGATGGCGACCTGGAGGATGCCGTCGGGGTCGGTGCCCGCGGTACCGGCGGCGTCCTTCTTCGCGTCCTCGGGCACGCCGAACAGCATGATCCCGGCGACCCCGGCGGCGGCGGCCTCGACGGCCGCCTTCCTCAGGGTGTCCAGGGAGTGCTGCACGACGCCGGGCATCGCCTGGATCGGGACGGGTTCGGTGATCCCTTCCCGTACGAACGCGGGGAGGATGAGGTCGGCGGGGTGCAGCCGGGTCTCCGCGACCATCCGCCGCATGGCGGGGGTGGTGCGAAGCCGCCGGGGCCGGGCCCCGGGAAAGGATCCGTACGCAGTCATGCCCCTACGCTACGCCGCTGCGCGGGGCGCTTTTCCCCCACCCCGCCCCTTCCCGAGACCCTCCGGGGGATGAGGGTCAGCTGCGGCCCGGTGGCTGCTGGGGCTCCGCCCCAGACCCCGCTCCTCAAACGCCGGAGGGGCTTGATTTTCGCTGAGCAGCGTTCCCGAGGGGGCAGGAGGCAGAACCCCCTGCACCCCGACCGGGCCAACTACGTCGTGCGCCGCCGCCTCGCGCCCGGTCGGCGCTCGCTCGGCCGGGTCACGTGCTCGCCCGCCTCCAGCGCCGCATCCCGCCGCGCCGCGCCGAAGTCCGCAAGGGCCTGGGCCAGCTTGTGGACGGAGGGCTCCGGAGCCATGACGTCCACCCGCAGCCCGTGTTCCTCCGCGGTCTTCGCGGTGGCCGGGCCGATGCACGCGATCACCGTCACGTTGTGCGGCTTGCCCGCGATGCCCACCAGGTTGCGCACCGTCGAGGACGAGGTGAAGAGCACCGCGTCGAAGCCGCCGCCCTTGATCGCCTCACGCGTGTCGGCCGGCGGCGGCGAGGCCCGTACCGTCCGGTAGGCCGTGACGTCGTCGACCTCCCAGCCGAGCTCGATCAGGCCCGCCACCAGCGTCTCGGTGGCGATGTCGGCGCGCGGCAGGAAGACGCGGTCGATCGGGTCGAAGACCGGGTCGTAGGGCGGCCAGTCCTCCAGGAGACCGGCGGCCGACTGCTCGCCGCTCGGCACCAGGTCCGGCTTCACGCCGAATTCGATCAGCGATGCCGCCGTCTGCTCGCCGACCGCGGCGACCTTGATGCCCGCGAACGCGCGCGCGTCGAGACCGTACTCCTCGAACTTCTCGCGCACCGCCTTCACCGCGTTGACGCTGGTGAACGCGATCCACTCGTAGCGTCCGGTCACCAGGCCCTTGACCGCGCGCTCCATCTGCTGGGGCGTGCGCGGCGGTTCGACGGCGATCGTCGGCACCTCGTGCGGCACGGCTCCGTACGACCTGAGCTGGTCGGAGAGCGAGGCGGCCTGCTCCTTCGTACGCGGTACGAGCACGCGCCAGCCGAACAGCGGCTTGGACTCGAACCACGACAGCTGGTCGCGCTGAGCAGGGGCACTGCGCTCGCCGACCACGGCTATGACGGCCTGGTGCCCGTCCGGCGAGGGCAGCACCTTCGCCTGCTTGAGCACCTGGGCGACCGTACCGAGCGTCGCGCTCCAGGTCCGCTGCCTGGTCGTGGTGCCGGCGATCGTCACCGACATAGGGGTGTCGGGCTTGCGCCCGGCCGAGACCAGCTCGCCGGCCGCGGCCGCGACGGTCTCCAGGGTGGTGGAGACCACCACCGTCCCGTCGCTCGCGCCGACCTCGGCCCAGCACCGCTCGGAAGCGGTGCGGGCGTCGACGAAGCGCACGTCCGCGCCGGCCGCACCGCGCAGCGGCACACCGGCGTACGCGGGCACGCCGACCGCGGCCGCGACGCCCGGCACCACCTCGAAGGGGATGCCTTCGGAGGCGCAGGCCAGCATCTCGCCGGCGGCGTCGCCGTCCAGGCCGGGGTCGCCGGAGACCGCACGGACGACCCGCCTGCCGGAGCGCGCGGCCTCCATGACAAGATTGGCGGCGTCCCGCAGCACCGGGATCCCGGCGGTTGTTGACGCCTCGTCAACTACCGTCAGCTGGGGCGTGTCCACACCTGCCCGCGCATGCGCGCGAACGACGTCGAGCACTGCGGGCTCGGCGATCAGGACATCGGCCGACGCCAGCGCCTCCACGGCGCGCAGCGTCAGTAGTCCGGGGTCTCCGGGCCCGGCACCGAGGAAGGTGACGTTTCCGGCAGCGGTGGGGTTGGTGGTGGGGCTCAAAGTTCTCGCTCCCCCATAAGACCGGCCGCACCCTTGGCGAGCATCTCGTCCGCGAGTTCGCGTCCAAGAGCCATCGCCTCGTCGTGCGACGTGGGTACGGGACCGGTGGTGGACAGCTGCACCAGCGTTGAACCGTCGGTGGTACCGACGACTCCGCGCAGGCGCATCTCATGAACAGCCTGTCCGTCGGCCAAAAGGTCGGCGAGCGCACCCACAGGTGCACTGCAGCCGGCCTCCAGGGCGGCGAGCAGGGACCGCTCGGCGGTCACGGCGGCCCGGGTGAACGGGTCGTCGAGCTCGGCGAGCGCGGCGGCGAGGTCGGCATTGGCTGCCGCGCACTCGATCGCCAGTGCCCCCTGGCCGGGGGCGGGCAAAACGGTGTCGACCGACAGGAACTCGGTCACCACGTCGATGCGTCCGATGCGGTTGAGCCCGGCGGCGGCCAGGACCACCGCGTCGAGCTCGCCCTTGGTCACGTATCCGACGCGGGTGTCGATGTTGCCGCGGATCGGCACGGTCTCGATCGTCATACCGTGACTGCGGGCGTACGCGTTGAGCTGCGCCATCCGCCGCGGCGAACCGGTGCCGATGCGGGCCCCGGCCGGAAGTTCCGCGAAGGTCAGCCCGTCGCGGGCGACCAGCACATCGCGCGGGTCCTCGCGGACCGGGATGGCGGCCAGCACCAGGTCGGGGTGCTCGGCGGTGGGCAGGTCCTTCAGCGAGTGCACCGCGAAGTCGACCTCGCCGCGCAGCAGCGCCTCGCGCAGCGCGACGACGAACACACCGGTGCCGCCGATCTGCGCGAGGTGCTCGCGGGAGGTGTCCCCGTACGTCGTGATCTCCACCAGCTCGACGGAGCGCCCGGTCAACTGCCGTACGGCGTCGGCCACTTGGCCGGACTGGGCCATGGCGAGCTTGCTGCGCCTGGTCCCGAGCCTCAATGCTTTCTCGGTCATGACCGCCCTCGGTTCTTGACATCGGCGTCGTTCAGATCGGCCCTGGACACGGCGGCCACCGTCTCCGGGTCGAGGTCGAAGAGGGTGCGCAGCGCGTCCGCGTACCCGGCGCCGCCGGGTTCGGCGGCCAGCTGCTTGATCCGCACCGTCGGCGCGTGCAGGAGCTTGTCCACCACGCGGCGCACGGTCTGGGTGACCTCGGCGCGCTGCTTGTCGTCGAGCCCGGGGACCCGGCCCTCAAGGCGGGCGACCTCGCTGGCCACGACCTCGGCGGCCATGGCGCGCAGCGCGACGACGGTGGGCGTGATGTGCGCGGCCCGCTGGGCGGCGCCGAAGGCGGCCACCTCGTCGGAGACGATGGCGCGCACCTGGTCCACATCGGCGGCCATCGGCGCGTCGGCGGACGCCTCGGCGAGCGACTCGATGTCCACGAGCCGCACCCCGGGCACCCGGTGCACGGCGGCGTCGATGTCCCGCGGCATGGCGAGGTCGAGCAGCGCGAGGCGCACGGGCCCGGCCGGTACGGGAACGCCCCGCGCGGCGCGGGAAAGGCGCCGCTGGGTGTTCTCGGCCCAACTGCCGTGCAGCTCAAGGGAGTCGGCGTCGACACCAGGGGTCGCGGCGGCCGCGCCATCGGCCCTGAGCGCCCCGTCCACCACCCCGAACCCGGCCACCGCGGCACCCGCGGCCGCCGTGCCGGAGAAGTCCACGGGGCAGCCCGCGGCAGCGGCGGCGTCCGCCGGCCCGGCCACCGTCAGCTCCTCGCCCACCGCGAAGGCCACGGCCGCGCCGGTGAGCACCAGGCCGGTGGCGCCGGTGCAGGACACCGCCACGTCGACTCGTGTCAGTTCGTGTGCCACATCGGCCATCGCCACCGCGCGCGCGGCCGTGCCCGCCTCGCCGAGGATCTCGACAAGGCGCTCGGCGCGGGCGTGCGTCCGGTTGGCGACGACGATCTCGCTGACGCCGATCCGGCCGAGCGTCGCCGCGGCGAGCGAGGACATCGAACCGGCGCCGATCACCAGCGCCCGCTTGCCCTTGGCCCAGTCCTCGACGGGCTCGCCCGCGGCGATCTGCTCCAGGCCGAAGGTGACGAGCGACTGCCCGGCCCGGTCGATGCCGGTCTCGCTGTGGGCGCGCTTGCCGACCCGCAGCGCCTGTTGGAACAGATCGTTCAACAGGCGTCCGGCGGTGTGCAGTTCCTGCCCGAGCGCGAGGGTGTCCTTGATCTGCCCGAGGATCTGCCCCTCGCCGACGACCATCGAGTCGAGGCCGCAGGCCACCGAGAAGAGGTGGTGGACGGCCCGGTCCTCGTAGTGGACGTACAGATAAGGGGTCAGCTCTTCGAGGCCGACGCCGCTGTGCTGGGCGAGCAGCGTGGAGAGCTCGGCGACGCCGGCGTGGAACTTGTCCACGTCCGCGTACAGCTCGATCCGGTTGCAGGTGGCGAGCACGGCCGCCTCGGCGGCGGGCTCGGCGGCGAGGGTGTCGTGGAGCAGCTTGGCCTGCGCGTCCGTGGAGAGGGAGGCCCGCTCCAGGACGCTCACGGGGGCGCTGCGGTGGCTCAGACCGACGACCAGGAGGCTCATGCCGGCATCACGGCGGGCATGTCCCCGTCCGGTCCCTTCCGGCCATTGCCCACGGCGCCGCGCACCGGCGGCACCACGGCCGCGGCGGCCTCGGCGACGGCCGCTTCCTCACCGGCCTTGCGCTGCTCGTGGAAGGCGAGGATCTGGAGCTCGATGGAGAGGTCGACCTTGCGCACGTCGACGCCCTCGGGCACCGACAGGACCGTCGGCGCGAAGTTGAGGATGGAGGTCACCCCGGCCGCGACCAGCCGGTCGCACACCTGCTGAGCAGCGCCCGCCGGGGTCGCGATGACCCCGATCGAGACCCCGTTCTCGCTGATGATCTTCTCCAGGTCGTCGGTGTGCTGCACCGGCATCCCGGCCACCGGCTTCCCGGCCATCGCGGGGTCGGCGTCTATCAGCGCGGCGACCCGGAAACCGCGGGAGGCGAAGCCGCCGTAGTTGGCGAGCGCGGCGCCGAGGTTGCCGATACCGACGATGACAACCGGCCAGTCCTGGGTCAGCCCCAGTTCCCGGGAGATCTGGTAGACGAGATACTCGACGTCGTACCCGACACCGCGGGTGCCGTACGAGCCCAGGTACGAGAAGTCCTTGCGCAGCTTCGCGGAGTTGACCCCGGCGGCGGCCGCGAGCTCCTCGGAGGAGACCGTCGGCACGGAGCGCTCCGAAAGACCGGTGAGCGCACGCAGGTACAGCGGAAGCCTGGCGACGGTGGCCTCGGGGATTCCTCGGCTTCGGGTCGCCGGTCGGTGAGTTCGGCCAGTTGCCACGGTGCTCCTGCGGGATGAGCGGGGCTGCAGGCGGCCACACGTTCCAGGGCCGCCCCGTCGGATGCAGGCTATGTCTTTGTGAACGCGTGCACAAAGATGGTGTCCGCTTTGTCCGAGCAAAGTGACCGGGCTCACGCGACGTGACGAGCAAATCGCGGAACCGCAGACGGGTTCAGTCCGTTCAGGACCCGAAGGGGGCAAAGCCGCACACTCTCCTCACAGCGATACCCCCGAACCACAGCAAAACGACCATGATGGTAACCGCAACCATCGCGATCCCCATCATCGCGCCGGTCAGCCGTCCACCGCCCGGAACTGCGCCAGGACTCGCTTCAGCCGGCCAGTGCGCCCTTGAGACGGCCCGGATCCACCCGCCAGAAGGTGTGCTGCTCGCCGTCGACCAGCACGACCGGGATCTGCTCCCAGTACTCCTTGTACAGCGCCTCGTCCTGGGTGATGTCCTTCTTCTCCCAGGCCGCACCCGTCTCGGCACACACGGCCTCGATCACCTCCTGTGCGTCGTCGCACAGATGGCAGCCGGGTTTTCCGATGAGCGTGACCATCCGTTCGGCGGCGTTCCGCCCCGGCTGCCTCTTCGTACGTCGCGGCAAGAAACTCATGCCTTCCATTCTCCAACCCCCGCGCCCCCACGCGGACCCATAAGCCCGGATCGTCCGTTTAACACAGCGGCCTCGGAGAGTTCACGCCATGGCATCCCGGCGGGTCGGGTACTTCCGAACAGAATGGCTATGCTCACGACATGGCCGCACTGGGATGGCTCACCCCTCGTAGGCGCTCGGCGACAGCACGCAGCGTGCTGGCCGGCGAGGCCGCAGCCGAGGCAGCCCGCAAGTCCTCGCAGGAACTGGCAGCGCTGGCGAGCGCCGAGGCCGCCGAGAAGCCCTCGGAGCCGGAGTTCCCCGTCGTCGGGGACGACCTCGCCGCCGCGTTCTTCGACCTCGACAACACCGTGATGCAGGGCGCCGCCATCTTCCACTTCGGCCGCGGCCTGTACAAGCGCAAGTTCTTCCAGCGCCGCGAGCTCGCGAGATTCGCCTGGCAGCAGGCCTGGTTCCGACTGGCCGGCGTCGAGGACCCCGAGCACATGCAGGACGCCCGCGACAGCGCGCTGTCCATCGTCAAGGGCCACCGCGTCTCCGAGCTGATGTCGATCGGCGAGGAGATCTACGACGAGTACATGGCCGACCGCATCTGGCCCGGCACCCGCGCCCTCGCCCAGGCCCACCTCGACGCCGGCCAGAAGGTCTGGCTGGTGACGGCCGCCCCGGTCGAGACCGCCACGATCATCGCCCGCCGCCTCGGCCTGACCGGCGCGCTCGGCACCGTCGCCGAGTCCGTCGACGGCGTCTATACGGGACGCCTGGTGGGCGAGCCCCTGCACGGCCCCGCCAAGGCCGAGGCGGTCCGCGCGCTGGCCGCCGCCGAGGGGCTCGACCTGTCGCGCTGCGCCGCGTACAGCGATTCGCACAACGACATCCCGATGCTCTCGCTCGTCGGCCACCCCTACGCCATCAACCCGGACGCCAAACTCCGCAAACACGCCCGCGCCCGCGAGTGGCGCCTGCGCGACTACCGCACCGGCCGCAAGGCCGCGAAGGTCGGCATTCCGGCCGCCGCCGGTGTCGGCGCCCTCGCGGGCGGCACGGCCGCCGCCGTCGCCCTGCACCGCCGCCGACGGTAGTCGGCCGCCCCAATATTCGATTGCGGGGGTTTCACCCCCATCCCCCTTGGCCCGTCTGCCCCGTTGACGACACCCGGGCACAACAGATCCCCATCACGGACAGATCCCGAAGCAATTCGATCAACTTCTGCTCACGATGTGCGACTTGAACAGACGCATAGACGTAACAGAAGCGACGGAATCGACGATTTGAGCAACTGGGTGTAGCGCTCCCTGCACGAAGCGTTATTCTCCTCAGACGCAATCCGGAACCCGCACATCGCCACGATGGGTGAACGGTTCCGCACTGCACGTGATGGAAGCTCTGCCTCTGGGAGTCCCGTGTACCCACACGTCGGGGTTGACGCCTCGGGCCTGGCTACGCTGCGCGGGGCGGTCGTCGACCGCCTGCGCGTATTCGTCCCCACCGCGTACGCCGGCGCCCCTGCCTTCGCCACCGCAACACCCGTCGGGCCCTGCTACGCCCTGGCCGACGGTGGTGCCGCAGTCGGTAGACGGAGCGGCGGCCGCAGCACGGGCACGTCCGCGACGCCCACCGCCCGCCGGCCCACCGCCGACAGCGACAGCGCCCGCATGATGGATCTCGTCGAACGCGCCCAGGCCGGCGAGGCCGACGCCTTCGGCCGGCTCTACGACCAGTACAGCGACACGGTCTACCGCTACATCTACTACCGCGTCGGCGGCAAGGCGACCGCCGAGGACCTCACCAGCGAGACGTTCCTGCGCGCCCTGCGCCGGATCTCCACCTTCACCTGGCAGGGCCGCGACTTCGGCGCCTGGCTGGTCACGATCGCGCGCAACCTGGTCGCCGACCACTTCAAGTCGAGCCGTTTCCGGCTCGAAGTGACCACCGGCGAAATGCTCGACGCCAACGAGGTCGAGCGCTCCCCGGAGGACTCCGTCCTGGAGTCCCTCTCCAACGCCGCCCTGCTCGAAGCCGTGCGCAAGCTCAATCCCCAGCAGCAGGAGTGCGTCACCCTGCGCTTCCTCCAGGGCCTCTCGGTCGCCGAGACCGCCCGCGTCATGGGCAAGAACGAGGGTGCGATCAAAACCCTCCAGTACCGGGCCGTGCGCACCCTCGCCCGGCTCCTCCCGGACGACGCCCGATGACCCGCCCCGCCTCCGCCCGGACGACACCGGCCGACCCGCCCGGGGCGGGCCCAACTCACCTTCGGTGAGCTCCTGATGACGCTGTGGTCCGATCATCTTCCGTCCGTAACCCAAGTGCCGCGTCCGTCGTTGTGCGGAATGAAGGCTCCCTGTGGTCACGCCATGTCCACAGCCGCTCACTCGATCGTGTGGATGTGGTCAAGGCGTGCAACCTTCCAGGCCCCTTGGGGAGTCGACCGTGATGACGAGAGGAGGTGCCGCCAGTGATCGCGAACGTATCGGCGCACCGGCGGGCGAACGCCTTCGCCCAGGCCCTGGAAGAAGCCTCGGCGGCCGACCAGGAGACACCCGAGACCGGCGGGGCCGAACAGGCCGACACCGGCAGGATGTTGACCCTGGCGGGTGGGCTCGGCGAACTGCCGAAACCGGAGATGGACCCGCAGGTCAAGGTGGAGCAGCGGGCGCTGCTCATGGCCGAGATGGAGCGGATGTTCGCCGGCGGCGGTGCCGCCGACCCTCAGGTGCCCGAGCAGCGGACCGGCCGCGGCGCCCACCGGGCGGCGTCGCTCCGGAAATTGCGACCCCGCTCCCGCTGGTCCAAGGGCATCGCGGCGGGCGGACTCAGCATCGGTGTGGCCGCGGGCGCGTTCAGCGGCGTGGCCGCTGCCAGTTCCGACGCCCTTCCCGGTGATTCCCTGTACGGGCTGAAACGCGGCATGGAAGACCTCAAGCTCGGCATGGCCGACGACGACGCCGCCCGGGGCGAGCTCTACCTCGACCAGGCGTCCACCCGGCTCTCCGAGGCGCGCCGCCTCATGGAGCGGGGCCGCGCGGGCGACCTCGACCACGAGCAGCTCGGGGAGGTCCGCCGGGCGCTCAGCGGCATGGAGCACGACGCCTCCGAGGGCCACCGCCTGCTGCACGACGCGTATGCGCGGGACGGCTCCATCGGCCCCATCGCGGCGCTGAACTCCTTCGCCGAGGCGCACCGCGACAGCTGGAGCAAGCTGCGCGGCAAGCTGCCGACCCAGTTGAACGACGTGGGCAACAAGGTGAGCTCGGTCTTCGCCGCCATAGACCAGGAGGTCGAGCCGCTGCAGTCGATGCTGCCCAGGACGTCGTCCACCACGCGCGGCCGGACGGACTCGTCGCACCCCGGCGGCTCCTCCGGCAACAGCCAGCCGTCCACCCCGTCCTCGGCCGCCTCGTCCGGCCACGGCACGCCCGGCACCAGCGACAAGCCGCGGCCCTCCGGCTCCCCGTCGAACGGCGGGCTGCTCGGCGGCAACACGGGCGGCCTGTTCGAGCCGGGCACCGGGGGCATCACCCCCGCCCAGCCCGGCCATCCCGGCAAGCCCCCGGTCCCGGACGTCACCCTGCCCCCGCTGCTGCCGGGCCTGCTACCGGGCCTGGGCATCGACGCGGACAAGGCGGAGTAGGTACGGAGGGTTACGCACGGAAGGTTACGCACGGAGGGCCGGGGAAACCCGGCCCTCCGTCGATTCCGTCCCCCGCCCACGCCCAGAGCCGGCGCGCAGCGGAACGCTCAGAAAAACACGGACCTCCGCTGCACCAGCAGCTTGTACAGCGTGTGCTGGATCTGCTCCCGCACCTGGTCCGTCAGGTTGAACACCAGCATCGGGTCCTCCGCCGCCTCCGGCGGATACCCGTCCGTGGGAATCGGCTCGCCGAACTGGATCGTCCACTTCGTCGGCAGCGGCACCAGACCCATCGGCCCGAGCCACGGGAACGTCGGCGTGATCGGGAAGTACGGGAAGCCGAGCAGCCGGGCCACCGTCTTGGCGTTCCCGATCATCGGGTAGATCTCCTCGGCCCCGACGATCGAGCACGGCACGATGGGCGTGCCCGTCTTCAGCGCGGTCGACACGAACCCGCCCCGCCCGAACCGCTGCAACTTGTACCGCTCGCCGAACGGCTTGCCGATGCCCTTGAAGCCCTCCGGCATCACCCCGACGACCTCGCCCCGCTCAAGCAGCGCCTGGGCGTCCTCCGAGCAGGCCAGGGTGTGCCCGGCCTTGCGGGCCAGTTCGTTGACGACCGGCAGCATGAACACCAAGTCGGCCGCGAGCAGCCGCAGATGGCGCCCGGCCGGATGGTGGTCGTGGACGGCGACCTGCATCATCAGCCCGTCCAGCGGCAGCGTCCCGGAGTGGTTGGCGACGACGAGCGCCCCGCCCTCGGCCGGGATGTTCTCGACGCCCTTCACCTCCACCCGGAAGTACTTGTCGTAGAACGGCCGCAGGATCGACATCAGGACCTGGTCGGTGAGCTCCTTGTCGTAGCCGAACTCATCGACGTCGTACTCGCCGGTGATCCGCCGCCGCAGGAACGACAGGCCGCCCGCGATGCGCCGGTCCCAGCCGCCGCGCTGCTCCTCGGGGGCCGCCGCAGCGGCCCCGGGTGCCTCCTCGACGGGCTCCTGCGCCCCCGGCAGGGCACTGACCGGGGCCGCGGGCCTGTCGAGCGGCTGGGCCACGGGGTCGGCCTTGCGGCGGCCCGGGGCCGGGCGCCTGCGGCCGGTGCGCTGCGCGCTCTGCCGCGAGCGGTCGTCGTCGAACGGGATGACCTTGGCATCCGCCATCGTTGGTGCGCTCCTCATTCCGCGTTCGAAGGGGTGGCGTGGGCGAGGGCCGCGCCGGGGAAGGGCGCGAACGGCAGCGCCGACACCCGGTCCACCGCCCTGGCCAGCGAGTCCGGCGGCAGCAGCCCCGGGCCCCGGCTGCGCGCGAAGTCCGCGAAGGTCTCGGCCGTCGTGTACTTGGGCTCGTACCCCAGCGTCTCGCGCATCTGGGCCGTGCTGACCACCCTGCCGTGCGTGAGCAAACGAATCTGCTCCGGCGAGAAATCGGTCACCCCGACCGTCCTGAGCGCCGTGCCGACCCAGCGGACCGCCGGCAGCAGCACCGGCACCGTGGGCCGCCCGAGCCGCCGCGAGCACTGCGACAACAAAAGCACGCCCTCCCCCGCCACGTTGAAGGTCCCGCTGTTGAGCGTGGCGCGCCGCGGCTCGCCCGAGGCGATCCGCAGCACGTCGATCACATCGTCCTCGTGGACGAACTGGAGCCGCGGGTCGTAGCCGAACACCGTCGGAAGCACCGGCAGCGAGAAGTATTCGGCGAGCGGCGAGTCGGCGCTGGGACCCAGGATGTTCGCGAAGCGCAGCACGCACACCGCCACATCGGGCCGCCTGCGCGCGAATCCGCGCACATATCCCTCGACCTCGACCGCGTCCTTCGCGAAGCCCCCGCTGGGCAGCGACTTCGGCGGCGTCGTCTCCGTGAACACCGCGGGATCACGCGGCGCCGACCCGTACACGCTCGTACTGGACTTCACCACGAGCCGCTTGACCGCCGGCGACTTCTGACAGGCGCCGAGCAGCTGCATGGTGCCGATGACGTTGGTTTCCTTGACCGTGGCACGCCCGCCGCCGGAGCTCAGCGGCGTCCCGGTCACATCCATGTGCACCACGGTGTCCACACCGTGCTCGGCGAGCACTCTCGCTATCGCCGGCTGGCGGATGTCCGCCCGTACGAAATCGGCACCACCCAAATGGTGCCCCGGCCGGACCACATCGACCCCGATCACCCGGTCCACCTCCGGGTCCCGCTGGATCCGCCGCACCAGGCGACCGCCCAGCTGCCGGGCCACTCCGGTGACGAGCACGACCTTCCCCAAGATCAGCGCCTTCCTTCGGCCTTCGGTACGCCCCTGCACCCTCTGCGCCACCGTAGCGGCTGGATGTTGCGCGGCGATGACCACGTACCGGCGCTTGGCCGAGAAACTGCCTCCGCGAACGCCGCAGCCCTCCCACCGACAATGCGGCGGGAGGGCTGCGAATTCACGAACAGCGCTCGCTTACTTCTTGTTGCGACGCTGAACGCGCGTGCGCTTGAGCAGCTTGCGGTGCTTCTTCTTGGCCATCCGCTTGCGCCGCTTCTTGATAACAGAGCCCACGACTACCCTCGCTCACTTCTTCTCACTCGGTGCGGGGCGTCTGGGCCCACACGACCTACGTCGGCCTAGCCTACCTGCCGCTGAGTGAGGGGCGTAATCCGAGGGGAGCGGGGAGCCCCCTCAGGCCGTCTCCACCCCCACAAAGGACTCGCGGAGGTACTCCTGAACTGCCTGTTCCGGAACCCGGAAGGACCTGCCCACCCGGATCGCCGGCAGATGACCGCTGTGCACCAAGCGGTACACGGTCATCTTTGACACTCGCATCACCGAGGCGACTTCCGCCACGGTAAGGAACACGACCTCGTTGAGAGGCCTCTGGTCTGCAGCCATGACCCACCTGTACCTTCCGCACCCAACGCGCACCGGCTTCCCCTCCGGTGACTCAACGTCGCTGTGCGCTCACTCCCCAGACTAGGGGCGGGTGGTGCGAGTGGGGAAGAGGAGCTGCCATCGGCCGCCTACTGTGACAGACACGCTCGATTGAGTACATAGCGAGTAAGCGGCCGGTAGTAATCGGACCGCACAGCGTCATCAAGCGGAACGGCCACGGACACCCGCCCCTCGGCCTCGCCGACGAACAGCGCCGGGTCGTCGGTGTCGGCGAGCCCGACCGCCTCGATGCCCAGCTGACCTGCCCCGCAGACCCATCCGTGATCTCCGATCACAAGGTCCGGGACCCGCCCAGAGCCCCCCGCCGCGACCCCCAGCGCGACCCGAACCGGGAGCGGTGAATGGGTGTGCGCACCGGGCTCGCCCCCGGCTCCCCGCGCCCCGGGTTCCCGCACCAGCGCGACTCCCCGTACGTAGTCAAGGTTGTACGTACGTACCCCGAACCGGGTCGTTATGTCGACAGAGCTACCCTGCGCGGGGGTGAGGACAGGACATCCCGCCGCCGACAAAGCGTCCGCCAGCGCGGCGTAGAACCCGAGCAGCCGGTGCGGATGCCCGGTCCCGAGCAGCACCGCACCCCGATGCGAGGCGACCGCCCCGAGCCGCGCCGCGAAGGCGTCCAGCCCGGCCAGTGTCCGCTCCGGATCGATGGCATCGGGCCCGCTGACGTACCGCGGGTCGTCGCTCACCCCGCACTTGTCCGCCATCAGCCGCAGCAAGTCCCGCTCGCCCCAGCCCCATTCGGGATCAAGACCGAGGGTGACCCGCGGATCCCGGGCCGCGAACAGCCGGTAACTCCGCAGACTCTCCTCCCGAGAGGTGGCCACGGGCCCAGCCAGCCTGGCCGCCAGAAGATGCGCCCGCAGCGCCCCGGTACTCAACACGCAACGATGCTCCCGCAGAAACGAACCATCCGCGTCAAAACCCCGGGCAGGACGCACAGTTGGCGTAACAGGACGCCCCCTACGCCAACAGCCCCCGCAACGGAAACGCCGCCCGCCGAGTGGCGAGCACCGCCTGGTCGAGCCGGTCCGCAGGGTCGTACCCCGCATCCCACCCCCGCCACGACACGACCCGCCCATCCGTCATCCGCCCCGGCCCCAACTGCCGCGTACGCGCGAAGACTTCATCCCGCCAGGACGCCGGAATCACCGACTCCGGGTCGATCGGCGCATGCCCCGCGATCCCCACCAGATGCGTCCAGGACCGCGGCACCACGTCCACCACCGCATACCCCCCGCCGCCGAGCGCGAGCCACTTCGCCCCCTCGACGTACTCGTGCGCCAGCTCATGGCAGGCGGCCTGCACCGCCCGCTGCGCGTCCAGCGAAACGGCCAGATGGGCGAGCGGATCCTCGAAGTGCGTATCGGCCCCGTGCTGGGTGACGAGCACCTGCGGCCGGAAGTCGGCGATCAGCTCCGGCACCACGGCGTGGAAGGCCCGCAGCCACCCCGCGTCGCCGGTCCCGGCCGGCAGCGCGAGATTGACGGCACCGCCCTCGCCCGGCCCGTCCGCACCGGTCTCCTCCGGCCACCCGGTCCCGGGGAACAGCATCCGGGGATGCTCGTGCAGCGAGACCGTCAGTACCCTCGGGTCCTCCCAGAACGCCGCCTGCACCCCGTCCCCGTGATGCACATCGACATCCACGTACGCGACCCGCTCGGCGCCCAGCTCAAGCAGCCGCGCGATCGCGAGCGCGGCGTCGTTGTAGATGCAGAACCCGGCGGCCCCGCCCGGCATCGCATGGTGCAGCCCGCCCGCGAAGTTCACCGCGTGCGCCGCCTCCCCCGCCCACAACGCCTCGGCGGCGGCGACCGACTGCCCGGCGATCAGCGCGGAGGCCTCGTGCATCCCGGCGAACGCGGGATCGTCCACCGTCCCGAGTCCGTACGAGATGTCCGCGGCCCGCGGGTTCGCGGAGGCCGCCCGCACCGCGTCGACGTAGTCCTCGCGGTGCACGAGCCGCAGCGTGGAGTCCCCGGCCGGCGGCGCGGCCACCACGTCCAGCTGCTTGTCGAGCCCGTACGCCCGCACCAGACCCATGGTCAGCGCGAGTCGCACCGGGTCCATCGGATGGCTCGGTCCGAAGTCGTAGCGCGTGACAGCTTCATCCCACATCAACAGTGCGCGGCCGCTCATGCCCGCCACCGTATCGGGCGGCCTCGGAGCCAAACGATCGGGCGTACACCAGCGTCAGCAGCACCAGAACCATCGGCACGAGCATCGCCCCCCGGTAGCTCCAGGCGTCGCCGAGCGCACCGACGAGCGGCGAGCCGACGAGGAACCCCACGTAATTGAAGACGTTGAGCCGGGCGACCGCGGCATCACTGGCGCCCGGGAACAGCCGCCCGGCCGCGGCGAACGTCTGCGGCACGATCACACACAGCCCGAACCCGAGCAGCGTGAACCCGGCCATCCCCATCCAGGGCCCGGACGCGGCTGCCACCACGGCGAACCCGGCCGCCGCCAGCACCGTCCCCAGCCGCACCACCGCCACCGCCCCGAACCGCCGCACCCCGAAGTCCCCCGCGGCCCGCCCGAGCAGCGTGGTCACCATGTAGACGTTGTACGGAACGGTCGACAGCTGCTCGGAGCTGCCCAGCGTGTCCTGGAGGTACTTCGCGCTCCAGTTGGAGACGGTCGAGTCCCCGATGTACGCGAAGCTCATCACCAGGCACAGCGGCAGCAGCAGCCGGAAGACAACGGGCTTCGCCCCGGGGGCCCCCTCCGCCGCGTCGACGGCCGGCTGCCCGTCGACGTACCACCGGCTGGCCACCAGGCACACCGGCAGCAGCACGGCCACGACCGGCAGATACGACACGAGCAGCGGCAGCTGCCAGTGCGCCCCCACCCAGGCGAGCGAGGCGCCGCCGATCCCCCCGAGGCTGTACGAGGCGTGGAACCCCAGCATGATGCTGCGCCCGTACGTCCGCTGGAGGCTGACCCCCAGCATGTTCATGGACGCGTCGAGCGCCCCCACCGAGAGCCCGAACGCGCCGAGCGACAGCGCGGCCTGCCACATCCGGTCGCCCGCCCCGGCCCCGAGCAGCGCCAGGAGCACCGCGGGCTGGGCGAACCGCAGCACCGCGCTCGGCCGGACCCGCTTGACCAACTGCTCGGTGCAGACGCTGCCGACCCCCGCGAGGATCGGCACGGCCGCGAGGAAGACGGGCAGCAGCCCGTCGGAGATGCCGTACCGCTCCTGGATCGCGGGTATGCGGGTCACCAGGAGGGCGAAGGCCATGCCCTGCGCGAAGAAACTCACCGCCAGGGACGCCCTGCCGTGCCGCAGGCGTGCGTCTGTCATGGCCGCACAGCCTAGGGCGGCTACTTACTCCTGGGTAGATGGATCACGCGAGCAATCCGAGCAGCTGCCCCATGTCGTCGAAGTACCCGTCGGCCCCCGCGAGCCGCTCGGCGGGCGTCATCGCGGTGAACCCGTACACGGCCATCCCCGCGGCCCGCGCGGCCTCGACCCCGAGCCGACTGTCCTCGACCACGACGCACCGCTCGGGCGCGACCCCCATCCGCTCGGCCGCGTGCAGGAACAGATCCGGCGCCGGCTTCCCCCGCCCGACATCCTCCGAGGAGAACACCCACTCCTCCTCGAACCACTCGTCAAGCCCGGTTCTGCGGTGCCCCACCCGGATCCGCTCATGAGTGCCGGACGACGCCACGCAGTACGGCACCCCGTCCACGACCAGCTTCCCGAGTACGTCGGTGACACCGGCGACGGGCTGCAGCTCCCGCTCGAAAGCGGCGAAGACCCGGGCGTGCAGCGTCTCGTCGAAATCGGCGGGCAGCGACTCCCCGGTCCGCTCCTTGATCAGATCGTGTACGCGGTGAACGGCGGCCCCCATGTAATCGCGGAGGGATTCCTCGTACGAGGTGGGATGACCGAGCTCCGTGAGATACCCGGCCAGGATGGTGTTGGAGAGGGGCTCGCTGTCCACGAGCACGCCGTCGTTGTCGAAGATGATGAGGTCATAACGCATGACTCGACCTTAAACGCAGAAAAGCCCCGCACCGTGGTCCCGAAGGATCCTGGTGCGGGGCTTTCCCCAAAATTTGTTCGGCGGCGTCCTACTCTCCCACAGGGTCCCCCCTGCAGTACCATCGGCGCTGAAAGGCTTAGCTTCC